>DAOUKG010000001.1:0-4204 GCA_034421575.1 Dehalococcoidia bacterium
TCGCCAACGCGGAAACCAGAGGAACTATCCGCAGTATCTGCGAGCAGGAGGGCTTTACGAGTCCGGAGATTTGCACGCCAAGCGAACTGATAGGAGGGTTGGAAGATGTCTGACGAAGTCATCGAGGAACTGTGGCGAATCAAGGACGGCATCGCGCGCGAACACCGCCATGACGTTAGGCGGCTCGCCGCCCATCTCCAGAGTCGGAGACGACAGGCACGCAACCGATCCGCAAATCGGCACTCTGTCAATGAGATGGCCGAAAAGGACAAGGCTGTGGGGTCGTCTATAGAAGGCGTGTCATGAGAATGCACGTCAAGAATCGGGATCACATGCCTTATCTACGGTTGGCATACGCCACCATTGTCGAGTTTGACAAGTCTCCACATTGACTGGAATTCCCCCGGAACCGAAGTGATTCCTCCGATTGTCCTGTAAGGGACCTCTTATCCCGATTCAGCTATGAAATTCCCCCACTTCCGTTTTCGGAACTAACGTGATCTCCTGTACAGCCCACTGACACCACGAACGTCCTCCAAATTCCCACGCGGCATAACGGGTGTCATGCGTGACACCGCTGTCATGCGCGACACCCTTTATATGTGGTTGGCATGGGCTGTCGAACTCCACACACTCGATTGCATGAGCTTAGGCTCGACCAACTGCAAGGGGTGGCGAGGTGTCAGCGCAATCGAGAGTCCGGTTCCCAAGTGCCAGGAGGCTGATGCCCCTCTGCTGCTGGTCCCGTCCCGCGAAACCGCTCAGGCACAGGGAACTTCAAGGAGATGGCAGGTATGTCGTGGGCGGAGACTACTCGAAGGCTCTGCACCACCACCCTCAACCTGTGGAGATGGAGTAAGCGGGGAGTCCTGCCAAACATGCACCACGTCTTGGCTCTGCATGACTTGGCGGATAGCATGGACCTCGGCCACCTGCTCCCTACTTCAAGAGTCCGTAGCTCAGACACGAGAATAGAAAGAGGTGATTACATTGCAAGACAGACTGATGAGACGTCGAGAGGTTGAGAGGATCACGGGCATGAGCCGCTCCTCGATCTACCGGCTGATGCGAAGCGGGAGCTTCCCGCTGCCCGTCAGGGTCGGCCCTACAGCCGTCAGGTGGAAGGAAAGCGATATCGCCGACTGGATAGAGTCCCGACCATTGGCGACGGGCGACCTAGGCCCGACCACCTCCGCCTAGGTAACACAAGCCGACATTGCACGGCCAGGCCGCGAGGTAGTCCGCCCACTGTTGCATGAGCGTCCGGCGGCGGTCGAACAGGTCGGACCGGGCATATGCCTGCTCGACACTGCCGCCAAGCTGATGCGCCAGTGCCGCCTCTCCCACCGCCCAGGGCGTATCGGTCTGTTCCATCGTCCACGTCTTGAACGACGTTCGGAACCCGTGCACCGTCGCCCTGTCGGCAAGCCCGGACTTGCGGAGTATATTCGTCAGGGTCATGTCGCTCAGCGTCCGGCCAGGCCGCAGAGGGGACGGGAAGCATAGCCCCGAACCGTCTTCAAGTCGCTGGGCCAGCATCAACACATCGATGGCCTGATCGCTCAGGGGTACTCGATGCTCCATGCCTGCCTTCATGCGTGAGCCGGGTATCGTCCACGATGCATCTTTGAGATCGATCTCGTCCCATGTGGCTCCCCTTGCCTCACCGGACCGCGACGCCGTAAGGACAAGGAACTTCAGACAGTACTTCGAAGCGGGTGAAGTCTGGGACGCATCGACGGTTTTGAGAGCCGAAGCCACCTCTTGGTAGGGAAGCGCCCTGAGATGGACCTTGACCTTGGGCATGGACGGCAACGCTCCGTCTATCGCTTCCCCGGCGGGGTTGGTTTCAATCAACTCGTTCGCCATGGCCCACCTGAAAATCGTTCGCATCCTCTGACGCACTCGCCGGGCCGTCTCGGGACGTGCGGACCATATAGGTGTAAGCACCGTCAACACGTCGGTGCGACTGATGGTGTCGATGGGCATCTTGCCGATCTTGGGGAAGGCATGTCGTTCGAGAGTCTGAATCCATGCCCGGGTGTGGCTTCCGTTGCGCCACCGAGGCTTGTTGGCTTCGTGGACGGCATGGGCTGACTCGCTGAAAGTGGGCGTAGAGGGTCGGCGCTTTTCCGCTACCGGGTCTTTCCCATTCCCAATCGCCTCCCGATTGTCCGATGCGCGCTTCCTTGCCTGTGCCAGAGAGATAGTCGGATACCCGCCTAAGCCGACATCGCGTCGTCGACCGTCGACGGTTATCCTCTGCACCCAGCTCTTGCGGCCGTTCCCCTTTATGAACAGGTGCAGGCCGTCACCGTCCGAGTAGCGGCCCGGTTCGCTGAGCGCCTTCACCCTTGTTGCCGACAGTTTCAATCCCTAAAACCTCCCCATCTGTTACCACAAAAGTTACCACACTTGACGCGAGATAACAAAGGATTGCGGAAGACCAACGGGGATGCCTCGACTGGACGAATCAGGCCTTATTTGTAGCTAATGTAGCTACGAATTGAGGGTTAACTGAGAAACCAAAAGGCGGATGGAGAATGGACGGGAATGAGTGACAGTGGTGGAGCTGGGGGGACTCGAACCCCCTACCTCATCCTTGCAAAGGATGCGCTCTCCCTGATGAGCTACAGCCCCACAATCGCGGTCCTGGCGGCACTCCCTCGAATCGTGAAGGTTACTGCCTTCGACGAGGAAGTCCGCCGGTCCCATTGTACGTCGGACGAATGACAAAAAGAAGGGGCCGAGTTGCCTCGACCCCTGCCTTAACCGCTGGACAGTGAAAGGAAATCTAGAGTTTCTGTGTGAACCGATGCTCCGAATTGCTCGGAGCACAAAATGACGGTGAGTCTTTCTATGGACGTCCCTCTTCCTCCGGGGAGCTCTCCCCGACTTACGTCGAGGTCCGGCTCAACCCGGCGTCTGAGAGACCGCCACCCACCGATCGACCTAGGAGTCCTCCGACGAATCGGAGAATTCCATACTCCCTAGAAAGGAGGTGATCCAGCCGCACCTTCCGGTACAGCTACCTTGTTACGACTTCGTCCCAGTCACCGATCCCACCCTCGGCGCCTACTTCCCATAGGGTTAGCCGGGCGACTTCAAGTGTTACCGACTTCCATGACGTGACGGGCGGTGTGTACAAGGCCCGGGAACGTATTCACCGCAGTGTGCTGACCTGCGGTTACTAGCAGCTCCACGTTCATGCAGGCGAGTTTCAGCCTGCAATTCCAACTGAGGCCTGATTTGTGGGATTGGCTCCGGCTTGCGCCTTGGCAACCCTTTGTTCAGGCCATTGTAGCGTGTTTGTAGCCCAGGACGTAAGAGCCGTGCTGATCTGACGTCATCCCCACCTTCCTCATGTTTTTTACATGCAGTCTCGCTAGACAAGGTAACTAACGACAAGGGTTGCGCTCGTTGCGGGACTTAACCCAACATCTCACGACACGAGCTGACGACGACCATGCAACATCTGTGAATCCGTCCCGAAGGAAGATCCCCTTTCGGGGACTGTCGGAAACATGTCAAGCCCTGGTAAGGTTCTTCGCTTGGCATCGAATTGAACAACACGCTCCGCTGCTTGTGCGGGCCCCCGTCAATTCCTTTGAGTTTTAGCCTTGCGGCCGTACTCCCCAGGCGGGATACTTAACGCGTTAACTACGACACAGAGGGGGTCGATACCCCCCATGTCTAGTATCCACCATTTAGGGCGTGGACTACCCGGGTATCTAATCCGGTTCGCTCCCCACGCTTTCGCGCCTCAGCGTCAGGTGCAGCCCAGAAAGCCGCCTTCGCCTCTGGTGTTCCTCCCGGTATCTACGCATATCACCGCTACTCCGGGAATTCCGCTTTCCTCTGCTGACCTCAAGCCTGCCAGTTTCTCATGACCCCTCCCAGTTGAGCCGGGAGATTTCACATGAGACTTAGCGGGCCGCCTACTCGCCCTTTACGCCCAGTAAATCCGGACAACGCTCGCATCCTACGTATTACCGCGGCTGCTGGCACGTAGTTAGCCGATGCTTATTCCTTGGGTACCGTCCGTTCTCTTCCCCAAGAAAAGGAGTTTACGACCCGAAAGCCTTCTTCCTCCACGCGGTGTCGCTGCGTCAGGCTTTCGCCCATTGCGCAAGATTCCCTGCTGCTGCCTCCCGTAGGAGTGGGGGCCGTGTCTCAGTCCCCCTCTGCCCGTTCGTGCTCTCAC
>DAOUKG010000002.1:0-60250 GCA_034421575.1 Dehalococcoidia bacterium
TTTGAAGGATGAACACTTTAGATTCCTCTCTCCGCTTCGCTACGATCGGAATGACAGTGATGGGGCTATGACTCGCAAGTATGGAATACCTAATACCTACCCCTGTCAGCCCGTCGTGGGAGAGGGCTAGGGTGAGGGTGAATCCCCTCTCCCCAACTCCGCGCTCTTCCCGCCCTCTGCGGTGAAATCACCCATACGAAATATGCAGCCGCACCTCCGTCAGCCTCACCGCCTCGAAGTGCGGCCCCGATCCCTTGATGAGCCGCACCAACAGCTCATTCTCGCCCTTCCTGATCGGCAGGTCCGTCACGTCGAACCGGATCACCGTTCCCTCGACTCGCCGTTCCGACATCGTTGTGTGGTACACGATCCCGTCGAACGCCGTGTACCCCCAGCCGTCCTCGGACCGCTCCATCGACGACCACGCCACCGGCTCGCCGTTAATCCGAACGTCCAGTTCGTCGTCCTCGTTCAGGTTGTCGAATCCCAGGTCCAGCGCGCACGACTCCAGGCCGCCGTCCGACTTTGCCGCCTCTACGTCATCTGCAATGTCCAGCGTGAGCGACGAGCCTCCGCCCGGCTGCGTCTCCTCCATGAATACCGGCAGGGACGCCCAAGGCAGCGCGTACCGGAACGCCCCGCTGTGGTACTCCTTCCCCGATCGATCGGAGTGATCGAGCTCATACCGCTTGTTGAGACGCGGCAGCTTCTCCTTGTCGACCATGTTGCCCAGCACCCGCTTCTTCCACTCGTTCGGCGCGTTGAAGTAGTTGAACAGGTAGAAACCGTCCACTCCCGCGTCCCAGAATCGCGCCGCCAGAGCGTACAGCAGTTCCTCGTCCAGCGCCCAGCGCAGCGCCTCGAGGCTCCCGTATATCAGGCAGTCCGTCCCCTCCGCCACCTCGACGAACTCACGGATAGGCTGCTCGAACGGCATGAACCCACCGCCAGCCGCGACGATGTCCACCAGCCCCTCGGTAATCCACGTCTCCACGTCCAGTCCGATGCGCTTGGAGTCGTACAGCGTCGGTGGGACGCGCACCAGCAGGTCGAGGTGCTTCCCCTTCTCCTTACCGACCTCGTCCATGCGTTGACGAATCCGCCGGATGAAGTCCGTCATCAGGTACCGGTTGGAGTACGCCTCCTCCACCCGGAAGAACGCCGGGTGCCGGAAGTAGTCGAGCTCCACCCCGGCAACGTCAAACTTCTCGAACAGCTCGAAGATGACCTTCAGCAGATGCTCTCGTACTCCGGGGAACTTGTAGTCAACGCCGCGTGCAATCGCGAACTCCAGCGTCGGACGCGGGATGTACTCGTTCGGCTGGCCGATCAGCCACTCCCGGTGCTCCCGACGAAACTTCCCGTGGCCTGGCGCGTCGTAAGCGACGTTGTAGTGGCTGTTCATCCGCATCGACGGCAGTATGTCGATGCCCGCTCCGTGGAACTGCCGCGTGATCTCCGTCAACGGCCCACCGGAACTCTCGATAAGCCCGTAGAGGTTCTTGTGCAGCCAGTAGGTCCGCTCGTCCTCGAAGTGCTCGTAGCCGTCCCCCGTCCTCTCGCCCACCTCCGTCTCGTACTCGTACGTCTCGCTGTTGCCGACGCACCACGACACACCCCCAATCGGTGATCCCGGATACGTGTCGACCATCATCTCCTTGATAGTCTCCGGCGTCACCGTCGACGTCATGTTGCTCATGATCCATCCGTCGTCATTGCTGATAATCATCCGGTTCTTGCGGGTCATATTGTCCTCTCTGGGTTGACTGTAGATTCGGAGGTATCATAATACAAACCGGCGTCAGTACGGAGTCCGCAACACGAGAACAAACAGAACATGATCGACATCTACACCGACGGCAGCTGCATCGGGAACCCCGGCCCCGGCGGATGGGCCGCCATCATCATAGAGAATGGCGCGACCCGAAAGCTGCACGGTCGTGACGACCGCACCACGAACAACAAGATGGAGGTACTCGCCGCCATTAAGGGAATAGAGGCCACGCCTTCCGGTGTCGACGTCTGCGTCCACAGCGACAGTTCATATCTCGTCAACACGATGACCAAGAACTGGAAGCGCAACAAGAACCGGGACCTGTGGAACAGACTGGACGCCGAGGTCGCCAAGAGGAACGTAAGCTGGAACTGGGTGAGAGGCCACGCCGGACACCCGCTCAACGAAATGGCCGACCGCATCGCAAACGCCGAGGCAAGAGGTGAACCGGTGAACAACTCGTCGTCAAAAACTGCAAACCACCGTCATTCCCGCGAAAGCGGGAATCCATCTTCTCCCGTCCGACCAATTCAGGCAGGGGAGCCGGAGTCCTCCCCTCCACCGGGGAAAAATCTCTCCCACGTCGACACCTCCGGCAAGGCCCAGATGGTGGACGTCGGCCCAAAGGACTCTACCGAGCGTATGGCTGTCGTCACGGGAAGCGTCCTCATGCAGCCCGACACCCTGAAGCTCATCGAGGCCAACCACATCGAGAAGGGCGACGTGCTGGGTGTGGCGCGCATCGCGGGAATCATGGCGGCCAAGAACACGGCGCAACTCATTCCCCTCTGCCATCCTCTGCCCCTCGACCAGGTCACCGTCGAGTTCCGCCTCGACCTTGAGCGGAGTGCCGTCGACATACGCGGGACCGCCCGAACGACCGCCAAGACCGGCGTCGAGATGGAAGCCATGACCGCCGTCAGCGTCGCCGCCCTGACGATCTACGATATGTGCAAGGCCGTCGATCGCGGAATGCGCATTACCGACATCCGACTCCGCCGCAAGACCGGCGGCAAGACCGGCGACATCGTCCTCGAATAGCCTATGCCAATTCTCTCCGATAACTCCGCAGACCACATGCACACCACCCAAAACCGTCATTACCCGCGCACGCGGGAATCCACTAAACCCCTCCGCGAACTCCCGCCCTCTGCGGTGAATCTCCCCTAATCAGGAACAACTCATGACTACACCAAAAGTCCTCGTCACCGGCGCAAGCGGCCTCATCGGCGGCCTCATCGTCGAGCATCTCGCCGATAAGTACGAATTCAGCGCCCTCAACCGCCGTCCCGTCGAGGGCATCCCCTGCACCCAGGCCGACATCTCCGACCTCGACGCCATCCTCCCGGCCTTCGAGGGCGTGGATATGGTCGTCCACATGGCCAACTACATCGACGACGTCTTCGACTGGGAGAAGCACCTCACCGCGGGCATCATGGGAACCCGCAACGTCTTCGAGGCGGCGCGCATCCACGGCATAGGCAGGGTCGTCTACGGCAGCACCGGCGACACGCAGACCGGCTACGAGTACGACAAGAGCTTGCCGTACGGCCACATCGGCGCGGGAGAGTACGACAAGGTGCCTGACACCTGGCCTATGATCACGCACCTCGACCCCGTGCGCCCGAAGAGCGTCTATGGCGCTTGCAAGGTCTTCGGCGAGGCCCTGGCCCGCTACTACTCCGACGTGTTCGACATGTCGATCCCCTGTATCCGGCTGGGAGCCGTCTCGTCCGCCAACAGGCCCACCCAGCGACGACAGGCGATGTCATACCTCAGCCACCGTGACTGCGTCGCGGTCGTCGACAAGTGCCTGCAGGCCCCGCCATCGCTGAAGTTCGACATCTTCCGAGCGACATCCAACAACAAGTACCGCTGGATCGACATCGAGCACACCAAAGCCGTCCTCGGATGGGAACCCCAGGACAGCGCCGACGACTTCGACATCGACGACGAGGGCGGCTGGCACCAGGTCTACTCAGCCCATCTCGACCGCACCGCCCTCGGTATCGAACGGAGTGACGACTAGATCATTTACCGACCAAATCACGCCACCAATACCCCCTCTCCCGTTCGCGGGAGAGAGCTGGGGTGAGGGTAAAGATCTACCCCCGACACCAACATCATTAATAGGACAGGACGCTAATGACCATCACACCCCCCGCACCAAGACCCATCAAGCCCAAGGGCGATATCCGCCTGCTCTTCGTGGCCGACCTTTCCAGCCACGCGCGCGAGCCGTTCACCGGCGATCCGGCCACGCCGGAACAGATCGAAAGGCTCGTGGACCACTTCGCCCTGAGCGGGGCCGACGCTTTCGGACAGGAGGTATTTGGACAGGGTTGGGTCACCTACTTCCGCTCCGACACCTATGAGTTCGATCAGCGTCCCCAGCATCGTCGTTGGATCCCCATGCTCGACCGGGGCATCAACCCCATCGAGATATTCATCGACCGCGCCCACCGGCGCGGGTTGAAGTTCATCGCCGGAGCGCGGTTCGGGGACGACCACGGAGCTCCCACCCAGGGCGCACAGTGGATGTTCGACCACCCGGAATTCATTTTGAAAGACGTTCCGCCGGGACCCCTCGCCAACCCGGGCAATGCGATGGACTTCTCCTTCAAGGAGGTGCGCGACTTCCACTTCGGCGCCATCGAGGAGATCGCCCGACGTTTCGACGTGGACGGCATCGAGATAACCTTCCGCAGCGACAACCACTTCCCGTACCCGCGCTCCATCTCCCGCGAGCGCCAGCCTTTGATGACCGAGCTCTTCCGGCGCATCCGCGACATGCTGGACGACGAGGGCCGAAAGAAGGGAAAGAAGCTGCTCCTGGGGGTCCGCGTTCCCGAGACCCTCGAAGAGTGCCACGACTGCGGCCTCGATATTCCCACGTGGATAACTACGGGAATCCTCGACTACGTGAGTCCCGCCAACACCATGTACGCGAACCACAACGCGCAGTGGGAGGAGTTTTCGAGCCTGATGAAGGGGACTGACTGCCTCCTCCTGCCCGGCGTCATGCCGTTCTGCTCGGCCTCCGACGCCCGCAGCGACATCGTCCCATGGGCGCTCCAGCCCCACACCGGCGAGAGCGGCACCACCGAACACATGGCCTTTCAGTCGCGGGTCTACCTCCGCCCGATGGCAGTCAACAACTACCGTGCCCTCGCCAACAATATGTACGGCGCCGGGGCCGACGGCGTTTCGAGCTTCAACTACCAGGAGCAATATACAGGGCACCTCATGGGCGACTTCCCTGGCTCGCTGGCCCTGCTTGGAGAGCTCAAGGACCCCGATGCCATAAGGGCGAACCATAGAACTTACCTGTTCCGCTCGATGATGGGCGGCACGGACTACCACGGTGGGCCCGGCATGGCATCCACCGGCGCGATCAAGGACGACAAGATCGTCCTCAGCCGCGAGGCGTCCGGCGTCCGGTACGAATACCGCATGCGCCTCTGCGAGCAGTGGGACGATATCGGATATGCCTACGCGGCCCTCCGCGCGCAGCACCTCAGGCCCGGTGACGTTCTGGCGCTCGACCTGAATGGCGTGGCCGTCCCGGCCGACACCGTCCGCCGAATGTGGCATGAGAGCGGCCGCTCGACCAACATTGGCCGCCCGCTTCCCGCCTACTCCACCGTCATATTCGACCTCGACCCTCAGCACATGATCGATGGGGATAACACCCTGGGCGTAACGCTGACCGAAGTCGGAAGCGACGAATCTGAGGACATCCTCATCGACGAAATCGACGTCACCGTCATGCCTTGAAATGACACCTGGAATGAAAGCCGTTCACCCTGAGCTTGTCGAAGGGTCAAACAGTGGACTACAACCAACGGTCTGACGAAAGGAGAAATAAACCCACAGAGCGCCTCATGCGCCCTACGAAGTACTCAGTACTTTCTACTTTCTCCGCCCCAACAGCGCCACCGTCTCCACATGATGCGTCTGCGGGAACATGTCGATCGGCCGCACCGACTCGATCCTGAACCCGCCACGCACGAGAATATCGAGGTCCCGCGCAAGCGCCTCCGGGTCGCACGACACGTACACCGTCCTCTCCGGGGCCAACCGAGTCAGCGCTTCAAGCACAGTCGGATGGCACCCCGACCGCGACGGGTCGAGGATCACGGCATCCGGGCGGGTCTCCATCGAGTCGAACACGTCCTCCGTCTTCCCCTCGATGAACTCCACGTTATCAATGCCGGACGCATTCGCGGCCGCATCCTTGATCGCCGCCGCAGACTCCTCGATGGCGATGATCCTCTTCGCGGAGCCGGCCAGCAGTATGGCGAACGTCCCCACCCCCGCGTAGGCGTCCACGACCGATTCCTTGCCGGAAAGCTCAAGTGTCTCCCCCACAAGCGCCGCCAGTCGTTCCGCTTGCTCGGTGTTGACCTGGAAGAACGACGGCGACGCTATCCGGAAGCTGTGGCCAAGCAGCTTCTCCGTGTAGTGGCTCTGCCCGGACTCCAGCGCTATTGCCGCGCTCTTCAGCTTGGGTTGAATGAGCCACTCGTCGGTATTGACCCCGTACCGGATGGACAGCTGGCTCGTCTCCTGCGCGCGACCCTTGAGGCCGTCCGCCAGTCTATTGATCCCCGGCGTCATCAGCATGCACTCATCCGTCTGTACGAACCTGCGCGTGATCCGGTTCACGAAGCCGGGGCTGCCCTCCCGCCGAATCGTGAACCGGGCATGGTTTCGGTAGCCGTACAGACTCGGCGCGGGTATGCACGGGTCGATGGCGATTCCTTCAAGAGAAGGGTACTCAGCGAAGTTCCGCTCGACATACCCCCGCTTGAGGACAAGCTGATGACTGTACAAAATGTGCTGCCACTGGCACCCGGTACACGCCCCAAAATACTGGCAGGGCGCGGGAACTCGATGGGGCGAAGCCTCGATAACCTCATGTACGAGACCGGAGACCATCCGCTTCCTGCGCCTGCGATACCGAACGATGCGCGCTGCAACGCGCTCGCCCGGAATCCCTCCGAACACGTTGATCCGCCCGTCCTCGAAGTCGGCAAGACAGTCGCCGAGCGGGCCAATCTCATCGAGGAGGGTCAGCTCGGCAAGTTCAGGGGGTTGGTCGTCTGGCCGTACGGAGGTCACGCAATCGATTCTAGCAGACGTACGCAGGGAATCCGTACACTCCAGCTAGCCGCTCGGTTCCGCCTGTGGGGCCGACTTGGCCGCGCGAGGGTGAGCGGCAAGGTAGGCCTGGCGCGCCTGCGTCTGCGTAACGTGGGTGTAAATCTGCGTGGTCGCGGGCGATGCGTGTCCCAGCAGTTCCTGCACCACCCGCAGGTCCGCGCCACCCTCCAGCAGGTGCGTCGCGAATGAGTGCCGTATGGTGTGCGTGTGTACGTCGGTCCTGAGTCCGGTCATCGTGGAGTACTTGCGGACCTTGGACTGGATGCTCCGCTGGCTCAGCCTTCCTCCGCTCCGGTTCAGGAACACGGCCGAGCCGCTTTCCTGCGTTGCGATCGTGGGGCGCACCTCCAGGAGGTACCGCGAAAGCGCCCGGTGGGCCGCTTCCCCGATCAGCACGACCCTTTGCTTCGATCCCTTTCCCCGCACACGAAGCTCCCTGGTCTCGAAGTTGATGTCGGCGACGTTCAGGTCACGTGCCTCGCTGACCCGAAGTCCCGCCGCGTAGATAACCTCTAACAGCGCGCTATCACGAAGCCCAAGACCGTCGGAGCCGTCAGGAGCCGAAACCAAGCGAGCGGCCTCGCTCTGCGAGAGAAAGCGGGGCAGTCGAGACTCCTTCTTCATCATCCCCCGCGTGGGAAGAGGGTCTTCCGTCAGGACGCCGGTACGTATGAGCCAGCGTATGAACGTGCGCAGCGCGCTGAGCTTGCGGACGACGCTGGCCTTCACGTAACCGAGTTCGACCAGCCACGCGAGATATGCCCTGATCCGGTAGCGGTCGAGATCGGCAAGCTCGGCGATGTCCTCGCGACGCATGAAGTCGAAGAGGGGTTGGATGTCAGTCGTGTAGTTGCGCCGGGTCAGGGGAGCGAGTCCCTTCTCCGCCGTCAAATGCGTGTCGAACTTTTCGATCAGGTCCAGCCAAGCGGATTCCTTCATCTCGGTAACATGATAAGGGCGCGTCGTAACGCGCCCCTACGTGTACTAAGTCCACTTTTGCTGGAGTTTTAGACCTCGACCAATTCGCCCGCGTCGACGGCTTCGGGAATCGGGCCTCTGTAGTCACAGTCTCTACACTGGCAGCGGTCGCGTCCCTGCTCGACAAGCAGGCCGCCGCACTCCGGACACGGAACTCCGAGCGGCTTGCGGTTGACCGTGAAATCGCAGTCAGGATAGTTGACGCAGCCGTAGAATTTCCTGCCGTTCCTGCCGCGCTGTCGTCGCTCGACGATGTCCCCGCCGTCTTTCGGACACTGCACGCCTATCCGCTCCATCAGCGGCTTGGAGCTCCGGCAATTGGGGAACCCGCTGCACGAGAGGAACCGCCCGTACCGGCCCGACTTGATGACCATTGGGCTATCGCACTTGTCGCACATTTCGCCGCTCTCTTCGTCGATCTGACTGCTGGGGACACGCTCGGCCTTTTCAAGCGCTTCCTTTACGGTCGTGTTGAAAGGTTGGTAGAAGTCCTTCAGCATGGGGTTCCAAGCCCGTTGCCCGCTCGCTATCTCATCGAGCTGCTCCTCCATCTTCGCGGTGAACCCGATGTCCACAACGTCGGGGAAGTGCTGAATGAGCAGTCCGGTCACCGCCCTTCCGAGCTTCGTCGGCTCGATGCGGCCTTTCGTCTTTCGCGCGTAGTCGCGGTCCAGCACGGTCGCGATGGTCGGGGCATAGGTGCTGGGACGTCCGATGCCTTCCTCTTCGAGCGCCCGCACCAGCGTGGCCTCACTATAGCGGGGAGGGGGCTGAGTGAAGTGCTGCTCCGGCAGTAGGGCGATGAAGTCCAGCGCGTCGCCGTCTTCGAGCGGCGGCAGTTCCCGGGACTCCTCTGAGGCCTTGCCGTTGGAGGAGTCGGTCCCCTCCATGTAGACCCTTCTGAAGCCGGCAAACTTGAGCACCGAGCCTGTGGCTCGAAAGTCATAGTGGGTGCCAGAAATGACGCTCTCGGCATCGATGTCTACCCGAGTGGCGTCGAAGATCGCGTCGTTCATCTGGCTTGCGACCATGCGCCGCCAGACCAGGTCGTACAGCCGGAACTGCTCGGTAGTGAGGTGATTCTTCACTTTGTCCGGCTCGACGAAGAGGGAGGTGGGGCGTATGGCTTCGTGGGCCTCCTGCGCGCCACGAACGCGCTTGGTGTAACGCCGGGGAGCCTTGGGAGCGAAGCTCGCGCCGAACTTCTCCTTCACGTAAGCGGAAGCCTCGCGGAGCGCGGAGTCGGCGACGTTGGTGGAGTCGGTCCTCATGTAGGTTATGAGGCCGGTCGTTCCGCCCGTGCCGACGTTCACGCCCTCGTACAACTGCTGGGCGACGACCATCGTCCGTTGAGCCGTAAAGCCCAATTTCCGCGACGCCTCCTGCTGGAGGGTGCTGGTAATGAACGGGGCCGAAGGCTTGCGTCGCCGTTCACGTCTTTGCACCGAAGTCACGCGATACGTTGCGCCTTCAAGGTCGCCGGTAATCGCGGTGGCCTCGGCCTCGTTCTTGATCTCGATGCGCGACTTGCTTCCATGCAGCCGCCGAAGATCTGCCGTGAAGCTCTGTGCATCGGCGCCGTTTCTGGACTTTGGGGCGAGTGTGGCATCGATGCTCCAGTACTCTTCCGATTGGAAGGCATCGATCTCCTGCTCCCGCTCGACGATGAGCCGGAGCGCCACGGACTGGACTCTGCCCGCAGACAGGCCGCGCCGGACCTTCTTCCACAAAACGGGGCTGAGCTCGTAGCCGACCAGCCGGTCGAGTACCCTTCTCGCCTGTTGGGCGTCGATCAGGTTGTCATCGAGTTGGCGGGGGTGGGCGAATGCCTCTTTGACCGCTCCGTCGGTGATTTCATGGAAGATTACGCGTTTGACCTTGGACGCATCGATCTTGGCCGCGCTGATGAGGTGCCAAGAGATAGCCTCCCCTTCACGGTCCGGGTCGGTGGCGAGGTAGACAGTGGAAGCGGATTTTGCGGCGTCGGCGATTTCCTTGACGACCTTCCTCTTGTCCGGCATCACGCGATACTTGGGCACGAAGCTCAGGTCATCGACCCTGACGCCCATTTCCCTCTTGGGGATGTCGCGAACGTGGCCCATCGAGGCCTTCGTGTCATACTTGCCGCCAAGAAAGCGCCCGATGGTGCGTGCCTTGGCGGGCGATTCGACTATTACGAGGTCTTTGCCCATAGTAATTCCGTCAAGTTCAAGATATAGGGGTCGGGACAACAAAACAGGCAGGGTGTGGCCTGCCTCTTCTAGGTATTATGAACACAGGGCGCATCCGGTTTGCAACCGCTTTTCGACCGAATCCGATCGCCACAATCAAACTCGCACGTAGTTCATCCCGCCAATCTGACGCACGAGACCGCGCAATTCCATCATTGCGAGAAGGCTGCTCACGACCGAGATTGTCATGCCGGAACCACGGATGATCTCGTCTATGTGAGTAGGTTCCTGGCTCAGGTGATACAGGACCTTAGACTCGTCATCGTTGGCCGGGAAGAGCGCCGCCATCTCGATTTGCGCTCCCACAAACGAGAGGTTGAGTTCTTCCAGGATATCCTCGTGCTTGTGGACCGGTTTCGCCTCCATGCGCTGAATCAGGGCATTCGTGCCGCGACTGCCCGGGGACAGGATGCTTCCCGGCACGGCGAAGACCTCGCGGTTCTGGTCGAGGGCGTGGCGCGCGGTAATCAAAGCGCCGCTGCTTTCGGCAGCCTCGATCACGAGCGTTCCCAGGGTAATGCCGCTCAGGATGCGATTTCGCCGAGGAAAGTGCTCTGCTTTTGGTTTGGTGCCTATGGGGTGCTCGGAAATAACGGCGCCGTTTTCCACAATCTGCTCGGCGAGCCGGGCGTGCTGGTGCGGGTACACGATGTCCACGCCGTTGCCGAGCACTGCAACCGTTCGGCCACCGGCTTCCAGTGCCGCCCGGTGGGCTATGCCGTCCACTCCACTGGCGAGGCCGCTGACGACTACCACATTCGATTTGGCGAGATCCGTGGACAGCCGGTGGGTGACCTCCCGACCGTAAGCCGTGACCCGCCTTGTACCGACGACAGCCACCGACCTCTCGTCCTTGGGAAGAAGCTTGCCCTTTACATAGATAACCGGTGGCGCATCGTCGATCTCCTTGAGGCGAGCCGGATATTCGGGATCGTGCCATGTGAAGGCCGAGCACCCGTGCTCCTCAAGCAGCGACAGTTCACCGTCAGGACTGATTCTTGTCCGATGCCTCAGGACCGAGCGGGTCGTCCTCTCATCCAAGCCCGCTTCACGCAGCGCCGCTTCGCTTGCGCTCCAAGCATCCGAGAGCGAGCCGAAGCGTTTCTCGAGCAGACGCAGGCGCACCGTTCCCACGAATGGCACGCGTGTGAAGGCGATCCAATGCTTTAGTTCATCAGGATTCATCAAGCAGTAATGATAGCACGCTGATGGGCCGCCATAGCAGATGCCCTTCCAACGCTACGACGCTTCTCCACCTTTGTTGGTTGCCCGTCGCACGGCGTCAAGGTAGGTCTTGGACCCCTCTGTCAGATAGGCCAGCCAGCTGGTCATCAGGAATCTCGCTCCTGCCTCTACCACCTCCTCAGCCGTGTCCGCCCACGCTATGGCCCCGGCAGTGCGCCCGGACTCGGCGATGCGTGACACAGCATCGGAAATGGTCTGCTTGACCTTCGGGAGGTCGATCTGGCCGACCAGCCCCATGCTCTGAGCCAAGTCGCTTGGCGCAACGAAGAATACGTCGATGTGGTCTACGGCAAGGATCTCCGGCAGATTCTCTATTGCCAGGATGTCCTCGATCATCGCGACCACGAGGGTCTCTTGGTTGGCCTTCTTGAAGTACTCTTCCGAACCGATGCCGTACGCCTGTCGGCTCTCGTACATTCCCCTGGCCCCAATCGGCCCATATCGAGAGGCCCGGACGACCTCTCTCGCCTGTTCCGCCGTATCGACATGAGGCACGATCACACCTTGAGCGCCCTGATCGAGCGACCGATAGATGAGACCGTAGTCCACGCGATTGACCCGGATGAGTGACGTCATTCCCCAGAGATCACATGACCTCGTGATGTTCTGGATCTCCCTGAAGTCGATTGCTCCGTGCTCGGTCTCGACCCACACGCCGTCGAACCCCATAGGGCCAAGAAAGTCTACGATCTCAGCCGTGTGAAACCCTTCTACGACGCTGACGACCTCACCTCGTTCTAGCTTCCTCTTGATCCGGTTTTCCCGTAGTTGACGCAATTGGCACTCCTTTTCATCGAGCCCTGTATGCCTCTAGCTCTTTCGACGGATCGTCCTGCCCGACAATTCGATCAGCTATCCGAACTCGCCACGGAGCATTTCTGCAGCAAGCGCCTCGTTCCTGAGTTTCATATATGCCTCGTCGAGGGGGATGTCGGCTGCGCTTCCCGGAGCGAACCCACAGTCAGGATGCAGGATAATCCGTTCCGGCGCTACGTATTGGACGGCCCTCCGGACGCGGTCGGCGATTTCATCGGGCGTGTCTATATGACTGCTTCGACAGTCCACGCATCCCAGCCCGATGTCGAACCTTTCGGGCAGTTCGCGCAGTACCGCAAAATCACCTGCCGCCGGTATCGCGAATTCCAGCATGAGGATGTCGACCTGCAGGTCCGAAAGGGCGGGCAGGATCGGGCCGTATCCGCCTTCGCCCACCCATCCTGCTCGTCCCTTGTTTCGCCTGCAGAGGTGGACTGCCAACCGCACGCCCTCCACGCCCTCTACGACCTGGTTGATAAGGTCAACGCAAAAGGCCATTTCGGCCGGTGGATCGTCGTACGCCGCCCTGACCTTTTGGTCGACGAACAGGCACAGATGGGGATCGTCGATCTGCGCGACCTCTACGCCTTCATCTCTTAGGGCGATGAGTTCCTGCCGCAGCACAGGCGTCAGCGCCGCTGTGAAGTCCCGCCGCGTGGGATATGCCGCACTCGACAATTCCTCGTCCCACATACGCTCGCCTATCAGGTAGGGCGACGGAATGGCGACCTTGATATCGCGCTTGGTGTGCTCTTTAAGGAATCTGGCTTCCCTTGCCAGCAGACCCGGGTTTACGACCTCCAGTTCAGATGTGACGACATGCCACGTCTGACGCTGACCGAGAACCTCCTTTATCGACATCTCGAACCCGCTGCAGATGTCGGCAATGACGCCGATGTATGACTTCCGCCGCCATTCGCCATCGGAGATGATGTCGATTCCGGCGAGTTCCTGCATCTGCGCCACGTAAGGAATGGCGGAGTCCATCATCCGACGAAACTCGGCCAGAGAGCCACCTTCCTCGACCTGGGTTTCGATAAGGTCTCGGACGTACTGAGGCCTCGGCATCGAGCCGACGACGGTGGTCGGGAACAGGTCTTCGTTCATCGGCTTCTCTGGCGTGACTTCATAGGTGCATTCGTGACACTGTCGGAAAGGAATTTAGAGCAGGTCAATCTGCGAACCTCATCCAATCGGCGGTGGCAAGGTGATAGTCCTGGATGGTGTCGACTTCATGGTAGTTGCCGGGTACAGCCGCGGAGTGTACGGGAATACCCGCTCGAATCATTCGGTCGAGAAGATGAATCACATAGGCCATACGAAAGGGTCGACCGTCGGCGATGATCTGCTCGTCACCAAGCTCGGCGTGAATTTCATCATGGAACTCCAGGAATTGAGATGCCCCCTTGGCCGACATCTTGATAACGCCGGTGTACTCGCCGGAGGCCTCCTCAGGCTCTATCGTGCGCGAAACTTCCACCACACGATCACCTTCCACGATCATCTTTTCAGCATCCGTCTCGGGGTGCATACTGCGGAAAACGTACCGCTCACGCCAGCGGGTGTCCATGACGAGTGTGATATCGTGCGGCGAGTCCTGCAGCGCCTTCACCGCTTCGCCAAGGTAGAGCGTGTCGGTGTATGTGGCGTAAAAGCCGTCCGCCATGAACTCACGTGCGCAGACGAGGGACGCAAGGATGTTGGTCGTGGGCCAGGCTGCGTTTTCCACGTAGGCAAAATTCGGATAGGCATCTCGCACTACATCGATGAGATACCCGCCGACAAATGCGAAATCGTCCAGACCATTCTCTTGAAAGGCGCGCAGCGTCCAATCGAGAATCCTGGTCCCAGCTATTTCGGTAAAGCACTTGGGCTGCGACGCTGTGAGGGGCATGAGCCGTGCCCCACGACCGGCTCCCAGTAGAATGACGTTCAAGCTGCCGATTATCTCCGTGCCGCGAAGTCGCGTTCAGCCTACCGAGAATTCCGGGCGGACGCAAATCGGCCCGGCAATGAGTGGTAGTGCAATCATCCCCGGGCCGCATAACTATGAGGGTGTCCAAATAGCTCCCCGTTCACCCCGTTCATAGTTCGACAAGCTCACCACGAACGGGTTTTACTGATCTATTAGACACTCCCTTAGGCAGGTCTTAGCGTACTTTCGGTCTATGGGAGCGGCTGCTCCTCGATGTATGCCCCGAACGTGTATGCGAACACGCGGAACTGGTCGGAGTTGGAACTCAGCTTGAGCTCGTGACCCTCGAAGTCATCGAGTTGAATCACGCGATACATACGTGGCTCATCCACCTGAATGAAGCTGTTGCCCTCGTCGTCCCACTGGACGTCCAGGCCCGCCTGCTCCTCCTTCACCGGCTCGTCGTTGACGAGAACTCGTACGTCGTAAGGCTCAACGCTGTCTTCTTTGGTCAGCACAACGTTGACCTCCGCCGCCTTGAAATTGACAAGGATGTAGTCCTCGAAGTCTTCTGTGACCCGTGCATGCCGGAGGTGTTCCAACTCGTTGATCCATGAACCCTGCAGGTAGATGAACTGGTTGTAATGTTCCTCAGCGATGTCCTCGTACTCGACGATTCGACCCAGACCCTGGTAGTACTCTTCGTGGAGTACGTACGGGGAGCCTCCAAACTGAAGCGCGCCGTAGTTGCGCTCCACTCCTGCGTACAGCTCGCGGGTCAGCCCTTCCAGTGGGTCTTGGGCGAGCGCATCAAGGTGGAAACTGGCGTCTTCGATATTGCTGTGTTCGATGCTGGCTACGTCTTCATCGAGCTCGGCCAGGACCTTGCGAATCTCGTCCTCCGTCTCGATGTACTCGCCCTCGCCGAAGTGCGTGTAGCGGATGATTCCGTCCTTGTCTATCAGGTATTTGGCTGGCCACGACCTGTTGAGGAAGTTATTCCAAGTACCGTGATCGTTGTCCAAGACGACGGGGTATTCGATTCCCCAGTCCTCGACCGCCATCTTCACGTTCGATTCGAGCTTTTCGAACTCAAATTCCGGCGCGTGAACACCGACGATCACGAGACCGGCGTCCTTGTACTTGTCGTGCCATTCCTTGATGAACGGCAGCGTCCGGATGCAGTTGACGCAGGTGTAGGTCCAGAAGTCGATGAGAACGACCTTGTCCCCTCTGAGTTCCTCCAACGTGAACGGCTCCGTGTTTATGTAGGAGCTGATGCCCGCGAGTTCCGGCGCCAAAAGTCCTTCCTGGCCCTGAGGCCCCGCCTGAGGATCGGGGACAGGGGTTGCGGTCGGATCGGGAACGGGCGTGGGCGGAGGCGGCGCCTCGTCGGTATCCACGCTCGAGACCGAAGGAGTGGCCGTCGCTCTGGGGGTCGCAGTGGGTTCGTCCGGAGCGTCTGCCCCGTCACTCCCACCGCACGCCGCCAACACGAGCGCAAACAGGAAAGCAAGTGCTGTAATCGTAATGAGGTTCCGAGAGATTGTCATGGTGTCTCCTAAAGTGTTGTGCAGCCGCGCAAGATGATTGCGCCTGCCGCCGGTTGGCCTTTGTCTCTAGAACGGTTCCGGTTCAAATATGTTCGCTTCGAAGGTGATTGTGTAGACCTCCAGTCCGCTGGAGTCGGACCACAGCTTCACTTCGTGGCTGGCGTAGTCGGGGACGTCGACCAGTTGGTAGACACGGGGACGGTCGACTGCTACGTAGCTTTCTCCATCGGTATCATACAGTACGTCTTCTCCGGTCAGTTCGTGCGGGACCGGTTCGCCGTCAAGCGTGATCCGCACGCGCTGGGCTGCGCCGTCACCATTCGAAAGGACGGCTGCCGCCTTCTTCCCAACCATTTTGAAGGCTATATAGTCCTCGTATTCGTCCGTAGTTCGGGAATGGATGATGCTCTCCTCACCTGTCTGCCACTCTCCATGAAGGTAGACGTAGTGGTTCTCGTGTTCGCCCGGGTCTATGTATGTGTGCGGTTGGATCGTTCCTAGGAAGTACTCTTCCTGCCGGAAGTACGGGTCGGGTGCCTCCGGATCGTTCCAGGTTGTGCCCAAGTAGATGTCCCTTGTTCTCCGCACATCGTCCTCTAGCGCGTATGTACGAGGGTCGGGTTCAAGCTCCTGTTGAGTGCTGGCGGGAATGGTCGACAGGTCCGCTCCGGCATCTTCCAGCCAGTGCCTTATTTCCTGCTCCATCAAGGTATATCCGCCGGGGCCGAGCCGTACGTGGCGTATGAACCCGTTCTTGTCCAGAAGATATGAACCGGGCACGTAAGGGTTTCGGAACGCCCGTGCAGTCGCCCCGCTATGGTCGATGCCGACGGCGTGTACGACACCCTGTGCCTTCAGCGACTTAGTCACAACGTCGTTCCGCTTTTCGAACTCAAACTGTGGCGTATGGACTCCCACGATTCTCAGTCCATGATCTTCGTACTTCTGTCGCCAGAACTCGATGAATGGCTGAATTTGAATACAGTCGTCGCACGCGACCGAGAAGAATACGACGATGACGACGTTACCTCTTAGGTCGGCCAGAGACAGGGCAGGGGAGTTGATCCAGTTCGTGATGCCTGCCAGCTCTCTTGGAGTTCGCTGGTAGTGACCAAAGGTGAAGGTGTATAGCTCAAAATCATCCGAGTTGGAGCTGATTTTCAACTCGTGTTCTCCGAACTCACCGAGACGCACGATGTTGAACATACGCGCCTGGTCTACGACGAAATAGCTGTTGCCTTCGGCGTCAAACCGGATGTCGTCCCCGGCTGGGGAGCGTTCAAGCGGTTCCCCGGCAAGGGTGACGCGAACATCGTACTCGGCGTCTTTCATGCCGACGACCGCGTTTACCTCGTTCGAGTAGAACCTGATTGCAACATAGTCCTCGTGGGCGGTCGTCTCCCTTGCGTGTGTGAGACTCTCCGGGCCGCGTTCCCATTTGCCCTGAAGATACAGGTAGTGATTCTGATGTTCGCCCGGATCGGTAAACGTTGTGACCTCAGAGGACTCGCTGAAGTACTCGGAATTCCCCACGTAGGCCAGCTTCTCGCCGCCGTTTGTGAATGCGATCCGGTTCTTGATGGAGCTGGCGTAGAGTTCTCTCGTAACTGCCTCATCAAGGCTGGAAGAACTCTGGAGGCCGGGATAGACTGGTCCGTCCGCGTCCGTATTTGCAGGAACATCGGAGAGTGTTGCTTTCGTCTCGGAAAGTAAGTCCCTGATCCACCGCTCAGTCTCAGCGTACTGCCCCTCGCCGAAGTGCCGAAAACGGATTGCTCCGTTCTTATCTATCAGGAACTTGCCCGGCCAGCTCCGGTTGCCAAAGGCCTGCCACGTATTTAGCTTATTGTCCTGCGCCACTGGATACTCGATGCCAAAGTCGTAGACCGCCTGCTCCACGTTTGCGCGAACCGTCTCGAACAGGAACTCCGGGGAGTGAACGCCCACAATGACCAGCCCCTTGTCGGCATACTTGGAGTGCCACTCTTTGAGGTGCTCGAACGTCCTGATGCAGTTGATGCAGGTGTATGTCCAGAAGTCCACGAGGACGACTTTGCCCCGCAGGTCGGCCATTCTGAGCGGTTCTGAATTAATCCAGCCGGAGATGCCGGCGAACTCAGGGGCCGAAGGCTCGCCGGACTCGACAGTGGCTTCCGCTTCACTCATTGCAGGCGGAGCGGGAGTGGCGGTAGGCATGGCGGTCGGCGTCGCAAGAGGCGTAGCGGTGTGAGTCGCCACTGTGTCTTGGGAGCCGCAAGCGATAGCAAAGGCCAATACGAAGAGAGGCCACGGCACCATTCTCACGAGCATTGATCGCATCCGCTGACACATTCCAAGTGGGGTAGTTCCAGTATCCGACAGGAAGCTTAAGCCGCCCTAACGGTTATGTGACGAAACAATTAATACCAATTCGATTTGACCACACCATAAACTGCTGACACACACCGGAACCCCGCCCTCGTTCCTGCTCCCTCTCTCCCATCGCTCTTATCCCCTCTCCCGTCGTGGGAGTGGGTTAGGGAGAGAACTGCCTCGTATGTACTTGATACGGGGTTGAGGGTTTGCAAGGCTGCCGAGCGAGAATGTGGCGCAGATTGACATAAGGATATTGAGGGAAAAAGAAAGAGACGCCCGTGCGGGCGTCTCCCGTTCGCAATTGGTGCAGATGAAGCTAAGATTTCTTTCTGAAGAGGTCGATTAGGCGGTCACCGTGGTTCCACAGTCCAGTCACGATGAGCGAGGCACCAAGCATCTTGACGATATCACCGGGCATGTATATGTACATTCCGTCCACGAATAATTTGCCTTCTGCGGGCCATCCGAAATCGAAGGCGGCAAGCCAGATGAGTGCAGGAATGTAGAGAGCCAGTCCCCCGAGAGCGATCGCCCAGAGGGAACTGGAGCGTCTGAAACCGATCTGGCTGAGGTATCCGGTCACGGCGGAAGCGACCAGGAATCCAATGATGTAGCCACCCGTTACCCCCATGATGGAAGCATCCCATGCCGCAGCTGGCGTCCGAAATGCCCAGGGGTCGGAGCTTGCGAACATCGGGAGGCCCAACGCACCAAGGGCGATGTAGCCGAGTACGGCCCCTGTTCCCCAGCGCCATCCCATGATTCCGCCCGTGACCAGAACGCCGAAGGTCTGGAGGGTGATGGGGGTTGGATTCTCAGGCAGGTAAAACCGGGCCTTCGCACAGGCGAAGATCAAAGCGATCAGAAGGACGGACGCGAGAATACGGTGTCCAGTTCCGGCATTCGGAAAGAGTGTGTCGAACAAGGACTTATCAAGTCGACCGAGTGATCCGAGTGTGCCGTATGCCGGTGCGCTTGCCTGCATGAAGCTATGCCTCCTCAAGGTTCTCTGTGTACCTGAAACTGAGGGCAAGTATCTGCCAACGACAGCTTCAAGTCAAGGGAGATTTCGGGGCTGCCTGGCAGCGTGGGATTCAGATATCAGGTGAAGGATGTAGAGTAGCCTTGATGTGCAAGGGAAGCCAACAGTGGCTCCAGTAAGGTCACGCGGGAAAGGCGTGTTAAGGATTGGACAGATCACTCTCAACCGTCACGGAGGTAACGTCGGTGATGTCGCCACGCACGTATTCCACCAAGATCTCGTCGCCGGGCTTGTAGGCCCAGAGTCGGGGATTAAAGACGGCGAGTCCGGGAGTAGGAATATCATCCAGCTTCGTGATGATGTGTCCAACCCGGAGACCGGCGGCGTGTGCGGGGCCGTCCGTGCTTATAGCGGTGATTACGACGCCCTCGGTGACCGAGAGGTTGAACGACCGCGCGATTGCCGGCGTTACGTCGTCCCCCTTGATTCCGATGTCTGGACGCGAAACAGCGCCGTTCTCTATGAGGCTGTCGATGACCGGTCCTGCGACGGATGCATTGATGGCGAAGCCGAACCTCGCCTCCGCGAGCACGGCTTGATTTATCCCGATCACAGTCCCGTTGATGTCCACGAGGGGACCGCCACTGTTGCCGGTGTTGATGGTCGCATCGGTCTGAATCAGATTGAAGAACTGCTGGCCCTGGTCGGTCTTGATAGATCTTTCGAGACCGCTGACGATTCCTAACGTGGCCGTTGGCCCTCCTCTCATATCGAGGGCATTGCCAAGAGTCATCACCCAATCGCCTACACGAATGTCATCAGTCTTGGAGAGCGTCGCGAAAGGCAGGTCTTCCGCTTCGATCTTGAGAACGGCGATGTCTGTAACGATGTCCTTTCCTACGACGGTGGCCGGATAGGTCTCGCCGTTCGACAAGTGCGCTTGGAGCTGCTGCGCGCCCCTGATGACGTGTTCATTGGTGGCGATGTACCCGTCCGAACGCACGATGAAGCCAGACCCTGCTCCTTCGTCTCGGAACGTAGAGAAGAACCCGCGTACAAAGCGCTCCGTGGTTATGGAGACTACCCAAGGCTCGATTTCTTCGACCACGTCTGCCAGCGACGGGAGTACGAGGGAAGTGACACTCTCGGACTCGTCGGTCGATTCCGGAACTGATGTGGTGTCATCTACGGGACCGGGTGTGGGGGTCGGCGGAACCGGCGTGTATGTTGGAAGAGGGGTTGGGGTCGGCTCGGGCGGCGGATCGTCCCCACAGGCGACAACGGCAAGCAGCGAGAGCAAGGTGAGCAGTAGAATCGCGATTAGGTTCAGGACACTAGCGGGCATAGGTGTCGACAACCCGGAGCCTGACGCGCGAAAAGCCGGTCCAGATGACCTTGAGGCTAAGTTGATGTTGAGGAAGACTCTCGACATATGCACTGTATCGAGATGTGACCAGAGCTCCAAAGAGTAGAATAATGGCCGACAGATACACCCAGGTCAACGTTGCCAGGATGGTCCCGACTGATCCGTAGAGTAGGTTGTAGTGTCCGTAGTTTTGAACGTACCACACGAAGGCCAGGTTAGCAGCGTCAAACGCCAACGAGGCCAGTAGCGCTCCCGCCCACACGTTACTCAGCTTCACCTCCGTGTTTGGGATGAACCTATACAGGACTAAGAATGTAGCGAACGCGAAAGATGGCAGGATGAGCCGGGAGGTGATATTCCAAATAGTGTGGTTGAAATACTCGGCTTCCGGCGCTAGCAGGCCTGAGGCGCCACGGACGAAACTCAGGGTTGGAGAGCTTAACAGCACGATGAACAAGAGAAATCCGGCTCCGATGACAAGTGCGAAGTCGATCAGGCGTTCCTTGAGGAACGGCCTCGGTCTCGTGATGCCCCATGCAGCGTTGATTCCCTTTCGTATCGCCCCGAACACCACGGTCGCGCCCCAAAGCAGGCCAAAGATGCCCACGATGCCTGTAACGACTCTTGACTCTACGACGCTGGCGACAGTTTCTCCGATGAAGTCACTGGACACAGGGATGATGTCGGCTGTGCGGAGCGCCAGTTCCTGTTGCTCCTCCGCCGAGGCGGGGCTCAAGTATCCCAACACCGAGATGATGGCCAAGAGCAGAGGGAATATCGAGATAAGAGTGTAGAACGCGATTGCCCCCGCGATGTATGGGCAGTTCTTGTCCAAGAACTCGTTGATCGTGTCCGTGCAGAAGAGGATCATTCTTACGAATGTCATGCTGGCAGTACCTTTATTCGATATCTCCGAAGCCGTACATTCGTGGACCCGGCTTCAATTCGCCAAGCTGATCTACCCTTTGCGGATTTTAGGATACGCCGCATTCGTGGGTCAACGGAGTGGTTGGTGAGGATGAGCAACGGACGGCGGGCACACGTGTTGTCCACACAGCGCTTCCGCTGTACTCTTTGGCAGGATGAATCCAGAGTTTGGAGGAGTGCATATGAGACTCATCATTACCGGCTGCGAACACGTAGGGAAGACGACACTATCCGACGGAGTGTCCCGTTGGCTTGCGGACGTGACGGGGTACAGCAGAACGTCTCACGATCACTTTA
Source organism: Dehalococcoidia bacterium (assembly GCA_034421575.1). Classification (GTDB taxonomy): domain Bacteria; phylum Chloroflexota; class Dehalococcoidia; order Lucifugimonadales; family VXLM01; genus VXLM01. The sequence continues at coordinate 21,606 of DAOUKG010000002.1, forward strand.
CCGTGCCTTCCCCGGAGGTCGCCGACGAGGACCGGGAGCTCTTCATGCGGATGAGTCCCGGCTTCAAGGAGCGGTTCCAACGCTACCAGATCGCCTACCACGGTGGAGGAGCGTTCCTGTCGGACGCGGACCATCTTCTGGTCGGCTATCACATCGAGGAGGCGGTGTTCGCGCCGCTGTACTATGGTTACGGCGGCCACGGTCAGTACGCTGAGCGGTCAGCATTCGCACGGCACATCGAGCACGACATCATGAAGGTCGCACCCGACACGATCATGGTGCTGCTGACTGCCCGGTCCGAGGCAATCAAGGGCCGAATGCAACGGGACCCCATGCCCCGTGATCAGAAGGGGAGACGACCGGGAATACTCAAGGAAGAGGACGTTGAACACGTCCTTCAGAGGTTCCAAGAGGAGTTCGCTGCGTCGCTGATTCGGAAGAAGTTCGTCATCGACAACTCCGATCTGTCCCAAGAGGAGACACTGTCGGAATTCATCTGGAAGGTGCAGAAGTTCCTCTCTCACGAGGACCGGATGCGTATCGCCGCTCGGCAGGTCATGGTCGAGCGGGGCGAGCACCGGGAAGGGGTTGTCGAGCACGACAAGACCGTGCCGCCGGAAAAGCGGATCAATATCTAGCGCGCGGGCGTCCGGCTATGAGGGCTTTCCTCGCCTGAGTGCGCGACCGGGCAGAGCGCCGGTATGCTCGCCGTTGTCGATGACGACCTCGCCGTTGACGATCACGTAGTCGATTCCGACGGGGTAATGGTTTGGGTCACCCAGAACGGCATCGGTTCTCACCGTGTCGGGGTCGAAGACCACGATGTCGGCCTTGAATCCGTCGCGGAGTACGCCCCGGTCAGGCAAGCCCAGCCGCTGCGCTGGGAACGAGGTCATCTTTCGAATCGCCTCCGGCAAGCGAAGATGCTTCTCGGCCCGTACGAACTCGGCCAACACGATCGGGAAACAGCCGTATGAGCGCGGGTTCTGATACTCACCGAGGAGGATTGCGTCGCTCGCGATTATGCCGTACGGGTGCGACACGAAGGCGGGCAGGGTGTGCTGGTTGGTGCCCGTTCCAACGATGTGGACCGAGAGGTTCTCGTCGACCAGGAGGTCCATGATCACGTCGACCGGGTCCTGGCTTCTCATGTTCGCGATTTCCGTTATCGACTTGCCGTCGTACTGCACGTTGTGCGGCTGCTTGAAGTTGGTCAGCCACGTCTCGGCTAGGGTCTCGCGGTCGACCTCACGTCTGATGCGCTCGCGGTCGTCGGAATCCTTGAACGCGGCGATGGCACGCTCGGGGCCGCCGTCCATCGTCCAGTTTGGCACCAACATCAAGAGCGTCGTGCCGGAGTATGGGTAAGAGTAGCAGTCGAAGGTAACGTCCATGCCCTCGTCCCGACCGCGCTCGACGAGGCCGATGTAGTCGTGGTGGCTTCCGACGCCCTGGCGGGGCTGTCGATAGTGGGTGAGATGAACGGGGATGCCGGAGCGCCGCCCGATGTCGAGCGCCTCCTCCCATGGTGCCAGCAGTCCAAACTCCCTGAGGATGGCACGGGTGTGGGTGTGGTAGAAGCCTCCGAACCGGGCCGAGACCTCCGCGAGAGCGACAAGCTCGTCGGTGCTGGCGAATGAACCGGGAGGATAGTCGAGGCCCGTCGAGAGTCCCCAGGCTCCTTCTTCCATAGCCTCTCGCGTAACGGAGCGCATGTCTTCGATCTCGGAAGCAGTGGCGGGACGGTCGTTCCAGCCCACGCTCCAGATGCGCACCGGCGCATTGCCCAAGATGATCGCGACGTTGATTGAGACCGCGTTGTCGTACTTGCCGTACAGGTCGAGAACGCTGAGCCAATCGGGTGATCCCGGCGGGTACCCATTGAAGCCTGAGTCGAGCCAGATCGCTCTCTGCAGCTCCTCCTGTGACTTGTAGGGAGCGTGCGATATCCCGTCGATGCCGACCAACTCGGTCGTCACGCCCTGACGCACCTTTGGGTCGTGGTGTGGCTCACCGAGCATGGTCAGTCCGGCGTGGGAGTGGAGATCGACGAATCCTGGGCAGACTACCTTGCCTTGAGCGTCGATCGTGCGAGCGGCTTCCACTCCGGAGGTGTCGCCCCTATGGATGGCGATGCGATTGTCCTTTACCAGGACCGAAGCGCGAAACCCGGGGCTGCCGGTGCCGTCAACGACCATACCGTTGTGGATCGCCAGATCAAGCATACATCCCTCCAGACGAACAGGAGCTTACCGATTCGGACACGGCGGGTATTCTACCAGCATCGAGCGGTGGTTCCGCTAGAGCGAATTCGGGGAATGTTCTTGAAATCGCCCCATCACGGCAAACGCCCTTCCGTCTCAAGTCTACTCTTGCTTCGTGACGGAACGGGATCTGTAAGCGTAGTCAAGAGTCGAAGACGGGCGTCTCGATTCAACGACTAATCAAGTTCGTACATGCCTCACGTACAGGTGGGGCGTGTACGGCAGTTGGATCTACATGCTGGACTTGCGTGGGCGGCCTCTTCTGCGTGCGGTGGTCCAAAAATAGACATCGTCGCCCGATCGTTTGATAGTAAGCTCGACTCCGGCTGACTTGGCTGCCTGGTTCAAGCGTCGTCTTATTGCTATCGCGCTCTCGTCTTCCGTCGCAGACAGCATTCCGGCTTGGCCCGACTGCAATTCACGAATATATCCCAAATACTCGTGAATAATCTTTGCCCTTTTACCTGAGGCCGTTTTGGCCATGGCTTCCTCTACCGAAACGATTGCTAATCTTGACAATTGCACCCTCCCTGATGTGTCATCTGCAGTTTGTATGACGGAGTGGAATCTCTCGTTATTAGGGAACTTAACTCAGGTATGAATCTCTGGTGAACCCATGACCCGTGGAATCGAGTAGCTCCCTATTCGGAAACTAGCATACGGCAGCGACTAGCATTTTGTCAAAGGGTTACAAAGCGTGAGGGAATTCGGTTATGAATCGTTCGATGAGTCTCAATTAATTCAACCAAAGTAATGAGTATCAGTATCAATAACTTTTGGAGAAAGCAGAACTCATTCCCTGGATGCCACGGCAAGCGCTCAGCAGAAGATGATCCTCACATTCAGCGCCGCTTCCGCATCTGCTTAGTGACGTTGGTAGTCTCATTTGCTAAACTCTACTCCACCACGAAACTGCGAATCGAGTCTCAAAATACAGGAGAAGATGTATGACCTTTCCAATCTGTGAGATGGATGCCATCGTAGAGGAGTTTGACGGGCGGATGGGCTTCTTCCTTGAAGACATCGCGACCGGAGAAACTCACGAGTGCGCTTCCAGCCAACGATACCCAACGGCCAGCGTCTGCAAAATTACGGTTATGGCCGAGCTATTCCGACAGGACGCGGAGGGCACCTTATCGCTAGACGACCGAATGCGGATGCAAGACCGGTACTCAGCGCACGGTTCCGGCCAACTCAAGCTGATGCAGGACGAGCCGGAGATATCGTTGCGCGACTACTGCCGCATGATGATGACCATCAGCGACAACATGGCTACCGATCTGCTGATGGAGACGGTGGGTATCCCGAATATCAACGCTTTCCTCGACCGTTTGGGCTATTCGAACACGCGCACCAGCGTCACGATGGGGCGGTACCACTATCGAATGACCTACCAAGACGATCTGCCTACCAACCGCGCTAACGACATGCTGCAGGCGGAAGCATCGGCCGCAGGAGCGAACGACTACAAGAGCGTCTCGTATAGCGACTCCCCGGAGAACAACGTCGCGGCACCTGGCGATATGGGGGACATAATGAAGTGAATGTACGAGGGTACTCTCGTTAGTCCCCAAGCGTCGTCTGAGATGCTGGGGATGATGAAGAACGCCCGTGACGACCGGATGATCCGCCGGGACCTCCCGCGCGATATCGTCGTCGCCCAAAAGAGCGGTTCCAGCGGGCGGATCAAGGGTAACGTGGGCATCGTGTACCTTCCGAGCGGCCCGATGATAATCTCAGCTTTCGCAACCGCCAACTCGAACGATGTCCGGGCGGACGAGGCCATTGCGGAGGTATGTCGGCTCGCCTACGCCGCGTTCTGCCCGGAGGTTCTCGAATCTGTCGCCCCATAGCTAATGGGGGTCGCCGAATGGCGCTCCATGGGCTGAATTCGACTCCCCATGAATCTGCGAACGCTACGTTTTCGTCACTCCGTGTCGTAGGTTTGTGGTACATTATCAAGCGTCGATGGAATGGAATCGAAGATACACAGCAAGGAGTCGAAGGAAAGATGACGACGGAAGGTAACGTCACCGAAGCTGAGATCGCCTCCCATTGGAAGGAAGAGGAAGTAATCCACCCCAACCCCGCTTTCATCGGGCAGGCCAACCTGTCCGACCCGGCGGTGTTCGATCGCTTTACCCCTGACAAATTCCCTGATTGCTTCAACGAATACGCCAATCTTTTGTCGTGGGACAAGTATTGGCATACGACCCTCGACGATTCCAACCCCCCGTTCTTCAACTGGTATGTTGGAGGACAGCTCAACGCCAGCTATAACTGCGTCGACCGGCACTTGGAAGAGCACGCCAACAAGGCTGCGTTCATCTGGGTCTCCGAGCTCGAACACGAGGCGGACATCGTGCTCACCTTCCGCGAACTGTACGTTCGCGTCAACGAAACTGCTTCCCTATTGCAGAGCTTGGGGCTGAAGGCCGGCGACCGGGTCACGCTCCATATGCCGATGATCGTCGAGCTGCCTATCACCATGCTGGCCTGCGCGCGGCTGGGCGTGATTCACTCAGAGGTCTTCGGCGGGTTCAGCGGCGCGGCGTGCGGCGACCGGATCGTCGACTCCGGGAGTTCCATCCTGATAACTGCCGACGCCTACCATCGAGCAGGCACACTGCTCGACCACAAGATCAAGGCGGACGAGGCAGTGGAGGTCGCGAAGAACGAGGGCGTCGAGGTGGAGAAGGTGCTGATATGGCAGCGCTATCCAGGTAAATACTCGTCGCCGACTCCGATGGTTGAGGGGCGAGACGTCTTCGCGAACGACCTGATTCAAGAGCACAAGGGCAAGAGGGTTGCACCGGAATCGCTTCCAGCCGAGCATCCGCTCTTTTTGATGTACACGAGTGGGACCACCGCAAAACCAAAGGGTGCACAGCACAGCACCGGAGGATACCTCGCCTATGCGGCGGGAACGTCCAAGTACTACCAGGACATTCATCCCACCGACACATACTGGTGTCTCGCCGACATTGGATGGATTACGGGCCACTCTTACATCGTGTATGGCCCCCTGTCTGTCGCCGCGACAGGAGTCCTGTTCGAAGGTGTGCCGAACTATCCCGATCCGGGCCGGGCATGGCGCGAGGCCGAGCGTCTGAACGTCAATATCTTCCACACCGCGCCGACCACGATCAGGATGCTTCGGAAGGCCGGGCCGGACGAGCCTGCCAAGTACAACTACCACTTCAAGCACATGACGACCGTGGGCGAACCGATTGAGCCGGAGGTCTGGCGGTGGTACTACGACGTTGTCGGCAAGGGTGAAGCCGCCATCGTCGATACGTATTGGCAGACGGAGACGGGAGGATTCATCGGCGTGACGCTCCCCGCGTTGCAGCCCATGAAGCCCGGAAGCTGCGGGACGGGCGCGCTTGGCATCGAGCATGTTGTGTTCGACGAGAATGGCAACGAGATCGAGCCGGGCAGCGGAGTGGCGGGCAACGTCTGCATCCGAAATCCGTGGCCTGGGCGTATGCAGACCGTCTGGGGGGACGATCAGCGGTTCATCGACACGTACTATGCGAAGTTCAACAAGGACCCTGAGAGCAAGGACTGGCGGGACTGGCCGTACATGACGGGTGACGGCGGAATCCAGGCCGCCGACGGTTATTTGCGTGTGGTCGGACGGCTGGACGACGTCATCAACGTGGCAGGCCACCGGCTAGGTACAAAGGAGTTGGAGTCGGCGACGTTGACTGTTGAAGCTGTTACGGAGGCTGCTGCAGTGCCGGCCTTCGACGAACTCAAAGGTCGGTCGCCTGAGATGTACGTCTCGATACACGCAGGCCACGACCCCGACGAGGTTGTGACCCAGGTCAAGGCGGCTATCACGCAGATAATCGGGCCTATAGCAAGGCCCAAGTACGTCTGGATTGCTCCCGACCTTCCAAAGACCCGTTCGGGCAAGATCATGCGGCGAGTGACCGCTGCGATATCCAACTTTGTGGACGTTGGCGACGTCACGACCCTTGCCAACCCCGAAGTGGTCGACGAGATTAGAGAAATCGTGCAGAAAACGAAGGTCGCCGCCGGTGACGTGCCGGCAGCGGTCGCTAAAGAAATGACAGAAGAGGTTCAACGCTTCGGCGATGAGGGATGAATGGTAAAACTATTTCGTAAACACATGACAACGGAACTCTCCACCAACCATGCTGGAGGGAACACAAGAGACAACACAAAGGGACCCGGGACCGGGCTATACGTAGATACTGAGAATCTGCAGGGCAGTGCACAAACTCTCATAGAGAACATAGTCGAGGGCTGGCCGACGGGAACTCCGCCTCCTGGGCGGCTGAACCTCTATGTCCAGGCTGACCGGGTGTCCCTCTGGGACATTTGGGCAACCGGAAGGTTCCCACAGTTGGCGGTGACGGTTCGGGGTATACAGCACTTCAGCAACAGACAGTCCAAGAACTCCGCCGACATAGCAATTGCCATCGACGCGATTGCCGACTACGTCAGGGGCGTTGCCCAGTACGTAGCCGTCATGAGTGACGACAGCGACTTCATGCCGCTGTATGCGAAACTCAAGGAGTTGAAGTCGGACCGCGTTCCCTTCCTGTGGCTGGTAACCGATCGCACGAAGACGCGGTCGACAACCATAAGGGACTACTTCCCCAACGAGTACATTCATGTCGTGCAGGCCAGAAGGCCGGCACGGTCGTTTGGACGAAGCGCGGTCCAATCCAGTGACTCACGCAGGACTCGTCCTATCGAGCCAGCTGCGGCAGCGACAAGTGATGACGGCAGGACCCGCACCGTTCGCCTGACGGAAGTGGCAGATCTGATAATCGATCAGCTTCCAACCGGGGCGTTCAGGAGCACTGAGTGCCAGCGTGTCATCAAGTCGCAGTGGCCGGGCGATCCTATGGCGAGGATGTCGAGCGTTCGCTTCGGAACGGAGTTCGCCAACAAGATCTGGCCCATTCTCGATGAGCGTGGAGTCGAGCTACTGAGCACCAAGCCGCGGAAGTATGGGCTGACTCAGGAAGTCAAGGACGCTCACCGAAACGGAAGCTAGAATCTGGGTTTCAGTCCAGCCTGCTTGCAGATCTCGTTCGCTATGATCCGATTCAGCACCGTATGGCGCTTTATGGGGATCGTCTTTGTGCCGTTTGTGTAGATTGAGTGATTGCCGCCTTCTCGTAAGAGAACAAAGCCGTTTCTCTCCAGATATCGGATTACATCGCGTCGTCTAACCGACACTCGCAACCTCGACAGGCACTTGCTCTATCAAGCTGTCGCCTAGAGGGATTTCTTTGCCTTGTTCTTGGTACGCAAGCAGCATCTCATTCAGTGCGTCACGGAGCATGAAGCGACAGTCTTCCAGATCCACTCCCTCGGTTACGACCTCCGGCCACTCGACTAATTGGCCCATGTAGCCAGAGTCGATCTTGACATACCTGGCAGTGTAGTTACGAAGCATGGTGTCACTCCACTTCGGCGCTGATGATGAGGTGTTCGAGCCAGCCGTCGCTGTCGTTGATGAGGCCGTGAGGCACCTGCGGCGGACCGTAGACGAAGTCTCCCTCCTCGACGTCCAGGGTCTCGTCGCCGACGATCATCTTGCCGGTACCCTCGGTGAAGACGTAGACCTGTTCCTTGTCCGAGTGGGAGTGAGTGCCCGTTTCGAGACGTGGCTGGAGACGGTGGATCGTGATTTTCTGCACGCCCTCGACGGGAGCCTCCGTGTAGGAGCGGCCGGGAGTGCCCTTGCCGGCGAAGACCGACCACAGCAGGGCAGCGCCGTGCGAAACGTGGGGCATGCTGTCGAGCCAGTGGCGGTGGGCGATGGGCTGCTTGGAGCCGTGCGCGTTGGAGGCGGCGATGATCTTCTTGTTTTCTTCCTGCTGCTCTTCGGGGACGTGCTTGCCGTTGATGATGAGGTGGACAAGCCACTCGTCGGTGTCGTTGATCATGTGGTGGTAGCTCGTCGGGGGAACGCAGACGGCGTCACCCTTCTTGACGGGGTAGATCACCTCGTCGATGTTCATCTTGCCGCTGCCCTCGGTGAAGTAGTACACCTGCTCGCGGTCGAAGTGGACGTGGTAGTCACCGGCCTTGCCGGGCTGGATCATGTGCCGGGTGACGCCGCTGAATCCCTGCAAGGGCGTGGCATTGTACGATGAGCCTTCCCCCGCGCTTGTCGGGCCGAGGATCGGCCAGACGATGGCAGTCTCATGTCCGATGTAGGGTGTTACGTCTTGCCAGTTAACTTTGATCGCCATGTAGGCTCCTTTGTGTCCGCAGATTGAATAACGTTGCTGGTTCGGAGGCCTGGTTCGCTCGGTATCGCTGTCCGGCAGGCAGTCATTAGGAACTATCTCAAAACTATGCGCGTTGGTGTTGGATTGCCCTTCGACAGGCTCAGGGCGAACGTGTTTCCCCTTGCGCCTCTCTATTCAGAACTCGTCGATAGATAATTTGAGATAGTTCCTTAGGTCGGTTATCTGACATGTTACGAGGCGGGTCCGATTACGTCAAAACCGGTGTATGGCTGCAGGACTTCGGGGACGACGATTGAGCCGTCAGCCTGTTGGTAGTTCTCCATGATGGCGATGAGTGTGCGAGGGATGCCGAGGCCGGAGCCGTTTAGGGTATGCGCGAGTTGAGGACGGGCGCCATCTTCGGAGCGATACCGAATCTTGGCGCGTCGTGCCTGAAAGTCCGTGCAGTTGGAGACGGAGCTGACCTCGAGCCAGTCCCCGCTTCCGGGGGCCCAGAGTTCCACATCGTAGGTCTTTATCGATGCGAAGCCGAGATCGCCGGTGCACTGGAGGAGGAGGCGGTGATGGAGCCCAAGGCGGCTGCATAGCTCCTCGGCGTCGGCGACCATTTCGTCCAGAGCGCCTGGCGAGTCCTCCGGCTCGGTGAAGCGGAACATCTCGACCTTTTCGAACTGGTGGACTCGCTTTATTCCTCGTGTGTCGCGGCCCGCGGCCGCCTTCTCGCGACGATAGGAGGGCGAGTGGGCGACGTACTTCAGAGGGAGCACACCCGGCTCGATGATCTCATCGGCGTGTAGGTTCGTGATGGGAACCTCGGCGGTTGGTATCATCCAGAGGTCGTCCTCTTCGTCGTGGTACATCGTGTCGGCGAACTTTGGCAGCTGGCCGCTGCCGGTGGCCGCCTCCCGCGTGACCATGTGGGGAACGTAGAGTTCCTGCATTCCAAACTCGTTGACGTGAACGTCGAGGAGCCAGGTGATGAGGGCACGTTGGAGGGTCGCTCCCTTGCCCTTGAAGATATAGAACCGCGAGCCCGACAGCTTGACCGCTCGCCGGAAATCGATGATGTCTAGCGTCTCTCCCAATTCCCAGTGAGGCTTTGGTTCGAATGAGAGGTCGGGTGGCGAGCCCACTGTTTTGACGACGACGTTGTGGGCGTCGTCGTCTCCAACGGGCACATCGTCCTCGGGGATGTTGGGCACGTCCAAGAGCAGGGAGTCGTATTCGCCGACGACTTCACGGAGATCTCCTTCGAGCTGCTTGATGCGGGAGCCGACCTCCCGCATCTCGGCGATCAGCTCCGGGGGCTTCTCTTTCGACCTGCCAAGACTGCTGCTCACTTCGTTGCGACGGGCGCGAAGGGCATCGGTCTCGGCGATGATCTCGCGCCGACGGACGTCCAGTTCGAGAATCCGATCGATGCTGCCGGTCAGGCCACGGTTGGCGATGGACTTCTTGACCAGGTCGGTCTCGTTGCGAATTGTTTCGATGCTCAGCATTTGCGGCTTTCGTCACGCCCCATGGGTATGTGCTGGTAAGTATACCGCATCGTTCTGAGTGCGGAGCGAGTCAGGGGAGATTCACCGCAGAGGGCACTGGGGGAAGAGAAAGTAGAAAGAATTGCGAAGAGAGTAGGGAACGTGTCGACACGGTTGTTTCACCCTTCGACCCTTCGACAAGCTTTCAAGTAACTGCTCTCGCCGACGTCGGGGCATCACCCTCACCCTAGCCCTCTCCCATGACGGGAGAGGGGATAAGAGGGCCTTCGACAGGCTCAGGCCGAACGTGCTTCCTCGTGGCCACACGGCAGTTACTGACACCCCGGCACTGCCCGAAACCCGGGGCGTAACGCTGCTCAGGGCGAACGGATTGAAGTGTGGATCTAGTTGGGCGCGCGGGCGAGGTGGGATTTTTGCCGTTTGGCATGGCGTTGGAGTTCGCGGCGCTGGCGGCGGTTGGGGATAGGTGCTGGACCCTCACCCTAGCCCTCTCCCAGGACGGGAGAGGGGATAAAGCGCCCTCACTCCAGCCCCTGTATCGGAGTGCGGGCAGGCTCTCTTCTAGGACGGGAGAGAGGATAAAACGCCCTCTCCCCAGCCCTCTCCCGCGAACGGGAGAGGGGGGTGCATCTCCCTTATCGGAGAGGGGATACGCGGTGATTATATCCCAAGTGGGAACGGTGGCGACCAGAGGCTGTGCTCTTTCCGATTACTCGCCCGCGACGAAGAGGCCTCGCTCGAAGCCCATGAGGAACTCCGGGGCGTCCTCGGCGACGTGCATGTGGTCTCCGAGTGGGACGAACATCTTGCCGGAGCCGGGCAGGGCGAAGGCCGAGTGCAGGATGATGGTGTTCCCAGCTTCGAGGATGGCGTCGTTGCTCTCTGCGGGGCTGGGACGCTCGCTATAGTCCATCCCGATACCATGTCCGACACGTCCGCCCAGCAGCGACCATCCGGCGGCCTCGCATGTTTCGCGGATGGCCTTCGCGATATTGCCCGCACGGTTGCCGGGGCGCATCTGCTCGATGCCGGCGGTCTGCGAGTCGATGGCGATCTGCATGATGCCGTCGAGATACTCGTTGCGACGCATTAGCGTGCCCGCCCGCTGACCGTGGCTCCAATACCCCTTGTAGACGATGTACGAGCAGGTGTTCATGAAGTCGCCTTCTTGGAGGACGCGGAGGTGCGGGCGGATGTCGAGGCGCGTGTCCTCCCACTTCGTGTCGGGGCCGGAACCCATCCAGTACTTTGCGTGGTCGGCGCCCGCCTTCCGGACGGCGTGCTCCATCTCGGCGACTATCTCTATTCCACGCATACCGGGACGCGCCACATCGACCATCGTCCGGAACCCGATGTCGCCAAGGTGAGCGGCGTGCCTGATGAGTTCCAGCTCCTCGGGTGTCTTGACGGCCCGCAGCTCCGCCACGATGTCGTCACCTCGCACGAGGTTGTCGCCCAACTCGGCTTGGAGGTGTTCGTAGAAAGGAACGGGCATGTTGTCGACGCCCACCACGCCGACCCTCTCGTTGAATATCTCGTTCTCGCGCATGATCGCCACCGTCTCCTCAGCAAAGGTGCGAGGGCCTCTCGCGCCGCCGAGGGTCTTGGCGTCGACGGCCACGGCGTTGGGATCGACGGCCTTGACCATTCGCACGTCCTTGAGGGGGGAGACCTGCTCGATCTGCTCCAGCATGTAGGGCAGGCCGGCGAACATGAGGACGGGGTCACCCTCGACCGGCACGACTACGGCGGAGTCTACTATGCGGTCATGGTTGGCCCAGCCCGTCAGATAGGCGACGTGAGCGGTCTGACCCCACTTGTGCTCGGCGGCGGGGGAGTAGACGAACAGCGCGCCGAGGTTGTTTGCTTCGAGCCACGCGCGGATTCTGTCGATGCGGGGACGTATCACGCTCATATCAGTCGTTTCGTCGAACATTTTTCCCCTCCGAACGTGTGCGATGGTTCTTCGCACATGGTACAGAATTACGTAGTGGGGTTGAACCGGAGGCGGGGATGACGGTGTTGGCCTCGCGCCTGCTCAACGAGCAATGAAGTGGTAGGTCGTTTACTGTCGCCGCTCGGTCTGTGGCAGTAACCGAAGATGGATTCCCGCCTTCGCGGGAATGACGGTGTTGGGCCTGGAATGATGGTGTGGGTGGTGGAGGGCGACCACGAGGGTCGCCCCTACAACGGGTCTTGTGGGGACGGTCATATAGCGACTGCTCTGTCCGATTGTCGCAGGGAGGGGTAGAATACCGACGACTTGAGAGACGAACGACTAGGGAGCCAGTGAGATGACGCGACTGACGGATGTGAATACGACGGACATCATTGGGGCGATAGAGTTGGCGCGAAACGCCATGTGCAGCATCTTCGACCCGAACGGAGAGGATGTGCCGTACTTTCGCGTGGCAGTGCTGCCTGAAGCGTATTTCGGCATTCCCCTGGAGAGCCACGTGCCGGGACGGCATCTGAACGCGCTGCTCAATGCGGAGGACGCCGCGGGGCTGGACGTTGACGAGGAGGTTATCGAGAAGTTCACCAGTGCCTGCTTCTACTCGTACAGCGGGCCGGCGCCGTTCCCGCTCGACCGGAACGACGGGAAGTATGAGTCGCCGGTGGTGTTCAATCCGCACCATATCCGGGAGGGGTTTCACGCGCTGAACGCGCTGGTGGAGTATCGCGGGTCGGAGCAGGCGGAGGAGATCGCGGCGGCCAGCATCGCGGCGGTCTTGGAGTACTGGAACCCCGACACCGACTGGGACTATGAGCGATTGGAACGGGAGGGCGTGGTGCTGGAGCGATCGCGGTCGTACATCTCCGGCGTGGCGAGGGCCATCGGGCCGCTGGTCAAGTACTTCAGGACGACGGGGTATGCGCCGGCCTTGGACCTCGCCATCGTGCTGAAGGAGAAGTGCCTTGACGGGTACTACACTGAGGACGGGTCGTACGACCGTGACCTGTTCGGCACCCATGCCCACTCCGTGACGTGCACGATGTCATCCCTTGCTCAGCTCGCGGACCTGACGCAGGACTCGACGCTGATGGGCATCGTGAAGGCGTTCTACGACAACGGGCTGTGGGGGATGCGAGACGAGACAGGGTGGTCACGCGAGCAGGCGGTCGGGGACACGGGCAGGCCCGATGAGGGCGAGATGAATAACACGGGGGATATTCTCGAAACCGCGTTGATTCTTGGAAGGTGGGGCTACACGGACTACTTCCAGGACGCCGAGCGCATCCTGCGGTGTCATCTGCTGCCGTCGCAACTGAGGGATATCTCGTGGATACCGACGCCGGACAATCCGGAGGGACTGGACACTCTTCACAGAGTAGCCGAGCGAACGCAAGGGGCATGGGGATTTCCCACTCCGTTCGGGCATCAGCCGCTGGAGCAGAGGGACGGCGGGCGGTTCATGCGGTTCAACACGGACGTGGTCGGAGGGACGGTCGGGTCGCTGTGCGAGGCGCTGAGAGAGGCGACGCGGTTCGATGAGGCTGGGCACTGGGTGAACCTGCTGTTCGACCATGAAACGCCGGAGGTCGAGGTGCAGTCAGCCTACACGCATTCGGCGCTCACTGTGCGAGTGAAGACGCCGGGGCCGCTGTTCGTGCGGGTGCCGCAGTGGTGTGATGCTGGCACCGTACAGATATCGGGCGCCACTGATACGCCTCGCTCAACTAATGGATACCTGTTCTTCGCCAGACCGCCCGTCAACCGGGCGATCACTTTCCGGTACGACCTTCTTGAAGAGGAGATCGTGCTGGGTCACGTTACGCGGGACATCCGGGTCCGTCTGCGGGGTGACGAGGTGGCGGCGATGGAGAATCACGGGGCGGGCCTGACGTTCTTCGAGCCGCTGTAGGGAGGGGCGTCAGGTAACCCTTTTTGGGGCATCTTGCGGCCTAGGGGCATTTTACCCTCACCCCAGCCCTCTCCCACGACGGGAGAGGGGGTAAATCGCGGGCTGATTTATTCGGTGAATCTCTGACACAGGACACTAGGTTGTGTTGACATTTCCCGTCATTCCCGCGAAAGCGGGAATCCAAAGTCAGGTACACATGTACTCTCTATGAGGAATAGATTCCCGCTTTCGCGGGAATGACGACTTGATTGGGGATAACAATGAGAAATTCAAGAATGTCAACACAACCTAGTCGATTGACGGGGGTGAGGCCTGACGCTGCGAGCGGGCTCTTGCCGGAGAGATTTTCTCCGAAAGTGTGGCATTCTGGGGCATTTTGGGGCATTTCCTTACTTATCGTAAAGTTGGAGGGTGGATGAGGACGGGTGGCAAGTCGGTTCGCTGATTGTTTGAAAAGAGGTCAGACGAGGGGCTGCGAGCAACAGTCTGTCGGAGAGAATTTCTCTAAAAGTGTTGCATTTTGTTGCATTTTGTTGCATTTCCCTTGTTATTGTAAAGTTTAGCGGGCAGTTGTGTTTGAGTGTTCAGAGTTGATGAGTTGGATGGCGAAGACCCCCCTCTCTGTATCTCTCCCCCGGCGGGGGAGAGATTGATGTTGGTGTATCCCCGGCGAGGGAGAGATTGATGTTGGTGTATCCCCGGCGAGGGAGAGATTGATGGTCGTGCATCCCCGGCGGGGGAGAGATTGATGTTCGTGCATCCCCGGCGGGGGAGAGATTGTAGATACTTCGTCGCTGCGCTCCTCAGGATGACAGATAATTCCTGAATATCTCACCGAGTCTGAACAGTTACTCGTGTAGGCGTTTTGTGCTTTCATCCAGTGTGGTACATGAGTTCGCATTTGTCAAATCGGGCCGGTCCGCTCTCAGAGCAATCGCATTTCACACAGGGTCGGGCGTTGAGGGGCCTCCCAACCTCCCTCTGGACTCCGGCCCCGTATCAAGTACGGGGCGGGCTCTTCGCCGGAGTGACGATTGCCGGTGTTCCTATCAACTCTACATGCGATTGTCCTGGGTCCGCTCTTCCGGTCTATATGCGGGCGAACTTGTTGATGGCGTTGTCGATGCCGACCTGCGCGACGTAGATGTCGCCATGCGAGTCGATCCACAGGCCGTGTGAGCCGCCCAAGAACTGCCACGGCTCGTCGCCCTGTTCACCCCAGCAGGCTACCTCTCCGCCGTTCATGTCCAGGACATGCACCTGTCCCCCACCGGGGATGTGCGTGAAGCCCTCGTCGTCGATGTAACCCTGGTTAGGGCTCGGCGTACTCCACTCGGTCAGGTAGTTCCCGTCCCGGTCGAAGACCTGGATGCGGTCGTTCGACCTGTCCATAACGTAGACGCGCTCATCGCGGTCGACTGCCAGGCCGTGCGGCAGGAGGAATTCGCCTTGGCCTTTGCCGTGCTTCTCGGTCGAGCCCCAAGCCTCGTCGTCGTGGTAATTCAGGTCACCCTTGCCCCACGAGGCGGTGAGTTCCATATCCGTGTTTGTCCAGCCCCTCTTCCAGTGGGCGTATTTGGCTGCCGCGACCGGGTCGCTACCAGCGGGGCTGAAGCGGTGTACGCGGTTTTGCCGGTAGCCGTCCGACACAAACAGATCGTCCGAGACTGGAGACGGGACGGCGAGCGTGGGCCTGTTGAACGGGCAGCCTGCGGGACCGGGTTCGCCTGGGACTCCCAGTATCATGCCGGGGTCGCCGTTGGGCGAGTAGGTGCGGATGCAGTGGTCGAAGGTGTCGGTGAGGTAGATGGTGTCGTCCGGCGTTATCCAGAGGCCGTGCGGGGTGCGGAGCTTGTCCTCTCCGAAGGTGTTGAGGTGGTTGCCGTCGCGGTCGAAGGCGAGGATGGCGCCTGTGTTGGCATCGAAGGCCTGCGCGGTGCGGACGGCGAGGTAGACACGGTCCTCCGAGTCGGTCGCGACGTCCGAGACGACGCCGGGGATGTCGATCTTGGGCCAGCTGTCCACGGACTCATACAGAAAGTTGCCGCCGCCTAGTCGTTGTGCCATGCGATTTCTCCTGAGCGGAAGGGTTGACTGACAGGGCAGAATTTACGATTTTGCCATGCGGGATTATACTTCAGGCTATGGGTTTTCGCATTAGAGTCGCTCAAAACGAATACAGGCGAAATATGGTATACTGACTATACGTTTTACAAGAACACCTGAGCGCTCAGCGAAAGGCATTCTTGTCCGGCGTCGCCCCCACTTTGGCCGGTCATTTAGGAGCCCTACATGGTATCGAAGACCCAGTTTGGACACATCCGCCCGCACGGCCTCGAAGAGGAGATGCGCAGCTCTTACCTGACGTACGCGATGACGGTCATCGTGGGTCGGGCCCTGCCGGACGTCCGGGATGGACTCAAGCCCGTTCAGCGGCGGATTCTCTACGCGGCGCACGAGATGGGGATGCGACCCAACTCATCTTACCGCAAGAGCGCCAGACTTGTGGGAGACGTGCTGGGCAAGTACCACCCTCACGGCGAGGGAGCGGTCTACGACGCGATGGTGCGTCTTGCCCAGGAGTTCTCGCTCAGGGTGCCTCTCATTGACGGCCAGGGCAACTTCGGGAGCGTAGACAACGACCCACCCGCGGCGATGCGCTATACGGAAGGTCGACTGAGCGCGGCCGCGGAGGAGATGCTTGCGAACCTCGACCAAGAGACGGTCGATTTCGTAGACAACTTCGATGGCTCCTTGCAGGAGCCGGTGGTACTGCCGGCCAGACTGCCGAATTTACTTGTGAACGGGGCTGCCGGCATTGCTGTAGGCATGGCCACAAACATTCCACCGCACAATCCCGCAGAGGTGTGTGACGGGATCATCCACCTCATCGACCGTCCCGCGGCGACCGACGAAGACCTGATGCAGTTCGTCCCGGGACCTGATTTCCCGACTGCCGCGACCATCATGGGCCGAGAGGGCATCAAGAACGCCTACACGACCGGACGCGGTCAGATCATCATGCGGGCGGTGGCCGAGATCGAGCCGATGAAGCGTTCGAACCGGATGCAGATCGTCGTGACCGAACTGCCTTACCAGGTCAACAAGGCGGGACTGATCGAGAAGATAGCCGCTCACGTCAAGAATAAGCGGCTCGACGGCATCACCGAGATACGGGACGAGTCCGACCGGCAGGGCATGCGCATCGTGATGGAGCTTCGCAACGGCGCGCAGGGCATGGTGATTCTCAACAACCTCTACAAGTTGACGGAGATGCAGAAGTCGTTCTCCGCCAACATGATGGCGCTCGTGAAGGGCAAGCCGGAGCTTCTTACCCTCAGGTCGGCGCTGCTGAATTACGTCGACTTCCGCCGAGAGGTTATTCGCCGCCGGACCGAGTTCGAGTTGAGGAAGGCAAGGGCGCGGGCGCACATCCTCGAGGGGCTGCGGATCGCGCTGGAGAACTTGGACGCGGTCATTGCGCTGATTCGGAATGCTGATGATGTGGAGGCGGCGCGGGCGGGCCTGATGAACAGGTTCGCCCTAGACGAGAGGCAGGCCCAGGCGATTCTCGACATGCAACTGCGACGCCTGGCCGCACTCGAACGCGAGAAGATCGAGAACGAGTATCGAGAGATCCAGGAGACCATCAGCAAACTGGAAGACCTCCTGGGAGATCCCCACAAGGTTGACCTGGAGATCAAGAAGGAGACGCGCGCGCTCAAGAAGAAGGTCGATGGCGAGCGCAGGACTCAGATCAGCGACGCCTCCATCGACATCAATCGCGACGACATCGAGCCGCATGAGCAGGTGGTTGTCACCTTCAGCAAGGGCGGCTACATCAAGCGCATACCGGCTGCGACTTTCCGGAACCAGCACAGGGGCGGGAAGGGCGTATCGGGGATGACGACGCGGGACAACGATCCTGTGCGGCACATCCTTGTGGTCGACACACACGACATGCTCCTGTTCTTTACCAGCCGGGGTCGCGTGCTGCCGCTCAAGACCTATGAGCTGCGGCCTGACACGTCGCGCACCACGAGGGGCATTCCGGTAGTGAACGTGATTCCCCTGAGCGATGAGGAGCAGGTAGAGGCGATAATCGGGGTCAAGTCTCTCGACGAGCCGGACCTCTTCCTCGTGATGGCCACTGAGCAGGGGAATGTCAAGCGGACGGCGCTCAATGCTATATCCAACATCCGCCGCGCAGGACTCATCATCTTCAACCTGAAAGACGGAGACATGCTCGTGACCGCGCGTCTCGCACATCCGAGTGATGACGTCATGATGGTGACCGAGCAAGGAATGTCGATTCGATTCCCGGTCGAGGACGTCAAGCCTCGACTGAGGGCCGCAGGTGGCGTGCGGGGCATGCTACTCGCCAAGCGTGACAGGATCGTCTCGATGGACATGGTTATTCCGGACAGCAAGCTGCTGGTCATCAGCAAGAATGGTTTCGGGAAGCTGACCTACCTCAAGAATTACCGAACCCAGGGTCGTGGGGGATCGGGCATCAAGACGATGTCCGTCACGAGGCGAACCGGCAAGGTTGCATCGGCAGAGGTCATAGCAGATAGTGACGAGGTCTACGTGGTGTCTGAGCAGGCCCAGGTGATTCGCACCAGTCTCTCGGAGATCCGGAGCACGGGCCGTGCGACTCAAGGAGTGCGCATATTCAATCCGAAACAGGGCGACAAGGTAGCATCGATATCCTGCGTAGGCCAGTTCGAGGTGCCAGAGGAGAAGGTTGTGGCGAAGGAGCCTTCGGCGCCCGTGGCTCCTCCGGCGCCTGAGTCGAAGCGGAACGGAGGTCCTCCTGCCACAACTGAAAGGCTCTTCGAGTAGTCTTCGACGGTAGATACCTGGACAGAAGGCGTGAACCACACCCTCTCACTGACGAGAGGGTGTGGTTGTTTAAGATGTAATACCCCTATCAGGTGTGACGAGGCCGTATTCTCGATTGACCGGGCTTTCTGGATTCCGGCCCCGTATGGGAGTACGGGGCAAGCTCTTCGCCGGAATGACGGGTGAGTTGGTTGTATCACCGTACCTGTATATGTTGCAATCCATAGTCTTGTTCAGACCATTCCTAGTTACTGAGGATGATCCTGTTTCGATAGATGGTTATGTGGAATATACCGATGATGTCCATGCCCAAGAGCACGTCGTATCCATCCGGCTGATAAGGAAGACCTGAAACGGCTAGCAGGTTACCCATGAAAAAGCTCTGGGGTTGTGGATTTGGGCGGTCTTCGGTGTAACCTATTGGAATGTCTACTCTAGCGCGATACTGAAACGTGCTGACCGTCTGCCCTGAAGCTACGGTTAGCATTATTGCCCCTGTTGGTGTGAGTTTCAGGTCATTTACAACCTTCGGAGATATAGCTGTCGACTGTGCCCCAGTATCCATGAGGGCTCTAAACGGATTTCGTGGTTCTCCCTGTCCGCGGGACAGCGTGACAGTTATGATAATCTGATTGTCGTTAACCGGTTGCTCAAACGACGGCATGTCTAATCTCTATGTCCTAGGGACATAGCATGGAATCCGAGGTCTACAGCGCGTTCTCCGACCCGGTGGAGACTGAAATTCCCAAGCCCGAACTTCTCACATCCAATTTCGTAAGCGTCTCCCTCGTCGTTGTAGATGGCTATTACGGCGCCATCATGGAGCAAGACTGTTCTGCCCCAATGCTCTGCTTCCATTTGCTCCTTGGCATTGTTATAGGCTTCCATGTTTTTCTTTAGTTCGGCGATCACCGCAGGCGGGTGTAGTTCTTCGGCAGCAACCATATTGTGCTTCTCCTTTCAAGATACCAGACTCTAGCACGGAGATTAGGTCATTGGTAATTTCCAGATGCTGTTGGCGTCGCCTAGCTACGATCCCATTAGTGGGTTGAACCAAAAGGGTGCGATACTCGAGTGCTGGCCGAGTGTCGCCATTGTATCATGTATGGGGGCATCACCGACTCTTAGGCGGTTCCATTTGAGATGCTTGGCCAGAAGAACGAGCATCCTAGGTTCCTCACTTCGCTCCGCTACGTTCGGAATGAGATCCGCGGCGATCATTCAAGAGGTCTCTTTAGGGAAAAAGAACGGTGCGTCTCCAATTCGGAGACGCACCGTCTCTGCTCCTATGAAGGCCCGGTCACCTTGCCCGACGCAAGGTGCGCGACCCTCGTTTCGCTATATCGGCGAACCTACTTTTGGCCTGTTGTAGGACCAGCCCGATCCGGCTTTTACGTTCGATCCATTGGACCCGTTGCTGAACCCGTTGCGGCCATTGGAGTAGTGAGACGAGCCGTTGCTGGTCTCACTGACCGACAGCAAGGAGTTGATGCGGGTAAACATCGAGGCCGCCTTCTCGATCGTCGATTCGTCGAGCTCCGGGCGGAACTCCAGGTGCTTGTTCAGCAGGTAGGACGCTGGGCGATACGGGTCGAACTGGCCGCCGCAGATGCCTTCCTTCTCGAAGTACTTCTGGATGCGCTGGACAATTCTCGGACTCGGTCCGGTGATCGTCTTCATCGTCAGTTCGTGGGGAAGTTCGTTGGCATAGACCCTATTGACGAGCTTCAGGTAGAAGAGGGGCTCGAACAGGTCTTCCATGTCGGCGTCCCGGATCTTGGTGACTTCAACCATCTTGACGGGGCCGTTACTGAGGTCTCGCCGTCCGTGCTTCGCCTCGATGCGCGCGCGAGTCTTGGGTGAGACGTCCATCAAGATTGCGACGTTGACGTAGTTTTCGCCAAGCAGCGAGACGTACGTTGGGAGGTTGTCCGCGCCGCCGACGGGTATCATCACCCAGCGTGGGTCCAGCGCCGGACGGCCCTGTGCGGCGACCGCCTCGCCGAGCACCTGGAGGTAAATCTGGTCCGAAGGTTGGTTGACCAAGAGGCAGTGAGGCGCAAGGAAGAGCGATTGTGCCAGCAGGTTGCCCATAGCAACCTGCAGGGGGAATATCGTCTCGTCGTCGTGGACCATCACGTCGTCGGAGACAACGGTGCCCACGTCGTCCATATCCTGTACCGTGCGGACGCTACCGAGCCGGTCCAGATCGATCATAAACGGCGAATGCGTCGTGTAGACGACCTGATGCTTGGGAGCAAGTCGCTCGTCGATGAACCGCAGGAAGTCCTTTTGGGCCATCGCGTGAAGATTGAGTCCCGGCTCGTCGAGCAGGAGTAGAAGCGAGCGATTCTCGTCCTCGAGTTCGAGTCCCGAGAAGTACGCGAGGAAGGAGAAAAACCACACGAAACCCTTGGAGCGCTCGTCAAACGGTACCGAGACCCGATGCCGGTTGTTCCAAATGCGAACATGAAGAATCGTGCCCTCGTTAAGCGGGGGCGGATCGTTCGGGTTTGCGCTGGAAAGGTCGAACTCGACGCGAAGCTGTGTGTTCTGCTGCCAGTACTCGAACACATCGTCGGTGATGAGAATCGAAGCCGACTCGAGTTCGGCCTTGAGGTGCTCGTAGTTCATCTGGCTCTCAAGGTCGTCGATGTCGGTTCCGGCCAGCGAAATGAGCGACATGAACGTTCGGTCCGCATCGTCGAGCCTGTCGCCACCCTCCGTGATGCGCCGACGAATGTCCGGTATGGAGATTCGGCCCTTCATGGTGCTGTAGTCGTCGAAGTAGACCATGGCAGGCAGGAATCGTTCGAGGTAGTCCTCAATGATGAGGTCCTTGACGCTCGTCCTGAAGCGGCTGTTGATGTCGATGAGGAGATTCCCAACAACGGGCGGCTTGATCTCGAGCCGTTCCAGCATCGAGCGCAGCTCGTCGATGGAACTGACATTCTCAGCCCGTTCCGCGATCTCCACAGGGAGCCCGGCCTCGTTGATGAGGTTCCGGACGACAGATGCCTCGTTAAGGTTGACATCCCACAAGCGGTTGTTCGCGTAGTCCTTGCTCACCACCACAGTGTGGGAGGCAAATACGCCTTCGCCGTACTCATCCTCAACCTGTCTGATCTCGTTATCGTCAAGACGGAATTCCGCTCTGACGACGATTGCGGGACTGGTCTGGTGCTTCCGCCGATATCGGACATAACCCTTGCGTGGATAGTCTTTGAGGTCGAAGTCTCCGGTGTCGCGTTCTACCGGATTGAGCTTTTTCAAAGCCGCCAAGAACGCAGTTTTCCCGGACTCGTTCTTGCCGACCATGCAAGTGACGCTGTCGACATCCACCCAGCCCGAGTCATCAATACTCCGATAGTCGGTTACTCTAGCGCGCGTTAGCTTCAACTAAATCCTCCTCGGCCAAATTCGCCGTGATGGAACTGTTGAAGCCAGAATACCTAACCGGGAAAAGGGGGCGCAAGGTGTTTTAGGTGTTGTCTAAAACATTTCCGGAACGTCGCCGTGATGTTGTCAGGGGTGGGTTTTAGACAGCAAGGGGCATCTCGACACCGAAGCGATCCGCCACCGGACGGAGGTTGTCGACGGTGCCCATCGGCAGGGGGATGCCCCTGCGCGACCGCTCGGCCTGCGTCCGATATTCCGGCTCGCCCGGAACGAGTATCTCATCGAAGCCATCAGCCGTTGGGAGGGTCTTCTGGGCGGCAATAAGGCGGTCGATGTTGTCCTTGTACTCGTTCACGTCGGTAAACGCGGCGATATCGATAGCCACGAGGAAACTGTTTTGGACGCCCCTGGAGGTGGGCGCGCGACCGGTGATGTTCGGCTCAAGCAGAGGGTTGGCGACCATGACGTTCGAGAGTGTCGCGAACATGAGGGCGAGCCCCGATCCCTTTGGCCCCGCGAATGGGAGCAGGACATTATCGAAGCTCGGTGTCGTTGTGGGGTTGCCCTGAGGGTCGAGCGACCAGTCGAGCGGAATCGATTCGCCCTTGTCCTGCGCGAGGCTGAGCTTTCCGCCCGCGACAACGCTGGTCGCCATGTCGAGAACCGGGGGGTCGCAGTCTCGTGCCGGAACCGCAATGGCGATGGGGCTGTTGTGAACACCCTTGCCCTTTGAGCCAAAGGTCGCCATGTTCGGCGGGCTGCAGACGACCGCGATGCCGGCCATGTCCTGCTCGGCAGCCATCAGCGAGTAGTATGCCATTGCGCCCTGGTGAGTAGTATTCCGAATGATGCTCCAGCAGACGCCGGCCTCTCGGGCCTTTTCGATGGTCCTGTTCATGGCGAAGACGGTCACGACAGGTCCGAAGGCACGGTCACCCTCAACGAGGATGGTCGCGGCCGTTTCCTTTTCGATCTCGATGTTCGGGCTGACGTTGAAGACGCCGTCGTCAACGTTCTTGATGTACCAGGGGATCCTGAGCACGCCGTGCGAGTCGACTCCCCTCAGGTTGGCCCACACGAGGACATCGGCTTCTATCTCAGCGTGATCGCGCGGCATTCCGGCGCATTCGAAGATTTCCGTGGTGAATCGGGTGAGGTCGGTAGGGTCTACCAGGACTTGGTTTGGCATTTGTTAATTCCCCATTTGCCATTGAGAGTGATAGCGACAGGTTAGTCGCCATTGTTGGGTACAGGCTTGCCGCCAACGAGTGCGACATCGCCTCGCCGGTAAGCCGCTTTGCCACGCAGCTTTGTTGCCGGTCGATGCAGCCCGAATGTATGTGTACGGCCTCCTCCTGAGGGTCCGGCCCGACTCGATTCGTACTTCCAGTCGGACTTTTCGATGAAGGCCACGTCGACTCGCCAGACAATAACCGGTTTACCTGTGTCGAGGGTTTCAGTCGAGTCCACGAGATACCGCCATACAATATACCATCCAGGGTGATCGAAATGAGACTGTAGCGCCCAGGGCCGCTTGCTGGCTTTGCTTTCCAGGGAGTCGTTGGGAGTGGGTTTTGGGCCGGCTCCCCTTCGTCGCAGGTCGGGGAACCGTTGCTGGGCGGTATCTACGTTCCTGTGTTTCTCGTAACTGCTGACCGAGTCCAGAGCTTTCGTACCGTAGATGCCAACGATGGCGCTGAAGACGTTCATCTGCTCATAGTAGATATCCACGAGTTCCGCAAGCTCACGCTCGATGTACTCAGTTGCCCTACGGATCGCCGCAAGTGTCAGTCCCGGTGGTAGGGGTACGGAGGAGTCAAACCACTCACTTCGGTCCATGGTTCCCGTTTCCATTTGGAGTGAATTGCGCGAGCTGTGGAATGGCCGTTTGGGCTAGTTTGAAATACTCGGAGTCGACCTCGATCCCAATGCTATCGAGTCCACAGGCGGTCGCCGCGGCTATCGTGGAACCGGAACCCATGAACGGGTCCAAGATTGTGCCTTCAGCCAGTGGGAGAGATGCCCGTACGATTTGCCGCATGAAACCTTGAGGTTTCAAGGTAGGGTGGGGAGCAATTTTCTTTTCCTGTCCGCGCGCAGGTGAAGAATGAATCAGATCGCGAAACGGTTCATCGTCGGAAACTCTCAGCAGTCCGCCAGTCTTCCATTTGCGGAGGTTGTCCTGGACTCGGCCTTCGCACGGCTTACGAAAGAGTCCCCAAGGTTCCCAGCAAGAGCGTGGCATCACGGACACGGATGGGAATTCCTCGTGAGCGTTTTTGGGTCGGTCGCCGCCGCGAAGGGTCTGCACCACTCGGACAATCTCCCCGCGCTTTTCGAACCCCGCTCTTATGAATGGCAAGTATACGAAGTGGGAAACGAGCGGATTCGTGGCGATGAAGACGTGCGCGCCGGGAACGAGTACCGGCATAAGCAGGGCTGCAAGGCGCTCGAAGAATGCTTCGAGGCGAACTTTGTCGCCGTCGTTAAGAACCGTGAACCTCGGAAGGGGCTGACGTATGGCGTTGTCGAACGCCGGGGGAATTCGCCAAACGCCTCCTTGGCCTACTCGAAGCTTTTCGATCTGGCGGGGCGTGTATTCGACCAGCCCATAGGGCGGGTCGGTTACGACGGCATGAATCGAGTTCGGTTCGGCATTCTCAAGCCAGCCGAAAGCATCGCCTTGAATGATGCGAGGGGCTTCTGCGGTTAAAGAGCCAACCAGGCTGAGGGTCTGAGAAGTACCCATGACAAGCACAGATTATCACGACCGGGCAGAGAGCGCAGGGAGGTAGACAACCGAGGCGCTATTTCACCCCGTACTGTGACATGAGCTCGGTTACGCCGTCCCATGTAGCATCTTCAATGTACAGGCCGTCGGCTTGGCGTTGGAGCCTGTTGCGTTTCTCGAACTCGCCGGGGTAGAGGATTTCGGAAAAGCCCTCGCGCAGGGGGGTGTCCTTGACGTAGGAGACGATTCCATCCACCTGCGCCTTGATAAGGTCGAGCGAGCCGAGCCTTTCAAGGTCTATGAGGATGAGAGTGGACCCGTAGAGCATTGTGTCCTTGGTGGCTCGCACATCCTGCATTTCGGGAGTAGCAACAGCGGCGAGAACGGCGCCGAACAGGGTCACCATGAAAGAGAGTGCATATCCCTTGTGGCCGCCGTGAAGTCCACCGATGGGAAGGAGCGATCCGCCCTCGTAGTAGGTATTCGGGTCGTTGGAAGGGGTGCCGTCCTCCTTGATGAGCCAGTAGTCGGGGAGGGTGGCTCCCTTAGCCCGCGCAACTCGGAGTTTCCCCTCCGCGGAGATCGTAGTAGCGAAGTCGAGGAGGACGGGACCGTCGTCGTTGTACGGAAAGCCGATGACCATGGGGTTGGTGCTGAGCTTGCGCACGGTTCCGCCAAAGGGGGCGACGCTCATGAGATTAGGCCCCCCGACGTAACCCGAGCACATGAATGATGCCATCCCATTTTCGGCAGCGGTCTCCGCGTACGTCCCGACCCGGCCTGTGTGCTCATGGTTTGACACGTTCACGAGTCCGAGTCCGTGTTCGCGGGCCTTCGCCATCCCAATCTCCAGGGCAGCAGTCATGGCCACCTGTCCAAACGACGATTTTCCGTCCAGCTGAGCCGTCGTCGAAGTCTCGTTGAGAACGACGGGCTCGGCCTTCGGCTTGATATCCCCTTCGTTAATCTCTCGCACATACTGGATGATGCGGATGAAGCCGTGCGAGTCGTGGCCTGCCAGGTTGGCATTCGTCAGGTGCTCGGAGACGACCTTTGCATGACTCTCGCTCGATCCGACAGCCAGCAGTAGGTCGTTAGTGATCTGGGTTAACCGTTCAGGTTTGAGGGTTGGCATGAAGACTCCCGGAATGGCGATTTTGGGGGACTACTGTAAATGAGGCGCTTGTTCTTGTCCAGCAGGTTATTGATACGTGAGTGTTCAGGGTTGGTGAGGTGAACGTCCCCGCCCCGTATCGTGGTACGGGGTGACGGTATGACGGTTTGGGAGTGGCACGAGGGGCGATTCGCGAATCGCCCCTACGGGAGATTGGCCGGGGTTTTTCTTAGGAATCGTTCATGTCGGCTGCCACCGACACCACCAATCATGAAAATGTGTTGACGCAGAAGAAGGGCAACCACAAGGGTTGCCCCTACCAGAAGTTGGCGGGGTTATTTTCAGAGGAAGTCTGTAAAATCGTTCATGGTGAGCTTGTCGAACCATGAATTGCCCTTCGACCCTTCGACCCTTCGACAAGCTCAGGGCGAACGTGTTCTACTCCCAGCCCGTGTGTGGAGAAAACTCTGTATTTTGAGATAGTTTCTTACTCCGGCCAGTGGTGGGCTTCAGGGTCCAAGACGCGCATGGGAGAGAAGAACTGCGCCGGATAGTCGTCGGGGCCCTCGATCCCAAGGATGCTGTCGACGACGTGGCGGGCGCCGTTGAAATGGACTCCGGAGCCGGAGCCGCACATTCCGGCAATGATGTACTGTCGCTTCCCGTCCAGAAGGCCCACGATGGGATACTCGTCGTCGGTGAACCCGGCGGTGCAGCTCCATTCACGGAAGACGCGCATGGGGTTGTGGCCGAAGATCTCCTGGATTTCGGCAATGATGTAGCCGGTAAGGAAGCGTGAAGGGCTGATGCGTCCGGCCTGTGTGTAGTCGAGTCGGATGCCACCGGTGCCAAGGATTACTCCGTCGGGGTGTTTGCCGAACCAGGAGTTCGGACCGCCCATGGCGACGTGGGGCTTCATAGCATCGGGCCCGCCCTCAGCGAACGCGGCGTTGGTCTGTATCGGGATGAGCTTGCCAATGAACTCCGGGTGGAGCGCAGCGGTGTACGACTCAGTGGCGTTGATCACGTAACGAGCGTTGATTGTGCCGCGGTTGGTGTGGACGGCATAACTGTCGCCCATATCTTCGACCCTGTGTACGCGGGTCCGGCTGAAGAAGTCCACGTTGTCGGACTTGATTGCCTTGGAAACGAGCGACCAGACCCACTTCGCAGGATGCCACGTGGCCGCACGTCGTGACAGTCCGTAGCGGACGCCGACATTCATGCCGGTCAGCTCCAGTACCTGTTTCGGCTCGACCAGGTCCCAGTCGTCGAATCCCTTTTCGTAACTTTCCTTAACAGAACTTTCCAGGTAGTCCTGCGAATCTTCCGTCTGGCCCTGTACCCATCCGACGCGGGCGTAGTCGACATCGAATCCCTCTTCGCTGATCGTCTGCTCTATCATGTCGGCGTTCTTGTAGGCGGCTTGAACGTAGGCCTCCGCGAACTCTTCGGCGAGACGCTCCCGCCGAGTCGCGTCGAGGTCGGGACGGACGCGGGGCAGGTCGTCGAGAAGCATCTTCTTAACATAGGTATAGAACCTGCCCATGACCACGACGCCCTCGTTACGTCCGCTGGCGCCTGACGCGGCCTCGTTCATCTCCAACAGGACCATGGGGCCGCCGCCGCGTTTCGACCAATGGTACGCGCACGCTGCGCCGGTGAAGCCCGCGCCGATGACCACGACTTCGCACTCGTCCGGCAACATGGCATTCGGCTCGGATGCCCACGGGTGGTTCTTGACGGGATTGTCCGCCGCCAGCCAGTACGAGACTTTGGACATCGGCTTGGCGAAGGTGACGCCGACGAGGGCGTTTGGGATGTCTATGAGAACCGTCTTCGCGGCCCATCCGACGAATCGGAGAAACCCGACTACCCGTCCGCTCTTGGCGTAGTTGCGATCGATCCAGCTTCCGATACTTTGGAACTCCTGTCCACGCAGACCGGTCAGGAGTCTCCAAGCAACAGCAATTCGGCTGAACAGATTGGGCGACTTGTAGCGGAAGCTAGAATGATTATCCATCGATGTGGTGCCCTCCACGGCTTTTTCGATCGTGGGCGAGTCTAGGGGAGCACCCGGATTGTGTCAACGGGAGTGAGCCAGTCAGGGGGCATTTCTCGGTGCGAAATAGGGGACATTTTTTCGCCGAAAATTCTCACGGTGGAATGCTTGTAGACGATGTGGGATCGTTGTATACTTTGCGCGCTCTCGATACCCGGCCACCGGTTGCGCAGGAGGAAGACGTGGGGAAAAGGAACGATAAATGGCCTGAGTGCCTAGACTGTGTAGAGGGCGTGTTGCTGCCCCTGTCGGACTTTGGAGGCCAGGGCGCTCCCATTCACTACAAGGCTTGGGTTTGCAGCAGCCCCAACTGCGGCTACAACCTCAAGATACGAAACGGCGACGTGTTCCGTAACGAGCCCGTCATGAACGGGGCCAACCACCAGCCTCGCTACCGCTAGGACTCACGGGCGCTCCTAAACGTTGCGCACATTCTTCACCGTCGGCGCATGAGAGTGTCCCTCATCACTTGAATGAACTGCTGCGCCGGGGTGGATAGCGTTCTTCCGCGGAGCGTGAGGATGCCCGCCTGCTCGATGGGCATCAGGTTGGCGAGGTTTACGATACCAAGCGTACGTTCGTCTTCAGGCTCGATCGCCAATCGAGGCCCCACCGAAATGCCCATTCCGAGCGCGACGTACCGCTTGATGATGTCCATGCCGTCCAGTTCCACCAGCACCTCATAGGAGAGGCCCCGGCGCTTGAACTCCGACTCCATCATGGAGCGTGTCAGCGTCATCCCGCCCCGAAGGATCAGCGGCCAGTCTGCTATCTGCTCGAAGGTTACGACCTCCTCTTGAAGCAAGGGATGGTCAAGAGGTGTGATGAGCACTCGCTCATAGGCGAAGAGGCCTGTGAAGTCGAGCTCCTCGGACCTGCCGGGATAGGGCACGAGTCCCACGTCCATCTCCCCTGAATGCACCATGTCGACGATTTCGTCCATGTATGCCGCTCGTATCCTCAGGCGTGTGTGAGGATGGCGGTGCAAGAACACGGTGACCGTGCGCAAGAGAGTATGCGCGACCATGTCGTTCGTCGTGGCGACGGTGATGAGACTCTGCTGCTCGGCTTGCGTGGTACTGTCGACCAGATCGTCGATGCCTTCAATCAGCGGCGCAGCGAGGTCGAGGAGTGCCGCTCCGGACGGTGTCAATCGTACGGGTCGCCTGCTCCGGTCGAACAGCACGGTGCCCATCTCCTGTTCCAACTTGCGGATATGTGTCGTTACCGTCGGTTGACCGAGGTCGAGTTCGATAGCGGCCTTGGAGATGCCGCCTGCTTTCGCCGCCGTGCAGAAGCTCCGCAACTCTCGCAGTTCCATGAGGCATGTACACCTACATACTATTGTGAAATCAAATATAGAATATCATATTCAATGCCTACTATTGATAAAGCTCATGGTTGACAATGGAGTTAGATGATCGGTCAACCACAAATAGAGGAGTGCGAAATGCCACAGACGACCGAAGTTGGAACGACGAAGAATCCAGGAAAGGAGGTAGGTATGTTTCAGGCAATCATCAAGTTCATCAAGCCCGCCGGGCCCGGCGCCGATTTCGAGCGGTACCTTCAGAAGCTCCAGCGGCTCGACGCCACCGGCGCGCCGACGCGAGAGCAGGCCAAGCGCGACTTCCGCGAGTTCCGGAGCGCGGACCCGTACAGCTTCTACACTCGGAACTAGGCGGACACGATGAACGGAAGAATTACCGGGATACCCCCGGGACGACGGGGCCGGACTGCAACAGTCCGGTCACACAATCGAACGAAAGAAGAGAGGGACACTTCACCAAGTGTCCCTCTCTGCTTAAGCAGACCTTTGAGTAACCTTGGACCAGCTATTCCGAATGAAGAGGGACGGAATTTCTTGTACTCCAGGCGGAGTTCGTTGGGTGGAAGGGCCAGGATGAGGACGGCAGGACATCCTAGATTCCTCGCTTCGCTCGGATTATTTCATGAGGGTTGCCACCCTCACCACCTGGAATGAAAATGAGTTGGCACGAGCCAGCAGGATCCGGGGACTGGATTCCGGCCTCCGCCGGAATGACGGGTGGTGGCGCGGTATCGGGGACGGGCAACCACAAGGGTTGCCCCTACGGGAGGTTGGCTGGGCTTGTTTTCTGAGGAATGACAGGTTGCCATTTGAGTTATGCAAAATCTCTTTAGGGGTGATGCCCTTGTGCTACAATAATTTGGTATCAGCCAACGTAGCTCAGTGGTAGAGCAGCTGTTTCGTAAACAGCAGGTCGGCAGTTCGATCCTGCCCGTTGGCTCCAGTGCTTGCGGCGTTGGTCGCAGGGGCACGCTCGACTGCCTTAATGGACACTCCCCCACGTTTGCTGCGACTACCTTATCCCACGCTTTCCGGGGACAGGGTTAGGGTCGAGACCGTCGCTCGGGCCACTGCGTCGGGAGACCACGGGATGGTTGTTCCCTTACCTTCGGCCCAAAGAGGGAACTGGTCATCGTAGTGAGGGGAAAGCGGATTCCCTGACTGACCGCCCGGCAGTGCAAAGAGATTCTCATCCCAGTTTCCCACGTCCAGCACCATGCGCATCGAGGGGCACACGAGAGGAGGCCCAGCGGGGTTGCGAGGGTCGGCGCCTGTCTGAAAGACGGTGTTGGTGTCGCCGGCGCAGGGAATTGGAGACAGGTTGAAGACGGGAGCGAGCCAGCGGCTTCTTCCTATGAGATGCTTCAGGACGAGGGGTCGGACCTTACCCCACTGCCAGTCCTGAGGCGCGTTTCCGAACTGGCGGCGAATTTCGACTATCGACGCCTCCAGGGAGTCATCCACCAGTTTTTCCAAGGGGACCTTTGCCCAGCCCTCGGGGCTATTTCGCAGGAGGTTTACCAGATGTCCGACCCTTCTGCCGGAGAGGAGTGTCAGTGTGTGGACGGGAGCATCGCTCCGACCGATCACCCACTCCCACGAATTCGGCGCCTTTGCCTTTGCGACCCGCTTCACCATTTCGGCAAGAAAGTACTCGAAGACTGTCGCTACCGACGAATTGCTCCGGACAACTCCGTCCCATTCAGAAAGCGACTGGAGAGCATCTCGCGCCTCCGGTGTTGAAGGCTCGACCGCCAAGACCACGTCCCTCATCTCCCGCCAAGGAATGGAGACGGTATCCAGCTGGGCAAGGGCTGTGCCTTCTATGTCCCAAGTGTCGTGAGCAGCGATCATCTCCAAAACGCGAGAGACACGGTAGCCGTCGAGCCAATCGACTCCAAGGAATGGGCCTTGCCCGGAAGGGAGAGGCTGGTTGTTCGCGGTTGCCACGAGGCCCGTCGAAGGGTTGCTCACGTGCGGCATTTCTTCAAACGGCACGAGATATTCTTCCCAGCCGGAGTCCGGTCCCCATCCCGGCGTGGGCATGGCGCCGAAGCCGGACCTTCGTCGCGGGACCTGACCCGCCAACTGGAATCCGATGTCGCCCTTCACGTCGGCATAGGTCAGGTTAAGGGAAATGTGTGGCCATTCTTCGAAAAGTTGTCGGAAGTCATCGCATGATTGGGCTGTGTGAGCTTCCAATAGCCCTTTTACCGGGTGGGCCTGCAGCCAAGTCGCCTTGATGGAGACCGCAAGAGAGCCATCTCCAACTTGGGTTCCGATGATGGGACCTCTCGGAGTTACGAGGACGCGTTCATGGTGTGAAGGCGATCCCTTAATGTCAATGTTCTCTTCGATGATCTCGCAGGGAACGTAGCCCTCGCCGTCTCGAACGCTCGCGCCGTCCTCGCCGATCTGCTCCAGAAAGAGGTCGGAGTTGTCGGCCAGTCCGAGCGTCACGCCCCAGGCCACATGTCCGTTGTGTCCGACGGGGAAGGCAGGAAGTCCCGCGAATGTAGCGCCCACGAGTCCCCAATGAGGAGTGCGGATGTGGGCCAGATACCAGTGCGGCGGCAGACCGGGTGTGAGGTGAGGGTCGTTTGCGAGGATGGGACGCCCACTGGCCGTTCTTGAGGGCCCCACTGCCCAGCTGTTGGATGCGCGGTTCACACCGACCACCTCGGCGAGTGCCGCTATGTCACGTGCGAGCGCGTCTGCGGCGGGCCCGGCGGTGGTTTCCGGCATTGCGCTAACGGGATGCCAGTCAGGGTAAGGTGGGTCGAGTAGGGTCAACGCCTCGGGGCCGTCCAACTCCAACATGCGGAGTCTCACGAGCTCGACGTCCCAGTTGGCCGAGAGGGCCATGGACTGCAGCAGGTAGATTGCCACGAGGTCGACAGCCTCAAACGTAGAGGGTTCCGTGCGCAGCAGGGTGAACTCGTGTGCTTTGCGTCGTGTGCCTCGGGAGATACCTTCGTTGATGCCCCGGGCGAATGCCTCGAAGCGTTGCGTGACGTCGGGATGAAAGGCATCCAACTGTTTCGGGGCGAGGCGCGTGAAACCAAGTCGACGCGACAGTATGTCGGTTGGCAGCGCTCCGGGGCCGACCAACTCGCACAGTGTTCCCCGGGCCGCCCTCAGGAGCATTTCGAGCCGGAAGGACCTGTCCTGTCCCTGGCAGAAGCCCAGCGCGAACCATGCGTCGTTGTCGGTCTCTGCTTCGATGTAGGGGATGCCGTACCGGTCTCGACGGATGACGACCGGACTGTAAAGACCTTGAACGGTAAGCTCACCCGTGGTCGTGGGGAGCCTCTGTCCCAAGAGAAGCCGAAATAGAAGCTTGTGGATGTTCACGCGTGTCTGTGCTGTGTCCTACGGGGTGCTGGTATCGGTTCCATGTGATTTTGGTAGCTTACGGAAAAGCACCCTCATCCTAGCCCTCTCCCACGACGGGAGAGGGGATTTTCGCGGGCTGGTTTACTCGGTGAATCTCTGGGACAGGACATTAGGGGCGGCCGTGAGCGGTTGCTGCGGTGAGGGTCTCTTCCGTAAGCGCATCGAGGGTCGTGTATGCGAGCGAGTAGTTCAGGACGTTTGAGAAGTGGGTTGTCAAGACTTCGATAACGCCGGAGACGTTGAGATCGATACCTTGTTCGGCTATGGAGGTCACGTTCGCATCGGGCATACCGCAGGGGACTATGTGGTTGAAGTAGGAGAGGTCGGGGTTGACGTTCAGGGCGAAGCCGTGCATTGTCACGCCGCGACTGACTCGGACGCCTATCGCAGCAATCTTGGCGTCGTCGACCCAGACTCCTGTGGGCTTGTCATCCGCCGTTGCATGGATGTCGAGTTCGGCGAGGGTGGAGATGATGATCCGTTCCAGCGCGCGAACGTAGGCGAGGGGACCCAGTCCTGCCGCGCGGAGATTGAGAATAGGATAGCCGACGAGTTGTCCGGGGCCGTGGTAGGTTGCCTCGCCTCCTCGGTCCGTGTGGTACACGTTGGCGTCGAGTTCTCTGAGAGCGTCCGTCGAAACGAGTATGTCGGTCTCGTTGCCGCGACGGCCGAGGGTGTATACGTGGGGGTGTTGGAGCAGGAGAAGCACCGCCGGTAGCTTGTCATTCGCCACCTTATCGTGAAGGTCACGCTGAAGTTCCAGGGCGGCAAGGTAGTCGATGGAGCCGATATCCGTGACGAGGCAGTCCGGCAAAGGAGTCAGTGTCCTGTGCTTGAAGTTCATTGCATAAATCGGATGGGCGTATTCCGGGGAGTTACCCTCACCCTAGCTCTCTCCTGCGAACGGGAGAGGGCTAGGGTGAGCTGACTAATTCAGTGAATCTCTGGGACAGGACACTAGATACTCTCGGCAGGGTCGAGGCTTTCGAGTCGGCGCTTGACGTCGGCAAGGAATGCGCCGGCCTCTCGTCCGTCCATGATTCGGTGGTCGAACGTCAGGCAGATGTTCATCATGGAGCGGATGGCGATAGCGTCGCTGATGATGACGGGTCGTTTGACGATGGACTCGGTGTTGAGAATGGCGGCCTGCGGGTGGTTGATGATGCCCTTGCCCGTGACAGATCCGAGCGCGCCCGTGTTGTTGACGGTGAACGTTCCCCCCTGCACGTCGGAGATGTCGAGCCTGTTGGCCCTCGCCTTGGATGCCAGAACGTCGACTGCTTTGGCGAGTTCCGCGACGCTGAGCCGGTCGGCGTCGGGGATGACGGGAACGAGGAGCCCTCGCTCGGTCGCAATAGCGACGCCGAGGTTGATGCGCCCCTTCAACACGATTGCGTCGTCGGCCCACGTCGAGTTGACGATGGGGTTGGTCCTGAGTGACTCGGCGACGGCTCTGAGGGCGAATGCCAATGGGGTCAGCCGCGCTCCTTCTCTGCGCTCGAATTCGTCTTTGGCGCGTTCTCGCGCGGTCATGACGTTGGTCATATCGACTTCCATCGAGCTCCACGCTTCAGGAATCTGGGACACGCTGCGCGTCATGTTCTCGGCGATCATGCGGCGTATTGCAGTGAGAGGAACCCGCTCGTCTTCACCGGACGGTTCGGAACTCGATTCGATTTCCGTCTTCGATGTGTCGATGTAGGCTTGTACGTCTTTGCGGGTCACACGGCCATTGTGACCCGACCCGGAAATAAGGGCGAGATCGACGTTGTGCAGTTCGGCAAGTCGCAAAACGGCAGGGGAGTACCGGGCTCCTGCGGGTGGACTGTTCGACTCGACGCCAGTGGTGATGGGGCCTCCGGATCCCGTGGGGCCGACGTTGGTTGCGTCCTTGACGAGCGTGCCAATGCGATCCATCGCTTGCGGTGGTGACGACGCTTGCCGGGGGGAGACCTCCTCGACGGCGGGGGCTTCATCAGCTTCGGTTTCGATCTCGGCAATCTCGGCGCCCATGGGGACGGTCTGGCCGGGGTCTACCAGGATGTCGGTGAGGATGCCATCAACCGGTGAGGGCATTTCCATGCTGACCTTGTCGGTAACCACCTCGGCGAGCGGCTCGTACTTTTCGACGCGGTCGCCGACCTGCTTGAGCCATCGCTCGATGACGGCTTCCGTGACCGATTCCCCGACGTGTGGGAGAGTGATCCTCATGCGCGACCTCGCATTTGTCCTGTATCCCTATCTCCGTCTTCTCCAGATGAGGGATTGTGGAATCTTATGCCACAATTCGCTGTGATGTCACCGTATTCTCGTTGATTGCACCCTCTGGATTCCGGCCTACGCCGGAATGACGGTATGCGGGAACAGTGTTGTGGTCTTTGCGGAGAAGTCAAACGACTTGGTATTACACACTCATTAGTAGGCCGCAAGTGTGCGCATGGCCTCGACTATGCGCTGGGTGTCGAGGAGGAAAACGGCCTCCAAGGTCGGACTGAACGGCATGGGCGGCACCTCGGGTCCGGCTAGCCGGATGACGGGGCCGTCGAGGTATTCGAAAGCGTGCTCCGCTACTATGGCGGCCACCTCGCCGCCCACGCCGAGGAGCTTGGTGTCCTCGTGCACGACGAGCACTTTACCGGTCTTCTTGGCCGATGCAAGGATGGCCTCCTCGTCGAGGGGCCGGATGGTGCGGAGATCGACAACCTCGACGCTGACGCCCTCGCCTTCAAGAACCTGCGCTGCTTCAATGCAGTGGTGGAGCATGAGGCCGTAGGTGATGACGGTCAGGTCGTTGCCGGGAAGCTTCACGTCGGCGATGCCGATGGGGACGGTGTAGTCCTCATCGGGGACATCGCCACGGACGAGGCGGTAGGTGCGCTTGTGTTCCAGGAAGACCGTTGGGTCGTCGTCGCGTATGGCGCTCTTGAGGAGGCCCTTGGCATCGTATGGCGTCGCGGGTGTGACGACCTTGAGGCCGGGGGTGTGGCCGAAGAAGGCCTCTGCGCTCTGGGAGTGATATAGCCCCCCGCGGACGCCGCCTCCCTGCGGGGCGCGCAGCACGAGGGGGACGTTGAGCTGGCCGGCGGTGCCGTAGCGCACGCGGGCGGCCTCCCCGACAATCTGATTGATCGTGGGCCAGATGAAGTCGGCGAACTCGATCTCGGCGATGGGGCGCATCCCGTTCATTGCGGCGCCGAGGGCGATTCCGGCAATTGACGATTCTGCCAGAGGTGTGTCGATGACCCTGTCAGGGCCAAACTCCTCGATGAAGCCGTCGGTCGCGAGAAAGACGCCGCCGCGAGCTCCGATGTCCTCGCCCATGATGAAGACGCGGTCGTCACGGCGCATCTCCTCGCGCATGGCGTCACGTACGGCTTCTATGACGGTTTGGAAGGCTATGGTAGGTCTCCTAAGTCTTGGTTCAGTTCAGCCCGACTCTGTGCCAGGACTACTTTGCCCAATAAGGTCAGGTGGGATTCTTGCCATCCGCATAGACGTGCTTGAAGAAGTCCTCGGTGGTCGGGTAGGGGGCCGCTTCGATTGAGTCGGTGGCCTCGTTCACTTCTCGCTTCGCGTCGTCGCGAATTCTCTCGTCGTCCTCTTCACTCAACAGTCCGGCTGCGAGGAGCTGCTCTCTCAGCATTCGGACGGGGTCGCGCTCGCGGGCCTTTTCGATGTCCTCGCGGAGACGGTACCGGCTGTCATCGTCGTCGCTCGTGTGTGGGAGGTAACGCTCGACCATGGTCTCCACGATGGTCGGCCCGCCGCCTGAGCGGGCACGGTTCGCCGCCTCGGATGTGGCCTCGTAGACAGCGGTTATGTCGGCGCCGTCGACGACGATTCCCGGCATTCCGTAACCTTCGGCCCGGCCGGCGACGCTGTCTACGGCCATCTGCAGGTCCAGCGGCACGGAGATGGCGTAGCCGTTGTTTTCACAGAGGAAGATGACGGGAAGCTTGTGGACGGCGGCATAGTTCATCGCCTCATGGCAATCGCCGACGCTTGAAGCGCCGTCGCCGAAGTAGACTATGGTAACGGTATCCTCACCACGCATCTTGGAGGCGAGTGCGGAGCCGACAGCCTGCGGTATCTGCGTGCCGACGACGTTGGAAAGATTGACCATCCGGTGGCGCGGCGAGGCGCCGTGAGTGGGGAACTGGCGCGCGCCTGCCAGGGGTTCGCCCGCCTTCGCGGTGAAGCCCAACATGATCTCGCGTGGCGTCAGGCCCAGGGCCACCAGCACCGCCAGGTCGCGATAGTAGATATAGAAGTGGTCCTGTCCAACTCGGAGAGCGTGGACGCTCCCGATCTGCGCTGCCTCGTGTCCTTGCGCCGAGGCGACGATGGCGGCCTTGCCCTGCCGGTTGAGCATCCAGACGCGTTCATCCAAGGTCCGGCAAAGGACCATCTGCCGGTACATTTCGAGCACCCGGCGGGAGTCGGAAGTTGCTACCGGTGGGGTTACGGACGTCTCAGCCTGAATGTCATCCATGTCGAGATTATATGGTTGAGGGAATTGTGAGTCAAAACCATGGTGCAGAGGTAACTGTTCAGAGTTGATGAGAGGAACAACCCTCACCCCCGTTCTGCAACGGGGCAGGCTCTAGCCCTCTCCCACGACGGGAGAGGGGATTGGATTCCCGCTTTCGGAGACCGTTGCATAACCGTTCTCCCGTTGAGAGGGTGTCGTTGAAAGGGCATCACCCAGCTTCGGAGACGTCTCTAGATTCCCGCTTTCGCGGGAATGACGGTGGATATGCAAAGGTCTCCCTACGCGGGTATGACGGTGGCTGTGTATGCTCGAGGGATCTCACGAAATCTGAACAGTTACGTGCAGAGTAGTCTGGGTAGAGCAGGGGGTGAGCTTCGCCGCCCTGATGGAGAATCCGAGCGGCCCTTGGCTACTGCGTGGTGCGCACAGTTTTGATAGGTCGTCGGAAACAAGAGAAAGGATATCGCCAAGGCAACGGTGTACTTCACTCCGTGCCAGCCTTGCCGAAACCTCTCACCCATTCCTCTGGACTCCGACCTTCGCCGGAGTGACGGTTTACGGTGTTCCTGTCAACTCTAAATGCGATTGCCCTGCCCTTCGACAGGCTCAGGGCGAACGGTGTCGTGTGCAGGCTCGGTGCGAAACCCTCTCTAAGCACAGCACCGTCATACCCGCGAAGGCAGACTTTTGCATAACTCACCGTGCGGGAAAATCTTGGCATGAAACACCAATACTACCCAACCTCAACTCCACTCAGGGCAATCGCATTTCACACAGGGTCGGGCGTTGAGGGGCCTCCCAACCCATTCCTCTGGACTCCGGCCTTCGCCGGAGTGACGGTTTATGGAGTTCCTGTCCACTCGATGTGCGATTGCCCTGCGATTCCTGCGTATATCGGTTGACACGTCTAGATGGTCGCGGTATGATGTTTGTCCGTGCCGCGCAGAGTACGTGGGCGGTATAGGTTTTGCACCTTAACAACTGGATAGTGAAAGGAAATCGTCAAACACTTAGAGTTTGATCCTGGCTCAGGACGAACGCTGGCGGTGCGCTTAATGCATGCAAGTCGAACGAGAACAGCGGCTTCGGTCGCTAAGTAAAGTGGCAGACGGCTGAGTAACACGTAAGTAACCAACCCCGGAGCGGGGAATAATCATGAGAAATCGTGCCTAATACCCCGTACGTCCCAACAGGCGTTGCCGTTGGGGGAAAGGCTTCGGTCGCTCTGGGACGGGCTTGCGGCCTATCAGGTAGTTGGTGGGGTAAAGGCCCACCAAGCCGGAGACGGGTACCCGGTGTGAGAGCACGAACGGGCAGAGGGGGACTGAGACACGGCCCCCACTCCTACGGGAGGCAGCAGCAGGGAATCTTGCGCAATGGGCGAAAGCCTGACGCAGCGACACCG
>DAOUKG010000003.1:0-83891 GCA_034421575.1 Dehalococcoidia bacterium
TACCCGGTGGGACCCTCAACATGCTTGACTCGCAACACAGTTGCTGGACTCCGGCCTTCGCCGGAGTGACGATTGCTGGTGTTCCTATCAACTCTAAATGCGATTGCCCTGACTTGGCTCCCCCTCCCTCAACATAGACTCACCCTGCCTGTATACTTGAACAAGGTCCGTCATACCGAAAGGCAGTCCGTGACCCAGCCAATCAAAATCGCTGCAATACTTCTCGCCGCCGGCGGGAGCACTCGCATGAACGGCGTCGACAAGATCATCGCGCCCCTGCTCGGCCGTCCACTCCTGGCATACAGCCTCGAACACCTCGCCGAGTCCGCGTCAATCGACAGCATCGTCGTCGTCGCGGGCGAGAGCAACGACGATCCCGTCCGCGACATCGCCCTCCAAGCGTCAACCGACAAGATAGTTGCCGTCTGCACGGGCGGCGTGCGCCGCCAGGACTCCGTTCGCGCAGGACTTGACCATGTCGGCGACGCCACCCACATCCTCGTCCACGACGGAGCGCGTCCCCTCATAGACGCCCCTCTGATCGAACGCGCCGTCCAAGCCGCGTCAGACCACGAAGCCGCTATCGCCGCCGTTCCCGTGAAAGACACCATCAAGATCGCCGACGAAGAAATGTCCGTCCAAAAGACCGTCCCAAGGGAAAGCCTCTGGGCTGTCCAAACACCCCAGGTATTCGAATCTAAGCTTCTCAAAAGGGCTCACCGCAGCATCGAGGCCGATGTTACTGATGACGCATCAATGGTCGAGCTATTGCGACACGACGTTAAGATATTCATGGGTTCCTACGAGAACCTCAAAGTCACGACCCCGGAGGACATCGTCATGGCCGAGGCCGTCCTCCGTTCGCGTCCGAAGGTCGGTGTAGCATGACCGTCCGCACCGGCATCGGATTCGACGTTCACCCCCTGGTCGCCGATCGCCCGCTCGTCCTAGGCGGCGTGACCGTTCCACACTTCTCCGGCCTCAAGGGACACAGCGACAGCGACACCCTCACGCACGCCGTGATAGACGCTCTCCTCGGAGGCGCCGGTCTCGGTGATATCGGCACGCACTTCCCGTCGAGCGACGCGAGCTACAAGGGCGTTGACAGCATGGTCCTGCTCGACCGCACTTGCACTTTGGTTGGCGCCGCCGGTTGGCGCGTAACCTATGTCGATGCTACAATTATTGCCGAGGAACCGAAGCTGAGCCCCTTTGTCACGCGAATGGCGAATAACCTGTCGGCCCGCCTCGGTCTTGACGCAAATTCGGTCAACGTAAAGGCCAAGACGACCGACAGCCTCGGCTTCATGGGCAGACGCGAAGGCATCGCTGCCCTCGCGGTCGCCACCCTGGAATCCGTCGAATGAAGTTCTACAGCACCCTCTCCCGCACCGTTGAAGAGTTCACCCCCCTCGACAGCGTCGTCCGCATGTACGTCTGCGGCCTCACGCCCTACTCCGAGGCCCATGTCGGACACGCCATGCGGTCCGTCATCTTCGACGTGCTCCGGCGCTACCTCGAGTTCCGCGGTTACGAGGTCAAGTTCGTCGAGAACTTCACCGACATCGACGACAAGATGATCGACCGCGCCGCCGAGCAGGGTGAATCGGTCCACGAGCTTGCCGAGCGCAACATCGACCTCTATCTTGAACAGATGGATGCCCTAAACATCCTGCCTGCCCACCTCTATCCCAGGGCCACCGAGGAGATCCCGAAGATCATCGAGATGGTCCAGGCCATGATCGATAATGAAGCCGCCTACGATGCCGACGGCGATGTCTACTTCCACGTCCGCGGCGACACCGGCTACGGACGCCTCAGCGGGCGTGACGTCGAAAGCCTGCGCGTAGGCGCGCGCATCGAGGTCGACGAGAGGAAGCGCGACGGCCTCGACTTCGCCCTATGGAAGGCCCAGAAGCCGGGCGAGCCGGCGTGGGACAGCCCCTGGGGTAAGGGACGGCCGGGATGGCACATCGAGTGCAGCGCCATGGCCGCGAAGTACCTGGGAGAGAACATCGACATCCACGGCGGCGGACAGGACCTCATTTTTCCGCACCACGAAAACGAGATCGCCCAGACCGAGGCCTGCACGGGCAACCCGCCCATGGCCCGGTTCTGGATGCACAACGGCATGGTCGAGCTCGGTGACGAGAAGATGAGCAAGTCCCTGGGCAACATCGTCACCCTCGGCGAGGCCCTCGAAAGACACTCGTCCGACGCCCTGAGACTCTTCTTCCTCAACTCCCACTATCGTTCACCCCTCGTCTACCGAGAGGACATCATCGAGGCACAGGAACGTGCCGCCGAGAGGCTCCGCCGAGCCGCAACGGTGGAGAGCGAGGGAAACCTCGACGCTCTCGACCCGTCGCCCTACCGAGAGAAGTTCATCGAAGCCATGGACGACGATCTAAACTCTCCCCGCGCTCTCGCAGTCCTCTTCGACATGAGCCGCGACATCAACCGCGCCCGCGAGACAGACCGTGACATCTCGGATGCACAGTCCCAACTCAAAGAGCTTACCGAAGTCCTCGGTCTCACACTCGAAGAACCCGAAACCGACGGAAGCGCCGACGTCGACGCCCTCATCGACCTCCTCATCAACACCCGCACCGCCCTGCGGGCCGCCAAGCAATATGATCTCGCCGACTCCATCCGCGACCAACTCGCCGAGCTCGGCTACGTCCTCGAAGACAACCCCGGCGGCACCACCTGGAAACGAGCCTAGGCGAACCGCTACTCAACCACCTTTCCTAACCTTGTGGTTCGACTAAACCGTTCCACCGCTCCGTCATTCCCGCGAAGGGAGACCTTTCCGTATCCGCTCTGCCGTTGAGAGACTGTCGGTGAAAGGGCATCTCCCAGCTTTGAGACGTCTCTGGATTCCCGCTTTCGCGGGAATGACGACTCGATCGCGGATAACAGGGAGAAATTCGAGAATGTCAACACAACGGAACTACCCCAAACCTCACCCAGCCAGCGCATCCTCCAGCGCCGACCAGGACAACAACGCACACTTGATCCGCACCGGGTACTCCCGCACCGCCGACAGCGTCGGAAGGTCATACATGGCGGCCATATCGGATGCCGAGGGAGATACCCCATCCATGATGCCCTCGAATGTCGTAGCCAACCGTCGAATCTCTACTGCCGTCTTCCCAACCACGGCCTCCGACAACATAGAGGCGGTCGATTGATTGATCGAGCACCCGACAGCCTGGACACCCACGCCGGACACCCGCCCGTCCTCAAATACGAGTTGAATGTCAACCTCGTCTCCGCAAAACGGATTGACGGCCTTCGCGGAGGCGTCGGGAGAATCGAGAACGGCTTGATTGCGAGGATTACGACGGTG
Organism: Dehalococcoidia bacterium; assembly: GCA_034421575.1. Lineage (GTDB taxonomy): Bacteria > Chloroflexota > Dehalococcoidia > Lucifugimonadales > VXLM01 > VXLM01. The sequence continues at coordinate 3,353 of DAOUKG010000003.1, forward strand.
ATCGAGGATGGCGTCGTGGTAGAGTTGGTCGAGGCTAGGCGAGTCCATTGCCAAAGTATCGCAAGGCCCCTTTTACCACGTCAACCAGAACGTCAACTTCCTGTTCGGTGTTGTAGACGTAGAACGACGCTCTCGCCGTAGCGGGCACTCCCAGCTTGCCCATGAGCGGCATCGTACAGTGGTGCCCCGTCCGCACCGCGATCCCTTGCTGGTCAAGATACGTTCCCAAATCGTGCGGATGCACGTCCTCGTTGTGGAAGGAAATGACCCCGCCGCGCAGTTCAGGGTCCATCGGACCGAAGACATCCACTTCCTCGATCTCCTTGAACCGTTCAAGCGCATAAGCGGTGAGCAGCTTCTCGTGCTCCCGGACGTTCTCCATTCCAAGCGACGCAAGGTAGTCCACCGCCGCTCCCATACCGATGGAGTCCGCGATGTTCGGCGTTCCCGCCTCGAATTTCCAGGGCAGGTCCGCCCACGACGCCTTCTCATACGTGACCTGCAGCACCATCTCGCCCCCGGTCAGGAACGGCTCCATGTCTTCGAGTAGTTCCCGCTTGCCATACAGCGCGCCGATGCCCGTCGGCCCCATCATCTTGTGTCCTGAGAACGATAGGAAGTCGCACCCGATGTCCTGCACGTCAACCGGCATGTGCGGAACGCTCTGCGCTCCGTCCACAATGACGGTCGCTCCCACCGCGTGGGCCTTCTCCGTTAGGAATTTGGCGGGATTAATCGTCCCCAGCGAGTTTGAGGCGTGCGTGAACGCCAGCAGCTTCGTCCGCTCGGTGATGATGGAGTCCACATCGCTCAGATCAAGGGTCCCGTCGTCACTCATGGGAATGAACCGAAGCGTCGCTCCACGCTCCGCGGCGATCTCCTGCCAGGGCACCAGGTTGCTGTGATGCTCCATCGGAGTTGTGACGATCTCGTCCCCCGGCTCGATATGCCTCCTGCCCCACGAATGCGCCACGATGTTCATACCCTCAGTGGCGTTCCGCGTCCAGATGACAGTCTCCGGCTCCGGGGCGTTAATGAAGTCCGCCACCTTCTTCCGAGCGTCCTCGGTCAAGTCGGTGGCCTCCATGCTCAGCGTATGCACTCCCCTGTGCACGTTGGCATTGTAGTTCTCGTAGTAGTCGACAAGCGATTGAATCACGGAGCGAGGCTTCTGCGTCGTGGCCGCGTTGTCGAGGTAGACGAGCGGCTTCCCGTTCACCATGCGCGAAAGGATGGGAAAGTCCGAGCGCAGCGCCTGAACATCCAGGGCCTTTGCCGTCTTCGAGATCATTGCTGTCATATCTTGAATATCCTCTTGAGGATTGGAAACGCGCCTACGCTGGCACCTTTTCCCGTGGCGGAGCAGGCATCCGTTCAACCACGTCGGCGATCGTCGTCGCATTGAGCACTTTCCACATCGCCGCTTCGGCTTCCCGCCATACTGACTGCTGCCCACAGCACGACGACTGCTCGCAGTTGCCGGCATCGTCGAGACACGCCACAAGAGCGACTGGTCCACCCAAATAGGACATGACGGCGCCCATCGTAATCTCGGAGGGCCGTCTTGCTAGAGAGTGCCCGCCAAGAGGCCCGCGTTGAGCCTTCGTGAGACCATGCCGCTGAAGCGAGTGGAGCACACGCGCGAGGTACTGTTCGGGTATCCCCTGCCGTCTCGCAATCTCGGAGGCGCGCACGACCGTCTCGTCTGAGTGCTGCGCCAAGTCCACCAGCGCTCGAACACCGTAGTCCACCTGTACCGGTACGTGCATTGTCGGCCTCCTATTCCGTCGAAACCGTCTCCTCGCCTTCCAATGCCCCTCGAAGCGCGTGCCATGACAGCGTCGCGCACTTGATCCTAGCAGGAAATGACCTCACCCCCGCGAGAACCACCAAATCGCCCAGGCTCTCGTCGTCCTCCGCACCGTTGGCGCCGTTCGTTACAAGGTCGTGGAACTTTCCGAACGTCGTCTGCGCCTCGTTCACCGTTCGCCCCTTCACCGCCTGCGTCATCAGCGACGCCGACGCCTTGGATATCGCGCACCCCGCCGCCTCGAACGACACGTCCGTCACCACATCTTCGTCCAGCGTCATATACAAAGTGATCGTGTCCCCGCAAAACGGGTTGAACCCGTGCGACGTGCACGTCGGATCGTCCATCTTCCGGAAGTTGCGCGGCTTCCGGTTGTGCTCCAGCACGATCTCCTGGTACAGTTCTTCCAGTTCATCCACGGCTCTAGCTGCCTTCCGAGCGATTAGATCCGGCGCCGGGCAACCCGTCCGCGAACAGACCGTCGAGATACTCTCGCAGCGGCTCAAGCGACACCCGGTCGATGATCTCCTTGGCGAAGCCATGCACCAATAGGTCACGCGCCGTCTTCTCGTCGATGCCCCGGCTCCGCATGTAGAAGATCGCCTCGTCTGCAACCGCGCCTGCCGTCGCCCCGTGCGTCGCTTGAATGTCGTCGGCGTAAATCTCCAGCATCGGCTTGGTGTTGATCCGCGCACCTTTCGATAGCAAGAGGTTCTGGTCCTTCTGGTACGCCTCGCTCTTCTGTGCATTCGGATGAACGATGACTCCGCCACTGAACACCGCCCTCGACCGGTCATCGAGGATGCCCTTGAAGTACAGATCACTGCACGTCTGCGGCTTGAGGTGGTCGATGACGATATGGTTATCGATATGCTGCGTTCCGTAGGTGAAGTACAGCCCGCCCACGACGCACGAGCTTCCGGGCGCGTCGAGCATCACGTGAAGACCGTTCCTCGCGACCCGCCCGCCTCTAGCAAACGATAGCGAGTTGAATGTACTGTCCTCACTCAGCCGTACCGGCGTGCTTCCAATATGGAACGCGCCCGGAGAGTCCATCATCAGCCGGTAGTGCTCTACCTGCGCTCCGGCCTCCAAGATGATCTCGCTCACCGAGTTCGTAAAACACGTCGATTCCCCGACGCCGACATAGCTCTCCACGACCGTACACTCGCTGCCCTCACCGGCAATCACCAGGGTTCGCGGATGCGTGGCAATTGCCTCACCATGCTCGGTCGTCACGTTCACAAGATGGACCGTAGGTGCGCTGCCCCCGGCTGATACCTTCACGACCGCCCCATCGGTGGTGAATGCCGTATTCAACGCCGTAAACCCGTCCAACTCCACGCTGGCCAATGACCCAAGCCGCTCACCCACACCGTTCAAGCTAAGACTGTCGGTGTCTCCAAGCCTCCCAACGACCACGCCGTTCCCAGCGTACCCATTCGTCGAGTGTTCAGGAGCGAAGTGTCCATCCACAAAGACCAGTTGCACCCAGTCACTTGAACTGGGAGCAAGGAATGTTAGTAGCCCTGCATCAATCGTTCCCGGTCGTTCCACATACCCAAACGTCGTGTTCGCCAGCGCTCCGAGGTTCGTGTACTTCCACTTCTCGTTGTCCTTCCGAGAGGTCGGGAACCCAAGCATGGAGAAACTGTCAATCCCCCTCCGTCTCAACGCGCTGAGCCAATCCGGCCCTGTCGAAGGAAGCCGGTCGTACTGCTCGGCATAGCGGTCAAGAGTATTGAGTTTCGATGTCATCTGTTGTTTATTCTGTCTTTATAGAGTTACAAACGACGTTTCACTAAAGCTGTGAAGTACCGCTCTATCGCCTAGCTCCCCACCACCGCCGCCTCTTGAGCGATCCAGTCATACCCCTTCTCTTCCAACTCCAGCGCCAAGTCCTTGCCACCGGACCGGACGATCCGACCATCCACCAGTACATGCACGTAATCCGGCGTGACGTAGTTCAAAATCCGCTGATAGTGCGTAACCAGCAGCATGGCGTTGTCCGGGCTTCTATACGAATTAACCCCGTCCGCCACCGTCCTCAGCGCGTCGATGTCCAGCCCCGAGTCGGTCTCGTCCAACAGCGCCAGCCTCGGACCGAGTACCGCCATCTGCAGAATCTCATTGCGCTTCTTCTCGCCGCCGGAGAAGCCCTCGTTGACGTTCCGGCGGGACAGGTCTTCGCTCATCCCGATCTCCGCGACCCTCTTCCGGTACAGCGTGTCGAACTCCCGGGCCGACAACTCTTCCTCGCCGCGCTCTTCCCGGAGAGCATCAAGCGCCGCCTTCAGAAACTGCCGATTTCGCACACCCGGCAACTCCACCGGGTACTGCATCGCCAAAAAGAGTCCCGCGCGAGCGCGCTGGTCCGGCGTCCATTCGAGAACACTCTCGCTCTCGAACAGGATGTCGCCGTCTATAACGTCGAATCCGGGTCGCCCCGCAACTGCATTCGCCAGCGTACTCTTCCCGCTCCCGTTCGGCCCCATGATGGCGTGGACCTCGCCCGCTTCCACGGTCAGGTTTATGCCCTTGAGGATCTCTGTCCCGTTTACTTCGACATGAAGGTCTTGAATCTCAAGCATTGCTTTCGTGTTTCTCTCACGTTTCTCTTAGTTCAAATAATGTGTTGGTTGCGTATCGGCCTTTAGCCGCAGGGGATGACGCGGCTGGCCCAACTTTGTAAGTCCAAGATGTCGCAACTTTCGCGTGTGTCCCTCATCTTCGAGCATCCGCCGGACAAGTCTGTCGCGACCGAGATAACTTCCATGGTTGCCCCAAGCGCACAGAATCACGTCTGCATCTCTGGCGCTCCGCACGATCCATCCATCGTTCTCAGGCCCAACAGGATCTTTGCTCTCCTTGAGAGTCCGAGGATAGGGAGACCGCAGCGCGAACAGGTTGCACACGCGCATTGTCGCGTAGCCCCAGTCTCTAGCGAACCGCTTGCATGCATTCATCGTAGGATCGGACTTCCCAACATCCGCGGTACTAGGATTCAGCATCAGGAACATGCACACACGACCACTACCGTCAGACACCTTCGCCTCGAGCCAGTACCGGTATCGCTTGTCCTGTGAAATGCAAACGTCATGCATAGTTCGTTACTCGACATTCCGCAAGGAGGTGCTACCCCACCGCCCCTTCCAGGCTCACACGCAGAAGCTGTTGGGCCTCCATGGCGAACTCGAACGGAAGCTCCTGGAAGATTCCCCTGCAGAAGCCGTTGATGATCATGTAGTGGGCCTCTTCGTCGTTAATTCCGCGCTGCTGGCAGTAGAAGAGTTGGTCGTCTCTCACCTTCGACGTGGACGCCTCGTGCTCCATTCTCGCCGAAGGGTTCCGCACTTCGATGTACGGCACCGTATGCGCTCCGCACTGGTCGCCGACCAGCAGCGAGTCGCACTGAGTGAAATTCGTCGCCCGGTCCGCCGACGGCATGATCTGGACGAGACCCCGATACGTGCTCTGCCCCTTGCCGGCGGAGATGCCCTTGGCCACGATAGTGCTCTTCGTGTCCTTGCCGATGTGGATCATCTTCGTCCCGGTATCGGCCTGCTGGTAGTTGTTCACCAGCGCCACCGAGTAGAACTCACCCGTCGAATTGTCGCCCTGCAGCACGACCGAGGGGTACTTCCACGTGATCGCCGACCCCGTCTCGACCTGCGTCCACGAAATCTTGGCGTCCTTGAACGCCTTGCCGCGCTTTGTCACGAAGTTGTAAACGCCACCCTCCCCGTTCTTGTCGCCGGGGTACCAATTCTGCAGCGTCGAGTACTTGATCTCCGCACCGTCCAGGGCCACAAGTTCGACCACCGCCGCGTGCAGTTGGTGCGTCTTCCGCAGCGGAGCCGTGCACCCTTCGAGATAACTGACATACGACCCCTCGTCGGCAACGATCAGCGTCCGCTCGAACTGACCGGTGTCCAACGCGTTGATCCGGAAATACGTCATCAGCTCGATCGGGCACCGTACTCCGGGCGGAATGTAAACGAACGACCCGTCGCTGAACACCGCTGAGTTGAGCGTCGCATAGAAGTTGTCGCTATACGGCACGACCGAGCCGAGGTACTTCTGAACAAGGTCGGGATAGTCCCTGACCGCCTCGGTCATCGAGCAAAAGATCACGCCCGCCTTCTTGAGCTGCTCCTGGTAAGTTGTCGCGACCGATACGCTGTCGAACACCGCGTCGACGGCCACTCCCGTGAGCTGCTTCTGCTCCTCCAGTGGGATGCCCAGCTTGTTGAACGTCTCCAGAAGCTCAGGGTCTACGTCGTCGAGACTCTGCGGCGCGTCGTCGCCGTCCTTCGACTTCGGCGCGGCGTAGTAGTAGATGTCCCCATAGTCGATGGGATCGAAGTCCACCTTCGCCCACGTCGGCTCCTCGTTCTCCTGCTTCGCCCAGTGCCGGTACGCCCTAAGCCGCCAGTCCAGCATCCACTCCGGCTCGTCCTTCTTATCCGAGATCAGACGAACGATGTCCTCGTTGATCCCCTTCGGCGCAAAGTCGGAGTCGATGTCCGTGTAGAAGCCATACTTGTAATCGCTGTCGATAGCCGACGTTCGCGAAATAACTCGTGTAGTCGTCAAGTAACCTCACCTCCGCGAGTAGACCCGTCAAACCGGGTGCATCGCAGGCAACTTCACAATTGTTGAGTATTCCAGTCAACAACTATTCTAGCCCACATCACACGGCGAATCAATTATTCTAGTCCGCACCACACGACGAATCAATGAATTCATGGGGTCCTTGACCAATACAAAAACGAGGCGACCAATGAACAACCGTCATACCGTTGAAGAGCTTGCCACATACTCTGATATGGGGCTGGTATCTAGGGAGAGGGGGCTTAAGCCACTCTGCTGGTTCCAATACCTTGTGATGTCTGTCCAGTAGGTCTGTTGAAGATAGGCCGTCTAAACGGCACGAGATCATCCCAAAGAGGTGGGAACATCCTCGGTACCGCCCTCTCCCAACCCTTGCGTCCCACACACTCTTCCTCTACCGTGTGTGCTCGAAATCTACCAACCCCATCGGAGACCACTAATGACCAACCCCGCCCCCGACTTCACCCTCCTCACCGCCGACCGACTCATAGACGGCACCGGAAGTCCCCCTCTGGAACGCGGCGCCGTCCTCCTCGAGGGTGATCGCATCGTCGCAGTCGGGACCGAGGAGGCCGTTGTCCCACCGGAGGGAGCGACCGTCGAGGAGGTCGTCTACGAAGGCAAGACCATCCTTCCCGGACTGGTCGACTGCCACGTCCACCTCAACGGCATCGGCGACGGACGCCCCGGCGACGACCTGGCAACCCTCCCGGACGAGATCCTCACCGTCCAGTCTGCCAACAACGCCCGCGCCCACCTCTACTCCGGCGTGACCACCGTCCGCGACTGCGGTGCGAAGAACCGGACTACCTTCCTGCTGCGGGAGGCCGTTGACATGGGCATAGCGGTAGCCCCCCGTCTGGTCCTCTCCGGCCGCCCCGTCGCCGTCATAGGCGGGCACCTCAGCTACTTCGGCATCCAGGCCACCGGCCCGACCGAATGCCGCGCCGCCGTCCGCCAGCTCATCAAGGAGGGGGCCGACTTCATCAAGGTCACCGCTTCCGGCGGAAGCACCCGCACGTCGTTCCCCTTCGTTCCCTCATTCAACGTGGACGAGCTCACCGCCATCGCTGAGGAGGCCCACAAGTTCGGCAAGCACGTTGCCGCCCATTGCGTGAACTCCGAGTCCATGCGGAACTGCCTCGACGCAGGTTTCGACACCCTCATCCACGCGCGACACATGGAGTCCGACGGCACCTACAAGTACAGCGAAGACGTCACCGAGCGCATCGTCGAGCAGGGCGTCTACGTCAACATGACCCTCAACGAGAGCCGCGCCAACTACCATGTCATTTCCGAAAAGCACGAGCGAGGCGAGCGCCTGACTGAACGGGAGGAACAGGTCTTCTCCCGTGGCATGGAGGGGTACGACCTCATGTTCGATTCCTTCGCCCGCATGGTCGAGGCGGGAGCACAAATGGCCGCGGGTTCCGACACCTCGTGGAGCTGGCACAAGATCGCCCAGTTCCAAGACGAAATCGAGGCCCATGTTGCGGGTGGGATGTCTCCGATGGACGCCATCGTCGCGGGCACGCTCAACTCCGCCAAGTCATGCTGGGTCGACGATGAAGTCGGTTCCCTCCACCCCGGCAAAGCCGCCGATGTCCTGGTGGTAGACGGCGACCCTTCCAAAGATATCACCCACCTCTGGAACGTCGTGGATATCTACCAGTCTGGAGCCAAGATCGACCGAGTTGCGATTGTATGACCGGCTCACCCAAGCGAGTCCCGCCCCAACACAATCATCGCCGCCATATACCCCGCGCCAAAACCGTTGTCGATGTTGACCACCGACACGCCCGGAGCGCAGCTGTTCAACATAGCCAGAAGCGCCGCGAGCCCGTCGAAGCTCGACCCGTACCCGACACTCGTCGGCACCGCGATCACCGGCGCGCGCACCAGCCCTCCGACGACCGACGCCAGCGCCCCCTCCATGCCCGCCACCACAACCACCACCTCCGCCTCGGCAATCGTCGGCATCTCCGCAAACAGCCTGTGAATCCCCGCGACACCTACATCCACGACCCTTTCGACACGGCAGCCCATGATCTCGGCAGTAACCGCCGCCTCCGCCGCAATCGGCAAGTCCGACGTCCCCGCGCTTGCCACCACCATACCAGGCATCAGTTCCTTACCATCGTTCCGGTTGACGGTGATCGTCCGCGACATCTCATCGAACACGGCTTCGGGAGCGACCTCGCATACTGACCGGTACGCCTCCACCGTCGCCTTGGTTACCAGCAGCCGGTCTGATCGCTCCAACAGTGTCGCAGCCAACATCCCAACCTGCTCCGGTGTCTTCCCCAGCCCGAACACGACCTCTGGAAATCCCTTGCGAATCGCTCTGTGGTGGTCGACCTTGGCAAATCCAATGTCCTCGAAGGAAGGTACTGAGACTGCAGAAACGACCTCGTCCGCCGTCAGGCGGCCTGACCTAAAGTCATCAAGAAGTCCATACAGTCGTTGGGCGTCCATAATGGGATCGGCAACTCAGGAGAGAGGGCAGACCTACACCGTCCCGTCGATAGCAACGTCGAGGACAGCGGGCTTCCCCGACGCCAGTGCCTTATCGATCTCCGGCGCGATGTCCGTGGGATCGGTGATCTTTCGGCCCTGCACGCCCATCGCCTCTGCAATTCCAGCAATATCGAACGGGATCGGAAAATCCATCCCGATGTACTTGCTTATCGGGTTTTCCTGGCCTTCGATCAGGGTCTTGTAGGCGTTCATATTGATCTTGAGGACCCGGTAAGCGCTGTTGTTGCAGATTACGTACACAACAGGGATGTTATAGACGGCTGCAGTCCACAGTCCCTGAACTGTCATCATCGCGCTGCCGTCACCCAGGATTCCAACAACGGGCCGGTCGGGATGCGCCAGCTTCACACCTAGCGTGCCTCCCATGCCCCATCCGAGCGCACCGCCCCTTCCGGCGTAGAAGCTCTGTGGCTCATCGAATTGGAAGGCGTTGTGAACGGCGTCCCGCGCCGTCACAGAATCGTCCGCGATAATCGTGTCGTCCGGCACCGCCTGCGCGATCTCGAACGCCATCCGCTCCCGCGTCATCGGCGAGTCGTTCCATTGTGCACGAAGCTGCTGCTCCCATGCCGAACGTTGCGCCAGTTTCTCCTCGCCCAGTGCCGCCGCCCTGCCTTTCGCGGCCTCTCGCGCGGTTCCGGACATACCAGAGTCCAAGGCCTCGGCAAGGTCGGCCAACGTCACCTGCGGGTCGGCCACGATGCCTACCTCAGTCCTCTGCGTCGTTCCCACCTGCGTAGGGTCGGTGTCGACATGAATCAATTTCGTATTCGGCCCAAGGTAGTCCAGCCTCGGTTTCGAGAACATGTAGTATCCAGTTGCCATCTTTCCGACCAACAACACCGCGTCGGCCTTGTTCATGGTCTCTTCGGCCTCTGGATACGCAAACCGAATCCCTCCACGGAACTGAGGATGACTCTCCGGGAAGTTGAACTCCGAGTGCATGATCGTCGTATGCACGGGGCATCCCAGTAGTTCCGCGACGCGCACAGCCTCCTCCGACGCACCCGACTGCGCGATTCGGTCGCTCACGATCATCAAGGGATTTGACGCCTCGGCCAGGATGCCGGCAGCCTTCTCGACCGCCTGTGCATCGGGCGCAGTCTTGTTGTAGCCCTCCGGCGAACCGAAGATATCGACATCGGCAGCATTGTCCATCGAGTTGGCGGAGAATCCTACGAACGTGGGCCCTGTTGGCGGCGTCTTCGCCTCGTTGAAGGCCCGGCGCAGGAAGTAAGGCACCTGCTCAGGATACGTAGCCTCTGCCGTCCACTTGGTGAACTGCTCCACCATTGCCGCCAGGTCCGTGCGTTCGTGGGCCAGCTCACGGATGTCCTTGTTCCCCGACGTGACCACCATCGGTGAGCCGCCCTCACGTGCGTTGTGCAGTAGGCTGATCGCGTTCGCCAGACCCGTCTCGATGTGGAGGTTCAGGAACGACGGCTTCCCCGTAGCCCGCCCGTACGAGTCCGCCATCCCGACCGCGACGCCCTCCTGCGTCACCAGCACGTATTCCAGGTCGGGATAGTGCTCGATCGCGTCCATCATCGCGCTCTCACTCGTCCCCGGATTCCCGAAGACGTACTTCACCCCCTCCGCCCTCAGCATCTCCATCATCGCGTGCTTTCCGGTCATTACGGTCATGCGAACGTTACTCCATGCAACAGCTTGTTTTGCCGCAGCTTTTGTATTGGTAAATCTAGTTGTGGAATTTTGCCCCATGCTACCATAGCCCACTCTGTTCTGCCCCACTGTTCCTCCCTTTACCCCACTCCCCCCGTATGGCACACTGCTTCCCCAACGGAGGCCTGCAAGCATGACAATCGAAATCGGAACAACCCCTCAACTCTTCATCGACGACCTCATCATCGACGAGACCCACGCACTTACGTCCACCTTGCACCAACCCGCCAAGTACGCTGGCAACCCCATCATGAACCCGCTCTACCCCTGGGAAGGACGCCTCACCCTGTACGGCACCGTCTGGCGAAACTCAGAGACCGGCAAGTTCCGCATGTGGTACCAGGGCTACGGCGGCATGGGCATTCCCCGCATGGGCGACGACACCAGCGACTCCCCATGGAAGGGCTTCGACGCCAGCAACCTCCTCTACACCATCGGCTACGCCACCTCCAACGACGGCGTCTTCTGGGAACGCCCCAACCTCGGCCTCGTGGAGTACGAAGGCTCCCGCGACAACAACCTCGTGATGCTCGACGCCGCATACGCCAACATCATCCACGACCCGCGCGATCCCAACCCCGACAGGCTCTACAAATCCCTCTTCTTCGAGGCCCGCGACCCTGCAGGCACCCCGAACATGGGCGACGGCGTCTCCGTTGCCTTCTCGCCCGACGGCCTCCGCTGGACCAAGTATCACGGCAACCCCGTCATCACCCGGTCGAGCGACTCCCACACCCTGCTCGGCTGGGACGACCTGCATAATAAGTACGTCTCCTTTGCCCGACCCTCCGTGCACGAGGGCAACATGACTCGCAGAATCGGTCGTGCAACCAGTGACGACTTCACCAACTGGACCGTCCCCGAGGACGTGCTCGTTCCCGACGACGACGATCCTCCCGGCCTCGAGTTCTATGGAATGCCCGTCTTCAAGTACCACGACCTCTACATCGGCCAACTCCTCGCCTACCACACACCGCCGGAGGAGCCGCAGATCAGGTTCATGGGCACCATCGACGTCCAGCTAGCCGTCAGCCGCGACGGCATCGACTGGCAGCGAGCGGGCGGCAGGCAACCGTTCATACCGAACGGTCCACCGGGCAGCATCGACGCGGGCGAGATTTACATGGCGCGCGGTCCCGTCACCGTTGACGACGAGCTCTGGTTTTACTACTCCGTCTGCGCCGTCGAGCACGGCATCACCGGTCGAAGCGGCCCCATCTGCCTCGCCAAACTCAGACTCGACGGCTTCGTCTCCATGGACGCCGGCCACGAGATGGGCGCACTCATCACCAAGCCCTTCCTCGTCGAAGGCGACAATCTGTCCATCAACGCCTCCGCCCGAGGTGGCTCCGTCGCCGTTGCCGTCCTCGACGAGCAGGGAATACAGCACGAGGGCTTCTCCCGCTCCGACTGCGCCGTGTTCGATGGCGACTCGGTTGACCACCGCGTCACGTGGCGCACCAAGACCTCCCTCGACGAACTGCGAGGCCGCGCCGTAAGGCTCAAGTTCTACCTCCGCAACGCCGAGTTGTACTCCTTCACAGTCAGGTGAAGATGCTGGATGTGAAGCGTTTCGTCTACATCCCCCTCACCGAGGAGAGGAGGTTCCTCGTCTTCGCCATGGACGCCGAGTCGGGGAAGCTCACCCTGGAGCACGACCTCGATCTTCCTGCTCAGCCATGGCAGCTTTGCATCTCGCCCGACCGGCGATTCCTCTACCAGCAGGTCCGAGACGACGGCTACAGCGGAGTCCTCAGCTTCCAGATCAACCCTGAGACCGGCGGCGTCACGCAGATCGGCGAGGTGGAACTGGAGTCCGACGCTTGCTACGTCTCCACCGACAGAACGGGCCGCTTCCTCTTCGCCGCCTACCTCTTCCCCGGCATGGTGACCGTCCACCGCATCGACCCCGACGGCGCGGCCTGCGGCCCTGCCGTCGACAGGCAGCTCACCGCCCTCTACGCCCACTACATCGCGACCGACAACTCCAACCGCTTCGCCTTCGTCCCGCACGTTTCGCCCACCGACGCCATCTACTGCTTCCAGTTCGACGAGACCACCGGCAGACTGACTCCCTGCGACCCGCTCAAGCTCGACACGCCAACGGGTCATGGCCCCCGTCACCTCGCCTACCATCCCACCCTCGACATCGTCTACGCCAACGCCGAGCAGTCTTCGCACGTCACCGTCTACCGTCTCGACCCAACCTACGGTGTCCTAGAGCCACTACAATCTCTCTCCACCCTCCCCGAAGAGGGCTTCGGCGGCGTAAACAGCACCGCAACCGTCCGAGTCCACCCATCAGGCAACGCCGTCTACATCTCCAACCGCGGTCACGACAGCATCGCCGTCTTCACCGTTGATCCGACGACCGACCTCCTCAGACCCGAAGGCCATTCGCCAACCAAGGAGTGCCCCAGAGCTTTCGGCGTCGAACCCGGCGGACGCTTCCTCTACGCCGGCAGCGACCACTCAGGCCACGTTACGTCCCACAGAATCGATACCAACGGCCTCCTCCACTCTCTCGATACATACGAACTCGGCATGTGGCCTTCATGGGTCCTCCCCGTAAATCTAGGCCGTCAATAGTCCCATCATACCGGCGGAGGCCGGTATCCAGACCAGCGGTGAAATCACGCGAACTAGCCATTCAATACCCAACCACAGGAGCCCCACAACATGAACATCACCGAATTCACCGTCAACTCGCGAGGCGAGGAAGTAACCTGCTGGCTCGTCTCACCCGATGCTGAGAAGATGAGAGACAACTCGTCCCTCCTCCTCAACATCAGCGCCACGCGACACTACGCCATCCACGACCCTAGTCAAAACCACCCTACCCAGCCGTTCTTGGATGCAGGCCATCATGTCCTCAGCTTCGATCTCCCCCACCATGGAGACCGAGTCGTCAGGGACTCCATAGAAGATACTCCTCCCGGCGCGGCGAACGGCAACATTCGCGCCATGAGCAAGGCCTTCACCGCCGGGAACGATCCCTTCGAGCAGTTCGTTTCCGACGGCATGGCCGCCATCGACGCCTGTCTCGAGCGAGGTGTCGCCGTCAACGGTAAGATCGTCGGCTACGGCGTATCCCGCGCCGCGTACTGCCTCTTACGTCTCGCCGCCGCGGATCCTCGCGTCCACGCCGTCGCCGGGCCATCCCCCGTCACCGACTGGGCTGTCCTCCCCGAATTCGCCGACCACGCCGATCCCGAACGGACTGCCGCTCTCCATATCGAGAACTGGGCCGACCAACTTGCCGACAAGGCCGTCTACCTCTGCATCGGCAGCCAGGACGACGTGGTTAGCACCGAGTCCTGCGTCCACTTCGCCATGAAGCTCTTCGACAAGCAGCGCGGCGTCCTCCCCGACGGCGTCCTATTCAATCGCGTCCACGTCGTCGATACTCCATCCCACTCCCCCGGCCAGTACTGGCGACTCGACGCCACGCGCTTCCTGCTCGACTTCTGCAGCAGAGATTAGTCCTGCGTCATTCTCAACCATCCCGATATTGTCATCGAAATATCGTCATTCCCGTGAAAACGGGAATCCATAATCCTCACTCCGCGTCCTCTGCACTGAACCATTCGAGTTGCGGCCTCCAATTCTCTGATACCCTGTATCTACTCCCAAAACATATGGCGGGAATCCAAAAGGTAGACTATTATGTTTCCAATACATCGGCGACACCTCTGCGCCCCCTCCCCGAAGGGGCGCTCATATAGGCTCTTCACCGTGAAAGGACAAGCGTCATGTTAAGATTCGTCGAGGAAATCATACTGCTATTGCTCCGCGATGAAGACGGTAGATTCGTGCGAGTCCCCAGTTGGTCCTTCGACTACGCAATTGCAGGCGGCGTGCTCATGGACCTCGCAATGGAGGACCGCATCGACACCGACTTGAAAAATCTCGTTCTGGTAGATAAGACCCCCCTCGGAGACAACCTCCTCGACCCGACACTGGCCGATATAGCCGGCGGAGAACAGCGGGACGCCCGTTACTGGGTAGAACGCACTGCCGAGCGTGCCTACACGATCCGCGAACAGGCGCTTGACAGGCTAGTAGACCGAGGGATTCTGGAGCGCGAAGACGACCGTTTCCTCTGGGTTTTCCGGTCCAGACGCTACCCGGCCATCGACGGCAAGGCCGAGCGTGAGGTCAAGCTGCGCATCATGGCGGTGCTCTTCAGCGACGAGATCCCTGACCCGCGCGACATCGTAATCATCTGCCTCGCCGACGCCTGCGGCATCTTCAATCAGTTGCTGTCCAGGCAGGAGCTGAGCCGAGCGTCCGAGCGCATTGAGCAGGTGCGCAAGCTCGACCTCATCGGCCAGGCCATGACCCAGGCAATCCGCGACATCGAGGTGTCCGTCGCCGCCTCCGTCCAGCCCCACATGTATTAGGGCTAAAGCGTCTCTCGTCCTTACTTACTTTTCTGGTGACTTTGCGAAGAGGGAATCCAGAACCCTATCCACCGAAGGAGATACAGCCATGTCCGACGAACAAGACTACACCATGGGCTACAGTGAGGAGTTCCTACAACTCCTCCACCGCCGCAGCGCGGCTACCCACGCCGCCCATCTACTCCCCCACCTCAAGCCTGGGCAGCGCGTCCTCGACTTCGGTTGCGGACCCGGCACTATCTCAGTCGGTCTGGCAACAGAGGTAGCTCCCGGCGAGCTGCACGGCATCGACGTGGAGGAGTCTCAGATTAACATGGCCCGCGCCGCCGCAAGGGGCGGCGGACACGACAACGCCACCTTCCATGTAGGCGACGTTACCGACCTCCCCTTCGACGATAACTCTTTTGACGTCGCCCACTGCCACGCCGTTCTCATGCACGTTCCCGATACCGAGGCAACGCTGGCCGAAGTCAAACGCGTCTTGAAACCCGGCGGCATCATCTCAAGCCGCGAATTCATACTCGGTTCATCCTTCCTTGAGCCGGGCGCGGAGGAGACCGAACCCGCGTGGGCTACCTTTGGAAACCTGCTCGCAGGAAACGGCGGCCATCCTCAAATGGGCAAAGAGCTAAAACGCATCTTCCTGGAGACCGGATTCAAGGATGTCCGCGCGACAGCGTCCTTCGACTTCTTCAGTTCGACTGAAGACGTCGCTTTCTTCCACGCCTTCATCATGGACTGGTTCTACTCGCCCGAGGTCATCGCCGCTGCCACCAAGTTCGGACTGGCCACCGAGGAACAGTTCGACGAGTGGCGCGAAGGCATCGACGAGTGGAAAAACCACCCCGGCGCGGTAGGGGCCATCGGCTTCGGCGAAGCTATCGCAATCAAACCATAGCTGGAGCGGCGTGACAAGCTTGGCCGACAGCCGACTCTACGCCCTCAATTCCGCCCCGCGTACTCCATCGCTTGGTCGATGATGTCGATGCCGACCGCCTCGCTCCACGCCGCAAGAAGCTGCGTCGTGATCGGCCCCGGCTTTCCGTCTCCCACCGCCCGCTTGTCGATGTACGTCACGGGTAGGACGCAGAACGGCGTACTCGTAAAGAACGCCTCGTCTGCCGTGTAAGCGTCGTAAGGCTGCAGATGCTCAATGGTCGCAGGAAGTCCCAGGCCGTCCGCCAGGTCCAGGACCATACCACGCGATACTCCCGCGAGAATGGCGCGCTCGGTCGGCGTCCTTAGCACACCGTCCGTCACGATGAACACGTTGTAGCCGGAACCCTCCGTCAGGTAGCCGTCCTTGTCGGTCAGTATCGGCCACGCACCGGGATCGAGATCATTGGCTTCCAACTCGGCTATGCTCATGTTCATGCGGCTCAGGTGCTTCAGCTTCGGGTCCAGCGCCTCAGCGTCGTAGCTCCGCGTGCGCGTGATGACCCCGTGAAGCCCGTCCACGTACTTGTCCTCGTACCAGATGGTATTCGGCCCGAACTTGATATAGACGTTCGGAGGCCCCGCCGACCATGCCCGCGGCCCGCCCGGCCCGCGCGTCACAAGCTGCTGGATACTGAAGTCGCCCGCCTCTTCAAGCAAATGCCTGTTCCGCTCTATCCCCTCCTCCGACAGATCGAGCATCTCCTGAGCGGTCAGGCCGGGGTCGATCCGCACGTACTTCAGCGAACGGTACAGGCGGTCGACGTGCTCCTTCATCCGAAAGCTCGCCCCGCCGAACGTCCGAATCGTCTCAAACACCTGGTCGCCCTTTGAGGGACCCAAGTCGGCCGGATCGTACGTGATCCTGTCCATTGGCATCCACTCACCGTTGAAATATCCGACGAACTCAGTCATTGCTCTTTCCTCTCTATGACCACCAAAGATGCGGGCACCGTAAACCGCGTTGGTTCGTCTATGCTATGGTCTCGCAGCCATCTCGTCAACGGCGTCCGGTATCGGTTGAATGGCCTCTTGTCCTATACTACTACCACGCCAATCAGGAGGCTTTCATGAGACGGGTTCATGACTTGGGAGGCGCGTCTGGATTCGGCCCGATAGCCATCGAGGAGAACGAGCCTGTATTCCACGAAGAGTGGGAAGGCCGGGTTTTTGGCATGATGACTACCATAGGCCATCACACCTTCCCCATGCGCCCAACCATTGAGAGTATCGAGCCGTCAGTCTATCTCGATTCGACTTACTATCAAAAATGGCTGATCGCGCTGGAAAAGGGTTTTGTACAGAGCGGGTCCCTTACAGACAAGGAGATTCGAGACCGGACCAAGCTCTATCGCAGCCGTCCCGCCACGCCCGTCACTCAGAATAATGACCCTGATCTTGCACGCGCTGCCTGGGAAAACCGCTACAGCCAGCGTTCTCCCAAGTACGAAGGCGATCCGGCCTTCTCCGTAGGAGACGCAGTCCTGACCCGCCACATCGATCCCGCCGGCCACACCAGAATTCCCCGCTACGCCCAAGGCAAAAACGGCTACATCCACGCCCTGCGCGGCGTCTTCGACCTGCTCGATCTCAAAGTACAAGGCATCCGCAAGCCGGAACCGGTCTACACCGTCGGCTTCGACGCCCGTGAGCTATGGGGAGACGAAGCCGAATCGCCCCAGCGCGTCTACATCGACCTCTGGGAAAGCTACCTACTTGGACCCGATAAGTCCTGACCAAAGAAAATCAACCGAGTGAATTCGTACGCAGGCATATTCACGCCAATCTTCACGACAAAACAAGAAAGAGGAGGCTGATAGCCAACATGCCGGACCATGACCATGACCATGACCATGACCATGAACACGACGAGTTTCACGATCCAACGGAATCCGAGGTCCGCGCCAAGGCCGTCGAGTCCTTATTGGCCGAGAAGGGACTCCTCTCGACCGAAGCAGTGGATGATGTCGTCGACCGGTACGAGAACGACGTCGGCCCGATGAATGGCGCTAGAGTCGTCGCACGTGCCTGGACCGACCCCGAATACAAGGCTCGACTCCTGGCAGACGGTGGCGATGCAGTGGCCGAACTCGGCTACGGCGACGAGCACAGTGCCCGCCTCGTCGTCGTCGAGAACACCCCGGACGTACACAACGTCATTGTCTGCACCCTGTGCTCCTGCTACCCCTGGTCCGTCCTCGGCCTGCCGCCTGAGTGGTACAAGTCCGAGGCCTACCGCGCCCGGGTAGTCAAGGAACCGAGAGCAGTTCTCTCCGAATTCGGTCTCGAACTCAACGATTCAATCGAGATCCGCGTCTGGGACAGCCTCTCCGAGCTCCGCTACATGGTCCTTCCCGAACGTCCCGAAGGAACCGACCACCTGACCGAAGAAGAGCTCGCCGCCCTCGTCTCCCGCGACGCAATGATCGGCGTCGCCAAAGCCGGTACAGACTGATTACACCAAAAGAGACTCACCCACCCTCCAATCTTTCCCCCGCAGGGGGCTGACAGGGGTAGGTATTAGGTATTCCATACTTGCGAGTCATAGCCCCACCACTGTCATTCCGATCGTAGCGAAGCGGAGAGAGGAATCTAAAGTGTTCATCCTTCAAACCAAGCCCTGCACTCTGAAACATCCATGGCGATGGCTAGCATTTTAGATTCCTCCCTACGGTCGGAATGACAGGCACTCGGGGGGGCATGACAGCTACTCAGTTGTACTTGCAATCCGATTTTACCTACCCCTGTCAGCCCGTCGTGGGAGAGGGCTGGGGTGAGGGTGATGCACCCATCACCCATACCGGAAATGCCCCCAAATGCCTCCCCAGATATGACCACTCTTCCCCCTTTGTGCTCTCTGCGCCCTCTGCGCCCTCCGCGCCCTCTGCGGTGAATCCCCCAGAACCCAGCACCTAACCCCCAGAACCTCTCCACCTCCCCCGTGCTACAATACTCCCCAGGCGAGTCCGTTTTCCGCGGACTCGCCCTATTCTGCGTTTGAGGCCACACAAAAGAATGTCCCTCAGCGTCCTGGGCGACGTACTGGAAACCGCGCCGCAGTTCGAGCGGCTCCGCGCCTCGATGGGCGAGTCTCGCGCTCACGTCCGCCTGCAGGTGCTGCCAAACGGCGTGCCGATGACCCTAGCCACCCTCGCTCGGAACGTCGATGTCCCCGTCCTGCTCGTCGCGCCCAGGCCCGATGAGGCCCGCCGTCTCTACGAGCAGATATGCCTCTGGAGCGCCGACGAACGCTCCGTCCTCCACTTCCCCGAGAGCGAGACGCTCCCCTTCGAGCGCCTCGTGACCGACACGGACACCGAGCAGCAGCGCATCGGCGTGCTCGCCAGGCTCCTTGCCGACGACTCCCCGGACGGCGGTTCGCCCTTCGGCCCCAACATAATCATCGCCTCGGCCTCTGCAATCTCCCAGAAGACCGTCTCCCGCGAGAGCTTTGAGAAGAGCCTGCACCGCCTCGTCCCCGGCCAGACCCTCGACCTGCGCGAGCTCCTCGACCGGTGGCGGCGCATGGGATACGCCTTCGAGCCGACCGTCGACCTTCCCGGCACGGCGGGACGGCGCGGCGGCATCCTCGACGTGTATCCCGTCGGCGCGGAGTTCCCCGCCCGCATCGACCTCTGGGGCGATGAGATCGACTCCATCCGACTCTTCGATCCCGCCACGCAGCGCTCCACCGACTTTGTCCAGTCCGTCGACATCCTGCCCGCACAGGAGACCCTTCCTGGCCTCACGCACCCCGACCACGTCGACTACCTCCTCCGCTCCATCGACATGCGCAATTGCAACGCCGAGACTCGCGAGCGCATCGGCGAGGAGATTCACCTCCTCCTCGACGGCGCCGAGGTCGAGGACGCCAACTTCTACGCCGGGTTCTTCAACCACGGCTCGTTCCTCGACTACCTGCCGAGCGACGCCATCATCGTCCGCTATCGCCCGCCCGACATCGTCGAGGCGGCATGGGAGACCGAGGAACGCGCGCACGAACTCCGAGAGGCCAAGCAGTCGCGCGGCGAGCTTCCGCACAACTTCCCGTCGTCCCACGCCCCGTGGCGCGAGACCGAACCGACGCTCGACGAGTTTGCCCGACGCATCGACGTCACCCCCTGGGGCGCGGAGGACCTCGTCCACCGCGACGCCATCGTCCTCCCATTCAGTTCCGGCCCCGAGTACGGCGGCGACGTGGAGAGCTTCGTCATCGAGTCCGAGAACGCCGCCGAGGAGGGCGACCGCCTCGTCGCCGTCAGCTCCGTCCCCAAGCGGCTCGGCGAGTTCTTCGACCGCACCGGCGTGGAGACCGCACTTCTCGATGCCCTTGAGGAGACGCCCCGTCCCGGTACTATCACCGTCATCCAGAACCCCGGCTCCGGCCTCAGTGAGGGACTTGCCCTCCGCGTGAACGGTCGCAGCCTCCTCGTCCTCAGCGACGCAGAGATCTTCGGCACCGCCAAGCGACGACCTGCCTCCCGCCGCCGTGCCCGCCGCCGCGACTCCCTCCTGTCCGAACTCAACCCTGGTGACTACGTCGTTCACGTCGAGCACGGCGTGGGCAGGTTTGCCGGCACCGGACGCACCCCCCGTGACGAGGACGACCGCGAGTACCTCATCATCAACTACGCCGAGGGCGACGAGCTCTACGTCCCCATGGAGCACCTCGACCGTGTGACCCCATACGTCGCGCCGCTCGACCGTCCTCCCTCGCTCTCCCGGCTCGGCACGCAGGAGTGGAAGCGCACCAAGGCCCGCGTCGAGCGTTCCACCCGCGAGATGGCCGCCGAGTTGCTCTCCCTCTACGCCTCACGCGAGCTGTCCAAGGGCCACGCTTTCGCCCTCGACACCCCGTGGCAGGTGCAGCTGGAAGACGCCTTCCCTTACGAGGAGACCCCCGACCAGGCCGAGGCCATCCTCGACATGAAGCGCGACATGGAGAGCGGCAAGCCCATGGACCGGCTCATCTGCGGCGATGTCGGCTACGGAAAGACCGAGGTCGCCCTCCGCGCCGCCTTCAAGGCCGTCACCGACGGCTACCAGGTCGCCATCCTCGTGCCCACGACCGTCCTCGCCCAGCAGCACTTCACCACCTTCTCCGAGCGTCTCAAGCCCTATCCCGTCCGCGTCGAGGTCCTCAGCCGCTTCCGCTCCGACCGAGAGCAGCGCGACGTCGTCAGCGATCTCGCCGAGGGCAAGGTAGATATCGTCATCGGTACTCACCGCCTCGTCCAGAAAGACGTGTCCTTCAAGAATCTCGGACTCATCGTCGTCGACGAGGAGCAGCGCTTCGGTGTCGCCCACAAGGAGCGCCTCAAGCAGATGCGATCCGAGGTCGATGTCCTCACCATGACCGCGACGCCCATCCCGCGCACGCTCCACCTCTCCCTCTCCGGCATCCGCGACATGAGCGCCATCCAGACCGCGCCCGAAGAGCGACTGCCAATAAAGACCTACGTATCCGAGTTCAGCGACGAGCTCATCCGCGAGGCCATCCGCCGCGAGCTTGATCGGCGCGGACAGGTCTACTTCCTCCACAACCGCGTCTACAACATCGACTACATCGCAGGGTACATCCGACGGCTCGTCCCCGAGGCGAAGGTCGGCGTCGCCCACGGCCAGATGGGCGAGAACCGCCTCGAACAGGCGATGGTCGACTTCGCCGAGGGCGGCGTGGATGTCCTCGTGTGCACCACCATCATCGAGTCCGGCCTCGACATCCCGAACGTCAACACCCTGATCGTCAACCGCGCCGACGCCTTCGGACTCGCCCAGCTCTACCAGCTTCGAGGCCGTGTCGGACGCAGCGCCCGCCGCGCCTACGCCTACCTCCTCATACCCCAGCACCGCAGCCTCACCGAGACGGCGGAGAAGCGCCTCAAGACCATGCTCGCCGCGACAGAGCTCGGCGCGGGCTTCCAGATCGCCATGAAGGACCTCGAAATTCGAGGCGCGGGCAACATCCTCGGCGCGAACCAGAGCGGCCACATCTACGCCGTCGGCTTCGACCTCTACACCCGCCTACTCTCCGACGCCGTCGAGTCCCTCCGCGCCCAACGAGAGACATCTTCCATCCTTCCCCCCACGGGGGAAGGACCAAGGAAGGGGGAGACCTCCCCCACAGGGGATGATTCTTCTTCTATCCTTCCCGGCTCAGGGGAAGGACCTCCATCTCCCATCCTGCCCCCTCCGGGGGAAGGACCTCCATCCCCTATCCTGCCCCCTCCGGGGGAAGGACTAAGGAAGGGGGGCTCCCCCACCGTCGTCGACATCGGCATCCCCGCCAACATCCCGCCGGAATACGTCTCCGACCTCCCCACCCGCCTCGACGTCTACCGCCGCCTCGTAAGCTCCGCCACCCCCGAAGCCGTGGACGCCATGGGCGATGAGCTAGTCGACCGCTTCGGCACACTCCCCTGGCAGGTGCAGAACCTCCTATACGTCACCAAGCTCAAGCTCGCCGCCGCACAAGCCAACATAGTCTCCGTCAACAGGGACAACGGCACCGTCGTCCTCCGCCTGACCGACAGCGTCGGCGGCGCAAGACAGGCCCTCCGCCGTCACCTCGGCGACCACGTCGACGTCGGCAACACCCAGGTCCGCGTCGACATCTCCCACGCCTCCAACGGCTGGGAACGCTCCCTCCTCGAAACCGTCCAACAAATCGGCCGGTTCACCGAGCAAATGACCGCCCAACTCGCCGCCGTCCCATAGCCCACCCCCTCAACGTCATTCCCGCGAAAGCGGGAATCCACTCCTCCCCCTCTGCGCACTCCGCGCCCTCTGCGGTAAATCCTCTTACCCCCTCTCCCGTTCGCGGGAGAGGGCTGGGGTGAGGGTAATCTCCCGGAACCCAGCACCTGGCACCCAAAACCCCTCCCACCGGAAACACGTCTGTAACAAATGCCCTTTATCATCCCTTACCAGTTCGCGGAATCGCGGCAATCACCCGCGACCGCACGTAACCAACAGGGGGATGAAAACATGGAACTGGATTCCGGTCATACCGCCTGGATGCTGACGGCCTCCGCTCTGGTGCTCCTCATGACGCCGGGGCTGGCCTTCTTCTACGGAGGACTCGTCCGCGCCAGGAATGTCATCAGCACGCTCATGTACAGCTTCATGGCCATGGCAGTCGTGAGCATAGTCTGGGTGCTCTGGGGCTACAGCCTCGCATTCGGCGAGGGGAGCGCCTTCATTGGCGACCTGAGCTTCTTCGGCCTGTCAGGCATAGACATCAACGATCTGGAGGACAACGGCATCCCCACGCTGCTGTTCGTCATCTTCCAGATGATGTTCGCCATCATCACGCCCGCCCTCATCACGGGAGCCTTCGTCGAGCGATTCAAGTTCACGACCTACCTGATATTCCTCGTGATCTGGGTCACAATCGTCTACGCCCCCGTTGCCCACTGGGTCTGGGGCGGCGGCTGGATCGGCGACGTTGGCGATGGCGCGCTCGACTTCGCGGGTGGCACCGTCGTCCACATCAACGCCGGTGTGGCGGCCGTCGCGGCTGCGTGGCTAATCGGAAAGCGACGCGACCCCGGCCCTGAGCCGCA
This sequence comes from Dehalococcoidia bacterium, assembly GCA_034421575.1. Classification (GTDB taxonomy): domain Bacteria; phylum Chloroflexota; class Dehalococcoidia; order Lucifugimonadales; family VXLM01; genus VXLM01. The sequence goes on from DAOUKG010000003.1 coordinate 26,902, forward strand.
CAACGTGCCCTATGTCATACTGGGAGCCGCCCTGCTCTGGTTCGGATGGTTCGGCTTCAACGCTGGCTCCGGCCTCGCCGCCGACGGGGTAGACGTAAGCGCCTTCCTCGTCACCAACACCGCCGCCGCCGCCGCCGCACTCACCTGGGGCGTCATATCCCAGATACAGACCGGCCGCATGAGCGCCGTCGGTGTGGCGTCGGGTGCCGTCGCGGGCTTGGTCGCGATCACGCCGGCCGCCGGTTATGTCGGCGTCTACGGCGCACTCGCCATCGGCGCGGGCGCGGGCCTACTCTGCTACATAGCCGTCTACCTTCGCACCAAGGTCGAAATAGACGACGCCCTTGAGGTCTTCGCCGTACACGGAATTGGCGGCATCTGGGGCGCAATCGCAACTGGCATCTTCGCTGTAGCGGCAATCGGCGGCACCGCCGGACTCATCGACGGCAACGCCGGACAGCTCGTCACCCAGGTCGTCGCGGTCGTCGCAACTATGGTCTACTCATTCGTCGTCACCCTCGTCATCCTCAAGGTTCTCGACCTCATCCCGGGTCTCGGCATCAGGGTATCCGGCGACGAAGAGGACATGGGCCTCGACCTCTCCGCCCACGGCGAGAGAGCATTCGTCAGCGACGGAGCCGACTAACCAGCAAACCATGCGCCATTCATACGCAAATACACCCCGCCAACCTCTCGTAGGGGCGATTCGCGAATCGCCCCTACCCCGACACGGGGCGACAATCCAATCCCCTCTCCCGGCACCCCCACCCGTCATTCCCGCGAAAGCGGGAATCCACGCCGGGAACACTCCTGAAAACTGAGGTGAATTTCCAATGCTGAAGATAGAAGCAATCGTCCGACCCGAGCGGATCCACGCAGTAACCGACGCCTTGGAAGAGGCTGGATGCGGAGGCTTCCACTACCTGAACGTAACCGGACAGGGGAAGCAGCGCGGAGTCGAGGTCTTCACCGGCAGGGGCGGACACATGGTCCGAGCCGCCGGGTCCAAGACCCTCGTCGTCACCGTCATCCCCGACGACCTCAAGGACGCCGCCGTCAACGCCATCATCCAGGCCGCCAGAAGCCCCGACGAAGGCCGCATCGGCGACGGCAAGATCATCGTCTCCCCAGTCGCAGACGTCATCCGCGTCCGCACCGGAGAACACGGCGAAGCCGCCCTCTAGCACGCCTCCACCGCGCCTCACACCCCACGCTTCCACAACCAATCGCATGGGCGACCCTCGTGGTCGCCCTTCGCATTACTCCCCTCACCCGTTCGCGGGGAACCTTCGCATTACTCCCTCTCCCGTCGTGGGGGACCTTTGCATTACCCTCTCACCCGTTTGCGGGGGACCTTCACATTACTCCCTCTCCCGTCGTGGGAGAGGGCTGGGGTGAGGGCAAAAGGCCCCCCAACGTCCCCCCCGTTCATGCTGAACCCTGTCGAAGCATGAGCCTGAACCCCGCCCACCCCGCATTTGACGAACACGAACATATAATCTATCATGACTCCACATAACCCGCTATAGAGAGTTGCCCGAAAACACCCAATGTCCCATTTTGTCCCGCAATGTCCCTCAAAAAATACTCCCATCCAACTCCCCTCCGCGCCATCAGCGGTGAATCCTCTCATCCCCTCTCCCGTCGTGGGAGAGGGCTAGGGTGAGGGTAATCCCCCCGCCGCCGAAGAGACACAGAGCGGGCTACCCCCACAGCGGAAATGCAACAAAATGCAACGCCATGCAACAAAAATAGGATTTTTATCCAACACCCCTCCGCGTTCTCCGCGCTCCCTGCGGTGAATCCCCAGCACCTAGCCCCCGGAACCCTTCCTCCTCAGGAACTCCCCGAACCCCTCGCGGACCGGCGGCGGCTTCAGCGCGTCCTCCTGCGCCTCCAGTTCGTTCACCTGCATCTCCCGCCACGAAGCCCCCAAGTCCTTGATCATCAGCTCCTTGATCCCCTTCACGATGCGCGTGTCGTTCGCCGCGATGGTCCGCGCGATCTCCATCGCCTTCGGCATCAGCAGGTCCGGCGCGACCACGTGGTTCAGCAGACCGATCTCCAGCGCCTCGCGCGCCTTCACCACGCGGCCGGTGAACAGAAGCTCCTTGGCCTTCGGCCACCCGATCTGCATCGGCAGGTTCCACGTCGAGTTCACCCGCCCGTACGCCGCCGCCAGGAACCGGAAGCTCGCGTTGTCCGACCCGACCCTGATGTCCATGCTCGCCGCGATCACCGCACCCCCGCCGTAGGCCAGCCCGTTGATGGCCCCGATGGTCGGCTTCGCGCACGTCGCTAGGTGCCACATATGCCGCGCCCTGTCCGGGTCGCCGTCCTGCGATCCCGTCTCCTCCGCGATCCGCGCCATCTCCTTGATGTCCGCCCCCGCCGAGAACGCCCGCTCCCCCGCCCCCGTAACGACGATCGCCGCAACAGAGTCGTCCGCCTCCAACTCGCTGACCGCCGCGTCGATCTCCCGATACATCGCCCGGTTCAGCGCATTCAGCACCCTCGGCCGGTTCAAGGTAATGATCCCAACACCCCCATCCCTCTCCAACACGATAAACTCATACGACACGATACTCACTCCTCCATTGCCCTATTCTCAGCCGACCATTCCCGTCATTCCCGCGAAGGGTCTCCCCCTCTCCCGTTCGCGGGAGAGGGTTGGGGTGAGGGTAAAAGGCCGATTCTTCTTCCCCTCTGCGCTCCCCGCGCTCTCAGCGGTGAACCCACAATCCTCGCCTCGTAGAACTCGCCCCCATTACGACCCCAGAGGATGTCCAAGAAGGATCCCGTTCACCCTGAGCCTGTCGAAGGGTGGTCACGCCGTTCATGGTTCGACAAGCTCACCACGAACGGCTAGACACCCTCTCACAAAATTCCCGGCCTCTCTCCGCGCTCTCCGCGCCCTCAGCGGTGAACCCACGTCCCTACGCAATACCCCCTACTTTCTACTTTCTTCCCCCCACACCTTATACGGATTCTCCCGATTCTCCATCGGAAAATACACCCTTGCTCCCAGACGGTGCGACTCATGCACCGCCATGATCATCTCCAACGCCGCCCGCGCGTCCTTCCCGCTCGAGCTGAACACCACGTCCCTGTCCTCCTCCACGGCGCGAATCAGCTCATTCACGATGATCTTGTTGCTCAGCGCCGTCGATGACACCCCGCGCTCCCACTGCTCCCGCTCCCACTCCTCGATGACGACCGGCTTCCACTCGTCCTTCGACCCCGGCACCCACCTGCTGTGTGGATAGACGAACATATTCCCCGACGGCGAGTTCCGCACCGATATGATGCCTTGCGTCCCATACGCCTCGAACCCGAACAGGCCGCTGCTCCCGTCGGACGGCATCTCGACCGGCTGCGACTCGAACGTGGCGATAACACCGTTCTTGAAGCCGTACGTCGCATGCACCGCGTTCCCCGCGATCAGCCCGATCTCCTCGGGCCCCTCCCGGATATCGTCCGCCGTCACGTCCCGACTGTCCTGCGTCACGCGACCATTCGCCCATGCGACATCCGAGCCCGCCACGTACCTCATGCTGTCCATCATGTGCGTACCCAGCACCATCAGGTCCTCGGCCCCGGAACGGTGGTCGCACTTCCCCATAGCCCGGAGCGACTGCAACTCTCCAATCGCCCCATCCTCGACCATCGCCTTCGCCCGCTGCTCATACGGGTTCGCACGACGATGCGCCACCGCCAATCGCGCCCCCGACCGCTCGCACGCCTCCAGCATGGCGTCCGCCTCGGCCAGCGTAGCCGCCAGCGGCTTCTCACAATAGATGCCCCTGACTCCCGCTTCCGCCGCTGCAATCACCATCTCCGCGTGACACCCGACCCAGCGAGGACACACCGCAACGAAGTCGAGCCGCTCCTTCTCCAGCATCTCACGGTAGTCGCCATACAACCACTCCGCCCCCGTCCGTTCCCCCGCCTCCCTCAGCCCGTCCGGATCGTCGTCCGTCACCGCCACGAACTCCACCCCCGGCGCCCCCACGAACGCCACGTCCAGCCCGTGCCCCCAGTTCCCGCGTCCCGTCCTCCCAATCGCCCCAGCCCTATACCGCGCCATAATTCCCTCCAAATGCCTCTTTCGTCACTCCCCAGTCGCCCGAAAGCCGTCATTCCCGCGAAAGAACGTCACCCCGTACCCCGATACGGGGCGGGAATCCAAAATCCCCTCTGTGCTCTCCGCGCCCTCTGCGGTGAAATCTCCCTCTCTGCGTCGAGACCTTCCCCCTCTCCCGTTCGCGGGAGAGGGCTGGGGTGAGGGTGAAACGATATCCGTGCTCCCTACGCAATTCCCACTACTTTCTACTTTCCTCCCTCTTCCCTCCGTGCCCTCTGTGGTGAAATACTCTCTACTTTCTCCTCCTTACGCAACCCAGAACCCAGCACCTAGCACCCAGCACCCGCTCGGTATAAGATACCGCCGACACGCCACCACACGGAGGATTCCATGCGCCTCATCATAGCCGGATGCGAGTATTCGGGCACCACGACGCTGTCCCTGACCTTCGGAGAGTGGGGCGCTGCCAACATGGAGGGCGGCAGGTGGGGTCCAAACGAGTACCACGACCACTGGAAGCTCCCCCACGTCAGCAACTTCTCCCCGCCCGCGCCCGACGAAGTCGCCAGCGTCGTCGCGTGCTACCCCGACGCAAGGGACGGCGACTACACCCGCACCGGCCTTTCACACGACGAGCAGGCCCAGATCATGGCGCTCTCCCCCAAGCTCAAGGAGATGGTCCAGCGCTACCACCTCCAGTACCACCTGCACCCGTCCTTCTATGGGCAGGACGACCACATCATGGTGGGCGCGCACATCGACGAGGGCATACTCGGCCCTATCTACTTCGACTACGGCGGCGACGGCCAGTACGCCGACCGCCGCGCCTCCAATCGCCAGTACGAAAAGCAGATACTTGAGATGGCCCCCGACACCATCCTCGTGCTCGTCACCGCCTCGCCAGAGGCCATTCGCCAACGCATGAAGCACAACCCTCACCTCAACGGCGCTCTGCAGGACGCCGATGTCGAGCGCGTCCTTGAACGCTACGAGCAGGAGTTCGCCGACTCCCTGCTTACACAAAAGACTCGCCTCGACACGACCTCCTCCACCATTGAGGAGTCCACCTCCGAGATCATCGAGAAGATCACCGCCCTCATGACTGAGAAGGACAGGCAGCGAATCAAGGGAGGCGCAGCATGAAACCCCGCAAGCTCGGACGCTCCGACGTTACCATCAGCCCCCTCGGACTCGGCACCGGCAACTGGGGCCGCGAAATCGACGAGGACGCCTCGTGGCACGTCATGGACTACGCCGTCGAGAACGGCATCACCTTCTTCGACTCCGGCGAGGTCTACGGCGGCGGACAGTCCCACGCCGGACGCAAGAGGATGTACGGCACCGACGACGTCCGCGAGGCGACCACCGACATGAGCTCGTCCGAGAAGATCATCGGACGCTGGCTGCGCGCCCGCGGGTGCCGCGACGAGATCACCCTCTGCACCAAGGTCGGTACAGGCAACGACCCTGAGAACATCGGGGTGGCCCTAGCCGGCAGCCTAGACCGCCTGGGTGTCGACAACGTCGATATGTACAAGCTGCACAATCCCGACGACACCCCCATCGCCGAGACCCTCGCCGCCATGACCGAGGAGGTCGCCGCCGGCCGGACCCGCGCCATCGGGTGCAGCAACTTCTCCGCCGAGCAGCTCAACGAGGCCCTCGAGGCAAGCGCCGCGCACGGCCTCAGCCGCTTCGACGTCATCCAGCCGCCGTACAGCCTCGCCCTCCCCGACGCCGACGAGGACATCTTCCCCATCTGCGAGCGTGAGCAGATCGCCGTGACCTCCTACAGCCCACTCGGCGCGGGCTTCCTCACCGGCAAGTACACGCCTGACCGCTCCCAGTTCCCCAAGGGCTCCCGCTACCACATCGTGCCCGCCCACGCCGACATCTACTTCTCCGACCGGAACTTCCAGGTCGTCGAGCTTCTCCGTGAGCAGGCCGAACGATCCGGCACGTCCATGGTCCGGCTAGCCCTCGCGTGGGCCATGCGCCATCCCGCCGTCACGGCCATCCTCGTCGGCGCGCGCAACTCCGACCAGGTCGACAACGCCCTCGCCGCCCTCGACATCGCCCTCGACGACGACCTCTGGACCACCATGCGCAACTGGCCCGCTTGAACGCCCTAACCCCCTATGCTAATCTAGCTACAGGTCGGGGTGTGGCGCAGTTTGGTAGCGCACCTGCATGGGGTGCAGGGGGTCGCTGGTTCGAGTCCAGTCACCCCGACCATTGAGTCCCGTCACATTCGCAACCGGGCGTAGGCAATGTGGCTTTGATTCTTGACCCCGGCGAAGAGACTCGGTCACTGGTCATTGAGAAAGCCCCACGGGGTTGTGTGCAACACAAATCGCACACTGGCATCCTGGCGACGTGAAATGTCTGATTCCGACCGCAATCGTGCCGCGCTTGTCCGCGCGTTGGAACACCAGGTCAAACAGCTCAGTCTCGGATTTCTCAAGATACCGTCGCAGGGCATAGGCACATAGATCAGCGAGTTGAACCATACTGGTCAATTCACTATCGACGAACATAGGTGTCTCAATAATGTGCTGAACCTGCGTCCATAGTGTTCCTCTGCGCAGGAACCGCTTCATTATTTCGGTATGGCGCTTTGCAACTGTTTGGTTATTGTCGTGAACGAGAATGCCGTATCCTGTTTGGACGTTCTGCAAGAACTGCTCGAATCGAGACACAACTTGCTCAAAGGCCTGTTCGTCAACCGTATTCCTAGATCGTCCAGGATCGAAGTGTACCTTGTCTATGCACTCCGCGAAGAGGCGGGAAGCACCCCAGTTTGATATACACTCGGCAAGCTCTTTAACGACTTGACGCCTTTCGTCAAAAGTCAGATGAACATAACTTTCCGTATACCGATAGTTCTTGCGAGTCTGCTTGTATTGCTTCCTCTTGTTGGCCTGTTGTAGGCGGAGGATCTCCGAAGTCCGCGCTCTCCGTACTTGTGAACGCCGCTCCTCATAAGTCATTGAAGCGAAGTCGGGAATAGACTGCTGCTCGACGTAAGGCCGCATCATCCACGCAACGTGAATTTCTGCTTGACCTAAACCATATTTGGTCTTGATCCCCTCCACCTGCATGTGGTGGCTCTTCCAGTATTCATCGGGAATGGAGAGTCCCGCCAAGACATAGTGCGAAGTATTGCCGGGAAGGTCTGGGGTCCCAGACTCGTCAATGTAGCAGAGGTGCATGAAGCCCCCAAAAGAAAAAGCGACTAGGGTCGGGGCTGAGAGCCCCGAGAAGAGACGCTTGGCGACTCATCCTAGACGCACGTTCATTGTATTCACCGCTGTTGTCGACTGTCAAGCTGTATGAACGTGGCGGCATAGCCCATGCTTGATATAATGCGTCGTACGACCGGGCCGAAACCCCAGAACACCGAAAACGACCACCCAACCACACACACCATGCCATCCACCAACAAACAGGAATGGAACGACAGCACCTTCGAGCCCGTCAAGAAGCGGTTCGGAGAACGCCGCGACCGCTTCTTGACCGACTCCGGCATCGAGGTCGATACCGTCTACACCCCCGAAGACCTCAAGAGCTTCGACTACGCCGACGCGCTCGGCTACCCCGGCGAGTACCCCTACACCCGTGGCGTCCAGCCCAACATGTACCGCGGGCGCGTATGGACGATGCGCCAGTACTCCGGCTTCGCCTCGCCGGAGGAGTCCAACGCCCGCTATCGCTACCTCCTCGAACAGGGACAGACCGGCCTCAGCGTAGCCTTCGACCTCCCGACCCAGACCGGCTACGACTCCGACCACCCCCTAGCGACCGGCGAGGTTGGTCGCGCCGGCGTCCCCATATCCAGCCTTGCCGACATGGAGGTGCTCTTCGAGGGCATCCCCCTCGACAAGGTCAGCACCTCGATGACCATTAACGCCACTGCCTCCATCCTCCTGTCCCTCTACATCGCCGTCGGCAAGAAGCAGGGCGTCGACCCGTCGCAGCTCAACGGCACGCTGCAGAACGACATCCTCAAGGAGTATATCGCGCGCGGGACCCACATCTACCCGCCGAGGCACTCCATGCGTCTCGTCACCGACGTGTTCAAGTACTGCTCCGAGCACGTGCCTAGCTGGAACACCATCAGCATCAGCGGCTACCACATGCGCGAGGCCGGTGCCACCGCCGTGCAGGAGCTCGCTTTCACCTTCGCCAACGGCATCGCCTACGTCCAGGCCGCCATCGACGCCGGGCTGGAGGTCGACGGGTTCGCCTCACGCCTGTCCTTCTTCTTCGCCTCCCAGAACAACCTTCTCGAAGAGGTCGCCAAGTTCCGCGCCGCCCGACGGATGTGGGCCAAGATCATGCGCGAGCGCTTCCACGCCCGCGATCCCCGCTCGTGGCGGCTCCGATTCCACACTCAGACGGCAGGGGTCACCCTCACGGCCCAGCAGCCCGACAACAACGTCATCCGCACCACCGTTCAGGCGTTGGCCGCCGTGCTCGGAGGCACCCAGTCGCTTCACGTCAACTCCCGCGATGAGGCCCTCGGCCTCCCGACAGAGGAGTCCGCCCAGATATCCCTCCGCACCCAGCAGATCCTCGCCCACGAGAGCGGCGTCACCGACACCGTAGACCCCCTCGCTGGCTCGTACTATGTCGAGAGCCTGACCGACAGTCTGGAAGAGGCCGCGTTCGACTACATCGCTGAGATCGACCGGCAGGGCGGGGCGGTGACCGCGCTGGAGTCCGGCTACCAGACCGACGAAATCCACGAGAGCGCCTTCAAGCTCCAGCGCGAGATCGAGGAGCGGGACCGAATCGTCGTCGGAGTGAACCAGTTCGCGACGGAGGACCCGCCCATCCAGCAGTTCCAGCGCATCGACCCCGAGGCCGTCCGCAAGCAGATCGAGCGCGTCCAGCGAGTCCGCCATGAGCGCGACGAGGCCGTTACCGCCGCCGCGCTTCAACGCCTGCGTGCCGTCGCCGTCGGCACAGACAACACCGTGCCCGCAATCCTCGAATGTGTCGAGGCCTACGCCACCGTGGGAGAGATCGCCGATGTCTTCCGCAGCGTCTTCGGCGAGCAGAGATAGCCTCCCTTTCTCCTCACTCTGCGCTCTCTGTGGTGAATCCCCTTGACCCCGTTCGGCCTGAGCCTGTCGAAGGCCCTCTTACCCCCTCTCCCGTTCGTGGGAGAGGGTTGGGGTGAGGGTGCCTCTAGCACACGACACCCCCTACATTCTTCTGCTCTCTGTGGTGAACCTCCCTCTCCCGTTCGTGGGAGAGGGCTGGGGTGAGGGTGCCTCCAGCACACGATACCCCCTACATTCTTCCCCTCTCTGCGCCCTCTGTGGTGAATCCCCTTGACCCCGTTCGGCCTGAGCCTGTCGAAGGCCCTCTTACCCCCTCTCCCGTTCGCGGGAGAGGGCTGGGGTGAGGGTGCCTCCAGCACACGAAACCCCCTACATTCTTCCCCTCTCTGTGGTCTCTGCGCCCTCTGCGGTGAATCCCCTTGACCCCGTTCGCCCTGAGCTTGTCGAAGGTCCTCTTACCCCCTCTCCCGTTCGCGGGACAGGGTTGAGGTGAGAGTACCCCCTCAAAAGTCCTCTGAACCCCCGCTCCGGGTGCTCTCCACGTCACCAAGCACCAACCCCGTGCGATTGACCAGCGCCTCCAGCCGTCCCCGCGCGTCGAGACGGGTCATGGCCGACCTCGAAAGCCGTTCATTGGTCCCGATATTCGGCAGCATGCCGGTCCTGATCCCTGCCACTACCGAAATACCCGCCTCGTTCAGCGGCCCCAACGCGATCAACAGTCGCTGGAATGCTTCCTCCCCTTCCTCCATCGACTTCTGGTACAGCGAAAGCGCCTCTGCCGCACCCTCGATGTCCGGCGCTTCGACCTCATGAATATCGTTCAGAATCCTGCGTTGCCGCTCTAGCAGCACCTCGGCGCCGGCGTAGTTCTCGCCGATCCATCGCGTCAGGAAGTCGATATTGTAGATTCGATATTCCCTGATGAGGTTCCGCTGCCTCATCTCGATGAACATTATGCTGTTCGCAAATGCGATGATGCTTGCAACCTCTTCGGTCGTCAGCGAAGGGTCCGCCGTTGGAACGGGTTTCGGCGTGGCCGTCGGTATCGGAGTGGGGTAGGGGGTCGCGGTTGGAACGAAATCTCGCGGTCGCGCGGCGTTCATTGCCGTCGAGTTGTCCGGCTCGTCCATCTCAGTTGAATCACCGGATGTCGTCAGAATCACCACAGCCAGCGCCGCACCCACCAATACAAGCGCCCCCGCCGCGCCCGCGATGACCAGCCTCGGCCGCCTGCCGCGCCTGGTCTCCACGGGCTTGGCCCGCTGACCCACCCGGTACCTCGGTCCTCGCGGATATGCTCGCGGATTCATCTCGCCTCCGCTCCCTCACCTCAATTCGCGTTAATTGCCTCGCTAACGGACCGACGATAAGAGGGGATGACTATTCCTGATCCTCATAATGTAGCCTGACCTGCCTTATCCGTCATTTCCGCGAAAGCGGGAATCCAGAATTAGCCCTGCATGTGTTGGCACAACGGCAGTCTAGTAGTTGTTCGTCCCACGCACCTCTTCCAGCGATGTCCCCACCCGGCCAAGCAACTCTTCCAACTCCTCGAATGCCCTCACGCGCGATCGCTCCGCCCTGTCCAATCGATTGACCGCTGCCGCGTACCCGTCTAATCGGCGCAGGCGGCGGGCCGTGCTTTCGGGGTACGTAGCCTGCGCCTGCCCCGCGACCCTGTTCAGAATCCTGTACCCCTCGAGCTCTTGCTCGTAGGCGTCGGTGAACAGCGTTTGGGCCAGCGCCGTCAGGTTGCTTGGAGAGTCTATCCCACGCACCTCTTGGGCAAGCCCCTCCTGCTTCGGGATCACGCTCTCAAGGGTCCTGAACACAATGGCAAACTCCGTCGTCCTGATATCCCTGCCCACGCCGTCGAACTCGGTGGCCACAGCCTGGCGCCTTGCCTCGACTTCCAACACGCCCCGCGTGAACGAAACGACTGCAGACCGCTCTGCCGGGTCTATCGGCGGCGCGGAGTCCCTGAGCACGAAAAACACGCCCGCCACTGCAACGATAACGAGCGCCGCCGCCCCCGCGGCAATGGCAATCCACCGGCGGCGCTTCGCGACAGCCCCGGGATCACCCCTGCGCGGGTAGCGATATCTTGCCGGAACGGGGTTACGTCTGGGGTCTCTCAAAAGTCCCCCTGCTGTGGCCCATCAGACCTCGTGCCGTTGCGTCCTCACTACGAAAGTGTTCAATAGAGACTCCGTCCACCCTGAGCAGCGTTATGCCCCCAGGAAGGGCCGTGCAGGGGTGTCAGTAACTACCTTGAACACGACCTCTTTTCCCCTCTGCGCTCTCTGTGTTCTCTGCGGTGAGTCCTCATCCTGTCCTGAGCAGTTACTTGAAAGCCCGTGGAAGGGTGCCCGCCCCGCCCTCGTCATTCTGGCGAAGGAACGTCACCCCGTACCACGATACGGGGCCGGAATCCGGAACTCCTCTCAGCGTCCTCCGCGCCCTCTGCGGTGAATCCTCATCCTGTCCTGAGCAGTTACTTGAAAGCCCGTCGAAGGGTCGAACGGTCACCGTACAGCTAACACCTCACTACGGCGTGATGAACGCCCTCGTGATCGCCGTGCCCTCTTCCTTGCCGAGCCACTCGCACTGCTCGAACGCCGTTCCGATCTCCTCCAGCGGGAAGCTGTGCGACATGACGTTCGTCAGTGGGAACCTGTCCTTCGTCCGTGCGAGGAAGTCCAACGCAGCGGGCAGCGTCGACGGGTGGTAGTGCGTCACGGGAATGATCCTCACCTGCCCCCACAGCACCTTCGCCATGTCCAGCGTCACCATGCTGTTCGGCCAGATGTTGCCGATCTCGACGTACGCCCCGCCGCGCCGCACCATGTCGATGCCCTCGTTTATCACCTGCGGGTAGCCGACGACCTCCATCACGATGTCAGCGCCGCGCCCCTCGGTGAGATCCTTCACTCGCTCGACCCTCGACTCCGCCGTGTCGTACTCGTTCAGGTCGATGGTCTCGTCCGCGCCGCTCTGGCGCGCAAGCTCCAGTCGCCCCGCCTGCCCATCGATCACGATGACCTGCGAGGCCCCGCGGTCCTTGGCTGATGCCGCCGCGCTGATCCCCAGCCCGCCCGCGCCCTGAACGACAACGCTGTCGCCCATCTGCAGATTGGCAAGCCTCCATCCCTCGATAACCTGCGAGACAGCGCAGTTCACCCCTGCAACCGCCTCGTCCGAAAGCTCGTCCGGCACCTTGAACACGTAGTGGCCGGGGAAGAGATAGTAGTAGTCCGAGAATCCCCCGTTGCAGTATGGGTACTCCTCCACCGATGCGCGGAACCGGAACCGGTCCGGACAGTGGTTCAGCTCCCCGCGCAGACAGTTGTAGCACCGATGACAGGGAAAGAAATAGCAGAATACGACGCGGTCGCCCTCCTTCAGTGGTTGCCCCTTCGAGTCCGTCGAGATGTCCGACGCCATCGCGTCGACCACGCCCGCCATCTCGTGCCCCAGGATCACCGGCCCCGGCGCGCCCGCCATGATCGGCTTGATCTCACCCCGCCAGAAGTGAAGGTCCGAGCCGCATATGCCCCCCGACCTTATCTTCACGCGAATGCCCCCCGCCTCCACAGGCACCGCCGGAAGCTCCGTGATCTCGAAGTGGTACGGCTCGACGAATAGCGCCGCCTTCCCCATAACCATGGCAGGACCTCCCCCTCAAAGGTTCATTTGGATGCCCCATTATCCACAAAATCAACCCCAAATGCGACATAACACGATAGAAGAGGCGCTCCAGCAGACCATTCAGCTGGAGACAGGACAAATGCCCGTTCGCCCTGAGCCTGTCGAAGGGCGATTCCTCACCGGCGAATATAGTCTGAAAGTGAAGGAATTGCTCCCCTTCCGTCATTCCCACGAAAGTGGGAATCCAAGACCCCACTCCGCGCTCTCTGTGTTCTCTGCGGTGAATCTTCATCCTGTCCTGAGCAGTTACTTGAAAGCCTGTCGAAGGGCGATTCCGCACTGGAGACACAGACTAACCGTTATTCCCACGAAAGTGGGAATCCAAGACCCCACTCCGCGCTCTCTGCGCCCTCAGCGGTGAATCCCCCGAACCCCATCCTGCTATACTGTAGCCCCGAATTCGAACCTCCACACCCCACAGGAGCACACTCCATGGATCTTGGCATCGCGGGCAGGACCGCACTCGTCACAGGCGGAAGCAGAGGACTCGGCAAGCACTGTGCGCTGTCACTTGCGCGCGAAGGCGTAAACGTCGCCATCTGCGGGCGCTCCCAGGACACCCTCGACGCCACCTCAGCCGAGCTTCGCGCCCTCGGAGTCGAGGCCGCCGGCATCGTCGCCGACGTGTCCGACACCGGGCAGGCCGCGCCCCTGCACAGCCAGGTCGTCGATCAGCTTGGCCCCATCGACATCCTCGTCAACAACGTCGGCGGCAGCAACGTCCGCAGTGATGCTCCGGAACTCACCGTTGACGAGTTCAGAGGCGTCCTCGATCTCAACGTATTCGGCGGGTACGCCCTCATGCGCCTCGTCATCCCCCACATGCAAGAGCAGAAGTGGGGCCGAATCATCAACATCGCCTCCATCTACGGCAGGGAACTCGGCGGGAACCTCGGCTACATGACCGCCAAGGCCGCACTCATCGCCGCCACCAAACACGTCGCGAGCACACTCGTCACCGACGGCGTCCTCGTCAACAGCATAGCCCCCGGCTCCATCCTTCACGAACACGGCTCTTGGGAGCGATTCCAGAACGAAAACCCGCCCGACGTGGTGGCCGACTTCATCGACCGCAACCTGCCCCTCGGCAAGTTCGGCTGGCCCGAACCCGTCGGTGACCTCACCGCCTTCCTCGCCTCCGAACGCGCCGACCTCATAACCGGCGCCTGCATCGTCGTAGACGGCCTACAAAGCAAGTACGTGTAGCGGTGTAGACCTTGGCGGATTGTCCCCTCTCCCGTCGTGGGAGAGGGCTAGGGTGAGGGTGAAGACATTGGGCACGTTCAGCTAGCTTACGAAAAGGACTTCATGGCTGAGACGGTTGCAGTAAGGCCCATGAGTTGAGCAAGTCGCTGGTCATTCTCCTTGCCGCGCCGGCTACCTCACTCCACCCAAAACGAGTACAAACTCGCGTCCTTCAGATAAAACCGTAGCCGCACCGGCTTCCTGAGCCTCGACTTGTAGGCCCTCGTCTCGACGCCAATGTCGGCGGGAGTGTCTGTCGCATGCACGAGGTCCCTGTCCCCGCTCCACTTTACCGTGCAGTCCGTCGAGTCGGTCGAGATGGGCACACAGTCCGCGCGCGAGTAGCCTTCCAACGGCTGGCCACCCTGGTCGAGCACTTCCACCTCCACCCTTCCCCGCGAGCTATCGACATTCAGGTGCAGCGTCGTGCCGAGGAACGTCAGCGGCTCGGTCGTCAATGTGCCCTCGCTCGACTTCGGCCTCACCGCCGCGAAACCGTCGCGCCGCAGCTTTGCAATGCCAACCCCGTACGCCCGGCGCTCGCCGTCGATAACCCTGCCGGGCCAGTCCTTGACCGACCCCCTGCCCCCGTCCGCCGCTTTCACGTTGTGCGGGATATTCGCCCCCGAGTAGTACAGCCGGAGCTCGTCGCCGACGGGAATCAGGTTGCAAGCCCCCGCCCATCTCGAGTCCCAGGCTCCGGCCTCGCCCGTTTCAAGGTAGGTCTCATTGCCGAAAGGCTTGCTCCATGTGATCCCGTTCCGACTCGTGGCCAGTAGCGAGTCCCGCGACTGGTCGGCGAACTCCACCACGTCGTTGTGGTACACCCAGATGAAGCCGACGTAGATGCCTTCGTACTTCGCCACCGTCATGCGGTAGTACTCGATCTCTACCGCGTCATTCTCTTCCGGCTCTACGGCCAACACCGGCGGGCCCCAGTTCACGAAGTCGTCGCTCGCGACCCACGCCGACGTCCTCCTGTCAGGATCGAAGAAGTAGACGTTCGGCCGCATGTATGCCACGTACTTGCCGTGATTCTCGTCCCAGCCCAGCACGAACTGCCCGTCCGTCAGTCCATTGCGGAAGTCGATGACCGGATTCCGCTCACCGGGTGTCCAGTGAACCCCGTCGGGAGAGTACGCCACGAAGTGCCCCTTGCCGCCCCAGGGCGCGTCGGGGTCCTTCGACGAGTGCCAGTACATCGCCTTGTACCGTTTCGACAGGTCACCGTCCTTCACGTCCTTGATGACGCTGAAGTTCCGTCCCGGACTCACGAGGTTGTTGTCGACCGACCCCTCGTACTCCCGAATTCCCAGGCCCGGCTTCTCCCAGTGGACGCCGTCCTCCGACGTGGCGTAAGCCACCCCGCACTTTGTGTCGTACCACGCCTTGAACAGTCCATCTTCCTCATCGTAGTGCAGCGAATTGCCAATAATACTGGCAACGCCTACCTCCCAAGGCTCCGTCCCCTCCAACACCGGGCCTTCCGGCTTGACGGGCCGCTCCATCACAACCTCAACACCGTCGAGGCTCTCTATGAGATGGTCATCCAGAAAAAGCTGTCTTTCCGTCCCGATATGGACTGTCATGGTTGGCGACTCCTAAGCTACGCAGACTCTGCGCTTTCCGCGCCCTCTGCGGTGAATCCTATTGCCCCCTCTCCCGTCGTGGGCTGACAGGGGTAGGTAAAACGGATTTTAGCTACGATCCGGCCACCACAACACTGTCATTCCGAGCGGAGCGAGGAATCTAAAATCCATAACCGCAAGACCGGATGGCGAGGGCCACGCTTGTATTGTGACCAAGAGCGAAAACAGCGTAAGAACTCCCTATGTCATCTTCAGGTTAGGACAGACATTTTAGATTCTTCGACTCCGCTACGCTCCGCTCAGAATGACAGAGCCAGGTTGCCTTCTGTTCAATGGAGAGTGGAGCGATAGACAAATACCTACCCCTGTCAGCCCGTCGTGGGAGAGGGCTGGGGTGAGGGTGTCGTTCTGTCCCGATATGAACTGTCATGGTCGGCGACTCCTCAGGTTGAACAGGCTGCCCGTCACTTGGAAGCAAGCGCCTTTGCAAGACGCGGGTCGAAGACTTCCTTGAGCTTCGGAAGGAGATCAAGCATCCATGCTCTGATCTCTTCAAGCTTCTCCGGCGGGTCGTCTATCGAGCTGTCTCTTCTAATGCTTATGGTGAAGAAAGAGTTGGGTCCGAATCTGTGCCATACCCATTCAGCGTCGAGGGACTCTTCGATCTCAGGCTTGGCCTTTTGCAGTTCGTCGAATATCCGATTGTTTCGCTCAACGCTGTCCCACGTTCGAACATGGAGAGATGCCCATGCGCCATTCTTCCAGAAGCTGACCGCGTAACCTGTATGTTCGTCGAACCGAGAGGGAAAGAACCGGCCGGTGTGGTCAAAGTAATTGACAGCCTTATCGGCAAAGCCCTCTCCGATCAGCTTGGTAACCAGTGGTTGAAAGAACTCGTGGTACTTCCTTTTGGTCGCGGGCATCTCTCCCGACGGGAGTGTCACATCCTTGTTCCAGCCGCCGGGGTATACCACCTTGCGAAATCTTGCTTCTAGGTGTTCACCGCCAGCCTGCTTAAAGACCTCGACCTTGACCCCGAAGAACCTGATGTTCTCCTTCGTCCACTCATTGAGCCGGTGCAGCGCCTGGGCATGTTCATAGCAGAACTCCGGCGCGACCCATACTGCGACCTGCGCGTCACATCCGGTCGCATAGGTGAGCAGCTGTCCGAGATGGTGGAGGTCGGTCTCTTCCAACTGGTTCTCGATGGCTACTAATACGTCCTCGTCGGCATCTTTCGCCAGAATGTCGAGAAAGTACGGGCCTACCGGCACCTCAGTCTGGACCGCTTCCAGCTTCATCCCCAACTCATCCCCCAGCCGATGAAGGTTCTTGGCGAGCCAAGGAGTGAAATTGTGGGCCTCGTGCTCCCACTTATCGCGTACGTCCGCTTGCTCTGTCTCGTCTTCGGGCATGGCTGGTTTTTCTCCTCACTTCCCGGTGTCTCCCGGTTGAATTACGAAGTCTCGCCGGTCGCGGTACAACAGCGCGCGGTTAAGCACATCGTCGTATTCCTCCAGGTTGATGTCGGAACACTCATACATTATCCAGTACTTGTGTTGGCCTAAAAAGAGGTAGTCCCGTCTCTGGCCGAAGAACTCGCACTCAACGCCCTCTCCTCGTGAGATGCGCTCGCAGAACGCGGCCAGCAAGTCTTCTTGGCCGTCCTTCTTGATTACGACATACTCATGTGGCCACGAATCCCTGTACGTAACCGCCTCGCGCCAAGGTGCGCGGCCTATCAGCGCCATGATGTCATCAGCAATTGGTTCCAATGTCAGACCTCCTTGTCTGTTACCCAACCCTAACCGTAACCACCCTGTCCAATCCCATGTGGTCCTTGATGACCGCAACCTCCCCGCCCTCAAAAGCCCGCCCCGCGAGCCTCTCCACAGCCTTCAGCCGCCGAGGATCGATCTCCAACGCCAGCAGCCCTCCGGGCTTCACATACTCTCGCGCTCCCTCGATAAGCCTGCTCAGCACGTCCATCCCGTCCGACCCGGCGGCTAACGCAATCCTCGGCTCTCGCTGAACGTCCGGCGGGAGATCGGCAGCCTCTTCGGTGCTCAGATACGGCGGATTGGACGCCACCACGTCCACAGGGCCGTCCAGCGCCTCGAAGAGGTCTCCCTGTCGAAGATGTACCCGCCCTTCCAGTCCATGTTTTCGAACGTTCTTGTCAGCGATACGCAGCGCCTCGTGGCTCACATCCGTCGCATACACCGTCGCGTTCGGCAGGTGATGCCCCAACGCGACCGCTATACATCCGCTCCCAGTGCCGATGTCCGCGATAGTCAAAGCATGGTCGCCCCGACTCCGCGCATACTCCAACACCGCCTCGACCAGGAGTTCAGTCTCATGTCGAGGCACCAATACATCCGGCGTCACGAAAAAATCGAGTCCGTAGAACTCACGATGCCCCGTAATATACGACAGCGGCTCCCCCTCGACCCGCCGCTCAACCATACGCTCGAACGCCTCTGCGTCCTCATCGCTCAGTTCGCGGTCCGGGGAGGCGTGAAAGGTCGCTTGGTCTATGCCAAGCGCGTAGCGAAGAAGGACCTGCGACTCGATGCCCGCGTCGGGGATGTTGGCAAGTTCCAGCCGCTTGCGGGAGCGCGCCCAGGCCTCCCGCAGCCTCATGCGCCGAAGCTCTCCAGGTTCCGAGCCTGCTCGGCCTCGACAAGGCGATGGAGAATGTCGTCGATCTCCCCATCCAGCACCGCTTCGAGGTTGTGGCGCGTGAAGCCCACCCGGTGGTCGGTGACGCGGTCCTGCGGGAAGTTGTACGTCCGCACCCGGCCCGAACGGTCGCCCGTGCCGACCTGCGATCTCCTGTCCTCCGATATCTCCGCCTGCTGACGCTCCACCTCCTGCGCCAGCAGCCGGGAACGGAGCACGGACAACGCCTTCTCCTTGTTCTTGAGCTGCGAACGCTCATCCTGGCACTGTACTACCATGCCCGACGGCCTGTGGGTGATGCGGATCGCCGTCGCGTTTTTCTGCACGCTCTGCCCGCCGTGCCCGCCGGCCAGGAAGACGTCGATCTCCAGGTCGTCCGGGTCGATCTGCACGTCGATCTCCTCCGCCTCGGGCAGCACCGCCACCGTCGCCGCCGACGTGTGTATCCTCCCGCTCGACTCCGTTACGGGCACGCGCTGAACACGGTGAGTGCCGCTCTCGTGCTTGAGTTGACTGTACGCCCCGTTGCCGTCGATCTGGAATACTATCTCCCGGATGCTCCCCAGCCCCGTCTCCGTGCTGCTGATGACCTCCACGCCCCAGTTGTGACGCTGGGCGTACCGCGTGTACATCCTGTACATCTCCGCCGCGAAGAGGCCTGCCTCCTCGCCGCCCGTGCCTGCTCGCACCTCGACGATGACGCCCTTCTCATCGTTCGGGTCCTTCGGGATCAGCGCAATGCGAAGGTCGTGCTCGATCTCCTCCTGCCGCCTCCCCAGTCCCTCGATCTCCTCGCGGGCCAGCGCGGCCATCTGCCGGTCGTTCTCCTCACGGATCAGGGTATGGGCATCCTCCAGTTCACCGATGATGCCCCGATACTCACGGAACAAGGACACAATGTGCCTGAGCGAACTGTGCTCTCTGTTGACCTCCTGAAACCGCGAGTAAACGCCCGCGACCTCGGGGTCCGCCATCTGCTGCTCCAGCTCCTCGGAGCGCTGCTCGACCGTAGCGAGCTTGTCCAGCACAACCTTATCCAACATCGACTATCAGCCCCTCTCTACCGAAACTCCCAGCCACCAATAAACCACCCCATACAGCATAGCAAACCCCCAAGCCCCGTATCTCGGTATACATAGAGACTATCCCTGCATAAACGTCGAAGAGTTCTGAAGCTCAGGAGTGATAGCAGGAACCACGTTCGCTCTGAGCCTGTCGAAGGGCAATTCAACATCAATGTCGATGGTTTTGAGACGGACTCGTAACACCCTCCAGTTTCTACGCACTACTTTCTACTTTCTTCCCTAGCCTTTATCATACGCACACCCCACCAGGAGGTCTTTCCCCATGACTCTGACCACAGCCCGCATCCCAAAGGCCACCGCAGCCGACGTAGAACTGGACGATTGGACACTCCCCGACGAAGCGATCGTCGACGGCAACCCCATAGCCAAGGGCAAGCTCCTCTGGCAGTCCGACGACAAGCGACTCGCCAACGGCGTATGGTCGTGCGAGCCCGGCTCCTTCAACTGGGAATACACCTGGGACGAGACCATCTACTTCATCGAAGGCGAGGCCGTCATAACCGACCAGGACGGAAACACCGCGACCTACCGCGCCGGAGACCTCTTCTTCGTCCCCATAGGCACGATGACCCACTGGAAAGTCGTCGCCCCCGTCCGCAAGGTCTTCCACTTCCGCTCCGACGACCCCGTAGTCATCTAGGTTTGATTGCTCCCGGTGATAGTCGTCCCTTGACCCCTCCTCAATTGTGTGTATAGTATACACATGGATAGTAGGGCGGTATTACGGAGGCTGCAGAGAAATGGTTGGACGCTTCGGAACGTGACAGGAAGTCATCACCACTTCATACACCCCGCAAGGCCCGGAGTGGTCACTGTCCAGCATCCACGGAAGGACATACCCACAGGAACGCTTCGGAGCATCTTTCGGCAAGCAGGTTGGAATTGGAGGACACGCTGATGCGATTTCCCGTAGTAGTTCATAAAGAGGAGGAGAGCAGCTACGGAGTCACCGTGCCCGACCTGCCCGGTTGCTTCTCAGGTGGTGACACATTGGACGAGGCGTTGACCAACGCGCAGGAAGCCATCGCGGGCCACATAGAGACCCTGTTCATGGTCTCAGAACCACTGCCGAAGACGAGACCCCTCCAAGAGCACCATGCCAACGAGGACTACCGCGACGCCCAATACTGGGGATTTGTAGACGTCGACCTCTCTACCATCGAGAACAAAGCCGTCCGCCTCAACATAACGCTCCCTGCCCGTGTCGTTGCTCTCGTAGATGAGGCCGCGGCGAGATCCAGCGAATCACGCTCAGGCTTCTTGGCCCGCGCCGCACTGGAGCACATCGCAGCGGAACGCACTAAAGGAGAACTGTCTGAAGTGTGATTCGCTCTTTGTCGAATCATGCCAATGGGGACGAATCCATCCGTTCGCCCTGAGTCTGCCGAAGGGCTCACCACGAACGACTTTTACGGACTTTGCAAACCGCACGACAGACCGTAGAAGCGTTTGATAACCCGCCCGCAGCAGACGCCGGGCACGTCATCACCCGCCGAGGACGGCCTTGCGAAGCGTGTTGTTCAGCCTCGTCTGCCAGCCCTTGCCGCCCTCGCGGAAGTGGGCCACTATGTCCGCGTCGAGCCGCACCGTAACCTTCTCCTTCGTCGGCGCCTTCTGCTTGCCGCGCGTGCGGCGGTATTGCTCCACGATGTGCGGCACGACCTCGGTGGCAGGGCGTGCGCGTCTGAACCACTCCGAGTCTTTCTCGAAGTCGTCCGGGTCCTCGGCGATCTGCGCTTGGATATCGACTTCTTCCGCGTCCGTTGGGCTGACGTGGCTCGGCTTAAGTCCCGGCATACTCCCGCACCTCCTGCTTGCTGGCGATCCTCAAGCTGATGATTCGTATCCGGTCATTTCTCTCGGTGAAGACCACGTGATGAAGGCGGTTGCCGATATATCCGACGGCAGTCCATCGAATCTCACCATGTCGATCGCTCCTCGCGATCTTGGCCGTCTCCCACTCGAAGTGTTCCATTGAGGCGAAGTCCACGCGACCCTTCGCAATGTTGGTCTCGTTCTTCCCCTCGTCCCACTCATATTCCATGACTATATTGTACCGACGATGTATAAACGCCTGTCAAGGAACTCTGACGCCTGTGAGGATGTGCAAACAACGCCCCCAACCTCGCACGGACACCCGTTATACCGGAGGAGAGACCGCGGTGAGTGCCAAGAAACTCATCGCCTGGGCCTTCATTGGGGTAATGCTGGCCTCGGTCGGCCCAGTCTTCGCACCCGGCGTGAGAAGACCGCCAATACGTGGCTATGCCGCCTCCCTGTCCTCAATCAGCAGGAACCTTCCCACGGCCCGAAGCGCCTTTTCGACCTCGCTAATGTGGGAGCGATGGTTCGGATCGACGATCCTGCGCACCGCGCTCTCATAGATGCCGAGCTTGGCGGCAAGAGCCACGTTGGTGATGTTCTGCGCCCGCATGGCTGTATAGAGAGCCAGTTTCGCCGCGATGATCGGTGGTACGGCTATCATCACCTGACCATCGTTTAAGGGACTAGGTTTCGGGATATCCTGCCTGGCTTTCACATATATGCCAAGAGCGACGCCCAGGCCGTCCTCGGCCATCTCCCGCGCCTCCTCCCAAGAATCCCCACCGGTGATGGCCTCCGGGACGTCGGGAAAGGTCACGAGGTAGGCTTCCCGTCCAGTAGCCTTTCTCTCCTCTTCGTCAGGGACGATATTGCAAGGGAAGACGTATCTCATTGCTAGAACTCCCTTGGATTGATTTCGAGCTGCTTCAGCATCGCCGCCAGCAGACCCCGGCGTATCTCACCCTTCTTGACTATGGTTCTCCGACCCCCAATTTCGACTTCGCTGTGGTTTCCTTTTCCCTTGATGGGATCGAAGCTGAAGTCCAGCTTGTTCCTGCGAGCATATCGCCGCGCCCGCCTAACGAACTCCCTCCCATCCATGAACCTATAATAGCACATTTTTGTGCGAATGCCGACCACACGGAAATCCCCAATGTCGCCGTTGATTCACGCGAGACTGAGAGGTTGGGCATGTGAAGCCAGCAACTTGACACCTTCACCTCAGTGTGTATTGTATACTTATGGACAGTAGGGACGTTGTTTTGAGGCTGAAACGCGAGGGTTGGCGACTCGACAACAGAAGGGGCAGTCACCATAACTTCAAGCATCCTCGCAAGCCTGGTCGGGTGACGGTTGTGCATCCAAAGAAGGACATCCCCACAGGCACGTTGAGGAGCATCTTCCGGCAAGCTGGCTGGGACTGGAGAACACGCTGATGAGATTTGCCGTAGTAATCCATAAGGATGAGGGAAGTAGCTACGGAGTAACCATACCGGATCTGCCGGGCTGTTTCTCTGGAGGGGACACGATTGACGAGGCTTTTAGCAACGCCCAGGAAGCCGTCCTATGCCATGTCGAGGCAATGTTCATGGCGGGCGAGTTGCTGCCCAAGACGAGACCCCTCCAAGAGCACCATGCCAACGAAGACTACCGGGACGCCCAATACTGGGGATTTGTAGACGTCGACCTCTCCACCATCGAGAACAAAGCCGTCCGCCTCAACATCACCCTGCCTGCCCGTGTCGTTGCGCTCGTCGACGAGGCAGCGGCTAGGTCCAGCGAATCACGCTCGGGATTCTTGGCGCGCGCCGCTCTGGAACATATCGCCGCGGAACGTGGCTAAGAATGGCATTCGCTCATGCCGTACGAAGAGACGGCGTGGTGACAGAGACCGGAGGATGGGAAACTCGTTGGATCCCTGGATTTTTTGACAGGCGTGTACGCCATAGCGTACAATGCACATATCATCAAGGTACTTAAGAGCGCGACGTTTGAGCGGTGGCTGCGTGGTCTGCGAGACCGCCAAGCCATTGCCCGAATCAATATCCGTCTTGAGACGGTTTCATTGGGGCATGTCGGCGATGCCAAGTCAGTGGGCAGTGGTGTGTCGGAGTTGCGGATTCACTACGGGCCGGGGTATCGGGTTTACTTCGTGTATGTCCGTGCAGAGGTGATCGCACTGCTGTGTGGTGGAGACAAGGATAGCCAGCGGAGCGACATCGAACGAGCGAAGCGAATGGCGACGGACTGGAGGAGAATGCATGGCTGAGACCTTTACGCCTTGGGATGCGGCAGACTACATCGAAACCTCGGAGGATGCTAGACTGTACCTGGAAGCGGCGATAGACGAGGACCCTGGCGACGGCAGCCTGATTCGTGCCGCCCTCGGCAGCATCGCCCGGTCCCGAAATATAAGCGCCTTGGCTCAGGATGCCGGTCTGAACCGGGGGAACCTCTACAAGGCCCTATCGGACGAAGGCAACCCATCCTTCTCTACAGTGCTCAAGGTCACCCGGGTTCTGGGGCTGAAGCTTCGCGTCGAACTCGCGTCTTGACCGAGACTAGGAGAAACGGCGCGCTAATACCCGCGCTCCTCAACAGCATCGTCGCTGTTGCGAAAATAGACCCGCCCAATCGCGCTCGGTCCTCGGGCAGTTTGGGAACCGCCCCTGCTGGCTGACGACGGAGCCACCAACATGGCCCAACAACAGTCCTCCAACCAGAGCTTCCTCGGGACCTGCGTCGGCGTGATCTTCAACCCGGTCCCGACCATGCTGACCATCGTTCGCCGACGCCCCATCGGCTGGGCGCTCATCGTCATCGTCGTGGTATCCTTCGCCCAGGCCATCACCGCCTCCGCATCGTTCGACCCATCCGACTTCGATGATGTCGAGTTGGTTCAAGGCCCCCTGCAAGGGTTCTCCATCGTCGTCGGCCCCACCTTGACCATCGCCGCCGTCGCCTTCCTTACGGCAATCTGCTGGATCATGGGCCGGATCCTCGGCGGAAAGGGACCATACGGAGGCCTCTTCGCCGGATTCGGCTTCGCCTACCTGCCCGCTTTATTCACCGTTCCCGTCGCATTCATCGCCTTCCAGTCGGACGACTTCGCCCAGGCCCTCTCCGGGATGATCGGGTTCGGCATTTCTGTCTGGACCATCGTCCTCTCCGTCTTCGCCGTCCAGGCAAACAACAACTTCTCCACGGGACGCGCTATCGCCGCCGTATTCATCCCCCTCGCGATTTTCTTCGTCCTGGTCTTTGCCCTGTTCGCCTTCATAGTGATAATGATCCTGATCGCCCTGAATGAAGGCTTCGCACCGTAGCCATGACCCACAACATCCATCGAATGCACGCGTCCACAAAGAACCCTCCATCCATCGTTCCCGCAAAACATGACCTGTTCCTCACCCCCTCTCCCGTCGTTGGAGAGAGCCTGCCCCGTACTCGATACGGGGGCGGGGGCAAGAGACCCCCATGCTGAATTTCCTCCGTCGCCGCGAGACCGACCCCGAAAACACCAGGCGAGCCACCGAGAAGACCCGGCGCGGCCTCCTTGGACGCGTCGCCTCCCTCATTAGTAGCTCCAATCTCGATGAGGAACTGTGGGAAGAGTTGGAGGAGGTGCTCATCACCGCAGACGTTGGCGTCGAGTCCACCATGGAGCTCGTCGACCGCCTCCGCGAAGAGCGCCCCTCAACGCCGGAAGAGGCCTTCGACATCCTCAAGCGCGAGATGGTGGCGATGCTCCTCATCGACGACGCTGATGCGCCCCTCGACGTGGCGGAGCGCCCTCTCGTCCTGCTCGTCGTCGGCGTCAACGGCGTCGGCAAGACCACGAGTATCGCCAAGCTGACGAACCTCTACCTCCAGGACGGCCAGCAGGTCCTAATAGGCGCTGCCGACACCTTCCGCGCCGGCGCCGCCGAGCAGCTACGAACATGGGGACGGCGGCTCAACGTAGACGTGATCTCACACCGTGAGGGTGCCGACCCTGGCGCCGTCGCCTTCGACACCGTCTCCGCCGCCCTGAGCCGCGACGCCGACGTCGTGATCGTCGACACCGCCGGCCGCCTCCACACCAAGGCCAACCTCATGGAGGAACTCAAGAAGATCAGGCGCGTCGTCGCCCGCCACGTCCCCGATTCCAGCATCCGGGTCCTCCTTGCCCTCGACGCCGTTACCGGCCAGAACGGACTCCACCAGGCCCGCGCCTTCACGGAAGCCCTCGAATGCCACGGCGTCATCCTCTCCAAGCTCGACGGCACCGCCAAGGGCGGCATAGTCCTCGCCATCACCAGGGAGCTTGGCATCCCTGTCCTCTACATCGGCACAGGCGAACAGCCCGAAGACATCGCCGCCTTCGACCCCCAGCAGTTCGTCGACGCCCTATTCGAGACCGTTTAGTTGAACGCAGGGGCCGACCCTTGTGGTCGCCCCCCCTCCACCGATTTGCAGAACCCACTTCCTCATGATAATATCCCATGAGAACACAAGTTCTTCACAAGTCTCATGAAGACCACGCGAGTAACCATACCCATCACTTTCACCGTCCCTGAGGAATCCGCCTCGGGCATACCCGCATGGGAAATCATCCTGACGGACCCCGTTCCATCCGTAGCCCTGCTTGCAACCCTGCGAGAGTGGCTGCGCGCAGGGCGGGCGACGCCAGCCGGTAGTCGCGCACCAGTTCCAACTCGCTCATCTCCACCTCCTCGTCGATACCAAGAAGCCAGTCCGCCGACACCTTGAACAGCTGCGCCAGCTTCCCCAGATCCGTCGCGTCAAGTTGCGCCTCCGTTCGCTCCCACCGCGAGACCGCGTTCTTCGACTTCCCGATCGCCGCCTCGACCTCCTGCTGGCTCAACGCCGACAGCTTCCTCGCCTGCCTGATCCTCTGCGCCACCTCCCGGCTCGCCTGCCGTCTCTTGACCATCTCACCCTCCTGTCTCGTTCAGACGCAAGTGTCACCAGTCGTTCGGATTCGGTGAGGACCCATCGCTGAGTCCAACACCGTCGCACGGGCGGAGGCCCGGTATCCAGTGGGATCAAGCGTTCATCTAGTCAAGTCGGAACAATTGCAACGGTCCCGGTAACTGTTCGGACTTCGTGAGATCCCTCGACGCATACACAGCCACCGTCATACCCGAGAAAGGAGACCTTTGCACAACCCCCGTCATTCCCGCGAAAGCGGGAATTCAGAGACGTCTCCGAAGCTGGATGATGCCCTTTCAATGACAACCTCTCAGCGGGAGAACGGTTACGCAAAGGCCTCCGAAAGCAGGTATCCATGGGGTGAAGACTGTTTGCCTCACCAACTCTGAACAATTACCTGTCCCGTGTCATCCACTATTCCACATATATGTATAGTATCGGCATCTATACTTGCCATTCAAGTTGACTATTAGCCTTCACGATATGTACATTAGTTCTGTATTCAATTTTGGAGCAGACCACCACGTATGATCTCGCAGATAGCCTATAACGGGTGCCTCAGGTGCAACGGCCCGCTCGATCTCTACGACCGGTTCCCAAGGTGCGTCAACTGCGGTTGGGAGGACTACCGCGACCCCGACGTATCGACCACTGATGGATCGCTCGCTCATGCCCGCGGTTTGGAGAAATTCCCCGACAAAGTGGCATATCGCGGACAGAGTCTGCGATTCAGCTTCTCCGACAACATCGAAGCGCGGCTCGCCGCCACCTGGCGCGACACCGCCCTCCTATGCCCCTACGACGGCGCCCTCATGCGATACTCCGGCCCGGCAGGAGCCGGAACCCCTTCCGTCCACGCATACACCTGCCGGACTAGGAAACACCGTGTCCGCATCTGGCGCCAGTCTAACGGCAACCTGGCATGGCGCTGATAAGGTGTCCTCAAATCCCTTTGGAGCAATGCGGAGCCCTACCCACAACCGTCATACCTGCGAAGGAACCTCACCCCGTACCCCGATACGGGGCCGGAATCTAATCCCCTCTCCCGTTCGCGGGAGAGGGCTAGGGTGAGGGCGTTCGACACACACAACCCTCCGTCATACCCGCGTTCGCGGATATCTACAGGGGTAAGGGTGTCCCCCCCCACCAACTCTGAACACTTACCAATCTTATCGCCGACTTGACTCGAAAGCACATATGTACTACATTAACGGTGTCGACCACGAAATCAACTGCGACAAGAACTGAAGGAGGAACACCGGCACAACTGCCTCACGGATAAAGGGAACATCAGCCGCCAAGTACGAGTTGTCCCATTTTGTCCCGCAATGTCCCTCAAATTTCAAGAAGCATCTGCCCCCAAGTCAGGGCAATCGCACTTCGGCTTCGGGCTGCCCGTGTCAATCGTCACTCCGGCCAAGAGCTTGCCCCGTACTCCGATAAGGGGCCGGTATCCAGAGTGGTAAGGGGCGATGACCGACATATCTCTCCCCTGACTGGGGCGAGACAAAGACCATTACGCTTACACAAAACTCCCCGTTCCTCAGGAAGGAATGTCACAAAATGTCAGGTCAAACAAGACCCCTCACTCTGCGCCCTTCGCAGTGAACCCCTACTCGCTACGCAATGCTTTCTACTTTCCTTGTTCGTGAATCCTCTAGGTCTCGTCCTTCAACGTCCGCCCCTTGATCACCAGCGTCACAAACGTGAGGTTGGAGTCGCCCGCTCTTCCCGTCACCTCCCAACAGCCTTCGGATGGAAAGGTGATTGCGCCTGCGTGGAACCCGGGATCTCCCAAGACCGGGGAATGGTTGGCGCTCAACGAACGTTCCGAAGGTGCGTCCAGTCTTCGGCCCTGTATCTCCAGCTCGCCGCGAACGCCGCGCTCCAGATACCAGGGCCACTTCATTGAGAGCGACCCGTCCGAACTGACAAAGCCGGGTCCGCGGGCGCTGAACAGCACCGTTCCGTCGGGCCATAAGGAAGTCCACAGTTCGCCGTTTCCATAGTTGAAGTACGCCCCATGCCGCACCACTTCGGCATTGGGGAATGTGACGGGACAGGAATCCGTTACCTGTCCTTGCTCCACATGCTCAGTCTTCTCATCGATGTCCCCGTGAGCACACCCAACCAGCACCGAGAGCGCCAAGCACAGGGCGAGTTCCGACCAATGGAATTGCATTGAGCCTCCACCCGTTAGTCCAATTGGTCTTGTAATACCAATTCGTTTTGACTACACCATGAATTGCTGTGACACAGC
Source organism: Dehalococcoidia bacterium (assembly GCA_034421575.1). Taxonomy (GTDB): domain Bacteria; phylum Chloroflexota; class Dehalococcoidia; order Lucifugimonadales; family VXLM01; genus VXLM01. The sequence continues at coordinate 55,386 of DAOUKG010000003.1, forward strand.
CAACTCGCCAACCGTCATTCCGGCGTAGGCCGGAATCCAGAAAGCCTGATTAGTCAGAACACGGCCTAGTCACACCCAATTGGTCTTATAATGTTCTCATTTCTCGTCACTCCAGCGTAGAGCTTGCCCTGTACTCCGATACGGGACCCAGCACCCAATGCAAATGATATACTGCACTCACCATCACCCAACCCGGTGAACGCATGACCGGAACATCCGCCGGACATCCCCTCCTCGAAGCGAAAGACCTCACGAAACGCTACGGAAACACCCTCGCGCTCGACTCCGTAGACATCCACGTCTTCGACGGCATCACCGGCCTGCTCGGCCCCAACGGCGCCGGTAAGAGCACGGCTATGAAGCTCTTCCTCGGTCTCCTCTCGCCTACGTCAGGCACAGCCGAGGTCCTTGGCGAAAAGCCCTATGAAAATGTCGAGGTGCGCGCGCGCCTCGGATACATGCCCGAGCACGACTGCCTCCCCGACGCCATCACGGCGTCTGAGTTCCTCGGCCACATGGCCCAGATGAGTGGCATCCCCGCCGTCGCGGCCCGCACCCGTGCCGCCGACATCCTTCGCCACGTGGGCCTCGACGAGGAGCGCTACCGGCACATCAAGGAATACTCCACCGGCATGAAGCAGCGCGTCAAGCTCGCCCAGGCCCTCGTTCACGACCCCGTCATGGTCCTCCTCGATGAGCCCACCGCAGGTCTCGACCCCGGCGGACGCGAGGAGATGCTCCAGCTAATCCGTCGCACCGGCAAGGAGTTCGGCATCAGCATCATGCTCTCCTCCCACCTCATGGGCGACGTGGAGAGCACCTGCGACCGCATAATCGTCATCGAGGGCGGCAAGATCATCGAGCAGGGCACCGTCTCCCAGTTCACCCAGGAGACCGAGACCCTCTATATCGACGTGGACGACCGCCGCGATGAGGTGATCGAGGCCCTTCAAGCCCGTGGCATCGAGGCCGCAATCGATGGTCTCTCCATCGTCGTGGAGCGACAGAGCGAAGCGCAGTACGATGACATCCGCGACGCCATCGTCGAGGCCGACGCTCGTCTCCGCAGACTCGCCCCCAGCCGTGGACAGATCTCCGACATCTTCCGGAGGACATCGGCATGACCGAGGCGCGAGGCGAGATATTCGACATCGGATACCAGCACTACGAAGGGCCGCGCAACGGCAGGCTCCACGCCGTCTGGTCGCTGTGGGTCAACGGATTTCGCACCACGCTCGGACTCGGCAGGGGCGCGCGCGCCAAGATACTCCCAATACTCATGTTCCTCTGCGTCACCGCGCCCGCAGCGGGAATCGTCCTCCTGGCGGCCATTCTCGGCCCAGAGGAAGCCCTCATTCCCTCTCACGAGGACTACTACGAGCTCATCTCCCTCTTCATGCTGCTGTTCTCCGCCGTCATTGCCCCCGAGCTGCTCATCCCCGACCGGAGGAGTGGCGTTATCAGCCTCTACCTTGTGCGTCCTCTTACGGCAATAGACTACGTTGCCGCCCGGTGGTCCGCTTTTCTGGCGCTTTCTCTGGTTCTCGCTTACTCCGGCCAAGTCTTCCTGCTAATCGGCTTCCTGCTGACCGCCGGTGATCCGGTCGACTACCTGCGCGACAACTGGCTGGACATACCAAAGTTCCTCGCTGCGGGGGCGATCGTCGCACTGTTCGTGACCACGATCCCCCTGGCCGTGTCCGCTTTCACCACGAGGAGGGCCTACGCCTCCGCTTTCGTCATCGGCGTATTCATAATCTCCCTCCCGCTGGCCGCGTCGCTCACGTCCGCAACTTCGTGCGAGGGAGACTTTGCCATGACTGTTGATGCGAGTGGCGGGCAGTCGGTCCAGTGCGAACGCGCAACGGGCGACCTTGCCAAATGGTTCGCGCTCCTCGATGTTGGACGTGCTCCCATACACATGAGCGACATCATATTCGGCAGCGAGAGCGAGGACGATATAGTGGAGGTCCGTAAGGAACTCCACTCCTCCATACCCATAGCCTGGTATGCCCTCCTCGTTCTCGTGCCCGCCGCCGTCCTGCTCCTTCGCTACAGGAGATTGACGATATGACCGATGAATCTTCCGCCGTCATCTCGGTGGAGAACATCTCGAAGTGGTACGGCAGCGTCGTCGCCGTGAACGACGTTTCGTTCCGGATCGAGCCTGGCGTCACGGGCCTCCTGGGTCCCAACGGCGCGGGCAAGACCACCCTGCTCAAGATGATCGAGGGTCTCTCCGACCCGTCCGACGGATCTGTCACCATCTTCGGTCAACCGCCTCGCGGCAACCCCGACCTCTACCGCCGCGTCGGAATCATGTCCGAGCACGAGGCCGTCTACGGCTTCTACACCGGACGGGAGTTCGTCGAGTTCTCCGCAAAGCTCCACGGCGTAACCGACGTAGCCGATGCGACCGATCTCGCCATCGAGCGCGCCGGGATGACCGAGGCCCAGGGCAGGAAGCTCGGCGGCTACTCACGCGGAATGAGGCAGCGCATGCGGCTCGCCGCCGCCATGGTGCACCAGCCCGAAGTCCTCATCCTCGATGAACCCCTGAACGGCACCGATCCGCGTCAGCGCATCGAGTTCCACGACCTCATGCGCCAGCTCGCCACCGAGGGCAAGACTGTCCTCGTCTCGTCCCACATCCTCGAAGAGGTCGAGACCCTCGCTGACCGCATCCTCCTCATGGTAAGCGGCAAGCTCGCCGCCTCCGGCGACTACCGCGCCATTCGCGCAAAGCTCGACGAGCAGCCATACACCGTCCGTGTCGTCTCCGACTCCCCGCGCGCCATGGCGTCCGCCCTCGTCGAGATAGACGGCATCGAGTCCGTCTCCATGGCTGACGACGACGAGGTCCTGGTCCTCAGCAGGAACGTCGAGGTGCTCCAGCGTTCGGTCGCCCGCGTGGCCGCGCAGCGTGGCATACGCCTCCTCCGCGTCGAACCCATGGACGAGTCGCTCGAAAGCGTCTTCAGCTACATCGTGGAGGGCTAGAATCGAGAAATTCCCTCTCCCGTCGTGGGAGAGGGCTAGGGGTGAGGGTGAATTCCCCACCCCGTACAGCGAGATTCAGATACGAGACATTAGATGGAACAGATATTTCGACTAACCCTCAGGCAGATCCTCGGTCGGTGGCGTGTGCTGCTGATCGTCTTCCTGGCGTCCCTTCCCACGCTGATTGTCATCCTCGTCAGGTTCTTTGATCCTGAAAATGTCCAGTTCGACCAGGGATTCGTGGAAGGGATGATCGACACCATGATCGTAGCGGGCATCTTGCCCATAGTGACCATGACGGTCGCCACCGCCGCATTCGGAAACGAGCTTGAAGACAGGACGCTCTACTTCCTCGTCCTCAAACCCCTCTCACGAGTGCACATCGCCTTGGGAAAACTGGCCGCCACCTTCGCACTCGCCGCGCCCGTGGTGGTTGCCGGAGGCGTCATTGCGACCGCGCTGGTCGGCGCCGATGTGGGCGTGGTTCTCACCGTTGCCGTTGCTCTCATTGCAGGAGTCGCCGCCTACGCCTCGGTCTTCACCTGGGCCGGCCTCATCACTCCCCGCGCACTCTCCTACGGACTCGTCTACGTGCTCGTCTGGGAGGGCTTGCTCAGCACATTCCTGACCGGCGTCCGCTACCTCAGCGTCCGCGGCTACACGCTCTCCCTGCTTCACGGCATCGACGCCACGAACTTCGAAATCCTCGAAGACCGCGTCATGGCCCTCCCCGCCGCCATAGTCGGCGCCGTCGGCGTCACACTGGTATTCTTCTTCCTCACCCAGTACCGCCTCCGCACCATGGACGTGCCGTAGCTCGGCCACTCCCTCCGGTCTCTCCCCTGTTGGGGGCTGACAGGGGTAGGTAAAATGGGATTGCAGCTATGGTCCGGCCACCACAACTCTGTCATTCCGAGCGCAGCGAGGAATCTAAAATCCATAACCGCAAGACCGGACAGCCGGTGCTGTGCTTCTATCGTGCCCAAGAGCGAAAACAGTAACTGTTCAGACTTCGTGAGAACGCCCGAAACCAACCACCGTCATTCCCGCGAAAGCGGGAATCCAGTCCCCTCTCCCGCGAACGGGAGAGGGCTAGAGCCTGCCCCGCACTCCGATACGGGGGTGAGGGTGTTCCTTTCGTGGTAGGCCCAGACCCAATTAAACAAGCAGTCTTGCGACACCGGAGCCCCTCATGCCCACAATAGACGGCGAACTCACCGGCAATGTGGCCCTCATCACCGGCGCTGGTCGTGGAATCGGCAGGGCCATCGCAACTGGCTATGCGGCCGCAGGCGCCGTCGTATGCTGCGTCGCTCGCACCCAGTCCGAAATCGAGCGCACCGTCGCTGAGATAAGGCAAAACGGCGGGACCGCCATCTCTGTCCAGGCCGACGTCACCGACTACAACTCCGTCGTCCATGCTTTCGATACCGCAGCCGGCGAACTCGGCGGAATCGACATCGTCGTCATCAACGCCGGCGGCAACTACGACGAAAGCCCCGACATCGAGAGTGGCAGCCCCGAGGAGTGGGCGCACACCGTTCAGGTCAACCTCATCGGCTCCTACCACACCGCCCACGCGGCAATACCCCACCTCAAAAAGCGTGGGGCCGGCAAGATCATCGCCATCGGCTCCGGTATCGGCCATCGCGGCAGACCCGGCGAGTCGGCCTATGCGTCCGCGAAAGCCGGGCTCTCCATGCTGATGCACGTCCTCGCCCAGGAGGTGTGGCAGCACAACATCAGCGTCAACGAGATCATCCCCGGCCCAGTCCTCACCGAGCGCGTCGCGCGGACATTCGCTGACCGACCGGACTCGGTCTTCCAGATCGACAGCGAATGGATCAAGACTCCCGAAGACGTCGTGCCCCTTGCCCTCTTCCTCGCCACCCAGCCCGACAAAGGCCCTACCGGCCAGACCTACAGCCTCATGCGCCGCGATCCGTGAACGCCCGGTTCCGTTCGGCAACAGGGTCACCAGACTTGACAAAATCAAGAGCTTTCAGCTTGAGATTCAGGCTGAAAGTGTAGAATCAAGTTTGACTGGGCGCTACCCGTCGCCTGGCTCTGATGAGATGTCCGCCGGGTGTTCACTCCGCTCCCATTCTCGGCCCACGTATCGCAGAACGTGATATACGGCTGCGGTAAGAGGAGCCGCCACCAGTGCTCCCAGCAACCCGAAGAACAGCGTGAAAACGGCCATGGCCAACACCAGCGCCATGGGATTCAATCCCAAAGCTCTCCCCTGGAGCCTGGGCTGCACTACGGTAGTCTGCACCACTTGAACAATGAGGAAGACGCCCAGCGCCAGCGGCAACTTTGATATGTCAGTCAGCACCAGCAGGATGCTTGTCAGTATGACGAAGATCGTGGTCCCAATGACCGGCAGCAGCTCCGAGAGCACACCGAGTAAACCCAACGCCATAGCCAGTGGTATCCCCAGCACCGAATAGGCGAGGAAGATGACGACGCCCACGATTGCACCGAGCAGAAGCTGAATCCTGAAATAGGCGACGATGACCTGACCGGCGATCCGGATCATTTCCGGCAAGTCCTCTTGCAGCGGCCCCGGTATCAGCCTCCGGCTGCTGTCGGAGAGAGCTGACGGCGCACGGAGCATCTGGAAAATCGTAACCGGAGCGGCTACGAGCGTTATGAATTGGGCGATGTTGCTTTGGACCGCGCTGAGGATCTTGCCCACTGCATTGGTCGCGGCTTCCAGAATCGAGTCGTACATTTTCGCCACTTGCGGATCAACTGCCTCCTGGATGGTGAGGGGCGCTCGTTCGCGGTAGAAGCGTTCGAGCTTGACCCACTCTTCACTGGCCTCCGCCACCAGGACGGGCATCGTTTCAGCAAGGGTGTACACCCCGTCCACCAGCGCCCACACGGTTATCGCGAAAACTCCGAGGACGATCATGACCGCCAGAGCGGCGACGGCGATGGCGATGATCACACTGCTGGGGCCGGGCCAGCGGCGAGCCGGCGCCGTCCGCTCTGCGGCCCGCACCAGGGGCATGAGCGAGTATGCGGTCAGTCCGCTTATCACCAGGGGCAGAAGAATCAGCAACAATTGCCAAGCGGCCAGCAGCAGCCCGATGGCGACGGCAACTGATGCCAGAAGCCTTATGCGCCGCCGAGCGAGAGGGGAGAGATTACTCAGTTGCTCGAGCATCGGTTTCCAACAGTCCCTGACTACGTCCGCCGCAGGAATCCTCTGAACGGGTTTGCCTGCACATTCATTTGAGGTTGCGCAAGGCCCCACGATCCGCGGCGCCGGACTTACTTCTTCGGCGACTTCTGGTTCTTCCGTCTAAGCGCAGTTGCCGCCCGGTGTGTCGGAATAGGGCCCATGTCCGCTATCTGTAACCGAGCGTCTAGCGCCGGCTTCTGCCGCATGATGGTAACCCATTCGGCGTCGAGGCTCAATCACCTCCTCGTAGCTCGACAACGGCCAAGCCATCATATACCGTTTGACGACGGAAGTGGCGATAAGACCAACTAGGCGTAGACCAACGAGGGTGTCTAAAAAGGATCCCGTTCACCCTGAGCCTGTCGAAGGGTGGCAACCCCGTTCATGGTTCGACTAGCTCACCACGAACGCTCTGGACTGGACTACATTCTCGATATCCCTGGGCAGGGCGAAGGCCGTCTTCTCCTCCATCTGGTTCGCCTGGGCCTCGGCTGGTTCCCGCAACTCCCGGTTCTCTTCCTCCAACTCCGCCATGCGCTTGCCCGGCGCCTCAACCGGCCTCGCCGTCTCCACACTGTCGTTTGCCTGGTATCTCGCGTATCGCTGGGTGGCCGCAAGCACCTGGTTCTCAGCCGTCGGGGGTTGGCGATGCACCGGTCCATGGCGCAACCGGCACGGCAGGCAAAGGAGAAGCCCGATTGCCGAGTCCTCAAAATCAGCCCGCTCCACTCCCAGACGCCCGAACCACCCCAACCGTCATTCCCGCAAAGGAACGTCACCCCGTACCACGATACGGGGCGGGAATCCAGAAGCGACTAATCAGAACGGGTACTCTTGTCAACGCTCGGTACTAGACAGAAACAAGTTCGATTCCCAACGCCGATTTGCTATTCAGCCAGCCTGAGAGATATCGTAGATAGGTCAGTCACCACAACAGAGCGCACCCCGATGACCGAAGTAGGAATAACCGAACTAAAGACGCGGACAAGCGACATCATCCGCAGAGTCCGTTACGCTAACGAGACCTTCGTCGTGACGTATCGTGGAAGGCCCGTAGCTAAACTCGAACCTCTAGAAGACACGGAGACGCATCTCGCCCGCGACCTCTCCATTCTTGAAGAGTGGACCGCATCGCCGATTGGCCCAAGGGACTTTCGGCTGTCGACGCTGTAAAGGCAGACCGGCGAGAGTTGTAGATGTACGTTGTCAACGCGATACGCCGTAACTGTTCATACTTCGTGAGAGCACTCAACGCACACAGCCCACCGTCATTCCGGCGAAGGAACGTCACCCCGTACCACGATACGGGGCCGGAATCCAGAGGGGCGGGGAGGTTCACCTCTCCAAGACTGAACACTCACGCCGAGGGGCTTGCAGTTTGGGATGGGCTGCTGTATGATATGGTCACATAAGTGACTACATAGGAGATATCCCATGACCGAAGTAGGGATACGTGAACTGAAAACGCAGGCCAGCGACATCATCCGCCGTGTCCGAGATACGAACGAGACCTTCGTCGTGACGTATCGTGGACAGCCCGTGGCCAGGCTCGAACCGCTGGAGGATCCCGAAGAGAAGAGATACCGAGCGCGGGAAGTCCTTGCCGAGATGGACAGAATCGCCGAGAGCGTAACCAAGTATTGGCCAAGCGGTGTCTCGGCCGTCGATGCCGTCGCGGAAGACCGGCGAGAGTTGTAGATGTACGTCGTCGATGCGAGCGTATGGGTCAGCTACTTTATGCAGACGGAAGAGACCCACTCAGCAAGCCGTGATTGGGTCTCTCAGCAAACGGACGCTGGCACTCCGATTCTTGGGCCCAGCCACGTCTTGGCGGAGATTTCCGGGGCCGTTTCCCGTCGCACGGGAAGGGAAGAGTTGGGCCGAGTGTCTTCTACCGTCATCAGTCGGCTGCCCGACTTTCAGCTAATTCCTATTGAGCGGGAATTGGCCGATGTCAGCGCTTCTGTCGCGGCGGGTATGAAGCTCAGAGGCGCGGATGCCGTATACGTCGCCTTGGCGTTGCTCATGAATGCCCCCCTCGTCACATGGGACAGCGAGCAGCTAACACGCGCAGCCCTCATCATCGAGACCCTCTCGCCAGCGCCCGCCTAGCCAGCCTCATCCATTCCGCCCCCATAACGGATGCCGGAACGTCGGATTGGCCGTCCTGTGCCTCGACGATCCGCGCACACGCGAAACCGCCGGTGCGTCGTCCTCGAGTTCCGGCGGTGCTATGTGCTGCCGCCTCTCCGGACGGCTGTCCGACAGGGTGTTGAGGTGTCGCGCGAGGTCTTCCAGGCTCGCGAGGTTATGGACCGGCATCAGATCGTCGATATACGGCATCGCCGCCCTCATGCCGCGCGTCAGCGGCTCGTAGTTCGCGGACCCCGCGAGAGGGTTGAGCCATATCAGCCGGTGGCTGCTCCGCTGGAGGCGTGCAATCTCCCTGCCGAACAGGGCAGGATCGCCCCTGTCCCAGCCGTCCGAGATGACCAGCACCACCGACCCCCATCCCAGCACCCGCCGCGCCCAGCGGAAGTTGAACGTCTTGAGGATGTCCCCGATGCGCGTCCCGCCCGACCAGTCGGGCACCGCCTTGGAGACCTCGTCGATTGCCCGGTCGATGTCGCGGTAGTCGAAGTGCCCCGTCACGCGGGTCAGCCTCGTGGCGAACAGGAACGCCTCAACCCGGTTGTCCAGACCGCCGTACAGCGTGTGGATGAACTGCAGCAGCATACGAGTGTACCGCTCCATCGACCCGCTCACGTCGCAGATCAATACAAGCCTACGCGGGGTAGTCTTCCGCCGCTTCGTCGGCAGGTGCACCGGCTCCCCGCCGTACCGGAGGCTGCTTCTCAGCGCCCTTCGGAGATCGAGCTGCCGACCGTCCCCGCGTCCCCAGCGCCTTGTGCGACGCCGTCCCAGGTCCCACTGCAGTTCCTCGATCATCGCGCGAGCCTGAACAAACTCGTCCGGCGTGTATTCCGCGAAGCTCTTCTTCCGCAGCACCTCCCTCGCGCTGAAGGTGCGGGTCAGGTCGATCCTGTCGATGTCCTCGTCGGACTCGTCCTGACCTTCGTCCACGCCGTTCGTCGACGAGCCGGGTGGAGGAGGCCCCACCTGCGGCTGCCGGAAGCGGCGCTGCTCGCCCATCGACCGCAGGTCCATCGTCGTCTGCGGGTCTTTCGGCTGCCGCCAGAAGACGTCGAACGCCTCGTCGAACAGGGCCAAGTCGTCCTTCCGGTGGACGAGAAGCGTTCGGAGCGTGGCACGAAAGTCGCCTTTCTTGGCGAGACCGATGTCGTCGATGACCGCCACCGCGTCGAGCATCCGCCCGACGTGTACGTCCAACCCCAAGCGGCGGAGGAGCCGCCCGAACAGCAGCAGGTTGTGGAGGATGTGTCCCCCCGCCGCGTCAGCCACGCCTGCCGCCACGTCGCGCGCCTCGGTTCATTGCCTGATTCAGCAGGGCGCGGGTCTGCTCCCCGCGCACCGTCTCCACGTCCTCGCGGTACTTGAGCATGATTCCGAGCGTGTCGTCGATAACCGAGGGGTCGAGTTCGGTCTGGTCCAGTCCCACGAGCGCCGCCGTCCAGTCGAGCGTCTCCGCAACGCCCGGCACCTTGTACAGTTCCGCCGTGCGAAGCTCCTGCACGAACGCCGTGACCTGCTCGGCCAGCTTCCTCGGAGCGTCCGGGGCCTTGCTCGTGACGATCTGGACCTCCTTCTGGAAGTCGGGATAGTCGATCCAGTAGTACAGGCACCGACGCTTCAGGGCGTCGTGGATCTCACGTGTCCGGTTGGACGTGATGATGACGTACGGCGGCTCCTCCGCCCGAAACGTGCCCAGCTCCGGGATGGTTATCTGAAAGTCGGAGAGCAGTTCCAGCAGGAAACCCTCGAACTCCTCGTCCGCGCGGTCGAGCTCGTCGATGAGCAGCACCGGCGGCTTGCCGTCGCTCGATTCGATGGCCTGCAGCAGCGGCCGCTTTATTAGGAACTTCTCGCTGAAAAGCTCCTGCTCAGCCTCGCCTTCGCTGGACCTGTCTGACGCTTCCAGCAGCCTGATCTCAAGCAACTGCCGCGAGTAGTTCCACTCGTACACCGCCTGATTGACGTCCAGACCCTCGTAGCACTGCAGCCGTATCAGCCGGGTATCGAGCGCCGCGGCCAGCACTTTGGCGATCTCGGTCTTGCCCACGCCCGCCTCGCCCTCTAGGAAGAGCGGACGCTTGAGCTTCAGCGCCAGGTAGATGGATATCGCAAGGCTGCGGTCTGCAACGTACAGGTTTTCCTGCAGGGCCTTTTGGAGTTCGTCGACGGATACGGGTATGGATGGAGAGAGGGATTCCACAGGCTTTCGGTTCGCCTCCGTTCGGAATAACGGTTCAATTTGATAGATGCCCCGACCAACGCGCTTAAAGTACGGATACAGATTACTGTAAGTCGTGTCAGCGTTCACGCAACACCAGTTTATGACGTGTGTGCGAACGCTATTTGGGTTCAGATGAGGCAATTCCCGGATGATTTCAATAGGACTAAACGTCCCATCAATCGAACCTTCGCACAAGTGCCTGGCGGCGGCAAGGACTTGCTCATGGATAGTCGTCATTCTGCGGCGTTTTCCCTCCTGACCAGCTAATGATTGGCCGAGAAGTGCCGAATTGCCAAGCCCTCTTTCCAAAAATCTCTCCCCCGTTCAACGAGGGAGAGATTTCTAATTCTGAACACGCTAGAGGGCACTCGATAGGGCGACCTACCCCGCACACTCCACGGCGCAGCCCAGGGCGCGTCGCGTGTAGACGACGGCCATAGCCTTGCGGTAGTCCTCGGAGGCGAAGATGTCGCTCAGCACGTCGTCGCCGATGTCGTTGCAGATGGCTGCGGCAGCCTCATCAAGCGCCGCGTCGGTCGGCGCATTCCCGACCAGGCTTGCCGCGACGGAGCTTCCGACGGTCGGCGCAGGCTGGACGCCGCCCACCGCCACGCTGGCCGCCGTGACCGTTCCGCCCTCGACGGTTACGGATGCGGCGGCTCCCACGACGGCGTACCGGGAGGCCGGGTGCGAGAGCTTCGCATACGCCGTCCCTTGGTTCGCCCCATTCGCGGGGACATCGATGCTCGTGATGATCTCGTCCGAGCCGAGGTTGTTCTCCATCAGCCCTTGAATGAAGCCGCTGATGCACTCACTCCTCGACCCTCCGGGACCTGTGATGTTGATGCTCGCGCCAAGCGCCGTGAGCACCGTCGGCAGGTCGGAGGCCGGATCGGAGTGGGCGAGGTTGCCCCCGATCGTGCCGCGATTGCGGACGGCCGGGTCGCCGATCATGCCTGCCGCCTCCGCCAGCACCGGACAGTCGCTCTTCAGGATGTCCGACGAGGCGATGGTGGCGTGTGTCGTCAGCGACGATATCGAGATCGTCCCGTCGTTGCACGTCACCCCGCCGCTGAGCTCGTCCACGTGGCCGATGTCGACCAGCAGGGACGGGGAGGCCAAGCGGAGCTTCATCAGCGGGATGAGGCTGTGCCCGCCCGCCAGCACCTTTGCGTCTTCATTCTCTGCAAGGAGAGATACGGCTTCTTCTACCGAGCCGGCTCGGTGGTATCCGGTCTGTGATGCGTACATGGCCTACCCTCCGTTCTGTGCTTGATTGATCGCGCTCCAGACCTTCTCCGGCGTCAGCGGCATGTCCACGCTGTTTACGCCCAAAGGCCTCAGAGCGTCCATCGCCGCGTTGTACACCGCAGCGGTCGAGGCGATGGTCCCGGCCTCGCCGATGCCCTTAACCCCTAGCGGGTGGTGCGGCGACGCCGTCGTGTTGGACAGGACCTCGATGTCCGGGAAGTTGTCGGCGCGCGGCATCGCGTAGTCGAGCAGCGAGCCTGTGAGCAGCTGGCCGTCGTCGTCGTAGACCGCCCCTTCCCACAGCACCGGGCCGGTGCCCTGCACGACGCCTCCGTGTACCTGTCCCTCGACGATCATCGGGTTGATCTGCACGCCGCAGTCGTCAACCGCGACGTACTTCTGCAACTCGATCTGGCCCGTGGACGCGTCCAACTCGACGACCGCGATGTGCGTCCCGAACGGGTACGTGAAGTTCGGCGGATCGTAGAACGCGCTGGCCTCGAGGCCCGGCTCCATGCCCTCCGGCATGTCCCACGCCACGTTCGCCATCAGCGCGATATCCTGGATCGTCTTGTGCTCGTCGGGCGAGCCTTTGACGAAGAACTTGCCGTCGTCGTACTCGATGTCGGCGGCGTCCGCTTCCAGCAGATGAGCCGCCAGCGTCTTGGCCTTGTCCTTGATCTTGCGGGTGGCTATGGCGATAGCAGCGCCGGATACGGCCGTCGTCCGGCTGCCGTACGTGCCCCAGCCCATCGGCGTGTTGTCCGTGTCGCCGTGGATAACGTCCACGTCGTCCACCGGCACGCCGAGCTCTCCCGCGAGAATCTGGGCGAAGGTCGTCTCCTCCCCCTGGCCGTGCGGCGAGGAGCCGATCATCACGTGCACCTTGCCGGTCGGGTGGAACCGGACTATCGCGCTCTCCCACAGGCCGCCCTGGAAGCCAACCGCTCCCGCGACCTGTGACGGGCCGAGCCCGCATATCTCCACGTAGGAGCAGACGCCGATTCCGATGTGCTTGCCTTCCGCCCGCATCGATGCCTGCTGCTCGCGCAGATCGGCGTATCCGATGTGGTCGACCGCCTTGTCGAGCGCGGCCTCGTAGTCACCGCTGTCGTACACGATGCCGGTCGATACGTCCTGGTTCTCCTCGAACGCCTCGATCAGGTTCCGCCGGCGCACCTCCACCGGGTCGAGACCCGTCTCAGCGGCAACGAGGTCAACCAGCCGCTCGATGAGCGTCGTCGCCTCGGGCCGTCCTGCCCCGCGATAGGCGTCGACAGGGGTCGCGTTCGTGAACACGCCGTACACGTCGCCGTATACCGCCGGAATGTGGTACGAGCCGGAGTACATCAGGCCGTGGAGGATCGTCGGGATTCCCGGAGCCGCCGTCGACAGGTACGCGCCGAGTCCGGCGTAGACCGTCGTCCGCAGGCCCAGGATCTCACCGTCATTCGTGGCCGCCATCTCTAGCTCTTCCACGTGGTCACGACCGTGGATCGTCGCCTGGTAGTTCTCGCTTCGCGTCTCCGTCCACTTGACGGGAACGCCCAACTGCATCGCGCAGAAGGAGGTGATCGCCTCGTCGGCATAGTAGGGGATCTTGCTCCCGAACCCGCCGCCGACCTCAGGGGCGATGACGCGGACCTTGTGCTCACCGACTCCCGTGACCACCGAGGTCAGGAAGCGCGCGATGTGCGGGTTCTGCGTCGTCCCCCACAGCGTGAGGTTGCCGGTCGCCGCCACGTACTGGGCGACCGCCGAGCGCGGCTCCATCGCGTTGGGGATCAGCCTTTGCAGGTTGATCGTGTCCTTGACGACCACGTCCGCCTTCTCGAAGGCCTCGTCTATCTCTCCGCCCGCGACCGTCCACTTGAACGCGACGTTGTTCGGAACGTCGTCGTGGATCTGCGCGGCGCCGTCCTGCGCGGACGCCTTGGGATTTATCGTCACGTCGAGCGGCTCGTAGTCCACGTCGATGTGTTCGAGCGCGTCCTCGGCCTGGTAGCGGGTCTCTGCCACCACAACCGCCACGGCGTCGCCGACGTACCGGACCTTGTCCTTCGCTATGGCCGGATGGTCCGGCATGATCAGGTTGGAGTCCGGTATGTGCCACGCGCACGGAATAGGGTTCAGATGCCCCTCGATGTCCGCGCCGGTGTAGACTGCGATAACGCCGGGCTGGCACGCCGCCGCACTCGTGTCGATGCTGGTTATGTTCGCATGGGCATACGGACTCCGAAGAATCGCGGCATGCGCCATGCCCGGTAGCTTGATGTCGTCCGTATACGAGGCGCGGCCCGTGATGAGCCGGGGGTCCTCACGACGACGAATGCCTGAACTGAATACTCTTGTCGTCATGGTCTAGCCTCCCATCGTCCGTGCGGCGTCTTCGACCGCCAGCACGATGTTTTGGTATCCGGTGCAGCGGCAGATGTTGCCCTCCAGCCCCTCCCGGATCTCTTCGCGTGTGGGTTCCGGGTTGGTTCGCAGCAGCTCGCTGGCCGCCATGATCATGCCCGGAGTGCAGAACCCGCATTGGAGCCCATGGTTGTTCCAGAAGGCCTCCTGCAGCGGGTGCAAATCGACACCGTCCGACAGGCCCTCGACCGTCGTGATACACGAGCCGCCGGCCTGTGCGGTAAGGACCGTACATGACTTCACGCTGACCCCGTCCATCGTGACGGTGCAGGACCCGCACTGACTCGTGTCGCACGCGACCTTGGTACCCGTGAGCGCGGCGTTCTCGCGAATGAAGTGAACGAGCAGTTGTCGCGGCTCGACCTCATCGCTGTACGTGCGCCCATTGACCGTTATGTCCACTGGGACTTTCACGATTCACCTCCCTCTTAGTGTTCAAGACTGTTCGGAGCGACCTACCGTTGACCCGGAAAAAGCACCTCTGAAGTCGCCCCGGTACCTCGACTCGTCGCAAGGGTATGCGAACCAAAGAAAACTGTCAATCGCACGACGGACGAATGCGGGGCATTCCTCTCAGGTTCGCCGGGGTTTCTTACGCTTGACCGCCAACAGTGCGCGGGGTACTCTGTTTAAGCGGTTCCCGTAGGCGAGCTTTCATTGTACGCGGCAAAATCGGTTCGGACAGCTTGGAGTAACGGGAAATGGATGACGAGCGGGATTACCTAGCCGAAGAGTTGGGCTACAGTATTCCTACAACGCTGAGAGACGCGATGGCCACAGGCCAACGGGACCTCGTACGTGGTCTCACCGCCATGGCAAACACGATGTGGCAGATAACGAATCCGCCAGTACGTCTAGTCGAGCTTATAGCTGAAGCAAGACGAAACGATGAACGGTATCTGTATGAATTGCACATTGAAGTTATGAACTCCATTCGAGGCCAGGAGATCGTCGATGATTTCGTCGCATGGGAGCTACTCGCCTTAGAACAAGATCCCGACGGCGAATCCCGATACGCCGTGCCGGAGTTCTGGGACGATTTCGTGAATCCAGATGATGCTGATGCTCCTGACATGGGGATAGAATCGATCGGACGGTTGCTAGGTCTTTGTTCGTTAGGACGACATGCTGATGAGCGAGTGGCGATAGGATTGTCCTCTTACCGACCAGTAGTAACGTTGCTCAACAGAGCGAGAGAACTCGGAGGTTCCATCGACCGAGAGCAGGCAGAGCGTCTCTTTAATCGTGATGCAGGGTCAGATGCCGGCCGGAAGTGGCAAGACTTGATACACGCAGACGCAGAAAGGGTCACAGGGCAGCGGCTGTTCGCAGACACCAGAGGGGATACCCTAATCGTGAACCCGGATTCGATCAGGGTGGTAACATTGATCCGGGAGCGGACCAACCAAAGGTTCCTTGATCTAGGCCCGTAGCAGAGAGCAGATGGTACGAAGAGATACAGTTGCCACATTCCGAATACTCAACCCCTTTGCTGACATAACGGAGGAAGTTAGTCACCTGCGAGGGGATTGGTACCTGTCAACCTTCTACAAGATCCGCCGTATCATTCAGCATCAATTCACTAAGCAGGTTAGAAAAGGTATCCGGGGGTTTCTCTTTCATGGCGACGTTGGGGTTGGGAAGACCGTGATGGCTAAAGCGTTGGCACGCGATCTGGGCTATCCTATCGTGTTCGTGGACGGTTCAGATATAGCCCGGGCTCGCTACGGTGAAAGCGAACGCGCGATTACCGAGATGTTCAGGGTACATAGCAATGAGCATCGAATAGTCTTGATCGATGATGCCGAAAGTGTGTTTCCCCGAAGAGACTGGGTTAAGGGTGAGAGTTGGCATATAGCTCAGAACAATGTGCTATTCCACGAGTTGGACAGACTGGACACTTCCAAGGTAGTCGTAATCCTGACAACAAACGAGATTGGTCTTATGGACAGGGCACTGAGAGACAGGCTACTCGACGTTGAATTTCCACAGCCAGAAAAAGAAACGCTCATTCAAGTGGCCAGAGACCGCTGTGAGGATCTTATGATCCCGTGGGATGCGGTGGTCGAGCGGATACAAGCCAACGGAGGGCTGGAAAGCGTCCGTGACGTGGAGAAACTTGTGCTTGAGCAATACGCGAACGATTCTCTATAGATAAAGGCGCACGTCTACATCCCTGAGAAATACCAATGGCTCTATTAATTGTAGTCACTTCTTCAACGCAAACCCGAAACAACATGGAGAAAGCTCGACGGAATTCCCCCGATATTTTCTTGGGCAAGCCGGTGCCAAATGTCTACTTGATGAGGAGTAATGGTCTGGCACTCTGGTACGCCTGGAAAGAAAAGAATAAAAACCCCTTGTATATAGATGTCTACCTAGCCGATGAACTTCATCAGTGGCAGATACCGGACCCGATTAGGAGGTCAGCAGAGTGGAAGGCAGAGAACAGACACGGCTCTTACCCGGTTTCGGCGGAGACGCTGAGATCGAACGGCTTGGCAAGCCAAGAGGAACTGGAGAAGATCGCTCTAGACTTCTCGATCAACTAGCCGCACAGGGACTCCGTATCCTCAAGGAAACCACGCGAGGCGGCCTACCTAATGGCGTCGACCAGCTTTCTCCGACCACGCGACGGCAACTGCGCGATCTCTCGCAACGGTCTGTAGTCGAATGGAAGGCACTTAAGGAGGAAGGCTAGTATGGTTGTTCAGGCAGAAAGAGTTCTACACCTCGCAATCGAGAACATCGGTGGGCTCTTCGGTAGACGGGACTACGAGATCCGTCCTGGGCTGAATCTCATTGCGGCCCCGAATGCTACTGGAAAGACCTCACTGATCCATGCGCTACAGGCTCTGGTTCTCGAAGACAGGAACCTGCGCTCTAGGGACTACTTTTTACACTCCTTTGAGGAATACGCGCGCGTAGAACTTACGATGGCGAATGGCACTCGTTATAGGCGCACTTTGACAAGCGGTGGCGATGGAGCCATGTCGGTAGGTGGTGAGCCGCTGCACCCCGATGGCACAAAGGTAAACCTGTTTTGCATAGCGTCGGAGGACAACGATCTAATAGACCGAGTCAAGGCAGGCAGACCATTGAGCTCGACATTGTTGGACTTTTCGGAGTTCAAGCATTTCGAGTTACTAGCGGCTTTCTTCGCACAGGAACGGGCGAGTAGGGTAACGCAACTCAGCCGATATCGCGATCAGCGGGCCCAGCTCGAGACTCTGAGAGGTCAACTCCGCACGCGGCGACAGGAACTCGAAAAGCTTGAGGGAGAGCGGCGGGCTCTTAGGGAAATCCCTGCTGAGAGGGTGGCAGAAAACGAGCAGGAGGCCCGCAAGCTTGCCGATGCTCAGAGACGATTGCACAGGTCTATTCAAGACCTTACCTCGGCTGAGGGTGAAAGAGAGCGATTGAAGAACACTCTAGAGACGCACGTTCACCAAGAACAGCGCTTCAGTGAAATGGTGCGGCAGTTTGAGAGTGAGCATCCGGATGATGAGCAAGAGCTCGCTGTGATGGATAAGGAGATCGACCGCATTAAGGGCGAAATCGAAGGGCTCCAACGCCGCATGCAAAGTGTTCAGGACCGGCTCCAGGATACAGATCACAACTGGAACCGGCACCTGCGGTACCCCGAGGATGAGTGCTTTGCATGTGGGAACTCCATCAGTGCTGAGCAACTAAGGGAACGGCAACGAGCGCTGGAATCCTCCAAAAGGGATCTTGCTAGAGATATTAACGAACTACAATGGCGTCTGACACAGCGACAGAAAGAGAGAAACGAATTCAGTCAGTACGCGATTCAGGTCAGGAGCCAATTTAGGGCTCGGATGAACGATGCTAGACGTGAGATCACCAGGATATCAGACCAACTCAGGAAGGCGGAAGCAAGGATCAACGAGCTACTCCCTCAACGGAAAGACCTCAGCGAGTTAGTGCGCCAGTTGGAGGCGCATTTTGACCGGGACGTGCGCGAGCTTTTGGAGAAACGCCGCCGAGTGGATGAGCGAATCGCTCGCACGGACCAAGATGTTAAGACGCTCCAAGCTCGCATTCAGGATATAGGCGACGTCCAACAGGAGATCCTGCATTTGGAGGATGAAATCGGGTTTCACGAACAGGCAGGTCGTCACATGACCACCAAGGCGGAAGAGGTCAAGAACGCTGTCAAGATCATGTTCAATGAGCACATAAAGGAGGTTTACGAACTTCTAGAGTTCAGTGAAGACTTTGAGCAGATTTACCTTGACGATCAGTTCAATCTGAAGATCATTCGCCGGTTCCAAGGCCAACGAAAGCTTGACACGATAAATACTCTTAGCCGGAGTGAGAAGGAGACGGTCGCCCTTGTTCTGATGCTGGCAGGACGAGAGGCTTACCTGCCGGAGTTCCCGTTTTTCATTGCTGACGAAACGTCCTTCTTCGATCCTACAAGGTTCAACAGAATCGTAAGCTACGTAGGCGAACGAGTCCCATACACGGTGATCACAAAGCTTGCGCCTAGAGAGGAACAGGAGGAAGTGACAGTAGAATACGCTGTGCCTGCATAGCATCCGTGTGTTGGGAACGCCTATGAGGCGGGCCTAGTTCCGCCCGCAGTCGTTGGCCTCGACGCCGCGCGGGATGCACGTCCGGTTGCGGAGGGAGGTCTTGCTCGCATCGATCGCCGCCTGCACCTTTGACGCCTCCTCCGCCGGGACCCACGTGTTCCAGACCGCGCTCTGCTCCTTGAGGTACTTGAACGCCCCCGCGCCGGGATTCACGCCGACACGCCCGAACTTGACCGTCCCCGCGATCTTGGAGAATGCCTCGCCGGGAAGGGTCGCGGTGGCGAGGAAGTCCACCAAGTCCGGCGCCCGCTCCGTCAAGGTGGAGTGAACCACGATGCGCACAGTCTCTGTGTCGGCCAGCGGTGTGCCGCCTTCCAACACCGTTCCGCTATCTACGACGGAGGTCAGCCACTCGGAGGTGTCCGCGTCAGCGGTATCCACGTGGAGCACGAGGTCGACTTCGCCCTTTTCGATGGCGTCCCGGTAGTCGGCCTCCTCCATCTCGACCAACTCGACCGTGTAGTCATATCCCCACACCATGAAGTAGCCGAGGAGGCTGTTGAGCATGGCCGGACCGCCCTCTTTCCAGTTGGCGATCTTGATGATGTCCTTGCCCACCACGTCGAGCGCCGTCTGCGCGTCGCTCGTGCGCTGACCCGAAATCTGCACCGCCTCTTCCGGGAGCCTCGTAGCCGTGGGCGTCGGCAAGGGTGTGGGAGTGCCGAATTCTTCCGAGGTAATCAGCGGAGTGTCCCGCTCCGGAGCGCAGGCAAAGACGGCCGCAGCGAGAAGCGCGGCCAGCGCAGCCGCCCCCAACGTCCGTTTGGAGAACCGGCAAAGCATATCAACCATGCCTCCACTATTGCCCGGTCTCATCGTGCCAGCAGTGTATCAAACAAAGTCCACGAAGGTCTTGCCGTTCAGATAGTCCGGGTCTGCATTAATTCAGTCGGCTTTCCCCTTGCGGCCGCAACAGCCATCACCGTCATTCCGGCGAAGGCCGGAATCCAGGGGGTTGCGGTTGCGGTTATGGATTTTAGATTCCTCGCTGCGCTCGGAATGACAGAGAGACGGGGCCGGATCATAGCCGCAAGTCCGTTTTACCTACCCCTGTCAGCCCCGGTGTGGGAGAGTTACAGAGGGGGCGTCCTATACCGTCAGCATCGTCTGAGACTGCTTTGCAAGCGTTTTGCTGTTCGCAAGAGCGTCCGAGTGCTGCACCGACCCGTCTCCCCGGATGTGCATCAACCCAATGCCGCGCTGAATCATCGCCGGCTCTATCAGCAGATGGCGGTGGCACTTCGAGGGGTCTTCCTCCGAGCACATGAGAACGACCGTCTGCTCTTCCGCAAGCTCGAGGACGGTGTCGATCCCCGCCTGGAAGCTCTCAAGTGAACGCATCTTCCTGTAGTCCGGCTTCCCGTCCTGCCTGTAGAGGTCTTCGTCGGACGGCTTGCCGCCCAGCGCATCGCCGAGGTAGACGTAGGACATATCCTCTTGTTCTAGGAGCGCCGGCATCGTGCGCTTGTTGGCGAACGCCGCGCGCCTGCTCACGGGAGCGCTCCTAGTGTCCACTACGACGTTGACGCCATGCAGCCTCAGCAGACCCAGGAAGGTCTTCCAATCGTGGATGCTATGACCGATGCTGTAGATGGTGTTCAACTGGTCCCTTACCCATTGAAGAACCCGCCGGTTCCTCACGCCACCCAGATATCTCTGGTCACCAGGTCGTCCGACGAGAGCACCTCGTGGCCCGTCTCCGTGACCAGCACCTGGTCCTCGCAGCCGTACTTGTTCGGCACGTTCCAGATGGGGAAGCCGCCGTCGTGGTAGAAGAACGGCTCGATGCAGATGACCTGGTTGGGTTGGAGCACCGCGGCGTTGTCCTTGGCGATGCCCGGCATCTCGTGGAGGTCGAGGCCGATGTTGTGACCGATGCTCGTCCACCGGAAGGACTGTGCTTTCTCGACGAACTCCGGGTATCCCGCGTCGCGGATGGCCTGCTGTGACGCCTCGTACACCTCCCCGTAGGTCACGCCCGGCCTGACGGCGTCGATTGACGCCTGTTCAGCCTCGCGGGCGATGTCGTAGAACCTGCGTTGGTCCTCGGTCGGCTCGCCCAGGCTGGCGAAGCGCTTGATGTCGGTATAGTACCCGTCGTACGTGCACCCGCCGTCGAACTGGATGAGGCTGCCGGGGTTGATCTTCATCTCGCGGCGTGGCGTCGCGTCCGCCCACAGGACGCGGTCAGGCCCCGCGTACACCGACGTGAACTTGATCTCGCTGCCACCCTCCTCGAACATCTTGGCGCACATCACGTTCACGAGGTCGCGCTCCGACATTCCCTCTCGCAGCGCCTCGAACCCCGCCTCGATGCCGAGGCACGATATCCTCACCGACTCGCGCAGACGCCGCACCTCCTCGTCCGATTTGATCGACCGCACCGGCCACACGACGGGGCCGCAGTCGCGCCACGTCACATCCGGGAGAGCGTCCCGCAGCCCGTCGAGCACGTCGATGGACAGCCCCAGCCGGAAGTGCGCGCTCATCTCTGTAGCAATCGTCGCCTTGTCGAGTCCCAGCTTCTTAAGCCACTCGGCGAACGACTCGATAAGCGAGTCACCGACTCTGCCCATGTAGAACCCCGGCGGGAAGTCCCAGCGGACGACCGTGTCGATCCAGCTTGCCTGCGTCTGGATCTGGCCGCCGTTCGGCACGAAGAGCGCCAGCGGCAGGGTGTCGTCGCGCGGAATGAAGACCGTGTAGAAGTAGGCGTGGATAACCCATGCCACGTCCTGCATGGCCGACGCGTACCGGACGTTCGTCTCCTGCGTCAGGTACAGCCCGTCCACGCCCTCGCGGTCCATCTCCTCCCGCAGCCGCGCGATGCGTCGCTCGTGCTCCGGGAGCGTGCAGTCCGCGAAGAGGCCCTTGTTTTCCTGTTCGGTGATCTTTAGCTGCATTTGAGGGGCCGCGCAGGTTAGAGTTGGTTCAGTTCGACTAGGACGTTGTCGAGTTGGGCGTCTACGTTCAGAACTTGCCGTTGGGCAGACTCGTAGAGTGAGATCAGGGCTACACTGTCTGCATCCATATCGTCAGTCATAACGTCTGAATCTATACGGCCAATTTCATTACCCGACTCATTCAGAAGCCTGAGGCTATAGATGAATCCCCCTTTGGAGATCAGGGCCGAAGAGTCGCCGAATACGGCGGAAAACGTCGTCCGATTTACGGTGGGGCGCCATGTGATCTTTCCTTCGTTTGACAGCTGATTCAGTTTCTCAAGGATCTCTTCGATCTTGGTCATTATGTGCTCACCTCACTTTTCTGCACCTGAACTCTGCTGACCATTTCTTCGAGCTTAGCCTGAACCTCATTGAGAATACTATTGAAGTCCTCGGAGGCCGCATATTCCGCCCCGGAGCGAACCGCGGCGTCGAGAGTATTCTCTATAGCGTTCACCTGGTCAATTGCCTCTCGCAAGGTCAGTCTGTACTGCGCCGCCGGCTCAGGCAGTCGAGCGCGGATATCGGTCAGGGACGACCGCAACACCTGGTACATGTTCAGGCAAATGTCCCACTTCTGCTCTCTGTGAAGGTTCTTAATTTGTTGGACGTACCCGATGACCCGTTGCAGGTCGGAGACCGTCAGTACACCGTAGATGGCTTCCCGCGTCTCAATGGTTGCCCTCCGGGCAGCCGATGCCGCGTCCTCGGCCGATTCGGCTGCCCTTCGCGCGCCGATGACCTGCCGGATCGCGATCCCTAATCCGATCACTGTCGCGATTAACCCGGCAGCGCCTACCAAATTATCATAAAGGTAGTCCATGGTCTCGCCAAGTTTGTCTATGTAGCCCTACGGCGTGAACGGCACCGCCGCCCCGGCGTAGGACTCGTCGTCGCGGAGCGCGCTCCGGTGCGGCAGGTACTCGACGACGATGTCGATGTCGTGGATGCTAACAGGATCGACGAGTTGCTCGTCCTTGCTGACGAGATCGACACGCACGGTGTTCGTTCCCTTGACCGGAAGCGAGACGTTACGCAGGTCGATGTGCAGGCGATACCCCCGCACGCCCGCGCTCGGACGCATTTGGAACACCCAGTCCGCACGCCGCATCTTGCTCTCCGGCACCTCCTCGCCGTTCCAGTAGACGCGATACTCGTCGTGGTGCACGAGCTCGTGGAGCATGATCCGGAGCTCGCATCGCCACAGTTCGCCCGCCTCCGACTTCGCGGAGATGTCGTCCGACACGTCTATCGTGATGTCCGGCCCTTGCTCGCCCGCCGTGAGCTCTCGCGGAAGCTGGTCGGTCAGGCCGAAGGATACCGCTTCGCGACGGTCGAATCCCGGCCCGACGTAGAACGTCTTGTCCTTGTGTGCCAGGAGATCGGGGTACGCCGCCAGCCTCATGCGGTCGGTGTCCTCGGTGGTGTACGGATAACGATGTGGGGGCGGGTAGTACCGGTGGTACATGGCGCCTTTCACACCGGCGTCGTAGGCGTTGACCGTCGCCGCCCTGTGCGTCAGCCGCGTCTGCTCGGTGCCCACGGAGTCCAGTCCCGCGAGAACGGGCACGTCGTTCCCCGTAGCCACCTCGACCAGTTCACGAAGCAGGGTCGTCTCGCTGGAGAAGTCGCCGCCTACAGGCATGGCGACTATCGTGTCCACCAGCCCCTCGTCGACCCATGTAGCGATGTCCTGCCCCATCTTGAGGTTGCCCTCCAGCGCGGCGGCAACGCGAACGACGACACGCTTGCTGCGCTCCTGCGCCTCTGCCGCCGCGTCCGCCGCTCGGCGGATGTCCCGCATCCACTCGGTGATCGTCTCCGTGTGCTCCTCCACCTCGCGACGAGCGATCAGCGGCATGTAGGTGTTGAAGTTCAGTTCGATACCGTCCGTCGGATAGTCGGTCACCAGCTCCCGGACGATTGCCAGGCGGTTCTCGCGGATCTCCGGCACGGCGTACGACATGCGGTTCGGATTGTCGTGAACGGCCTCGGGATAGTCGGGTTCCTCGCCCACAATCCACTCCGGGTGGAGGGTGTTGAAGGTGGCGACCCGCCCGTTCGTGACGCGGTCCGGAGGGGTGTAGGCCATGTTCAGCAGCAGGTGCGCCAGGAAGTTGAACCCGCGCTCGTGGGCGTGGTCGCAGACGACCTGAAGAGGATCGAGCCCGCTCTCGATCATCATCCGGACGTTGAACGCCGCCTTGTACCACACCTCGTGATTGACGAGATCGTAGTTGTGGCCCCAAATCTCCCCGACTTTTGTGTCGTACAGCAGGACCGCGCAGTCCCCCACGACGTAGCTGATCGTGTCGAACCCGAGGTCGAGCACCTCGTCGATGGGCTCGACGTACTGCCGGATCCCCATCGGCGGCTCGTACAGGTACACACTCGAATGCCGCCCATCCGTCTCGAAGATGATCTCGTGCTTCTTGGACATTTTTTCTCCTTACTGTTTTGGTCGTTTGTGCGTGTAGCGTCGCTTGGTTGTGCGGACCTTCCCCGTCGTTCCTCTGAAAACAACCCTCGGCCAACCTCCCGTAGGGGCGATTCGCGAATCGCCCCTACCGCCATTTTCATGATTGGTAGAAAAGTGGGTAGGGGAGTTCGTTCGCCCTGAGCAGCGTTACGCCCCTCGCACCCTTCGACAAGCTCAGGCCGAACGGTGCCGTGCAGTGGTGTCAGTAACTGCCTTGAACACAACCTCTCCCCCTCTGTGCTCTCTGTGGTGATCCCCCCCAACGCGCCCTTACAACAGCGCCCGCACAGCCGCCGTCTGCTCCTTGATGGCGTTCCGCATGAACATCCAGTCGAGGCCCACCGTGACAAGCTGGATTCCCTGCTCGATGCGCTGCAGCACCTCTTCCGGCGTACTGTCGACCGCCATGGCGACCGGGAGGCCCTTTGCCCTGCCCGTGTCCACGACCTTCTGGATCGCGCCCGTAATCGTCGGGTGGTCGAACCGGAACGGCAGCCCATACGAATAGCTCAGGTCGCCGGGCCCGATGAAGAGCGCGTCTATGCCGGGCACGTCGGCGATTTCCTCGACGCACTCCACGGCATTCTTGTGCTCGATCTGCACCATCACGAACACGTCATCGTCGGCGCTGGCCTTGTACTCGTCGGTCATCGTGTAGTGGCGGCTCACGCGACGCGGCGCGCTCCCGCGAATGCCCATGGGAGGGTACCTGCAAGCCTCAGCGACCCGTCTCGCGTCCTCCGGCGAGTTGACGAACGGCACCACGAACCCGCTCACCCCAAGGTCGAGCGCCGCCATCAGGAACTTCTGGTCGTGCGACGGGGGACGGATGAACAGTGGCACGTCCGACCACTTCCACCCCAGCATCACCATCTTGAGGTCGTCCCACCCGGCGCCGCCATGCTCCATGTCGAGGAGTATCCAGTCCAGATCGCAGTCGGCGGCGATGGCCTCCACCGCCAGGGGATCGGTTATCCCCAGCCACATGCCGAGCGCCTCCTTCCCCTCCTTCAAACGCCGCCTCAATGGACGGATATTCAGCAGGTCGGTCGATGCGGTCATGGGCTGCTCCTTACGGGTGTGGCAATAGGGGCAACATGGTACCAGCGAACCCGAAAGGAATAAAGAAGCGAGGGATGCGAGGCTAGGGGATTCGAGTGGAGCGGGGTGGAGGCGTCAAGCCCGGCTCAAGAGGCTGTAGACGGGAGGCCTGACAGAGTCACAGCAGCGGTAAAAAGCTCGAAAAGTGTGGCATTTTGTGGCATTTCCCGCGTTATTGTAAAGTTCGGGCGAGTCGGTCTTGGCCTGAAATGGGCAGTCGTGTCTCCTCATACACAGAGAATTCTATGCGACAGGTTACTTGGGGTCAAATCCGAGAAGTCTCCGGCGATGAGGCCCTCTCACTTCGGGGTGTCGGGTAGGACGGCGACCTCGCTTCAATGCGTTCCAGGCGTGCGACGTGATACCGGCCTACACCTCGGCGTGGATAGAACTCAGGGGAAATACGGGGACGAAGGCGAGGCCGACCTTTGCTACGAGCCGCCCGCCACCACGGAAGCCCCTTCCACATTGACCTCAACCTCAAGGATGGCGACGGGGTCCTCATCTTCCAAGTCGTCGGGCACGGGGAAGTACCCGCCGTAGTCGTTGGGGAGGGAACGGTGGTAGGCCAGCGCTTCTTCCGCCGACATTCGCGGTGGCGGAACCGGGTCCCCATCAAGCTGCAGCCCCTCGATATGGAACTCGATGGCCTCTTTGATCATTGACTGGATGCCGTCCCAGGTTTTGTGCGCGGAGACGCAGCCGGGTAAATCGGGGACGTAGGCACAGTAGTTGTTGGGCGTCCGTTCAAAGACCACTACGTAGCTTTGCTTCATCGGTTCCTCTCCTGAAGGCCTGCCTTCCCCTCCTTCAAACGCCGCCGCAACGGACGGATATTTAGCGGGTCGGCCGACTCGGTCATGGGCTGTTCCTAATTTCTTGAAATCGCCTTTAGTACGGTCTCTACACAGTAGTCAAGGTCGTCTCTGATCTGATGGTTCCAGAACCTGATGACGCGCCATCCCAACTCCGTCAGCCGGCTGTCCCTTTCGGCATCGATTCGGGAGCCTAGGTGCGTTGATACACCGTCGGCCTCCACGTCGATACGAATCTCGCCGCAGATTATAGCCATGTCGAGTCGGTACTGGTTGACGAGATACTGTGGCATTGGGTTTAGGCCCTTTGCAACCAACGCATCGTACAGTGGCTTTTCCCATGGCCCGATGCGCTCGTCCGATCTCAGGGTCGTTTTATAAGGACTCCTCCCTGTTCTCTCTATTTCCAAGCAGTATTCAGCGAATCGCTGGATGTGGGGGATTCCAGAATTGGCGCAGGCTTCTCGGTTGCCAACGACATGGAGCAATGAACGGGCGCGAGTAATTGCAACGTTGAACAGATTTCCGGTGTCCTTAAGAAAGTTATGAGCTCCACGTGAAAGGTCTCTTGATACGCATGGTGAAAACAGAATTATGTCACGTTCGTCTCCCTGGAATCCGTGCGCAGTGTCGATGATGAGTTGCGCACGATTCCTAAGATCCTCTCGGATGCGCTTGGCGACTCGTTCCAAAATCATGTTCGCCTGAGCACGGAAAGGAGTCACAACTCCTACGGTGCCGTCAAATCCCTGATTCATCAACAGGTCGACTAACTGCTCAACCACCACTTCGACCTCGGACAGGATGAAGACGCTTCCACCACGGGGTCTCGTCGCGGTTCCGCTCACTTCAGTCCAGCGGATGCCGTAGTTCCCATCTGGTGGAGGCTTGAGCCGAGCATAATCGGTCCAGATCCGCAACGTGTCTTCGTACCACACACGATTCGAAAAGGAGGCGATGTCTTCATGTGACCGATAGTGATCTTGAAGCTGAATGAGTTTTCCCATTGTCATGCTTAGGTCATAGAGTGAGTTCTCGCTATACGTAAATCGTAGATCATCGACCCCCAGACCGTGGGCGGTCTGCAATTGGTTGTCGCGACGCTGTTCGATCTTGGTAATGTGCCGCAACTGGAAGGGATCGCCTATTATCACAACCCGCCTAGAGCGATAAAGAAGCGGTAGGGCAGAAGCGATGTCGCACTGGCTCGCCTCGTCTATGATGAGAAGATCAAAGAGATTTGGCTCTAGCGGTAGGCTATTTCTGGCAGAGAGATTCGTAACACACCAAGCTGGAATATGTCGTGATCCATCACGGAACAAGCGAATCATGTCACTTCGAGACACAAAAGCGCCTTCGTCTCCTATCTGGCCATCGTCAAGCCGATTCAGCAGTGCGCGGAAGTTCCCTATGGCCTGACGATCCTCTGGCTCCAACCGATCCGGTGCGAGTCGAGCGTAGAGTGATACGAGCTTTGCGCCTGAGTCGGTCAGATCGTCTCGCACCCTTCGCCATTGGCGAGCTACGGCGTCGCGCGATCTCATTTCGCGGAGTTTGGCAAGAGCGCTTCGGTACGCAGCTATGGCCTCCAGTGCCTCGGAGATCGACAAAGCCTGCACAAGCCACTTTCGCCAGACTTCGAAGGACTGTTCCTCCGTTGGGCTTGGGCCGAGGACAGGGCAGTCAGTCACTGCCTGGGCAGCAACGTTGCAAATTTGTCTCCGATCTCTGTTTCTTGAGAGACCGAGTGAGAGTTTATCTAAGAAACTACCTGCGCTGTCAATGTATTTGTCCGCCAATTGCAGAGCCATCTTTAGGCGGTCACTGTTTGGCCTTCCTTTCACATTCTGTAACTTCTGCCAATCAGAGGGGGTATATTCATTCTTGAATCTAGCCTGGGCATTGTTCAAGGCAATCAAAGCGTCGTAAGCTTCCCGAATTCTTTGCAACTCTTCCCATAGGTCTTTCTCCTGACGATGTAATTCTATATATCGCTCCCTTAATTTTGAGTATTTCATTCGATCATCGTCCGAAGGCTGTAATGCCAACATGGACACAAGACTTTGGGCAAGTTCGCCAAAGAAACGTCTTCCTGTCCGTATCATCAGTGGATTCGTGGCCAGATTAGCAACACGGCCCTGGACGACGTCAACGGCCTTGTTGTTCTTACTTGTGAATAGGACGCGCCTACCATGTAAGCTATACTTTGTACATTCAGGCTGCGTAGGTCAGCGATTCTATGAAGCGGTCAACTATGGGGCGAGGGAGTTTTCGGATGTTGGGTTGAGCAGGCGATATGCCGAAAACGTC
>DAOUKG010000004.1:0-72870 GCA_034421575.1 Dehalococcoidia bacterium
CAAGAGCCGCAATCGTGATGTGGTGCGCGTGAACTGGCGCTTCACCACCGAGGACGCACGCATCAGACTGAAGTCGCTCTACCCTTCAATACAATCCTGTTGAACCACTAGCCCCTAGTAAACCCATCAAAGGGGCGGGTTTGAAACCCGCCCCTACTGTGTGGCGTCCAACCTACTCAGGTGCCCCGGCCAGTCCAATATGCGCCGGTCGGATGTCACCAATTGGTGCCCCTCCAGGGCGGTTGCAACAATTATCCGGTCTGCCGGGTCTCCGTGTATGTCCGACAGTAGACCGGCTCTGACCGCAATGTCGCCGTCAACCGCAAGCTCGGTAAGCCCTCCATCCAGCAGGTTGTGTCGCCAAACGTGTAAATCGAATCCTAAGTCAAGCTGGCCCTTCTGCACTCGCATACCGACTTCCCAGAAGGATATGGCCGAGACCGACACCATGCTTTCTTGCAGGGCCTTTTCAATGGTGCGCCGAGTCTGCGGTCCCAGTCTTCGGTCGTCCAGTTCCTGCCACAAGACGACGTGAGTGTCGAGGAGTATCAAAACAGGTCCTCGGCAGAATTGTCGACATCCTCGAACCACTCCGCCGGCATAGGCTCGACAATGTCCCCATGAATCTCGATCATGCCCTTGCCCCTGCCGAACAAGCTCTTGGGCTTCTCCCTATATGGCATCAGCCTCGACACCGGTCGGCCATGTTTGGTGATGACGATCTCCTCGCCGCTCTCGGCCACCTCGTCCATGAGCTTGAGACACTTGGCCTTGAACTCGGACGCCTTGATCGTTCGGACGGAACCTGGTACGCCGCTGTCCGTCACCATATCGCGCTCCTGTTTCTACAGTATGACCACATTATAACATGGTCATGACCATAGTCATATATTGAAAAACGCCCCAGAATGAACCCTTTCAGACTGAGCCTGCCGTAGGGTGGAAACGCCGCTCGTTGACCGGCGAGGTCCCTGCTCACGTTTTCCGATGAGCCTTTGGGCACGCGCATAATCAGAAGTGCCATCGTTCCAATTTAGCAGATGATGATATTTCCGTCCTGAAAGGTCATTGACACTGCCCAAATGGGTACTTACTATGAGCGTCATTGTGAGTTGTGGGTTGTCTCGGCCCCGGAAGCGCCACCTGCGAAATGCCGGAAGAGTGAATTGACCAGTCAGGGGGAACCAGCTCATGTCCAACTACGAGGTCTTGAAGAGCAGGATTGACAATGATGAAGTAATCGTCCTGGACGGAGCCATCGGCACTGAACTGCAGGCCATGGGCGTGCCGATGGATCCTGCCTCATGGTGCGGTCCCGGCAACTACACGCACCCCGCAACCGTGCGACAGATGCACGAGCGATACATCAAGGCCGGGGCGGACATCATAACCACCAATACCTTCAACACCCTGCGCCCGGCGCTGGAGGCGTCCGGGTTCGGCGAGTTGGTGAGGGAGATAAACGTCCGGTCCGTGGACGCGGCGTTGGAAGCCAGGGATCGGGTCGCGGGAGACAAGGCGGTGTACATCGCCGGCTCCATCTCCTGCCGAATCCCCGTTCGAGACCGCAGGACAGGTACACTCCTTGGCGGCACCGGCTACGGCTATGGCGCCAGCCTCTCGGCGGAGGAGCTAAGAACCTACGTCGACGAGCAGGCGGATATCCTTGCCGAGTCGGGAGTGGACTTCTTCCTCATGGAGAACATGTGGGCCGACAACGAGTCCAGGGTGATCGCCACGGAAGCGGCCATGGCGACGGGACTGCCGGTGTGGGTGGCCTTTACGGCCTCATTGGCGACTGACGAAGAAACGGTCAGGTTGAGTCTGGGAGATGACCGTTACTATTCCACCCGCATGGGGATGCCCATGTTCACTTCGAGCTGGAGGTCGGTCGACTATGAAATGACCCTGGCCGACGGCATCGACGAGATTGTTGCGCTGAGTCCCGACGTAATCGGAGTGTTCCACAGCAGACTCGATGAGACCACTGCTGCCCTCCAGGTCGTCCTCGACCGATGGTCCGGCCCCATTGTCATCTATCCAGATGCGGGCAGAGAAGACTATCTCGAGGTCTGGCAGGACACCATGGTTGCCAACGAGGACACCGCGGAGGGGCTGATGCGAGAGGCCGCCACCTGGGTCGAAATGGGAGCCCAGGTCATAGGAACCTGCTG
Source organism: Dehalococcoidia bacterium (assembly GCA_034421575.1). Classification (GTDB taxonomy): domain Bacteria; phylum Chloroflexota; class Dehalococcoidia; order Lucifugimonadales; family VXLM01; genus VXLM01. Next base: position 2,175 of record DAOUKG010000004.1, read on the forward strand.
TGGCTTCGGGGTCGACTACATCAAGGCCCTGAGCGATTCCCTGCCCGACCGGACCTCTTCGCCGAGAAAAGTCGCATAATTCGCACGTCTAAAGAGCCCAAGTAAGTCCAGCACGTACCGGAGCATTTTTCTCCGGCTGTATGGGAGGTACCTCTCATGGATTCCAGGCCTCTTGTGGTGGTGGGAGCGGGGATAGCGGGGACGGCCGCCGCTATCGAGGCGGCCAGGGCCGGTGTGCAGGTCACGCTCATCGACGAAAACCCCATCGGAATGTCCATGATGGGGTTGGACGTACCTCAGTATTTCGGCCAACGGATCACGGGCACGCTGCGCGACAAGGGCACAATGCTCGGGAGGGTGGTTGCGGCTAACAACGCTCTGGTGGAAGCGGACGAAGCCGGCGTCGACATCTGGCTTGGGACCTGTATCTGGGGCGCCTTTCGAAATACTGAGACCAGCAGGGTCCTCGACGGCCCCCAGCTCGGCCTGGCCGACGACGAACGATCCTGGCAAATGAAGTACGATCGCCTCATCGTGGCAGCCGGCTCCCGGGACTTGGGTATAGGGTTCGCAGGGTGGGACATGGCGGGCGCCATGGGGGCCAACGGCGCCTACTCCTTGATGAGTCGGTATCAGGCCTTGTCCTCGCGCCGCATGGTGGTTCTGGGCTCCGGCAATCTGGGCCTCAACACCGCCAGAATGGCGCTGGACAGGGGAATAGAAGTGGCCGCCGTAGTGGACGTTTCATCCTCAGTGCGCGGCGACGAGGCACTCATGACGGCGCTGCAGGGCGAGGGCGTTGAGTTGTACACCTCCCACACCGTTAAGGAGGCTGCCGGCAGGGCCGACGATATTGAGTCCGTCGTGCTGGTCGCCATCAACGACGATAACGAGCCGGTTGCCGGCTCTCAAAAGGTTATCGCCGCGGACACCGTGTGCCTAGCTATCGGTCTGGTGCCCAATGTAGAACTCCTCAGCCTCCTGAACTGCGACCTTTCCTTCAAGTCTGAGCTTGGCGGGTACGTGCCCGATCATGATGACTGGATGCGGACCAGCCTCGATACCGTGTTCGTCGCGGGCGACGCCGCCGGCTTCCACGACGGAATGGTCCTGGACCCCGAGATTGCTCGGAATCAAGGTCGCCTGGCCGGAGTTGCCGCTGCCGAGTCGCTGGGCGCTATCGCCGAGGAAGAGGCTCACGCGCGGAGGGCTGAACTGCAGGCAGTGGCCGTCGACTCAACACCGACCGAGGTACACACGGGCTGGAAACAATGGCTTCAGTCCCTCATCAACACCGGTGGGCTGGATATCTTCGCGTGCCAATGCGAGGAGGTCACGCGTGCCGAGCTCATAGGCTTGCAACCTCCGCGCTATCTGGATTGGGGATCGGAGCAGATGAGCCGCCGGAGTCTTCGGACCCACGTGAAGGATGACCCGGTCAACCCCGACCAGATCAAGCGCCTGACAAGGGCCGGAATGGGCCACTGCCAGGGCAGACGTTGCCGCGAACAACTGGCTCTGCTGATTGCGGAAGAGTCAGGTACCGACATAGCCGAAGTACCCTTGATGTCTTACCGTCCACCTGTTCGACCGCTGCCGCTGAAGATCATGTGGCCCCACGATGAGACAGAGCAGGTGCGCAGGGACTGGCCCAAGTGGTTCAGCCCAACGCATCAGGTGCTGGGGTAGAGGGGCGGCAAAGAACGGACCAACGGAGTGGCATCATGACTGTCGACCGTGCGGATGTAGTTGTCATAGGGGGTGGCGTTTCTGGCCTGAGCTCCGCCTATTTCCTGGCCAAGGCGGGCAAGGATGTTGTGGTATTCGAGAAGGGAACCATCGGAGGCGAGGCCTCTGGGCGAAGCGGCGGCATGATCAGCGAGAGGGTTGACGAGCCGCCGCTGATACTGCTGGCCGTAGAGTCTGTGAGGCTTTGGGAGATGCTGGACGATGAGTTGGGCTATCCCACCGAATTCGTGCTGCAGGGCAGGCTCCAGGTCGCCGTGTCGGAAGAGGAAATGGGCGACCTCTTCACGGAACGGGACCAAGCGCTCCGCCACGGCGTAAGTGTAGACATGCTTGAACCTTCGGAAATACAGGACATGATCCCCGGGATCACCGAGAAGACGCTCGGCGGGATGTTCTCCCCCAATGGCGGCCACGCCAATCCCCAGCGGTCGGTTCAGGCTTTCGCTTGGGCCTTTCAAGACCTAGGAGGCAGGCTCTGCCAGAATACCGCCGTCACGGGCATGACGGTCGTCGACGGTAGGGTCTCAACGGTGGAGACGACCGCAGGCTCCATCGAAGCCGGTGTGGTCGTCAGCGCCGCCGGGCCCCAGACAGCGCTCATGGCGGAGATGGTGGGCGTTTACGTACCCGTAGCGCCGGCAAGGGTCGAGATGCTGGCGACCGCCCCACTGGAGCCGCTCTTCAAGATTGCCCTTGTGGGCAACGGACTCTACGGACGACAGGCCGCCAGGGGTAATCTGCTCTTTGGTGGCGGCCCCCACGAATGGGCCGACGTGGGCCTGACGACCGATCCGAGCAAGCCTAACACCCCCCTCATCAGGAATATCGCCAGGCGGCTTGCTGAGCTGCTTCCGGGAGCGGAGGACGTGCCGGTAATCCGAGGCTGGGCCGGCGTCGTCGAACAGGCGCCGGACTACCTGCCTATCATCGACCGCCTGGACCGCCCTAGCAACTACGTTGTCGTCACGGCCTCGGCGCACGGTTTCGGCATTTCACCGGCTACCGGAAAGGCAGTCAGCGAACTGGTGCTCTACGGCGAGTCGAGCATCGACATCAGCGGACTTGGGTTGGGGCGGTTTTCCGACGTTAGTCGCGACTGGCGCGAGGAGCGGGGCTGGATTCCGGCGGCTTAGAAGACCTACACGCGTTGGCAGAGAATTGCCCTTCGACAAGCTCAGGGCGAACGTGTTTCACTCAAAGTGTTTGAGTAGAGAAATCGCCACTGGCTATGTGATTCCAAGGAACGAAGGCTGTGGAGTAGAGGGTAAACGGGTCGAGGGAAGCGCACTCCCCGACCGGCAAATGCGGTTTGGGTGGTACGCCTGGAGGGATTCGAACCCCCGACACCCGGTTCCGAAGACCGGTGCTCTATCCACTGAGCTACAGGCGCTTGTCCGAGACGGGTTGAAGAAATCGGTGGGGTGAGCGAAGGGATTCGAACCCTCGATCTCCAGGGCCACAACCTGGCGCCTTAACCAACTTGGCCACGCTCACCATCCAACGTACAGAATAGCACCGCCCCCCTACGAGGGTCAACGAAGTACGAGGCCCCAAATCCCCCACCTAACCATGTTGTTGTGGCCTTTGTGGTTCTCCAAGACGTGATTGTTGTCGACTCGGCATCCCATCTGCTCAGATTGGGCTGTAGGGAAGGTTTCTGAGGACGCTCTTGAGAGTACTGGAGCGCCCCGTTGCCCGGTGGCGGCTCTCTTGGGGTCGAAGAAGGCATGGTTCGGCACGACAACTCGGATAGAGTCGCCTTCAACCGATGGTTCGTCAGGACGGCTTATGCCGGCTACGGCTCGGCAGCCAGCGCCGATAGCCTCTGCCGCGCTCTGAGCAGCAACCAATATGAGGGATGTCCACGCGCCAGGCGGATGATCAGTCGCCTGGCGTGACGCACCACACGGCCAGCAAGGGCGATCACGGTGAAACGGACTGCCTTCAGTCGCCTGCTCACCCACTGACGGCCTAACACCAGACGCTTCATCGCAGAGTTTAGATTGAATGCCAGCACTGCTATCGTCCACCATGCGGCGTTGGCCCCGAACAGCCTCGACGGCAACCTGCCCCCGGCCAAGTCACTCTTGAGAACACCGTGTACCTCTTCGCCCTTGCCGCATCTCTGCCTCGACCACCGGATCACCTCGTCTCCCGCAAGGTCCCGGTTGGTCACCACTCCAAAGACTTTATGCCAACCTCCTTCGGCCAGCCTCATGGCAGGGAAGGGCAACTCCATCTGCATGTCCATTCCCGGCAGAGGCTGTTCGTCCAACCGCTCCCTGACTGCGATGAACCGATACTCAGGGCTGTTCTTTGAATGCCCTATCCAGTTGGGCACGAAGTCCACCTCAGCCCATTGCTGGCCCGTATCCACCAGGTGTTCTCCCATCTTCCGATACAGCGTCCGCCACTCGTGTTCGGCCGTCTCGGACACCGCACGGCGAAACTCCGCCGTCACGTCAACCCCCACCGCAAACTCGATCACCCCGAACCGCTCGTCTCTTCCCTCGGCGCAGTATCGCAGCAACTCCTGCTGGTACCCCGCTGTGTCAGACCTCAACTTCACCTCCTCCACTCCCACCGGCAGATGCCCCAGCGCTTCGGTCAGCACGCGCAACTGCTGATAGCCCGCTGGTACGTTCCCGTCTCGGAACTCCGAATGCACGATCAGATCGGCCTCAGCCCAGTACGTCGTCAACGGCTGGTACGCCCTATACTTCTTGTAGCTGGAGTGTGCCTCCTGCTTGTGCGTCTCCACCAGCGTCGCGTCCATGTCCAGCGTGGCTTCCCTGTGAGGCGAACGGCTCTGTATGAACCCCACCAACCGGGAGTTGACCTTCCCCAGACCCTTCAACGCTTCGCTTCGCGCGGGTATGAATGCTCGGTGAGCTTCCCGCTTCGCCTCCTCCTCGGCGTCATGGAACCTCTCCAGGTACCGGAACACCGCAGACTCTGACGGCACGCTCCGCCGTCGCTCCACACGCCATCTCCCTTTCAACGCCCTCCGCTCCCTGCGAGTCATACCGTACGTCTCCATCTCTCGAAGCACCCTGCAGAACCCCGTGTCCTTGTCCAGTATGTCCAGATCGGACACCGACTCGCCTCCCGCAAGGTTCAGCAGTATCAGAGAGTTGACTATCTGGCTGTCCATCCACCCCTGACCGTTCTCCCGCAGTCCCACATCACTCTCTATCGACGAGTTCAAGCCGGATACGTGTATCAGCTCTAAGTACGTCGCCAAACCGGACAGCGCGGTCATACAGGAAGAACCGTTCTCCTGTTGGTACTGGAACGGCAGAACTCCTTGCTTCATAATAGGTGCACCTCGTTGGTGATGGCTTTGTCTGTTCAACAACCATCATAGCCCGCTTCGCGGCGGGCTCCAACGAGGCCTCCCCCGAATCTAGGTGGGGGATTTGGGAGGCACGCTGCGCTCCAAATTGGGGTGTAGGGACTTGCTTGTTCCTATGTTCAAGCCTGGCGGTTCAACATCATAGATTTTAGGGATAACGAGGCAAGAACTGGGTTTGGGCGGGTTTGAAACCCGCTCATACGACAGGTTGATGGGGTCTATTTTCGTAGCAATCGTTCATGTCGGTTGCCACCGACACCACCAATCATGACAATGGGAGCAGGGCGATTCGCGAATCGCCCCTACGGGAAAAGGTTGGCCGGGGGTTATTTTCAGAGGAATCTCGCGCTCCTTCATCGATCGCGTCCACTGGCGCGACCCAAACGTTCATCACCCCATTCAACGGCGCCAGATACGAGATGCGCGACCCGTCATGGCTAAGCTTGACCGGCGCGCGCTCAGGATTCCCAAACAGCATCTTCCTCGGGATCAACTCCGGCTCTTGCCCTATATCCCAACTCCGTCATCAATCCAGTCCAGCGTGGCAGCCGCGCAGGAGCCACGTTACAGACCAAGGAATTGCTCAGGTGCTCTTAATCCAATTGTAAGTAACCGCCATAGCGGCAAAGAGTCTGGCCCGCACCCCGATTCGGGGCAGATATCCGGATACACATGAACAAAGGCTGATTGCATTTGTCCAATTCGGCAATCTTCCTACGGCAGGCCCCCTCTTCCCCATCGTGGTACTATCTTGAGACTACGCACCAACGCTTCAGGACTATTACGCATGGACAAGTTCACCTCATTGGCGCGTCGCTACACCGAGGCCCCGGCCTTTGAAGCCGTCATTATCGCCATCATCATCATCAACGCCCTGCTCCTTGGACTCGATACCTTTCCAACGGTAGACCGGGACTTCGGCGACTGGATTCGCATCGCCTACCAAGTAGCTCTCGCGATCTTCATCATCGAGGCCCTCCTCAAGATGTCGGCGTCGAAACCCCTTGTCGCCGGGTACTTCCGCGACGGCTGGAACATCTTCGACTTCCTGATCATCGTATTCGCCCTGATCCCCGCGACAGGGAACCTGGCCATGATCGCCAGGCTCGCGCGCCTGCTCCGCGTTCTCCGTCTCATCTCGACGATCAAAGACCTGCGCCTCATAGTCGCCGCCCTCGTCCGCTCGATTCCCAGCGTCGGACACGTCATCATGCTAATGATCATCATCATGTACATCTACGCCATAATCGGCTACCACCTCTTCAGCGAGCACGACCCCGAAAACTGGCGCAGCCTCGGAATCTCTCTCCTCACTCTCTTCAACATCATCACGCTTGAGGGGTGGATCGAGGTCATGTCCAACGCCATGGAGCTACACTCCTTCTCGTGGATCTACTTCGTGAGCTTCGTGGTAATCGGCACATTCGTCGTGATCAACCTGTTCATCGCCATCATCATAAACAACCTCGATGAAGCGAAGTTGGAACGCCTCCGGGACCTTGAGCGACCGGTCTCAAGAGAGGAGCTTCTCCGCGAGATCAAGGCGACACAGGACGCTCTGAGTCGTCTCGAACAGCGCATGGAAGAAAACGATCGAGGACAATAGCCTCGTCGGTTCGCGTTTGCTTGCCCCGCTAACTCTCATGGCGCTACCATTAATGTAGAACTGATACGCAGTCACAATTGCGCTTCAGATCTTCGATTCCAAGTAGCGATGGGAGACTCCAGATGACCTATAAAGCCGCATTGGCGGTTCTCGCAATATTCTTGCCCGTACTGCTGCTCGCCTGCTCCGATGACGGTTCAGGCATATCCCGCGCGGAAGTATCGGAAATCGTGCGCTCAGAGCTAGCCAACAATCCCGCTCCCGTAGACCAGAGCCAGTCTCGCGAATTGGTTGATCAGATCGTCGGAACGCCAATGGCCGCACCTCGCAGGTCCGCACCGGACGACTACACCAAGTACCTTGTCAACCAGGCCATAGGCAGGTATGAGTCCGAGGGACTCGACGCGACCCTCGCCCACTACAATACCGAGGGCAGCATTGACGGCCAGTGGTACGTGTTCATCATGGACCAAAACGACACGATGCTGGCGCATGCCGCCAATCCCGACCTCGTGGGCCGTCCAGCCTCGGCCGCCATCGGCCCAAACGGCTATCCCGCCGGTTCCGCCGTCGCCGCGGTGGGCGACAAGGACGGGGAGTGGTTCTCCTACACCTACCCTAACCCAGCCACGGGTGGTCTTGAGACGAAGCACTCCTGGATGGTCAGGCACGATGGGCTCCTCTTCGGCACGGGGTGGTATGAAAAGGGGCCTCGCAAGTCCGACGCACCCGCATATACGAAGTCCTTCGTCCAGCAGGCCATGAACCTCTACGATGCAGTGGGACTGGAGGATACCCTCGCCTACTACAACACAGATGAGAGCTTGGACGGCCAGTGGTATGTGTTCATCTTTGATCCGAACGACGTACTCATCGCTCACGCCGCGAATCCCAGCCTTGTGAATTTGCCCGCTTCGGAAGTTATCGGACCCAACAACTATCCCACGGGCCGAGCAGTGGTGGCGTCTGCCGACGAGGACGGAGAATGGTTCTCCTACACCTTCCCCAACCCCGGCACCGGAGGCGTTGAGACGAAGCACTCCTGGATCGTCCGCCACGACGGGCACGTGTTCGGATCAGGCTGGTATGAACGGGGACCGAGCAAGTCGGACGCCCCCGCCTACACCAAGTCCTTCGTCCAGCAATCCCTGGCTCTTTACGACACTCTCGGCCTCGACGCCGCCGTTGAGTTCTACGGCACCAGGGAGAGCGTGGACGGCCAGTGGTACGTATTCATCGTCGACGGCGACGGCTACACCATTGCCCACCATAACCCCATGTTCCTGCGCCGTGATCCCAGTCTCCGCATCGATGCCACCGGCCACTTCTACGGCGACGACCTCATGAGCGCCACCGAGACGGGCCGCTGGGTCGACTACGTCCTCATCAACCCCGAGACCGGAGACGACCGCCAGAAGCACACGTGGGCAGTCCTCCACGACGGCTACATTTTCGCGTCCGGTTGGTACGAATAGCAGGACACAGGACCTGAGTCCTAGACCAAGCTAGTGTTGAGAGCGTCCCGCCATTGGTACGGCAGGACGCTCTCTTCGTGTATGGAAGCAACATTTGATGCGTCGGCGTCCGTTCTCTGAACGTCCAAGTACCCTCTCCCATAGTCCTGAATCCCACACCTAATTCGGACGGGCAGCATGACGGACTGTCTCCGATGTCATGACGATGCACCTCGCCGGGATGGATTCCGGCCCCGTATCGGAGTACGGGGCAAGCTCTCCGCCGGAATGACGGAGGTGGGGGATTCTGGATAGTTCCATTTCGTTGACTTCCATTCGCACATGTTCTATTCTGGCCGTGTCGGGAGCCGGGGCAAACCGGGCTGAGAGGGTGACAGGACGTGTCACCGACCGCCAATACCTGATCTGGGTAATGCCAGCGAAGGGACTTGGATTGAAGGAATGAATCCAAGCCTCGGCCGCCGACACGAAGTCGCGCGGCCTTTTTGTTTTCTGGAGGAGTTGCCATGGATGACCCGCTTGTCATAGCAGGTAAGGAGTTTGGTTCACGACTCATGGTAGGGACCGGACGCCATCGCACGATGGATGAGATGGTCGAGTCCATAGAGGCTTCGGGGGCGGAGATCATTACCGTCGCGATCAGGCGTCTCAATCTCGACAATCCCAATGAGAAGAGCATCCTCGACTACTTCGACTGGGACAAGTACACGATCCTCCCAAACACCGCAGCATGCCGCACCGCCGAAGAGGCAGTGTTCGTGGCCAAGCTCGCGCGTGAGCTGACAGGCTCGAACTGGGTAAAACTGGAGGTCATTCCCGACGCCAAGTGGCTCCTGCCCGACCCGGTCGGGACCTACGAGGCGGCGAAGATACTTGTCGACGACGGCTTCGTAGTTCTGCCCTACATTCATGCCGACCCCGTCCTGGCGATGCGCCTGGAGGAGATTGGATGCGCGACGGTCATGCCCCTCGGTTCAGCAATTGGCTCGGGGCAAGGCATACTGACGCTCGAAGAGGTCAAGATCATCGTCGAGCAGGCCTCAGTCCCCGTGGTCGTGGACGCCGGACTGGGAGTTCCGTCGGAAGCCTCGCAGGCGATGGAGATCGGCGCGCAAGCCGTCCTCGTCAACACGGCGATCGCACAGGCGAGTGATCCCGCAACCATGGGCGAGGCATTCAAGCTGGGAGTTCAAGCGGGTCGCAAAGCCTACCTGGCAGGACGAATCGAGCGCAAAGCGGAAGCGAAGGCGAGCAGCCCCACGACAGGAGTTGTCCAGGCGGCAGGCGCACGGAGCGGGTGATCGTTGCGACCCATTGAAGCTCCCGTTCTGTGCTTCGTCACCGACCGAAAACGGTGTGGAGGACGGGACCTGGAGGAAGTGGTTGATTTGGCCGTCGAGCACGGCGTCGGAATGGTGCAGTTCCGAGAGAAAGACCTCTCCTCCAGCGACCTGCACGACCTTGGTAAACGCGTAAAGGAGGCAATCCAAGGTCGCGCCGCACTCATCGTTAACGGCAACGTGGATATAGCCGTCGCACTCAATGCGGACGGCGTTCACCTCCCCGAAAACGGAATTCCCGTTGGGGAAGCACGCCGAATGATCGGAGCGAACAAACTCATAGGCCGGTCCGTACACTCGGCTGCGGGGGCCGCCCAGGCGCAGTCGGACGGCGCGGACTACCTGATCGCAGGAACGATATTCTCCACCGCCAGCCACCCGAACCAACTCGCCCAGGGCGTTGGCTTCCTCCACACACTGCGCAGACACGTCAGCTTGCCCGTTCTCGCCATCGGAGGCGTGACGGCACAAAATATGGGCGATATCATGGCGACGGGAGCATCCGGCGCAGCCGTGATCACAGCCATATCCGAGGCGAATGACCCCGGTCTCGCGGCGAGAGAACTGGTCGATAAGATGCTGGGAGCCTTAGCAACATGATCAAGGTGACCATCAATGGCAAGGACCACGAGCTCCCAGAACGGATTCTCGTTTCGGAGTACGTGGCCACGTTGGGAGTGGAACCGAAGATGATCGCCATTGCCCATAACGGCGAGGTACTGCGTCGAGACGAATGGGCCGATGTCACCGTGTCGGAAGGAGACTCCCTCGAGGTCGTTCGCGCGGTCGGCGGCGGCTGAAGATCACGGCGTCAGCAGTCCCACCGTCCGCAGAGTGGGCACCCCTTCGTCATTGGGATGAAGGCCTGACACGAGACGGTCCGATGCGACCGATACCATCCTGTTATAGAGCTGTGCCAGATCATCCGGGCCAACCTGCCCGTACATCCCACGGACCAGGGCAGCCGCCTCCTGAGGCGAGAGTTCCACGAGGTAGTTGTACAGCTTCAGCGATCCCTCGGCGCTGAGTCTTCCATTCTGCTCAAGCTCATCGGCGATGGACTCCAGTTCCGGCACCGTTAGGAGGAATGCCCACTGCAACAGGTAGCCCAGGGCGTGCTCGTCCTGCTCCGCCGTCCTGAACATGGTGAACGCCTGCTGTGCAATGAGCCGCTCGAATGCCTCCATGTTCGGATAGTTCATCAGTCTCTCGCCGGTGAAGTCCTCGATGGTCAGCCAGAAAGCCCGCTGGAACTGCTGGGCCTGCGCTTCCAACAGCGCGAGGACCGATGGATCGAACGTCGCCGCCTCATGCTGATCGGGATTGATGAGGTCCTGTCGGAGGTGTCCAACCTCGTGCGCGAGCGTGTCAATGACAAGTGGAATCGGGCGCTCGCCATCAATGACAGCCACAACCCTTCCCCTCTCCCTCGACGTGACTCCGACCGAGTACTCCTTCAGCCTTTCGTATCTCACATGAATGCCCGGCATCTGCTTGGCATTGGCGGAGGCGAACTGATTGGCGAATGCCTCGTCGATCCAATTCTGGTAGTCCGTCCGATTCAGAATGTGGATATCCACTCGATCGTCGCGGAGACTCTCGCCGGTCATGAGGTAGTATCCGGCGTCGACCACTTCTATGATCCGCTCGGACTGGTCTTTCCCATTGGCTGATACGGCGATCTCTTGCGAGTCCATCAACTCGCGGAGGCCGGACAACATGCTGGCAATTTGCTGCTCCGAATAAGACAAGGAGACGGGCTCCGGGGGAGGCTCCTCCAGCCACGTGAACGTGTGCTCGAAGACGTTGTCCTCCTCGTCCGCCTCTCGAACGGAGTTTCGCGAGTCGATGACAATCTTTACCGTGTGGTCTCCGGGAGTGATGTCGACTTCGCCGTCGAGCCCATCCCAATCGGAGATCACGATCGCGTTTTCCGGCACCCCCCGGAGCACCATGCTATTAACAAGCTTGTCGTCGAAGTGGATATCGACGGCGAACGGGATGCGAGTCCCCACACTGCTCCCGTTCTTCACGGCCACCCGGAGCAGAACGTTCTCCCCAACGATCAGTGGTGGGTTGTGCGCGTCGTCGCCGCGGTGGAAGATGGAGATCGGGCCGTCCGAGTCGTATGCCCAGCCCGGTTGAAGGTTTGAGAGCGTCAGGGGTTCAGGCAGGGTCGTCGAAGGAAGATCTGTCGGCGCGGGCCTTGCTTGAATCTCTCCGGTTCCCCATGTGAAGACCTTCTCAAGCTCGTTGTTGGACTCGTCGGACTCCAATACGAGATTCGTCGGATCGACCACCACCTTCAGGGTGTGTTCGCCGGGAGTGAGGGGCACAAACCTGCCGATTCCCGACCAGGTAACCCTGCTGGGCAATCCGCCGGCGATCATCCCGTTTTCAGTCCGCCAGGCTACGAGGACACCATCCAAGTATAGATCCACCCGAACGGGCCGGTCAATGCTCGACAACCCTCGGTTCTCAACGCCTGAGAATATGTAGGAAGGAAGGTCGACCGAAAGCTGCCAGTCATGGGTGTCGGTGGAGTATGGGCTGGCTACAATGGCGTCCGACATCCCCCTAGGCTGGGAAACGGCCAAATCGGGAAGTCGTGTGACCGGTCTCTCAGGCGCGGCAACTGGTTCACCGGCCTCCCAAACGACCTCGACCTCGTAGATGTTGTCCGCCTCATTCGTCTCGGTTATGAGATTGGTGGGATCGACCACGAGCTTGATGACGTGGACTCCGGGAGTCAGGACGATGGTCGCGCCCAGGTCCGGCCAATCGACCAGAGCGACAATCTCCTCGGCCGCCAGAGAAATGCCCGTCCAGCGATTAACCACCACGTCGTCGAAATAGAGGTCCACGAAGTACGTACCGACGACAGTCTCATCGCCCGTGTTGCCCAAACCCCAGCTAACGAACGTCTCGTCGTCCACCCTCTGTACCGTGCTGGACATCTTACCCGCCGCGTCCGTAACGATGAGCGAACCATCCCATCCCTGAGGTCTGGCCGGGACAAGGTTGGCTCCGCGACCGGCCGTCTGGACGGAATCCTGCGTTGGCACGGGTATGGGCGATGGCTCCGGAGTAGGAGTCGGTGACGGGGTATTCGTAGGGCTGGGAGCGGGAGTCGGCGTCGAAGTGGCGGTTGGCGCCGGAGTGTTCGTCGGCGTCGGCGTATGCGTGGCGGTGGGAGTCGGTGTGCTCGTTGGAACAGGCGTGGGTGTTGGCGTCGGCGTGTTCGTCGGTACGGGGGTGAGAGTCGGCGTCGGAATCGGGGTATTGGTGGGCGAAGGAGACGGCGTGTCTGGTGGCGTCGCCGTAACAGGGACAGGGGTTGCCGTGGGAGACAGGAGGGGCTGTGTCCTATCCTCTTCCGGAACAGCTTGGACCAGTGGGGTCGATTCCGAGCCGGAGGATTCCGCAGGCTCGTCACTCGATATCCAGCAGCCGGTCGAAAGCGCGGCAAGAATTACAGATGCACCCAACCACACGATTGGAATTCGAAAACGCGCAAGCGCTGATTTTGTCCATTTGCCCAATAGCAAACTACCTTTCCCTGCTACTTGGTCCCTTGCTCAATAAAACGAACCTCGCATAGGCAAGGTTACCACTCGGATACACCCAAAATGTGCTGCCTAACCGCGAACTCAATCGCACCGTCCTGTGGAACCTGACTATCCCCACAGCCGCAGATGACCTGTACGCGGCGCCTATCTACATTGACCCTATAGGAAGCGCCGTGATAGTATCGGGCTATACTAAACAGTCCGCCGACGCATAGCCGCGTTCGGCGCCGGAGGTCGATTCCTTGGCTACGACATCCCAGATCGTCGATATCACTCCCCTTGCGGCGCAGAAGCTCAAGGAAGCCCTCGAAGAGCAGGGGCAGTCGGGCGCACTCCTGAGAGTAATGCCCATGCCGGGCCCACACGGCGGATTCCAGTATGCGATGAGCATTGAGGCAGAGGCGAAGGACGACGACTTCGCCATGGACGTCGAAGGCCTCACGATCCTGGTCGACTCCGAGAGCGCTCCCCTCGTGGATGGCGCGCAGATCGACTACATGGAATGCCTGATGCGCAGCGGGTTCGTCATCAGCAACCCGAACGTCGAGTTCGCCGGAGGCGGATGCGGCGGTGGTGGCGGTGGCGGTTGTGCCTGTGGCGGAGGTGGAGGTGGAGGCTACGGCGCCGGCGGTGGCGGTGGAGGCTGCGGCGGCGGTGGAGGTGGTGGTTGCGCTTGCGGCGGTGGCGGACACTAAGAAACTCCAGCACCCCAAGAAGTAAAGCATTGAAGAATCGGGCGGGACGACCTTTGTCGTCCCGCCTTTGCTTTGAGGCACTGAGCGTTGCTGTTCGCCGTCTTTGAATACCTCGGTTCCGAGCCGACTTACGCGGTGATTACTCTCATGGCGTTTGTCCTCGCCATCGTAGTGGCGATCACGGTGCACGAGTTCAGTCACGCACTGACGGCAAACCTGCTTGGGGACAGCACCGCGAAGAACCAGGGAAGGCTCACCCTCAACCCGCTCGCCCATCTCGACCCGGCGGGCACCGTCATGATCGTGGTGGTCGGATTCGGCTGGGGAAGGCCGACGCCAGTGAATCCAGCACGGTTCGGCAGCCACATGCGCTCGGGCATGGCCGCTGTATCGTTCGCCGGGCCGATTTCGAACGTGATCGTCGCTTCCCTCTGCGCCATACCCGTCAAGATCGGGCTGCTCAGTCCCGGCATCGTGGGGTTCTCGCTGTTCCACGGGGACACCGGCGAGTTATGGGCCTATCTGCTGGGATCGCTCATCTTCATCAACATTCTGCTGGCGGCGTTCAATCTCATTCCGGTAGCGCCGCTGGACGGGTTCAAGGTCGTGCAAGGACTCTTGCCCCGCGACGCGGCACTGCAGTGGAGCCGGTTAGAGAGATGGGGCCCGTTGATATTGCTCGTCCTCATCATCTCGGGATTCATACTCCCCACGGGAAGCCTGCTCGTTCCCATCATGAGGCCGCTGGTGAACGCCCTTGCGTTCATCATCATTGGTGGACAGATTTGGGGCTAATCTGGTTCAATCATTCACACGAATAGAGGAACGACCGTCTGCTATGGATAGAATCACGATCATAGGATCCGGCAGCATCGCACTGTCGATGGGGCTTGGCATCAAGGCCCTCGACCTGAAAGAGACCGAGGTCGTCGGTACGTCCGGCGACCGCAAGTGGCGCGAAAAGGCCACCGAGACCGGCGCCTTCGACTCAGTCGGCGGGAACCTGGGAAGCGCGCTCGACGGCGCGAGGCTTGTGGTCCTCGACACGCCGGCTTCAGAGACAAAGGAAATCATGGAAGCCATCGGCCCTGTGCTGGAGCAGGACTGCCGGGTCACCAACACGGGCCTCTCGATGACGCGGACCCTGGAATGGGCGGATGCCTACTTCCGTGATGACACCACCTTCGTTGCAGGCCGCCCACTCCTGAAGGTCCCCTCCAGCGATCTGAGCGCCGCGGACGGTGACGCGTTTCAAGGCATCGACTATTGCCTCGCTCCCTCGGTGAAAGCCCGACCTGAGGGGATGAGGACCGTCGTCGGCCTCGTCGAATCGCTCGGCGCGAACCCGCTCTTCCTCGATCCGCACGAACACGACTCGTACACGGCAGCGGTAACGCTCATGCCGTCGCTGCTGTCGTCGGCGCTGGTGAGCATGGCTTCGGACAGCCCGTCGTGGCGGGAGATGTCGAAGCTGGTCGGCAGCGAGTTTCATCAAGCTGCCACGCTTGCCTCTGTCGACCCGATCGAACTGGCCGATGAAGTCGGAGTCAATTCCGACTCCGTCGCCGTTTGGATCGACCGCATGATCGAGGCGCTGCAGTCGTACAGAACTCTTGCCCAGAGCCCACGAGACAAGGTCGAGGAAGCTCTAGTCAACTCTTGGGAGGAGCGACTCAAACTGGAGTTGGGCCAAGTCCACGAATACGATGGGCCACGAATGCCCTCCACCGGGGAGACGGTTGCCAGCATGTTCGTTGGAAGCAGGCTTGCAGGCAGAGCACGAGATATCAAGGATGCCAAGAAGGACTCCCCCTGGCGTTACACCGGAAAAAGGAACCGGAAGGACAAGTGAACCGAACAATCCAGACACAGGGCCGGCTCGAAGGGACCGTATCGACCGCCGGCGACAAGTCGATATCCCACCGTGCGGCGCTGCTCAACTCCATCGCGGACGGGACGGCGCACGTTTCCAACTTCTGCGTAGGGGACGACCGCACGTCGATGCTCGGATGTTTGCGAGGTCTGGGCGTCGAGATCACCAAGTGCAGCGACTGTGACCTGTGCCCGGACGAAGACTGCTTCAAAGTCGTGGGAGTCGGCCTGAACGGACTCCAAGAACCGTCCGACGTGCTCCACGCGGGCAACAGCGGCACGACGACGCGACTCGTGGCGGGGCTGCTGGCGGGCCAGCCGTTTCTGTCGGTATTGACGGGAGACGATTCATTGCGGTCGCGACCGATGGGGCGGATAGTCGATCCTCTCCGCGAGATGGGAGCGGGCTTCATGGGGCGCAACGGCGACTCGCTTCTGCCCCTGGCGGTGCGCGGCGGAAACCTGAAGGCCGTCGAGTACGATCTCAAGGTCGCGAGCGCGCAGGTGAAGTCGGCAATCCTCATAGCAGGGCTGTATGCAGATGGCCGCACCGTCGTGCGGTCGCCGGGTCAGTCGCGCGACCACACCGAACGGATGATGCGGCACATGGGGGCTGACGCGGATATCAACGGCCTCTCGGTCTCCGTGCAGGCTTCCAATCTCACTGCCACAGACGTCAGGGTACCCGGCGACATCAGCTCCGCGGCATTCTGGATGGTTGCAGGGGCCGCTCATCCCAACGCGAGCATTCGCCTTAGCAATGTCGGCATCAACCCTTCGCGCACGGGCGTCATCGAGGTCCTCAAGTCGATGGGAGCATCCCTACGCATGGAGAACGTCGTCGAGGACGAGTCTGAACCGGCGGCGGACATCATCGTCGAGTCATCCGACCTTCGAGGTGTGGAGATAGGTGGAGACATCATCCCGCAAGTCATCGACGAGATTCCCGTGCTCGCGCTCGCGGCGGCGCGGGCGAAGGGCGAGACGGTCATCCGGGACGCCGAAGAGCTTCGCGTCAAGGAGTCCGACCGTATCACCGCGACCGTGACGGGACTTGCTCGTCTAGGCGTCGACGTGGAGGAGACCGAAGACGGCATGGTGATCCGAGGCGGCAACAAGCTGCACGGGGCCAACGTCAACAGCTTCGGCGATCACCGTATCGCCATGACCATGGGCATCGCGGGCACCATCGCGGACGGCGAGACAACCATTGACGGTGCGGATGCGGCGGACGTGTCGTACCCGACGTTCTGGAGCACTCTCGAATCCGTGTCCGGGCCGTCTTCGTGAGTGTGGTGGGCAGTATATCGCCGGATGAAGGCGTTCCCCTCCTAGTCGTGATATCCGGTCCGTCCGGCGTCGGGAAGGACGCCGTCCTCGAACGAATGAAGGCGTCTAACGTCCCCTACCACTTCGCCGTGACGGCGACGGCCCGTCCGAAGCGCGAAAACGAGGTCGACGGCGTTGACTATGTCTTCGTTAGCCGCGAAGAATTCCAAGACATGATTCGGAGCGACGAACTGCTTGAATGGGCAGAGGTGTACGGGAATCCCTACGGTGTGCCGAAGTCCCCCGTGCGCGATGCCCTGGCGCAAGGGCGGGACGTGATCCTCAAGATCGACGTGCAGGGAGGAGACAATATCCGTAGGCTCGTGCCGGGGGCGGTCTACGTGTTCCTGGCTCCGCCCGATATGGCGGAGTTGGAGCAACGCTTGACGCAAAGAAGGACCGAGTCGCGGGAAACGTTGAAGGTGAGGCTGGAGACGGCGGCGATGGAGATGGAAGAGGCGGAGAAGTACGATCATGTGGTCGTCAACCGGACCAGCCGCCTTGACGATGCTGTGGAAGAGATCAACGCGATCATTCGCCGGGAGCGTGGGCGGCGGGGACGGGAACGGATATTCATTTGATACCACTTTGGCGTGATAAATCCGTATATGAGTACAGCCGAGGAGTGGATTCCCGCCCCGTATCTGGGTACGGGGTGACGTTCTTTCGCGGGAATGACGGTTGGGTATGTTGTGTCACGATTTAAAATTACAGCGTAGTCAAAACGAATCGGTATAAGAAGCTTGTGGAGCCGTTCGTGGTGAGCTTGTCGAACCGTGAACGGCCCTTCGACAAGCTCAGGGCGAACGAAGTATATTGCCCGACAGCATCCTCTTGAATACGGTCTACAGAAAGGCTGAAATGAACTTCGAGCATATCCTGTACGAAAAACGTGACCGGATCGCGTATGTCACGCTTAACCGGCCTTCACAACTGAACGCACTGCACCCGGGCGGGAATCGCGAGGTGCGAGAGGCTTTTACCGATTTCCGGGACGACGACGACACCCTCGTTGCGATCCTGAGCGGCGCGGGGGAGCGGGCGTTCTGCGCGGGGAATGACCTCAAGTACATGGCCGAGCACGGCAAACCCGGAGAGCCGTACCCCGACGCGCATCTCTACCCGTTTGGGGGCATCACGGCGGACTTCACGTGCTGGAAGCCGATCATAGCGGCGGTGCACGGATACGCGCTTGGAGGCGGTTTTGAGCTTGCGCTGTCGTGCGATCTCATCATCGCGACGGAGGACGCGCGATTCGGTCTGCCCGAGGCGAGAGTAGGAGTCGTCGCAAGCGGCGGCGGGCCTCACCGGATCGTCCGGCAGTTGCCGCTGAACATCGCCATGGGAATCCTGCTGGGAGGCAAGCCGATCACCGCAGAGCAGGCGCATGGCTGGGGACTGGTCAACGAAGTTGCCGCAACCAAAACCGATCTCATGGGGACGGCAGAACGCTGGGCCAACGACATCATGGAGGCTGCTCCGCTGTCGGTGCGCGCGACCAAGCAGGTTGCGCTACAGGGGTTGGAATCGACGCTGGACGTCGCGATCAACCGGGAGTACAGCGAATTCCGCAAGGCCCGCCACTCCGAGGACTTCGTAGAGGGACCAAAGGCTTTCGCCGCCAAGCGCAAGCCCGTCTGGAAGGGCAAGTAACAGTTTTCAAGTAACCGAGAGGAATCGAAATGACCACACCGACCATGCTCCCTACCAACGTCCGACCGTCCGCGTACGATCTGACGCTCCAACCCGACCTCGAGAACTTCACCTTTCGCGGTAAGGTAGACATCGACCTTGCCGTCCGCGAGACGACGAGCGAGATCGTGATGAACGCCGACGAGATCGAAATCCAAGAGACGCGGCTGACCCTGGCCGATGGACGGAGGTTCGAAACGTGCTGCATCGACTTCGACAAGGAACAGGAGACCGTCACGCTGGGGTTCGACGAGGAGCTTTCAACTGGAGAGGCAAGATTGCACCTGAAGTTCACGGGAGAGCTGAACGACAAGCTGCGTGGGTTCTACCGGAGCAAGTACACCGACTCCGACGGCACGGAGAAATACCTCGCCACCACGCAGTTGGAGGCTACCGACGCGCGGCGGGCGTTTCCGTGCTGGGACGAGCCCGCCATCAAGGCGACGTTCAAGGTCACGCTCATCATTCCGTCGGACCTCGAAGCGGTGTCGAACATGAGCATCGTGCGAGAGAGCGAGGTCGAGCCGGGACTGAAGAGGCTGGAGTTCGGCGAGACTCCCATCATGTCGACCTACCTGCTGGCCTTCATCATCGGCGAACTTAGCTGCGTCGAGAGGACGGCGGAAGACGGCACGATCGTGCGGGTGTATACGACGCGCGGCAAGGAGGAGCAGGGGCGGTTCGCGCTGGACGTGTCGGTCGATCTGCTGGGGTACTTCAACGACTACTTCGGCATACCCTACCCGCTCGAAAAGATGGACCACATAGCCATTCCCGACTTCGCGGCGGGGGCGATGGAGAACTGGGGAGCCATCACGTATCGGGAGATCGCCATACTCGTAGACCCGGAGAACACGTCGGCGGGCACCAAGCAGATCGTCGCGAGCATCGTCTCGCATGAGATGGCGCACCAATGGTTCGGGAACCTCGTCACGATGGCGTGGTGGGACGCCCTCTGGCTGAACGAGAGCTTCGCGTCGTGGATGGGCGACAAGGCGGTCGACCATCTCTTCCCTGAGTGGGATACGTGGACGAGCTTCGTGTCCCAGGACACGACTCGCGCCCTGAGCCTCGACGGGCTGAAGAACTCGCACCCGATCCACCAGGAGGTCAAGAACCCCGCCGAGATAGGCCAGCTCTTCGACGCCATCAGCTACAGCAAAGGCGGCTCCGTGCTGCGGATGCTCGAAGACTTCCTCGGCTCCGAGAATTTTCGTAAAGGGCTCCACAACTACCTTGTCAAGCACAGCTACGCCAATGCCGATACGGGAGACCTGTGGGACGCCCTCGGCGAGGCGTCGGGCGAGCCGGTCTCTGAGATGATGGAGACGTGGCTGCACCAGACGGGGTACCCGTACCTCGACGCGAAGATCAAGCACGAAGAATCGGGCATCACCGTCTCGGTCGAGCAGCGGCGCTTCGTCTACGACTCGATCATCGACGGTGCCGGGGAGGACGAGACCCTCTGGCACGTGCCGCTTCGGGCAAGGTCGGGGCAGAGCGATGAGGTAGCGTCTGTTCTCCAGCAAGGACGGTCTGCGAGCCTGAGCGTGGGAGGCGGGACGAACGACTGGGTCAAGATCAACCCGGAGCAGACGGGGTTCTTCCGCGTGAAGTATCGAGGCGACGATCTCGCGCTGCTACGACCCGCCATCGAGAGTCTCGACCTGTCCGCTGTCGACCGTCTGGGCATCCAGAGCGACGCATACGCCCTCGCGAAGGCGGGCATCCAGCCGGCCAGCGAGTTCCTCGAAATCGCACAGGCCTACGTGAACGAGAACCACGCCTACGTCTGGGGCGACCTCGGCGCGAATTTAGGCGCACTGGACAATCTCCTGTCTGACGAGTCGTTCTTCGAGGCATATCAGCGCTTTGGGCGAGAGCTGTTCGGGCCTGCGGGCGCGCGGGTGGGCTGGGACCCGAAACCGGGCGAGGGCCACCTCGACGCGCTGCTCCGCAGCACCGTGCTGGCCGGACTCGGAGGGTACGGCGATCCTGACACGCTGGCGGAGGCGGGACGCCGCTTCGGAGAGTACGTCAATGACTCAAGCGGCGTTAATCCGGATATCCGCAAGGTCATCCTCAGCCTCACAGCCAAGGAGGGCGACAGCGACGTATACCACGCAATGTGGAAGCTGGAGCAGGACGCGACCCTGGAGGAAGAGAAGGTGAGGCTGCTCGGCGCGCTCACGGAGTTCGAAGACCAAGATCTGCTGATGACCACGCTCGAACGGTCGCTGGACACGGAGTTCGTCCGCACCCACAACACGATCGGGATCATGGCGAGAACGGCGGGCAATCCGAAGGGCAAGAACCTCGCGTGGGACTTCCTCAAGGCAAACTGGTCGGAGTTCGACCGCCGGTACGGTGAGGGCGGCTTCGGCCTGATGACCCTCGTCAGCATCGCGGGGAGGTTCACGACGCAGGAGAAGCTGGAGGACGTGGAGAGGTTCTTCACCGACACTCCCGTACCGGCGGCGGACCGGACGATCCGGCAGGCCCTGGAAGCCATCCGCCTGAATGTCGCCTGGCTGGAGAAGAACCGCGGTCCGCTGGGGGAGTGGCTGGCGGGATAGACCAAAGGGCCGTTCGCGAAGCCCTGTACACCTAACTGGACACGATTGGGTCGACTTGGCTATGTGACGCTTACTCCCTGATAGGCACCTTAGCTTATTCGCTCCGGTTCGCTATGTTCGGAGTATCTTATGAAGGTTGCCATCTTCACTGCCTAGCAGGGGCGATTCGCGAATCGCCCCTACGAGAGGTTGGCCTAGGGTTATTTTCCCGGGAGTGTCAAAGGTGGTGGCCCTCATGCCGGGATGCGAGTATTTCTTCCAAGGTAATGTCGACTTTCCTTCACCCTGCTCTGCGGCGGCGGAATTCCTCGACTGCCGCTTGTCGACTCGCATGGTCCTGTGCGTGAGCGGGAATCAAGTGGGCGACCGTCTTGCCGTGTCTTGTGATGGCAATAGTCTCACCGTGCTCCACTTCGCGGAGAAGCTCGGCCAAATGTGCTTTGGCTTGAGTAGCTTGAATTTCACGCATGGTATTTACAACCAGTTGTTCTGAGTAGTCTATACAAGCATAGATGCTAGTCCAGTCTCAGTGCATTCTATATTTGAACAGACGAGAGTGAACGCTGGTTCCTTCTTGTCCGGCCCGCCCCCTCATTGGACAACGTTGTGAAGCCTTCATCGGATGGACGCATGTGCTCAGTGTGACACATGCGTTCTCATTGATCAAATTGGGGCAAGGAAGGAAGCTGTTCAGAGTTCGTGAGGGGAATACCCTCACCCCAGCCCTCTCCCGCGAACGGGAGAGGGGGTCTTCTTTCGCAGGAATGGCGGTGTGCTGTGCGTGGGGTATGCGGTCGGCGCGTCGCCAGTATGACTGCCTTTACGTTCCGGTGTAGGTCTCCACGGACATTCGGGAGGTCTGGTGGTCGAGGTAGGTCTCCTTGGTCATTGGGAGGTTGGCATTGTTGATGACGTGCCTGGCTTTGGCGGCGTCGTTGGTGAGGAGGTCGATGACGGTCATGGCGATGGCCTTTGCGGGCCTGATAACGGCCTGATCGTAGTCGACGACGCGGTAGTCGTCTCCGTGTCCGGTACCGGCGCAGCCTCCGGTGTAGGGATGGATGACAGGCATGATCCGGCTGAGGTCGCCCATGTCGGTTGAACCGCCGTGGGGTTGGTCGTCTGACCGGCTCGCGAATGAGGACGCTCCGACGAGGCGCTGGGCATTGTCGCGGAATATGTCTGAGAGGGCGGGATCGTTCAAGAGCGGGAAGTAGCCGGGGATAGTGGCAATCTCCACTGCGGCTCCAAGGGCGAGCGCTCCTGCCCGCAGGCAGCGGTCCATCTTCGCAGCGGCGTCGTTTACGATGTCGATCGTGCGACCGCGAACACGTCCCTCGTACCGCACCTCCGCCGGTGTCGCGTTCGCCGCCTCGCCACCGTGGGCGATGATCCCGTGAAGCCGTACGACATCGGGGTCCTGGAACGTTTCCCGCTGGGTGTTCACGGCGTGGAGAGCGACGAGCGCGGCCTGCAGGGCGTTCACGCCCCGGTGCGGCGAGGTCCCCGCGTGGGCGGACTTCCCAAGGAAACGGACGTACTTGCCCACGTGTGCGTTCGTCGTGCCTCCGAGCGAGAATTTGGCGTCCTCGGCACTTGCCGACGTGTGGACCATCAAGGCCATGTCCACGTCGTCGAACGCTCCCCGCCTGATGAACTCCTGCTTGCCTGAGAGGAACTCGATCTTCCCTTCTTCCCGCAGTTTCAGGCGGTACTCAACATCGACGAACTCCTCGGCAGGGACGGCCATGAGCGCGACGTCGCCACAGAGCGCGCGCTGCACTTCGGGGAGTGCGAGGCCTATAGCGGCGCCGATCATGATGGCAAGCTGGGAGTTGTGGCCGCAGGCATGGGCGGCTCCGGTCATGGAGTCGGCGAACATGTGGCCGGGCAAGGGAAGAGCGTCGAGTTCGCCAAGAACGGCTACGGTCGGGCCATTGTTGCCACCTTGCAGACGGGAGGTCACGCCGGTAATGGCGACGCCGTTCGTGTGATCGAATCCGAGCTCGGAGAACTTCTCGCTCACGAGGCGTGATGTCTCGAACTCGCGGAAGCCCAGTTCGGGAGTGCGAAGCGCCCGCTCGGCGATATCGACGATCCAGTCGCGCCGCCGGTCTATGGCGGCCTGGGCTGCGGCCTTGAGGGAATCGGGGCCGGTCACTCGGTATACGTCTCTTCCGAGTAGATGTCCCGGAGCCAGGAGAGGTATGCGCCGCGGGACATGCCTCCCTGGAAGTCGCGGACGATGGCGTTGGCCCTCTGCGCGTCGTCGAAGAGCAGATCGACGATGGTCAGGGCCATGGCCTTGCCCGCGGTCGTCACGGCGAGCTCGTAGTCCTGAACGACGTAGTCATTGCCGTGCGCTTTGCCTGTGGCAGCGGCGACGTAGGGATGGATTGCGGGCATGATCTGCGAGATGTCACCCATGTCGGTGGAGCCGGAGCGGTGTCCCATTCGCGCGACCTTGTCGGCCCCGACGAGCTCCGACGCGTTCGAGACGTACAGCTCCGTGAGGGTGTCGTCCTGCGCGAGCGGCGTGTAGCCGGGAATGGTTGCTATGTCTACGCTTGCGCCGACCGCCATGGCGCCCGCTCGGAGTGCGCGGTCGACCTTCTTCCCGGCGGCCATGTAGGCCTCGATGGTCGAGCCCCGGACGAAGGTCTCCATCCGAACGTCGGCGGGGACGGAGCTCACGACGGTGCCGCCCTTGGTGATTATCGGATGGATGCGAATGCTCTCATCGTCGCGGAAGGTCTCGCGCTGGGCGTGGATGGCCATGAGGGCGATGTTGGCGGCGTTGAGGGCGTTTACACCGAGGTGCGGCGAGCCGCCCGCGTGCGACGCGACGCCGTTGAATTGAATGCGCTTGGCGATCATGCCATTGTTGTTTGCGCCGACGCCGATCTGCGTGCCGGGAGTGTAAATCCAGTCCTGGTTCTCGGTGTGGGTCATCATGGCGATGTCCACGTCGTCCATTACGCCCAGCGTGACGAACTCCGACTTGCCGCCGAGGAATTCCAGCTTGCCCTGGCTTCGGAGTCCGTCGCGGTACTCGATTTCGATGAACTCCTCCGCCGGAACGACCAGCAGAGCCACGCGACCGGCCAGGCTATCCAACACACCGGCGGCCTGCAGGCCCATGGCGACAGTGAGCATCGAGCCGATTTGCGTGTGGTGTCCGCAAGCGTGGGCGGCGTGAGTCTCGGGGTCGGCGAAGGGATGCCCGGGAACGATAAGGGAGTCGAGTTCGCCGAACACGCCGACGGTGGGGCCGGACCTGCCACCGGAGAGAATGCCCTTGATTCCGGTCAGGGCAAGGCCGTCTTCGAACGGAATGCCCATCTCCGTGAGCTTCCGGGCAACGAAACGGGATGTGTTTTGTTCACGGAATCCGGGTTCGGGGCTGTTCAGTATTTGCCTTGCAACGTCGATCGCCTCACCGGCCCGGCGGTCGATCTCTGCCAGCACGGCGGCCTTGGTCTCTTGGAGGTCCATTCGGCTTCCCTTCAAGGTGGTGTTTGAGAGGCTACCTTACCACAGGATGTGGGGAAGGACAGCGTTGAGTCTGGGGGCTATTTTGTGCCCTTGTCCGCTGCCATTGAAGTCGCATGGCTACTTAGAGAGTGTCCAACAGGCCAGCCTTTTGTGCCTGGGTATCGCGTGGAACGATAGGCAGCAATACCACCCTTTGACGGGATCAGGGTGAACGGCGTCTTTCTAGACTCGCCTCAAGAGGGGTCTGGATTAGCCAGACATTTCCAGACATTTTCGGACATTGCTTTCTGCATTATGGGCTCACACCGAGGTAGGCTTAAGGATCAAATTTCGTGTTGGTGGGAACCGGTGTTGAGCGCGTGGATGGACCCTGGCTATTCCGGTTCTTCAAGTCCGAAGGCCGTGTGGAGGGCGCGGGCTGCATCGCCAACCTTATCGGCATCGACGACGCAGGTGATTCGGATCTCCGACGTGGTAATCATCTCGATGTTGATGCGCTCGTCGGCGAGGGCGCGGAACATGCGGCTGGCGTATCCCGGAGTGTTCTGCATGGCGGCGCCGACGACACTGACCTTGGCGAGGTTGTCCGTCCTGATCACGTCGTTCCCGCCGATGGTGTACGCGACATGCTGCACGATCTCCAGTGCCCGGTCGGCGTCGTCGCCGCTGACGGTGAAGGCGAGGTCGGTTGTATCACGCACGGAGGCGTTCTGTACGATGATATCCACGCTGATATCGGCGTCGGCGAGTGGTTCGAGGAGGCTTGCAGAGATGCCTGGACGGTCGACGATTCCGGTGACCGTGATCTTGGTGACGTTGCGGTCGGTGGCGATGGCGCGCGCCCTGTTGCGAATCTCCCCTACCCTTGGTCCCATATCGGCCCCCTTGTGAATGAACGTTCCCGGCGCATCGACGAAGCTGGACGCTACCATGATCGGCACGTGGTACTGCATTGCCAACTCGATTGAGCGCGGCTGCATCTTCGCGCCCAAGCTGGCCATCTCGAGCATCTCTTCGTAGCCGACTTCGATCAGCTTGCGAGCGTTCGGCACGTGCCTTGGGTCTGCGGTGTAAATGCCCTCGACATCCGTGAAGACCTCGCAGGCGTCGGCCTCGATGGCAGCGGCGATGGCGACCGCGGACAGGTCGGAGGCTCCCCTGCCGAGAGTGGTGACGTCCATGTCATCGGTGATGCCCTGAAAGCCGGCGACGACCACAACGCGACCCTCTTCCAACTCACCCCTGATGCGGCCCGAATCGACCGCGGCGATCCGGGCCTTGCCGTACCGCGAGTCGGTGCGAATGCCCGCCTGTGCGCCACTGAGGCTGACGGCGTCGAATCCGAGCGACTCAAGGGCCATAGCGACGAGGGTGCAACTCATCTGCTCGCCCGTCGACAGCAGCGCGTCCAACTCCCGCGACTCGGGCCTCCTGGATATCTCCCCGGCCAGCTCGATGAGCTTGTCGGTAGTATCGCCCATGGCCGAGACGACGGCGACCACACGATCACCACGTTGACATGCGGACGCGATGCGCAGCGCGACGTTCTTGATCTTGTCGGCGTCGGCGACGGAGGTGCCACCGTATTTTTGGACTATGGTTGCCATGTCGAGTATGCGCGTCCGTTACTTGCTCCGGATGTTTCGGGTCAGCCATACCAGTTTACCGCTTCCGATGGTGATTACAAAATCGGGTGTTAGGGTGTACCGGTGGAGATTTTGAATCACCGCAGAGGTCGCAGAGAGCGCTGAGGGAAGGAAGGTAATAAAGAAGATCACATAAGAGGCGACCGTTGTAGGACAAGGACTTTAGATTCCTCACTACGCTCCGCTCCGTCCGAAATAACAGGTGCTGTGGTTCAACAAGTGTCTGCTAACGAGGAACTGACGAGTGAGGATTCGAGCCGTTTGACGGGGTCTCCTTTGGTCTGGTATCGTCATGACGATGCTCCGGAGGGAGCCGCCGAGTCCGCGGAAAGGCCTGAGGCCACCTCATCGCTTAGCCGATTAAGCTGTCGATCACTCGACGCTCTTTCTGCCCGATGCACGCGGACCACGGGCGAGAGGAAGGAGTGTCTCATGTCCCCTCATCTATCGCTGCCGCCAAATCCCAACCTCAGGCAGCTTCGGAACCAGGCGAAGGACCTCTGGAGGGCCTTCAAGTCGCGGGAACCCGATGCGGCCCGGCGTTTCCGCGAGTCGATACCTCAACTGGCCAACGTGCCTGATCGAGAGGTCTTCGGTGCAAGGCTCGGCCTCAAGGACGCTCAACGCGCGCTCGCGGCCGAGTACGGCTTTGCTGATTGGGAAGCCCTCAGACGGCACGTTGAGGCAGTCTCATCCGGCAAGCAGGGGCCGGTCTACCCCGAGGCCGATCTGCCGGATCCGGTCGCGGACATTCTCAAGGCGGTCGAGGATGCCGATGTCGACCGGGTGAGAGTGCTGCTCGAAGACGACCCTTCACTTGTCCACGTTCGCGTGCGCAGCGACTACGAGGAGGGTGATACCCTGCTCCACCGTTCCGCCCCACATCAAATCGACGACGGTACGAATCCCGACGATCCCCACCTGCAGGTGGCGCAGCTGCTGATCGACCACGGGGCCGAAATCGACGCGGTGGGCGGGCACGAGAACACCGTAGGATCAACGGCTCTCGACGCGGCCACGTGGGCAGGACGCGTGGGCATGGTGAGGCTGTTGCTCGTAAACGGGGCCGATCCGGAAAAGGGCGGACATGAAGGGGTCGACTACAACCCGGTCAGCACAGCGGTGAGCCACGGGCGCAAGGAGATATTCAAGCTGCTGATCGAGGCGGGGGCTATGTACGGCATCCAGCACACGATTCGAATGGGGATGCTACGCGAGACGCGAGAGCTGCTGGACGCCGATCCGTCTCTCTTGAACCGCACGAAGAAGGCCGATCCACGCTGGCCGGAGGGTGAGGTGCCGCTGATCCTCGCGTCGGGCGACCGGGACATCTTCAACCTGCTGCTGGAGCGAGGGGCGGATGTCAATGCACGTGACCCACGGGGATATACGCCACTCATGGCAGCGCGTTCCATGGGTAACGACGCGGGCGTCCGGGCGCTCTTGGAGCGCGGGGTTTCGCAGGATATCTTCGGGGCGATCATGGATAGGGAGGCTGACCTAGTACGGGAACTGCTGCGAGACGACCCAACGGCGGCCAACCCCGTGGGAGAAGGGCCGGTCCCCCTGATCTGGGCGGGACGGTACGGCGACCGCGAGATCATCAGAATGTTGCTGGAAGCGGGCGCGGAACCGAACGTGCGGCGCGATGTGGACCACTTCGGCAAGACCGCGCTGGACATGGTGATCTCCTACCTGGATGACGACGTGATCCGGCTGATGCTGGACCACGGGGCCGATCCGGAATTCAAGGGGGATGAGAATGGCTCCACGGCGATCCGCATCGCCCTGCGTAACGGATCTTTAGGCGGATTGAAGATGCTGCTGGAGGCGGGGGCCAACCCGAACCTAGCCGACAACTTCTTCGGTGCATGGAGTGGAAATGTCGCCAAGATCAAGGCGCTGCTCGATCACGGGCGAGTCGTCGGCAGTGATTGTCCGCCCGGCGGACTGGGCCGGGAGGACCTGGGCATCGCTGCGGGCAACGGTCAGACCCTGGCGGTCGAGTTGCTTATCTGCCACGGGGCGGACCCGGAATACGTGGGCAGGGACAGGATGACGGCGATGCAGCTTGCGCGAAAGGAGCGGCACGCCTCGACGATCGGACTCTTGGAGGAACACGCCGAGATTCGCAAGCTACCGCACGACGTGGCGATCAACGTGCTGGCCAAGAGGCGGAAGCTGATAGATACGTATATCGACGGTACGGCGGATGAGGTGGCGAATGTACTGGATGAAGAGCCGTCGCTGATGAAGTCCAACGTCTTTCGCGTGTCGCTCCTCCACGACGCGGCGTTCACGGGGAATGGCGACGTGGTAGACGTTTTAGTCGAGCGAGGCGCCCAAATGACGATCCACGCGGCGGCGGCATTGGGGCGGGTGGAGGTCGTTCGCGCGATGCTGGACGCCGATCCGGGGTTGTTGGAAGCGCTATACGTGGACCGCCCGATGGACGAGCAGACTCCACTCAAGATCGCCGCGAACATGGCCGAAACCGGCGTGTTCAATATGCTGGTGGACAGGGGAGCGGACATCAATAGCCAGGCGTGCCTGCCGGGCGGTGGCAATGGGGCGAGCACCGTGCTGCATGGAGCCGTATACAGCGGTTCGGTCGAGATGGTCGAACTGGCCTTGGCAAGAGGCGCGGACGTTAGTCTCACAAACTCGTGGGGGGCGACGGCGCTGGGGACGAACTGGCCGACCCGGCGACGCACCCGTGCCCCGGAGATAAGTGAGCTTCTCATCGCGCATGGGGCAGACCCGGAGGACGAGCCGAAGGGACAGTTGATTCATTAGGAGGATCTGGAGGCGGCAGTTCGCCGAGGTAACTGGTGCGGCGCAGGTTCTTCGCCGGATAGATGGAAATGTGTTGCGTTGGCATGGGTAGGGGCGGGTTTGAAACCAATTGTTCCAACTAATTCGACGAAATGGGGTGTTTCGTAGCTGATTTGCCCATGTTCGACCACTGTGGCCGCCCTCGAATGGCGCCAATGCCCCAATAGACCGGGCCATTTGCCAGCATGATTGTATTTGAGCGACTCGAATCAGGACTACAATGGCAGGACTCAACCTGGCCCTAAGACGCTTTCCCGTAGCTAAAATGGTAATTAGTTGGAACAATTGGTTTGAAACCCGCCCCGCCGGAGGGATGATGAATCTTCCTATGGGTGTCCGGTTTCGTCTAGCGAACGCGAGGTACGTTTGATAAGATACGTTGCTGATTAGAAGGAGGAAGGCATGGACACGAACGGCAACGGCAAGCAGCCCGTTTTGGTGGTTCTTCAACTCACGGGCGGGAACGACTACATGAACACGGTCGTCCCGTACAGTGATCCCTTGTACTACGACAATCGAACGACCCTGGGCATACCCGAGGACGAGGTCGTCAAGATCGACGACAAGGTGGGATTCAACCCGGCTTTAGGCCCGCTCAAGGATATCTACGACCGGGGGGAGATGGCGGTTATTCACGGCGTCGGCTTTCCGGAGTCGACCCGCTCGCACTTCAGGGCGATGGACATCTGGCACACGTCCGAGCCGCACAAGGTTGGCACCGAAGGCTGGCTTGGACGAGCGATTCGCGACCTCGATCCTGAGGGAGAGAACCCCGTTACTGCGGTGAACATCGGACAGGGACTTCCGAGGGCTCTGGTGGCTCCGGGGGCTTCGGTGGCGTCGGTGGCCGACCTGTCGACGTACGGCCTGCTGACGGGCATCGAGGAGCAGCAGGAGCGAGCGAAGATGCTCGACCGCTTCGCCAACATCTACTCGCCCGCAGTCGGTTCCGGACCGGTCATGGACTACCTCGCGCAGACGGGCCTCGACGCGCTGAAGGGCGCGGACATGCTCAAGACCGCGCCGGCGGGCTACAAGTCCAACGTGGAGTATGCTAACACGCCCCTTGCCAAGAAGCTGCGTGACGTGGCGATGGTCCATGCGGCCGATCTTGGGACGCGGATCTTCTACACGGAGCATGGCGGCTACGACACCCATGCCAGCCAGGCGAATAATCATCCGAAGCTGCTCAGCGACGTGGCCTCGGCGGTGACGGACTTCTGGGACGACCTGAAAGAGCAGGATGCGGCGGACAACGTGATCATGTTCGTCTTCACGGAGTTCGGCAGGCGCGTGAAGGAGAACGGCACAGGGACAGACCACGGCGCGGGCGGGGTCTCGTTCATCATCGGTCCGAAGGCGGTAGGCGGACAGCACAACGACTTCCCGTCCATGAAGCTCGAAGACCTGAGAGAGGGCGATCTCGCGCCCGACCAGGACTTCCGAGGCGTCTATACGACCATCCTGGAAGACTGGTTCGACCTTGACGCCAAGCCAATCGTGAACGGGATTTTCGAGAAGCCGGCGCTCATTCAGAATTGATCTAAAGGGACGAGGCGTATGACGACCAAGAAGTACGTCTACTGGCAGGAAGAGGAGATGTGGCTCGGGTATCTTGAGGAATACCCGGACTATTTGACTCAAGGCGAGTCGCGGGAAGAGCTTCAAGAGAACCTCAAGGACATCTTCCAAGAGTTGGCCGACGGCAATATCCCTGGCGTTCGTCGTGTGGTCGTCTAGGTTGTGTTGACATTTCCCGCCATTCCCGCGAAAGCGGGAATCCAGGGTCAGGGACACATATGCTCTCTATGAGGAATAGATTCCCGCTTTCGCGGGAATGACGACTTGATCGGGGATAACAATGAGAAATTCAAGAATGTCAACACAACCCAGCAAGACGTGTGAAGTTATAGGCTGGTCTCCCATCTGTTGAAGGGTTGAGTATATTTCCATGATTACTACGACGGCCGCGGGACGAACGTGGCATTTCGACCGGTCGCTGGGGCGGCCTACGAACGAGCACAACGGGAAGGTCGGCGGGTACCGCTATCCGGTCGATCTGGCTATTGCTCCGAACGGCAACATCTTCGTGCTGAGTCGCGGCAATCAGTTCGGCCAGGGGCAGATCGCCTACCGTGACAACGGGCGCGTCGGCAAGACGACGTTGGACGAGCACCATCTAGGGGACTTCGCCCGCCGGGAGTTCACGTGGCCCGTTGGGATCGCGGTGGACTCGGAGGGATGGGTCTACGTTTCCGACGAGCACGAGAACGTCATAAAGAAGTTCGATCCCGACGCCACTCAACCTTTTCCGACGTTCGACCCGGACGGCGAGGCGATTGCCACGTTCGGGACGCATGGCGCTGGACCCGGGCAATTGGACGGGCCGACGGGAATCCAATTCGATGCGGACGACAATCTCTGGGTGGTCGAGAGCGGGAACAACCGGGTCCAGAAGTTCACGAAGGACGGGGAGTTCCTGCTGGCATTCGGCGGGCCAGGCGCCGGAGACGGCGAATTCAACCGGCCCTGGGGAATCACCATCGACCGGAACGGGGACACCTACGTCGCCGACTGGGGAAACGACCGCGTGCAGAAGTTCACGCCCGATGGCCGGTACCTCATGAGCTTCGGCGAGGAGTACGGCGGCGAGCTCAAGCGTCCGGCGAACGTCGCCGTGGACAGCGAGGGCGACGTCTACGTCACGGACTTTGGGAATCGAAGGGTGCGGGTGTACGAGCCCAACGGCGATATCCTGACGACATTCCATGGGGACGCGACGACGCTGTCTAAGGCGGGAGAGTACATAATTCGACGTGATCCCGGAACTATCAAGGCTTACCGGCAGGTCAAGGACTACACGTCCATGGGCAGGTTCCAAAGACCGACTGGCATAGAGATCGACGGCGAGGACCGCGTGCTCGTGGCCGACCTGTGCGGAAGGCTGCAGGTGTATGCCAAGGACCATGAGTTCGTAGCGCCGGAAGTGAAACTGGAGCTGGAATAGGATGATTACAACAACGGCCGCGGGGAGAACGTGGCACTTCGACCGTTCGCTGGGACGCCCGACGAATGAACACAACGGCAAGGTGGGAGGGTTCCGCTACCCTACCGACCTGGCGATAGCGCCGGGGGAGATACTCTTCGTCCTGAACAAGGGATACCAGATCACGGAGCAGATGGACCACCGGGACAATGGGAGGATCGGCAAGACGACGCTGGACGAGCACCACCTTGGAGACTTCGCTCGGCAGGACTTCGTCTGGCCGGGCGGCATCGCTTTAGACAGTGGAGGATGGGTCTACGTGACGGACGAGTACCTCAACGTAGTCCGCCGGTATGACCCGGATGGAGTCCGACCGTATCCTGGCAGCGACCCGAGCGGTGAGTGGACCACCCAATGGGGCAAAGCCGGAAGCGGGCCGGGCCAGTTGGATGGGCCAACGTGCATCGCGTTCGACTCTGATGACGATTTGTACGTCGTCGAGAGCAGAAATCATCGTGTGCAGAAGTTCACGAAAGACGGGCAGTACCTTTCGGGATTCGGGGCACAGGGAACCGGCGAGGGCGAGTTCGACCGGCCCTGGGGCATCACCATCGACAAGGACGGCTACATCTATGTTGTCGACTGGGGGAACAGCAGGGTGCAGAAGTTCTCATCGGATGGCGAATACATCATGTCCTTCGGTACGGAGTTTGGCGGGGAGTTGAATCATCCTGCGAACGTGGCCGTTGACAGCGAGGGCGACGTGTACGTGACGGACTTCGGCAACAGGCGGGTGCAGGTGTACGAGCCGAACGGCGACATCCTGACGTCGTTCTACGGCGACGCGACGACGCTGTCGAAGGCGGGCGAGTACATCATTCGTCGCGACCCCGGCACGATCAAGGCCTACCGGCAGGTCAAGGACTACACGCCGATGGGACGGTTCCAGCGTCCGACGGGCATCGAGGTCGATGAGCAGGACCGGATCATCGTGGCGGACGCCTGCGGGCGGCTGCAGGTCTACGCGAAGGACCACGCGTTCGTGGCGCCGGAGGTCAAGCTGGAGCTTGAGTAGGGCCGCTTCGTCAGGTTCGCGCGATGCTCTGGCTGGATGTGCTTAGTGGATTCCCACTTTCGCGGGAATGACGGGATGGGGATACAGGTCACTGCCGAAACAGGTTGAGGAACCTGTCCTGGTAGAACTCGAAGAGTCCCCAGCGGTCGATTTCCTGCTTGAGGAGGTCGATGCCGCCGCGGTTGCCACGTTCCACCTCTCGGAATAGGCGGTCGATCTGCTGGATGGCCGCCGAGGGCGCGCCGCCGAAGTTTTCCTCGGGACTCAGCAGACCGCGCGCGTTTAGCTCCTGCACGTTGCCGGCAACCGATGACGCAGTGAACTCGTAGATGAACTTCAGGAGAGCCACGTCCCACAGCTCGTCGACTCCGACCATGACGACCGACAACTCTTCCTTCCGGTCGTTCAGGTCCTTGCTGATGCGATGGGCGATATCGGTCGGCACTCCGCCGACAACCTCGGAGTTCTCGGGTTTGTTCCTGTAGGTGTACATGATGCCGGGGCTGTTGGGCCCGGCGCTTCGCATGATCTCGTGAAAGAACTCGTACGCTTCCGAGCTGAATCCTTCCAGGTTTGACATGTAGGAAGGAGTGACAATGGCGGGGCGCTCGGCCACGACTTTTCCGGTCCGGACGACGCCCTCGTAGGTCTCGGGGACCTCTTCCTGGAACGCGGGCTCGGTAACGACGTAGTACTTGATGTTGGTCGCGCCGAAGGTAGCCAGGTGCTGCTTCGGGAACCTGACTACGAAGGTCTGCTCGATGGCTTTCAGCCATCTACGTTCGTTCATCAATTGATCTGCTTCCTCACTTTACGCTAGGCGCGAAGTCCGTCAGTCAGCGATTTCGCTCAGGAAAGCCGGTCTTGAAGACTACTCCATGCCGATTGACGATTGGTCGAGAGGTAAACGGGACCTTTCGCCGGGTAGGACAACGACGGAGTCCGCACGTCAGGCCTTGCCGTTGTTGCCGTTGGAATTCGAGAAGCCGTCGGCGATGGGCTCTTCGTGCTCGGGCTCGGGGCTGCGGCGCATTCTTCGAACGCGGGTGGAGACGATTCCCCGAAGCGAGTTAACCTCACGGGTGATGGCCGTGCGGAAATGGGAGCTGTACTCGCCCATGTTCCGGAACTTCTTATATCGGGAGCGGAGAAGCCGTTTTCTTGATCCGGCCTGGAGGACCGACAGTTCCTGCAGCAGGACGCGACGAAGGTGACGCGCGGCTTCCATGGGGTTGGTATGCGCGCCTCCCGACGGTTCCTGAACTATCAGGTCGACGATGCCGAGCTCGAAGCAGTCGTGGGCGGTGAGTCTGAGGGACTCAGCAGCCTCATCGGCGCGCGCGGCATCCTGGTAGATGAGCGCTGCGGCGTCTTCCGGAGAGATGACGGAGTAGATTGCGTTTTCGAGCATGAGCACCCGGTCGACAACGGCGAGAGGAAGGGCCCCCTCGCTTCCGCCCTCGCCGAT
Organism: Dehalococcoidia bacterium; assembly: GCA_034421575.1. GTDB lineage: Bacteria > Chloroflexota > Dehalococcoidia > Lucifugimonadales > VXLM01 > VXLM01. Next base: position 36,938 of record DAOUKG010000004.1, read on the forward strand.
GACCACGGCGATGGAGGGCACTTGTACGCGCGCGACTTCTGCCATGGCGGTTGCGATGGCGCCGCCAAGTCCTCGCTGCTCGGCGTCGGCGCTGATGTGTGGGCCGGGAGTGTCTATGAGGGTGATTATGGGGAGGTCGAATTTTGCGGCAAGTCCGACCGCTCTCCGGGTCTCGCGGAAGCCCTCCGGAGTAATCCGCCCGCCCTGCGCCGTAGTATCGGACCGACCACGTTCCTGGCCGATGACGACGACCGTCTGTCCCCCGATCTGGCCGAGTCCCCATACGAGCGACTCGTCATCGCCGAATACCCTGTCGCCATGAAGCTCGACGAAGTTGGTGACCATGTGGCTCATGTAGTCGAGACTCGTGGGACGTTCAGAGTGGCGGGCGAGATTCACGGCTTCCCATGCGGTGAGCGACTCGGACCGTGGAGGCAGAACGTACCCGTCCTGATTGTCGCGCCGAGACAGGTGGTACCTGGACATGAGCATGTCGAGGAGCGCCGAGACGGTGTCCTTGGACTGGGTGCGATCGACGACGGCGTCGATCATGCCGTGACGAAGCCGCGACTCCGCAGTGTGAGAGTCGTTGGAGCCGGTCTCTTCGGTGGAGTTCTTGATGGCCCGCATGGACGCGAGGCCGACAATTGCGCCGGGTTCGGCCACGATTATGTCGGCGAGGTTTGCGAAGCTGGCGTAGGCGTGTCCCGTGGAGGGGTTCGCCAGGATGGAGATGAAGGGGAGGCCCGCGTCGGCAAGGCGGTTGGCCGCCATGGCGGTCTTCGCCATCTGCATGAGGGAGAGCACTCCCTCCTGGATGCGAACGCCGCCGCTCGTGACGACGGCGACGACGGGCTGCTTGCGGCGTGTGGCGTACTCGAATGCGAGGGCAACCTTTTCGCCGACGACGCATCCCATGGTCCCGCCCATGAATCCGAAGTCGAGGACGACGAGGACCGCCTTGGTGCCGCCGATGGAGCATGTGCCCGTGACGGCGGCCTCCGTCAGACCGGTGCGGCGCTGGTCGTGAAAGACGCTCTGCCTGTACGACGTCCTGGACGAGAACGAGAGTGGATCAAGCGATGTGACGGTGCGGTTGATTTCCTTGAACGATCCGGGGTCGGCCAGCGTGTCGATGCGTTCCCTGGCGGTCAGCGTGTAGTGGAACCGGCACCTCGGGCAGACGTTGTGCCTCTGGTACAGCTCGGAATCGACGAGGTACTCGTCACAGACGAGGCATGTTTCGCGCGCGGCGGTCTCCACGTCGGGATCGGTCCGACTCATGACGGAACTGAGCATATCGGCGATGTTTCGTACCATCTGTGGCCTCTCGGACCGAGTCACCCGGCTCTTAGTGTTCCGGGAATCGGCGCCGATTCGCCTGCGCGGTCTGCGCAGGGATATGACAGAGACCCGGGCTACACGTGTCCTATTATAACATCGCGCGACTTCGAGCCGTCGCTTGGGCCGACAATGCCTTCTTCCTCGAGCTGGTCCATGAGACGAGCGGCTCGCGGGTACCCGATCCTCAGGCGTCGCTGGAGGAGCGACGTGGATATCTTCTTCTGCCGGGTGGCAAGCTCGATGGCCTTGTCCATCATGTCGTCCCTGCCCTCGATATCGTCACCATCGTCATCATCCATGCTCTCGGACTCGGCTCCACCGACGGGCTCGAGGCTGAGATCCGCCATGGGGCCGCGGGGCGTGGTCTGCCAGAAGCTGACGAGGTCTTCTATCTCCTGGTCGGAGATGAACACTCCCTGCACGCGCTCCGGCCTGGACATATCGACGCTCTGGTAGAGCATGTCGCCCTTGCCGAGGAGCTTCTCCGCGCCGGCGGTGTCGAGGATGGTGCGCGAGTCGATCTGCGATGTGAGGGCGAAGCTCACGCGGCTCGGGAAGTTGGCCTTGATGAGTCCGGTGAGCACGTCGACGGAAGGGCGCTGGGTCGCCACGATGAGGTGGATCCCCGTCGCGCGCCCAAGCTGGGCCAGGCGACACAGGGCCTGCTCGACATCGACGGAGGCTGTCATCATGAGGTCGGCGAGCTCATCGACGGCGACGACGAGGTACGGCATCTTCTCGGACGATTTCTTGTTGAAGCTGTCGATGTTGCGGACGCCGGTCTCCTCCATGCGCCGGTAGCGGTCCATCATCTCGCGGATAAGGCCCCGCAGGAGACTGACGACCTGGTCGGTCTCGACGACGACCGGCGTGAGGAGGTGCGGGATGCCGTTGTACGGGGTGAGCTCCACGCGCTTCGGGTCGATGAGAAGGAGGCGGAGTTCGGACGGGTCCTTTTCGATGAGGAGGCAGGAGATGATGGTGTTGATGAACACGCTCTTGCCGCTGCCGGTGGAACCTGCCACCAGGAGATGGGGCATCTTGGCGAGCTCGATGGTGACTGTCTCACCGCTGCCGCCCTTGCCGATCGCGACGGGCAGCTTGGCCTTCTTGCGAAGCTGATCGAACTCCTTATCCTGCATGACGTTGCGAAGCGTCACGAGGGCGGGATTGGGATTCGGCACCTCGACACCGACGAGGGACTTGCCCATGACCGGCGTCTCGATGCGGATGCTGGGAGTCCGCAGGGCGAGGGAGAGGTCCTTTTCACGAGCGGTAATGGCGTCGACTTTGACTCTCGTCTTGGTCTCGACGCGGGTCTTCATCTGCCTGCCCTTTTCGTCCAGCTTGGGCCTGCCGTCGGAGTCGGTGACGTTGACCTGCTTCTGCCTGCGGATCCATCCGGGGACGAGGCCGTACATGGTTACGGTCGGGCCTGGCTGGGCGTCCTCGACCTCAACCTCGACGCCGTAGTGTCCGAGTGTCTCGCGGATGGTACGGGCGGTGTCCTCCATCTCTTCCTTCGTGATTCCGCCTTCGTTGGCGTCGACGAACATGGAGAGGGCCGGCTTGGCCCATGAGGACGCGCCCATGACGGCCTGTACCACGGACATCATCCGTCCGCGGTCGCCGTTCGTGTCTTCGCCAGCGGCAGGCGCCGGCGCAGCGCCGTTTCCGGGGACGGGCGCCTGGCTGTCCCACAGCTTGTTGAATTTGCCGCCGGACATCTCGTCGGATGCGGGATCGTGCCAGTCAGCCGTACCGGCGGAGGAGATGGTGGGTTCCGGCTCCTCGACCACTTCCTGGATGCGGTCAGCGTTGGCGGTTGCATGCTCTTGTGCAGAGTCCTTCGAGCGGTCGCGAATTCGGGAGCCGCTGAGTCGTTCGGACAGTCCGTTGAGCACCGACCCCAGTGAACGGACCTCCGGATCTTCGGTCACAATTTCCTGTGGTTCCGGCTGTTCCGGGCGTGGTTCCCAGGAAAAGCCTGAGGAAGTCCTTTCCCTGAACTCCTCCTTCTCCATCGTCCGGCGAAGGCTCTCGCTCCAGCGGCCTGACGCCTGGGAATCGGCGGCGGACTGAACGGCCTGCTCATCGGAGGGCTTGGCGCTCTTGGACTTCGAGCCGATGGCGCGACCGATACTCGTAATCACGAGGTATATGCCGACCAAGCCCGTGCCCGCGATGGAAAGTGCGCCCAAGGCGACACGGGGCGATACGATGGCGACGGCTACCGCGAAGACCGCGGCGACTCTTAGAACGCCCAACCAGACGACCTCACCGGCTATGGCATAGCCGACGGCGCCGCCGAGGGTAACGTCTCCTTCGAGGGTGAAGCCGGCGAGAGGACCCTGGAATGGGGCGAAGAACGAGAGGAAGCCGAGGAGGGCAGCCAGGAAGACCGGAGAGGCGAGCCACAGGCGGTAGTGGCGGAACAGCGACGTATGTACGAAGAGTGCCAGCATGAATACGGCGATCCAGAGGGCTACCGCAACGACGCCAAGGCCGAGTTGCGATATGACGCTTTCTTCGATGGAGCCAACCGTCAGCGAAAGAGAGTCGCGGTACCAGTAGACGGTGCCCGCCCCTGCCGCGAACAGGATGAGGAGGGTGATCTTTGCGTACCACGACGACATGATCGCGCGGAGTAGGATTGAGGTCATGTTCGCGTTGCTAGCTTCTCTTGCCATCGCCTCACCACCGGGGAAGAATTCGCAGCGACGGACGCCGACTGCGTTTAGGGTTCGAGTTGGCTATCCGACTTAATTTTAGACTATTTCCAATATTTTTCTAGTCCTATGGCGAGTGTTTAGAGAGCGATTGGGCGTGCTTGGCTCTTCTTGGGAGAGAGAGGGAGAGCGAGTTATGGGGTAAAAGGGCCTTCGACAGGCTCAGGGTGAACGGGAGTTGGCCCTACTGGCAGCGGCTCAGGGTAAACGTGGTGTTCCTATGGACACCCTCTACGGATATACGCCCCAGTAGCCTCTGTTCCTCTCTGTGGGAAGGAAGTAGTACAGGCTCTGGACCTTGCCCGCGTCATTTACAAACCACGTATAGCTGCCCCGTTCCGCATCAGGGGAAGGTGTTTCGTCCGAGTCCGTGCTTCCTACGCCATCGCATTGATGATCGTGGTCGGCGGAAGCCGATTTCGGAGTGTCCTCTATGAAGCCGCCCCAGACCAATTCGCAGAAGTCGATGATGTAGTCGCGACTGTTGAACACTATGCAGCCACCGGTAGTTGCGGGGTTACACTCTTCACCATTCGGCGTGACCACCGCTGCCACCCAGTGGTCGGCGAGTTCACCAGAAGTGTCCCTATCCGAATCGCTGTCGGATGGACAGTACAGGTATCTCCAGTCTCCCGTTGGGTCGTTTCGTACCTTATCGAAGTTGGAACCCCTACCTTCTTTCCAAATCGGCATTCCCCCACTGGTCCCAAGTACGGGATGTGGTGGCGGAGGATCCTGTAAGTACCGATCTTCATATTCGAACGTGATCCGGGGGTCGTCACCGGTACCTACGCACTTCTCCAATTGTCGGCGGGCGAAGGTCTCGATGAACCCCCTATCATCCGGCATAGGATCCTGATAGCGCTTGCCCATTATCGGATACTGTCGGTCATTGTTAAAACGTACATTGCTTGGGCTGAAGTAGTAGGCGTCGACGGCAAGCTGAATCACTCTTTGATCGGCGTCGTATGCCTGCTCCTTGGAGTTTTCGAGGAAGCCTCGAATCGTGGGCACGGCTATAGCAATGAGAATGCCGAGGATGGCGATCACGACGATAAGCTCGATGAGCGTGAATCCGTCGTTCGGCTCTTCGATCCGGCTTCGGATGCGGCGGGCGGCATTGTGTATTCGGTGAATCACGCGCATTGTCAGACTAGCTCCGTTTGGACGAGTATGGTCGGACGCATCCGAGTCTCATCGTAGAGGTATTTTGAGACGGCCCGCTTGATCTTCGTCTCGATCTTGCCGTTGCGTCGCTCGTTTCCTTCAAGCTCTTCAAGGGCGTCGAGGGCGACCTCAGAGGCCTGCTCGAGTAAACCGTCGGCCCCATTCACTTCCAGGAAGCCGGAAGACTTTACGAGTGGATGGTTGAGGAAGTCGCCGGTCTCCCTGTCGATCATGAGGGTGAAGGCGACGACGCCATCGCTGGCAAGCCTGCGGCGCTCATCGAGAACCTTGCTGGTATCGTCCCATGTCGTGCGGCCATCGATATACACGTGGCCGGCGGGAACGTCGCCCACGACCTCGCCGTAGTCGTCCCAGAGGGCGAGGACCTCGCCGTCTTCGAGCACGAACGTGTTTTCGGCGGGAATCCCCATCGAGACCGCGAGATCGGCGTGCGCGACGAGGTGGCGATACTCGCCATGAACGGGAACGAAGAACTTCGGCTTGACGAGGCTGAGCATCATCTTCAGCTCTTCGCGGCTTGCGTGTCCATGAACATGGACCGTGGCAATTCGGCTGTAGAGGACCTTTGCGCCCTGGCGCAGGAGGTTGTCGAGGGTGCGAGCAACGAGGGTCTCATTGCCGGGTATGGGAGATGCGGAGACGATGACGGTGTCGCCTTCCTCGATTTCGACGTCCTGGTGCTCGCCGTTGGCGATGCGCACCAAGGCGGAAGTTGGCTCACCCTGGGCTCCGGTGGCGATGATGACGACCTCGTCATGGGGAAGCTTGCGGGCCTCGTTCATGGAGATAATGGCGCCTTCCGGCACCTGGAGGTAGCCGAGGTTCCTGGCCATCTTCACGTTGTTGACCATGCTGCGTCCGACGACGGTTACCTTGCGGTCGTACCTGACGGCGGCGTCGACGACCTGCTGGACGCGCGAGATGAGGGACGCGAACGTGGCGACCATGACCCTGCCCTGGGCCTGCGAGATCTCGCGGTCGAGCGACTCGCCGACCAGCATCTCAGACGGGGTGTAGCCTTCGACCTCAGCGTAGGTTGAGTCGGAGCAGAGGAGAAGGACTCCTTCGTCCGCCATTCTGGCAAGCACGGAAAAGTCGGTCGGCTTGCCGTCGGTGGGCGTGTGATCGACCTTGAAGTCTCCGGTGTGGATTACGAGACCGAGTGGAGTCCTGATGGTGATGCCCATGGCGTCCGGTATGGAATGGCAGACCCGGAAGAACTCGATGCCGAGCTTGCCAATGGTGAACGGCTCGTCGGGCTGGACGACGTTGAGTCGCGCGTCGGCGAGGCGACCGTGCTCCTTGAGTTTGACGGTGATGAGTCCATGCGTCAGCCTCGACGAATAGACGGGTACGTCGAGATGTTCGAGGACGTAGGGAAGGGCTCCGATGTGGTCTTCGTGACCATGGGTAATCAGGATGGCCTTGAGCTTGTCGCTGTTCTCTATGAGGTACGAAACGTCGGGAATTACGAAATCGACACCCGGCATGTTCTCCTCGGGGAACAGGACGCCCGAGTCGATGACAACGGCCTCATCCCCGTACTCAATGACCATCATGTTCTTGCCGATCTCGCCGAGGCCGCCCAGCGGGATCACTCGCAACGGGGTGTCGTTCATTTAGGGGATGTCTCTTCCGGTGGAAATAGGGCGCACAACGTCCATTCTACTAGAACGACCGTGCAGGGGTAAGGGTTTCTACGATATGGGGAACGGGGGTCCGCGTGAGGGGGCTAGAAGAGGCCAAGCTGTTTTGGGTCGCGACGCGGCTCTTCCGTCGGTGGGTCGACGGGTTCTTCCACGGGTGTTTCGGGAGCCGGGACTGGTGGCGAGTCGAGGAGTCCAAGCTGGGCGGTCGGCGTCTCAGTCGGCGCCGGAGGCGTGGTCACTTGTGGCGGCGCCACCTCCAGCAGCCCGGGGAGCTTGAGGAAGTCCTTTTCCAGCGAGGCACGGATGTTGGAGTTCCTGAGGGCAGCGGCGGGATGGTACATCGGATAGACGGTGATGCCACGCCACCTTGCGGGGTTGCCTCGCAGTTTGCCGATGGGCTCGTCGGGGAAGAACTTGGCTGTGGAGTATCTGCCGAGCGTGACGATGACCTTGGGGGCGATCAGCTCGATCTGCCTGTCGAGGTAGGGGCCGCACGACCTGATCTCGATTGGGAGCGGGTCGCGGTTGTTCGGCGCGCGGCACTTGATCATGTTGGTGACGAAGACGTCCTCGCGTCTCATGCCGATGGTCGCCAGCATTTCATTGAGCAGCTGCCCGGCGCGTCCGACAAACGGCAGGCCCTGCTGGTCTTCGTAGTAGCCGGGACCCTCGCCGATGAACATCACGTCGGCAGTGCGGGAGCCGTTGCCCGGCACGGCAGTGGTCCTCTTGGAACCGAGCGTGCAGAGGGTACACGTGGAGATGAGGCAGTCTATCTCATCCAAGTCTGCGTTGAGGACGTTGTCGGTCACGGGGTACTCCGAGCGCATGGTAGCAACGGCGTATATGAAGCGTCAAACGTTGGGGTTGTTTCCGGTAGTGATTGAATCAAGGGCGTGGGGATCGGCAAGTGGCCTTCTCGTGAGATTGGCAATTAGAAGCGGATGGTTCCCCTGCCCTTCTGTCATTCCCGCCCCGTATCGGGGTACGGGGTGACGTTCTTTCGCGGGAATGACAGTGGTAGTAGGCTGGGCAGAGGTGACTTTGCCACGTTGCTTCAGACGGACAGAGTGGCGGCCTTCAGGGTGTTTCGGAGGAGCATGGCGATGGTCATGGGGCCGACGCCGCCGGGGACGGGAGTGATGGCCGCGACCTTTTTCGATACGGAATCGAAGTCCACGTCGCCCACGAGGCGGTAGCCGCGCTTGCGTTCGGGCGCGTCGATGCGATTGATGCCGACGTCGATGACAACGGCGCCCTCTCGGACCATATCGCCCGTGATGTAGAGAGGCTGTCCGATGGCGGCTACGAGGATGTCCGCCTGTCGCGTTATGGACGGCATGTCGGCGGTGCGGGAGTGGCAGACGGTGACGGTGGCGTTGGCGCCGGACTGCTTCTGGACGAGAATGGAGGCGACGGGCTTGCCGACGATCTCGCTGCGTCCGACGACGACGACGTGCTTTCCGGCGGGGTCGTGACCGTCGCGGATGAGCATCTCGCGGATGCCTGCCGGGGTGGCGGGGGCAAACCGCTCACGCCCCTGGGACAGGAGACCGACGTTGAAGGGGTGGAGGGCGTCCACGTCCTTCAGCGGGTCGATGGTCTCGATGACGGGGTACTGGTCGAGGTGATCGGGCAAGGGAAGCTGGACGAGGATGCCGTGGACGTTCGAGTCTTCGCCCAGCCGCCGAACCTCGGCGATGAGGTCTTCCTGAGACGTCGACGCGGACATCGTCACGTCGCTGGTGGTCATGCCGGCCTCGGAGGCGGCGCGGTGCTTGTTGCGGACGTAGACCCTGGACGCAGGGTCTTCGCCTACGAGGACGACGGCCAGGTGCGGCACGAAGCCGTGCTGTTGTGAAAATGCCGAAACGTCCTCCGCCACCTCGGCCCGTACGTCGGCCGCAATCTTCGCCCCGTCGATGATGTTCGCGCTCACGTGTCCTCCCGCTCATGTCACGATTGTGGTTATAGGTGCGATTGTAACATGGGCCCTGTCACGATCACTTCCGCGGAGGCAACTGTTGCTCAATCAGTACCGATTCCATGTGAATTTGGCAGCTTATGCAGATCACCCTCACCCTAGCCCTCTCCCACGACGGGAGAGGGGACACGCGCCTCCCTATTCGACTGTCACATTCTATAGAGAACGGTACTCAACTAACCGAGTGATCGAGGGGTGGTCAGATGGGGAGGCGCAAGAACTCGTCTGTCCGAGAATTTTCGGAAAATTTGTTGCATAGTGTTGCATTCTGTTGCATTTTCCTCGTTATTGTAAAGTTGGGTGGGGTCAGCCGGGTGATCGAAGGGATGCTGGATGGGGAAGGACGAATACTTTTCCATCCGAATTTTCCTTTTGTATCAGTGTCATTTGGGGCCGTTCTGTGCCACTTCGTCGTTCTTGAAAGGATTGGGTGTTGTGCAGCCATCTGTTCATAGTGTGGTACATGTGTTCTTGTTTGTCAAATCGGGGGTGTGAGGGTAACAACCACTTCACCTAATGGATACCCGCTTTGGCGGGTATGACGGTGTGGGGGTGGCACCAGGGGCGATTCGCGAATCGCCCCTACGGGAGATTGGACGGGCATGGATTCCCGTCTACGCGGGAATGACGGGTGGAGGCGGCGCGATATTCGGGGACGGGCAACCACGAGGGTCGCCCCTACGACGGGTTTGTTAGGGTCTATTTTCGGAGGAATCGTTCATGTCGGTTGCCGCCGACACCACCTGGAATGAAAATGGGTGGAGACCCGCCTTAATGTATGCGGAAACTGGATTCCGGCCTTCGCCGGAATGACGGATGGCCGGTGGCATACGGGGGTTATTTTCAGAGGAATCCCCCATGCAGCCTTGTGGCCTGCACACCGAGGAATGAAAATGGGAGTAGGGGCGATTCGCGAATCGCCCCTACGGGAGGTTGGCCGGGGCATGGATTCCCGCCTACGCGGGAATGACGATATGGGGGCGGGAATGACGGCGTGGGGGTATTGCGGCCTATTTTCGGAGCAATGACGGTTGCGGAGGTCATTTGAGGAGCTCGGGCGGATAGACTTTCGACAACCGGTATCAGGATGGGGGACGCTTTCAATCGCAGGCAAGCGCGACTATAATTCCCGGCAGTCGAGGCGGAGGGTGATTGTTCTGCCGCCCGATGAAGGAGGCCCCATTGGAGACGTTTTCCGACGCGCTGAGTTCGGGTGAGTTCGTGGTGACCACCGAGTTGAACCCGCCGAAGGGCACGGACCTAGAGCCGCTGATGCGGCAGGCGGAGGCGCTGAGCGGGATGGCGAGAGCATTCAACGTGACGGACTCGGCTGGGGCGAACATGTCGATGGCGCCCATAGCAGCGGCGCACCTGATGATAGACAGGGGCATCGAACCGATCCTGCAGGTGACGGGACGGGACCGGAACCGCATCGCGCTGGAGGGAGAGATACTGGCGGCGGCGGCGCTCGGCATCAGGAACGTTCTCTGCATGAGTGGCGATCCGCCCGGCAGGGGCGACCATCCCGACGCCAAGGGCGTTTTCGACCTCAAGGCCGAGACGCTTCTTGAGGCCGTGACGGCGATGAACGCAGGCACGGACATGTACGGGAACGAGCTGAAGGGGACCCCTGCCCTGTTCGCGGGAGCGGTCGCCAATCCAGGCTCTGACGACGTGGACAGTGAGCTTGCGCGCATGGAAGAGAAGGCACGGAGGGGGGCGTCGTTCTTCCAGACGCAGGCCGTCTACGACGCCGCGTCCTTTGAGAAGTTCATGGAGGGCGCGCGAGGGTTCGGCGTGCCGGTGCTCGCGGGCATGATCGTCCTGAAATCGGGGCGCATGGCCCGGTTTCTGAATGACAAGCTGCCCGGCGTGAGCGTGCCGCAGGGCATTATCGACGAAATGGACGGCGCGGAAGACAGGGCCGCCGCCGGGGTGCGGATAACGGCCCGGCTGATCGACGAGGTGCGGGGGATGTGTGACGGGACCCACATCATGGCGATCGGGTGGGAGTCACGGATTCCGGCGATACTCGACGCGGCGGGACTCGGGCGGGGCGGGTAGGCGCGAAGTTCCGGGAACTGGGCACTAAAAGAGGGATTCACCACAGAGAGCGCAGAGTTTATAGAGGGTGTCTAATTAGTCGTCGGAACCCGCTCGTGGTGAGCTTGTCGAACCATGAACAGCGCCCAGACCCTTCGACAGGCTCAGGGTGAACGGAAAGGTTTTTATACCAAGTGAGTGTGATGAGACCGCATTCGCGACTGACCAGATTTTCTGGATTCCGGCCTACGCCGGAATGACGGATGACTTGGTTGTGTTACGGTCAATTCACGGTGTATTCAAACCGAATTGGTATTAGACGCCCCTTAAGAGAATTATGGTGGGTTTCGAGCAGTTCCTCTTTCAAGCAACCATGCAGGGCGAGGAGGATTCACCGCTGAGGGCGCGGAGATCGCAGAGGGGAAAAGAGGTCGTGTTCAAGGCAGTTATTGACACCCCCGCACGGCCCCGTTCGGCCGAGCTTGTCGAAGGGCGCGCGTGGAGTAACGCCGCTCGGGGTGAACTGAGTGCCCTCAAGGGACCACCCTCCTTTGGGGATATTGTCATATGCTGGTGACCGGCGTGGACATCATAGAGATCGATCGCGTGGCGGGGGTGTTCGAGCGATATGGCGATCGGTTTCTCAAGCGAATTTACAGCGAGGGAGAGATCCTCTATGCGCGGGGTCGCGCTCCTCAGCTTGCGAGCAGGTTCGCGGCGAAGGAGGCCGTGATGAAGCTGCTGGGCACGGGAGTGCGCGGCGTGCGGTGGCGGGACATCGAGGTCGTGAGGCCACCGGGCATGGCGCCACGCGTAGTGTTGCACAGAACGGCGCTCGCGCGAGCCGAGCGCATCGGGCTGACCGACATCGCGCTGTCGCTGTCCCACTCGAAGCACTATGCGGTCGCTTCGGTTGTCGGGCACAGCTCGGAGGGGAATTTTATACCGATAAGATAGGGGGAGGCCTGAAGATTTAGGAGGGTGTGTGGAAGGTCAGCGGAAACGTTATGAGGGTATCTCGTGGGACGATCGCTTGTGTTGCCACCCTTCGACAGGCTCAGGGTGAACGGGGTTTTGTGGACTTTCAAGTAACTGCAGGAACCCCCTCTCTGTATCTCTCCCCCGGCGGGGGAGAGATTGGTGGCCGTGTATCCCTCGGCGGGAGAGATTTCGGGTACCAGCCGAGTAGATTCTGACACTCATGTACCGCCCCGGCGCGGGGCGTAACGCTGTTCAGGGTGAACGAGGTTCTTTGTGGACAGGCTTTGAGGAAACATCGAAAGAGGAGTAGAAGGAAGATGGGAACGGAAGCGATAAGACCGGGTCTTCGTTACGAGTTGAAGGACACCGTGAGCGAGGACCAGACGATCAACCGGATGGGCAAGCCGGGTGCGGAGGTGCTCTCCACCCCGTCGCTGCTGGCGCTGATGGAGTGGTCGAGCATTCACAGCACCGACCATCTGCTGCCGGAGGGCAAGACGACCGTGGGGTACGGGGTCGATCAGATGCGGCACATTGCGCCGACGCCGATAGGAGGAGAGGTCACGGTCACGGCGGTGCTCACCGAGGTGGACGGGAGCAAACTCACCTACGAGATCGAGGCGCATGAAGGTGAAACGTTCATCGGCAAGGCTGTCCACAAGCGGGCGATAATCGCTATTCCATAGGGCATTTGTTGCCTTCGTGAGGTATCAAGTAGTTGTTCAGAGTTGATGAGGCGAACACCTCTTACCCCTGTGGATACCCGCTTTCGCGGGTATGACGGTGGCAGTGTAAGCGTCGAGGGATCTCACGAAGTCTGAACAGTTACGGTTCCAAGGGAATCATGCGCGCCGGTGCATGGACATGGCTTCTTCGTACCACTCGTCGCCGTAGACCTCTCGCTTGTTGAGCCAGCGCCCGGGACGCGGGAGGATGCGGAGGGTTCGGTCTTCGAGCGGCAGTTTCACGGGCGCGTGGCCGCGCCGGTGCGACTCCCGGAGGGCGATGCCGATTTCGAGAGCCTTTCGCATATTGTCGCCGCTGGTCCACGGTTCCCTGCCCTCCTCCAACGCCTGGACAATCGCATTGATGCTGGCGCTCTGCCGATAGTTCGGCAACCTTCGTCCATCCTCGCCGTAGGGTTCGACGGGGTTGGCGGCGTCCTCGAAGACGCCGGGCGTTTCGTTATCGGGCCAGTCGGAGGAATACGGCGGAGTATCTTCGGACAGCGGCCACAGTCGAAAGGTCTTCCAGTCGCTGAAGAAAACTGCCGTGCTCGTGTTGACCTCGATGCCGAACTTGCCGACGGCGTTCATGTGGATGAATGCCTCGACGCCGTTTGTGAAGCGGACGACTCCGCCCATTCCCTGGTCGCCGTCGTCGAACGGATCGTCCTTGACCCAGCCGACGACCCAGTCGACATCGGCGTCTCCCGCCATGAGTCTCATTACTCCCAGGCTCTGGCATCCGCCGCCGGAAATCTCGTCGTGCGGGTGGTAGATGTTCATGCTGCGCACCTCGCCGACCTCGCCTCTATCGATCATGGAGCGGAACTGCCAGAACTGCGGCAGGTTTCTCCATGCGTCGCCTGAGGCGAAGGGGATTCCGCGAGAGCGGCAAGCCTCGACCATGCTGTCGGCCTCCTGGAGGCTCGCGGCAATCGGCTTTTCGCTGAATATAGCGCGCACGCCTGCCTCAGCGCACGCGATGACGACCTCGGGATTCGCGCTCACCGGAAGCACCGGCGCGGCGATGTCGATCTCCTCGTTGGCGAGCATGTCCCGGAAGTCCTCATAGACCGAGGTGACGCCGAACCGGTCCCGGAAGAGATCGAGGTTTCGCCGGTCGGGGTCCGCTGCGGCCACCACCTCGCATCTCGGATGGAGCTCGTACCCCCTGGCGTGATTCGTACCCATGCGTCCAACACCGATCATCGCCACTCTGTGTCTTGGCTCCGTCATGTCGTCACTCCCTTCCATTGGGCGAATCGCGCTCGTGTTCCCCTGCGACCGCCGACTTGGCGTTCGGCCTACCTTCTCATGAACCGAGGGGAACGTCCAGCGGGAAGATGGCACGAGGTTGTCGAGGAGGGTGTGGCGGGCGATTCGCGAATCGCCCCTACCGGGGGTTGGACGAGGGTTGTTTTCGGAGGGATCCCTCATGCCGGTTGCCACCGACACCACGAAAAGGGCGTTCCTCCGATGCGCTGCTCTTCTGGATTCCGGCCCCGTATCAGAGTACGGGGCAAGCTCTTCGCCGGAATGACGGTTGGCGAGGCGCGGTCTATTCTCAGGGTAATGACAGGCGCCGGGGTTACGCAGAGGTCTCCGGGGCGGGAGGAAATCCGTGTGCCGAATTTGCTTCGTGGGAATCGTGTCTCTTGACAAAGGGTCGATGTTGCAGGTATGTTTTGGCTAGGAATTGAAAGGGGAATCCCTAGCTGCTTACGTGAGACTGACCGGAGCTTAACTATCGTGCACGAGGCACGGTCGCCGGCTCACTCACGATGGATTGCCAGGAAACGCTTTTCGCCTATTCCCGCGCGACTACGGGAATTAAAGCCAAGTACATCTTGCATTATGGAGACTGATATGGCCGACCTCACCGCATACTCGTTCAAGCTTCGAAAGAACGTTGTGATACGCGACCCAAAGCTTGTGATACTGAAGAATGGGCGTCCCGCCGTGCGCGGCGTGGCGGACGAAGATCCCGATACTTCCGTGTTCCGCATCTTGAGCGCCGCCGAGGCCGACAAGCTGCGAGCGGAGGGCATCGAGCAAGAGGGCTAGGCCGAAAGGTCACCTGCACAAACTCGATACCTTGATGTAAGCATGCAGGCGCGGCTGCATCGCGGTTCCCGGTCCCCCGGCGGCTGAGACCGCATCAGTGAGCCACCACGGCGCAGACCGAGCGTCGATTTGTCTCGCTCGGTCGTGATCGTGGGGTCAGGAACGGAATTCTCCCACCCGGCTTCTACGAAGACTGTGGGGGCGCGTCAACCTTTAGGACTCCCTGAGTTCTCCCTCCTCAAGAGGGGAACCATGTGCCGTTCGTAGTTGAGAAACCGAGTAACTGTTCAGAGTCGATGAGGCGAACACCCCCTACGCCTAATGGATAGCCGCTTCTGCGGGGATGACGGCGGCTGTGTGCGTTGTGCGCTCTCACGAAATCTGAAAAGTTGAGAAGCCCAGAGCAATCGCATTTCACACAGGTCCGGGCGTTGAGGGGTCTCCCAACCCACCCATCTGGACTCCGGCCCCGTATCGTGGTACGGGGTGACGTTCCTTCGCCGGAGTGACGATTGCTGGTGTTCCTATCAACTCTAAATGCGATTATCCTGTTGAGAAACCGACACGCTGCGGTGAGCTTGAGTCGCTTGTGATATACTATGTCGTCGGGCCGCGATTGACTTGGCGGCCCGTGTCTTCGTGAGTGGAGTACGTGAGCTGTTGAATACGTATGCAATTGTCCAGACGGGCAGTAAGCAGTACCGTGTCCAAGCGGGCGACAATATCCGGGTCGAGTCCCTACCCGTCTACACCGGCGAAATCGTCAATATCGACGACGTGCTGATGGTCTCGCGCGAGGGCGACGTAGCCGTGGGCACTCCGGTGGTGTCCGGGGCGCGGGTCCGGGCGCAAGTCACCTCCAGGGGACGCGGGAAGAAGATCACCGTCTTCAAGTACAAGTCGAAGGTCCGATACCGGCGAAAGAGGGGCCACCGGCAGTCGTACACCGATCTGCGGATCATCGATATCTCGGTGGACGGCGAGTCCCTTGCCGCGGTTGACGAGCAGGAAGAGTCCCTCGAGGAGGCGGACGAGATCGAGGAGACGTTGGACAGCGTCGACGATGCGGCAGAAGAGAGCGGTCCGCCGGAAGATGACGGCTATGACCTGCAGGACGATGCAGGCGACGATGAAGCGACAGCCGCGTCCGAACAGGCGGACGAGGCGAACGAGGAAGCGCCGGATGAGGCGAATGACTCATCGGAACCGGAAGCAATCGAGGAGCCGATAGACGCTTCGGAGCCCGAGGCAGTTGAAGAGTCGGCGGACGCGTCGGAACCGGAAGCGGCGGAAGAGCCGAACGATACGGACGAAGTGAAGGAGGCGAAAGATGGCGCATAAGAAAGGTGGCGGCAGCACGCGGAACGGAAGAGACAGCCAGGGACAGCGGCTGGGCGTGAAGCGGTATGACACCGAGTACGTGAGCGCCGGAAGCATCATCGTCCGGCAGCGCGGAACGAAGATCGAGGCGGGCAGCAACGTGGGAGTCGGACGAGACCACACGCTGTACGCGCTGATCGACGGCACCGTCAAGTTCGAGCAGGCGCGACGCGACAAGAAGCGGGCCAGCGTCTACCCCATGAGCTAGAGGACCGATCCATGAAGGCCGATATTCATCCAACCTACTATCCCAACGCAATCGTCGACTGCTCGTGCGGCAAGTCGTACACGACCGGGTCCACCAAGCCGAAACTCTTCGTGGAGATCTGCAAGGAGTGCCATCCGTTCTTCACGGGCGAGCAGCGCATCGTGGACACGGAGGGCCGCGTGGAGCGATTCAACCGCCGTTTCCGGATGGGTGGCAGGTAGGCTGCGACTGCCGAAACGATCGCCTAGTCGCGAGAGTTTCCGTCAACCACAGAGATCGCAGAGACCACGGAGGGGACTGTGTGTTCCATCCGGGTCGTGTGATCATTGTTATTCACCAAGGCGTCTCTTGAGAGAAGGTACTCCTGGCACCCACGCCCCTTAAACTCTTGGCGGTGTGAGTGCGTCTTTCAGAGAACGGCGCACCCGTGTATTCCGTGTATACGGATCCCTCAGGCAGAACTGTCCTGAAACGCCTGCCTGGGATGTCCTGACGCCGGACAGGCCGCCAGCGTCGGATGCAGGGTCATACCGCGAACGGGTCCCCCTTGAAGAAAAAGGGCGGTGCCCGGTTATCCTCCACTCCCATCACATTCACCGGACACCGCCTCCGGAAAAGGGGGGTCATTGATATATACGACGCAAAACTGCGATCGGTTCTCGCGTTACCCCGTGGGGCGCCGCTTTGGCTACAATCGAACAATTCGGTTGGAGGGCGAGTGGGAAAATCGTGCTACAATCCCGACAGGGAGGGCATCGAGCGTGGCAGCAGTCAGTCCCGCATACTTGGAGTGGCCGGGAATCCGTTATGGGCGGATCGGGGAACCGAGGCGCGGGCCGGAGGAGGCGGTGGCCGAGCTCTGGCAGAACGCGGACCGGCTTGCCTCCGGTCTTGTGACGCAGGACGGGAGAAGGCTCAGGGTGCTGTATCCGGGTCGAAGGAACGGATCGGCAGGGCCGGACTTCCGAGACTGCGTGCTCAGCACCGAGTCCGGCGAAATCGTCGTGGGCGACGTCGAGGTACACGTCACCGAGGGAGGATGGAGCGCGCACGGGCATAACGTGGACCGCAACTACAACGGCGTCGTGCTCCACGTCGTGCTCGCCCCCAGCTCGAGCGGGAAGACGACGACCACGCTGGAATCGCGAGCGGAGGTTCCGGTGGCCGCCATAGGCGTCCCCTCCCGGCAGGAGGGACCCGAAGCAGGGCACATCATCCAATCCGACGGCAACGTCTCGCCGTCGGTGATTCACAAGAAACTGGACAGGGCGGGCGATGACAGGTTTCGCTCAAAGGCGGACGGGTACGCGATGGAGATTGCGGCCGGGGACTCGGAGGAGGTCCTGTACGCGGGCATCATGGAGGCCCTGGGATATTCCGCGAACCGACGGCCCTTTGCCGCGCTGGCAGCGAGAGTGCCGATGGCGGGGCTGCGCGCGCTGCGAGACGAGCCTCCCGGCACGCGGCTGCTGGCCATACGCGCGATGCTTCTATCGGCGGCGGGGCTGATGGGCTCCGTGGGACCCGGGGACGCGGAGAGGCTTCGGGGCGTCCTTGCCGCGCTGCCCAAGGCCGATCGGATTGACGAACCGTGGAAGACCTCTCGATTGAGGCCCGTCAACCATCCCGTGAGGCGGATCGAGGGTGCGGCGGTCCTTGTCGAACGCGCACTGGACGAGGGACTCATGCCGGCGCTTGCCGGTGCGGCGCGGCGCGGAGAGCACCGGCAAGTGATCGATGGGCTGACGGCGGCGCCGTATGTGGGAGAGGGTCGAGCGCGGGATATTGCGGTCAATGTCGCGCTGCCGTTCCTGTACGCGTGGGGAGGTCTTGCGCGAGACCGCGAACTGCGGAGCGCGAGCCTGGAGATGTTCCGGCGAATGCCCGGACTTGCCGAGAACGAGATCACGCGGGAGATGAAGCGGCTGCTTCCCTCAGAGGTCGATACGCGAGGCGCGCGCCGGCAGCAGGGGCTGATTCACCTCTACAAGCACATGCGGGGTACCGCGTGGCTGGAACAGATGGCGGCCGATCCGACGACGGGCGGTCAGGACGCGAGAGCGCCCGCATAGGTGTACGGAGATATCTCAGGGCAGTCGGGGCAGGATGTCGGTGGCCTTGAACATCTCGATTGGATCTGTGAGCGGGCCATTGAGGAGCTCTGTCACCTCTTCCACACGTTCCTGGTTGCGCTCGAATCGGTAGATCTCCAGGGCGCGTTCTAGGTCGGCCCTGCCGGGCGCAACCTGCGAGTTGTTTACGAGGAGCGCTCCCCGGTTGCGGTAGGCGTCGGCGAGCCATGGGAAGAGGTCTATGGCGGTGTTGAAGTCCTTCAGGGCGGCCTGTTCGTCTCCCAAGTCATAGTGGAGCAGGCCGCGCTGGAGGTAGGTGTCACCCGACTCGGGGTCGAGCTCGATGGACCTGTTGAAATCGTCCATGGCCTGGTCGTTCAGCTCTGAGCGGTAATTGGCCACGCCCCGGTAGTAGTAGGCCCGGGGCATTTCCGGGTGCACGCGGATGATGAGGTCGAATGCGGTGAGCGACTCCTCGTTCTGGCCGGCGTAGAGCGTGTTCACGGCGTTCATGTACCTGAAGAGAACGTCCGGGTCGGACTCCTCCTCTTCGTCGGTGGCGTCGCTCGCGACAGCTTCGGCGTCCGTTTCGAATTCCTCCAAGGCCCTGGCGATCTCGTCCTCCACGCGGTCACGGACGGAGTCGGGGTCGACGCCGGAGGGGAGCTCGACGTCGTCGAAGGCGATGTCCGCGCCCTCCTGGTCGAGGGCTTCCCGGACGGCATCCTCGATGTCGGCATCGGTCATGGCGGGTCCCGCCGTCGGCGATGCGTCGGCCGCGGCCTCGACCGTCGGCGTGGAGAGGGAGGGTTCGGGCGTCGGGTCGGGATCGCCACCGCCGCAGGCCGTCCATGCGGCCACGGCGATGAGCACTCCAAAGAATACGATGAAGATCCGGGCGTGGTGCATGTTCGGCTCTCCGTGAGACGGACTAGAGGATACCATATATTGACTTTGACACCGGCGATTGGTGTACGCTAGGGCCGCAGGCGCGGCCTCGGCCGGGCCTTAGCTGATATAACGCATGGCCGAAGGTTCAGTTACCCGAATCGAGCCTGAATCACAAGCTGTTCCCGGAGGAGTGATGATACGAGGACTGGACGGGAAGTCGCCGAAGATCCATCCGACCGCATTCATCAGCGAGACGGCGTATATCGTCGGAGACGTCGAGATTGGCGAGGGTTCCAGCATCTGGCCCGGCGCGGTCATTCGTGCGGACGCGGGGAAGATCGAGATAGGCAGGTTCACGTGCATACAGGACAACTCGGTCGTGCACGGGGACGATGACGTGAAGATCGGCGACCGCGTGGTCATCGGTCACAGGGTGTTGTGCCATGCGAAGACGGTGGGCGACGGCGCGCTGATCGGGAACGGCTCGATCGTCAACGACGGGGCCTTGATCGGCGAGGGGAGCCTCGTGGCTTCAGGGGCCATGCTGATAGAGAACATGAAGGTGCCCGCCGGCATGATGGCGCTCGGCGTCCCGGGGAGAGTGCGCGGAGAGGTGCAGGAGCGCCACAGGCAGCTCATGGCGTCGACGGCGGAGCACTACATCGAGAAGGCCGAGAGGTTCAAGCGCCAGGGCAACCTCGAATCGGAGCATCTCGGCGTCGGCGGCGTGGGGTATTAGACCGTCACCGGCGCCCACGCGATAGGATTCCACCATGCTGGTACGCGACGCCGGTGAATTTCGCCTTATTGCACTGCTCGCGGAGACGCTTGCCGCCGAGGGCGTCGACGGGACGCCACGCTCCGAACCCGCTGCCCTTGAGAGTGGTCTCGGCATAGGAGACGACGCGGCGGCATGGGAAGGGGACGCCGGCATCCGAGTATTGACCGCGGATGCGATGGTGGAGGACGTCCACTTCGATCTTGGCCTGACCTCATGGCGCGACCTAGGGTGGAAGGCGTTGGCCGTCAACCTCAGTGACGTGGCCGCCATGGGATGCGCGCCAACCTGCTCGGTCGTTACGCTGGGTCTGAGGGACGACCTTCCGGTCGAAGGGCTCGTCGAGATGTACAGGGGCATGGCGGAGGTCTGCCGGGCTTACGGAGGACGGGTCGTGGGAGGTGACGTCGTCCGCTCGCCCGTCTTCTTCGTGAGCGTGGCGATGGAGGGAGAAGCGAGCGTACGCGGACCGGACGGAGAGGGCGTCATCCTGACCCGCGGGGCCGCGGAGGTGGGCGACGCCATCGCCGTGACCGGCAGTCTCGGAGACTCGGCGGGCGGGCTTCGGATGGCGCTCGCGGGGGAAGAGTTCGATGAAACGACCAAGAGGCTCCATGACGCACACTTTCGACCGGAGCCGCGTCTTGGCGGGGGACAGGCGCTCGCGGGAGCCGGTGTCCGTGCGGCCATGGATGTCAGCGACGGGCTCGTCGGCGACCTCAAGAAGCTGTGTGAGGCAAGCGGCGTGGGGGCATTGGTGCGTGGAGGCGACATCCCCGTGAACAGCGAACTGCGACACCGGTTCCCGGACGAGTGGCATTCTCTTGCGCTGACCGGCGGTGAGGACTACGAGCTGCTGTTCACCGGCGGCGCCGAGACGGTCAGGCAGGCGAGTGAGGCTATCGATATTCCCGTGACGGTGATTGGGGAGATCGTCGAAGCCTCAGCCGGAGTGACCATTCTCGACTCCAATGGCGACGCGATTGACATTGACGAAGGGGGATGGGACCACTTCTCCGCCGGGCACGAAGAAGGGACAGGGTGAACGGGACTGGATGGAACGGGTAACGGTCACCATCGAGGCTCAGGGCGGCACGCGGGCGAGTGAGATCATTGCCGATCTGCGGACGACGGCGGAGACGCTGTACTACCCCATGACGCTGGTCGGATTCTGGGACTACAGGGCGAAGATGCACCTCTGTCCGCAGGAGGAGCGGAGGGAGGCGTGTCCGCACGAGCTCCCGGAGGAAGACCCGGACCGCGTGGACTACCGGATGACGATGCAGCGCGAGCGTCAGGGACACCTCGAGGTGGTCTTTCCCCATGCGGGGATTGCGGTCTTCCTGTCGTAGGGAAGGACCTTCTCCGTTTCTATCTCCGGCCCCGCTCACAGGGGTAGGCATTTGGTGTTTCTCAGCCATGAATCATAGTTGCGGCTATGTCATTCCGAACGCAGCGAAGCGAAGTGAGAAATTTCTCGTGAAGGTTGCCGCCTTGCTTACATGGCAGTAAGGACGATTCGCGAATCGCCCCTACGGGAGGTTGGCCGGGGCATGGATTCCCGCCTACGCGGGAATGACGGGTGGTGGGGCGGTATCGGGGACGGGCAACCACAAGGGTTGCCCCTACGACGGGTTGGTCGGGGGTTATTTTCAGAGGAAGGCTGCCACCTTGCTGGCAGTAAGGACGATTCGCGAATCGCCCCTACGGGACGTTGGCAGGGGCATGGATTCCCGCCTATGCGGGAATGACGGGTGGTGGGGCAGTATCGGGGACGGGCAACCACAGGGGTTGCCCCTACGACGGGTTGGTCGGGGTTATTTTCAGAGGAAGGCTGCCGCCTTGCTTGCATGGCAGCAGGGGCGATTCGCGAATCGCCCCTACGGGAGGTTGGACGGGGCATGGATTCCCGCCTACGCGGGAATGACGGGTGGTGGGGCGGTATCGGGGACGGGTTGGTCGGGGGTTATTTTCAGAGGAAGGCTGCCACCTTGCTTACATGGCAGTAAGGGCGATTCGCGAATCGCCCCTACGGGACGTTGGCAGGGGCATGGATTCCCGCCTACGCGGGAATGACGGGTGGTGGGGCGGTATCAGGGACGGGTTGGTCGGGGGTTATTTTCAGCGGAAGGTTGCCGCCTTGCTTACATGGCAGTAAGGGCGATTCGCGAATCGCCCCTACGGGAGGTTGGCCGGGGCATGGATCAATTGTTCCAACTAATTGCCATTTTAGCTACGGCAAAGCGTCCGAAGTACCGGTTGAGTCGTGCCTTTTCGTCCTGATTCGAGTCGCCCAAATACAATCATGCTGGTAAATGGCCCGGTCTATAGGGGTATTGGTGCCATTCGAGGGCGGCCACAGTGGTCGAACATGGGCAAATCAGCTACGAAACACCCCATTTCGTCGAATTAGTTGGAGCAAATGCCACAAGGGTTGCCCCTACGACGGGTTGATGGGGTCTATTTTCGCCGGAATGACGGTGGGTCTGTATGTCGAACGCCCTCATTGGCTCTGAACAGTTACCAAGGGAGGACAGAGATGGACGCAGGAGTCGACATGGTGCTTGACACTGTCAGGACGATGACGCGCGACAACGACGGCGTCGTCATCGAGGTCCTGGGTTTTGAGGACGGTGTGCTGAGGATCAGGTACTACGAGGGCACGAACGAGGAGTGCCCGGAGTGCGTAATGCCGCCGGACTCGTTCAGGGAGATGGTCGAGCGCATGTGCAGCGTCCAAGCGCCGCACGTCGGTTCCGTGGCGCTGGTGGCCGCCCGGTAGCGACTAATACCAATTTGGCGTGATAAGGCCGTTTATGAGTACAGCAAGGCAGTGGATTCCCGCTTTCGCGGGAATGACGGTTGGGTATGTTGTGTCACGATTTTATTATGGCGTAGTCAAAATGAATTGGTATAACTAGGGCCGGAACCGGTCGACGCCCACCGTCACCGCGCTGGGCCCGCTGGGCATGACCAGAGTCTTGGCGCGGTCCGCACCGACTACGAGGATGTCGTACCGGTCGGCATTCTCCAGCACGGGCATCGTGATGTCGAGGCGCTCCTGCTCGGTCAGGTCCTTCATCCACCTCCAGTGCGCCCCGACTCGCGCTTCGCCCTCCAAGGGGACGTACTGGGTCATCTTGCCAAGGCTGTCGTTGGCGTGCATGTGGATGAATTCCTTTGCGCCCTGCTTCGTGAAGCCCTGAGCGCCCACGGGCCGGGCGACGTCGGGCGGCAGGAGGATCAGCCGCTCGTCGGAGTGCCGCTCCCACAGGCCGCGCGTGCCGAACGTCGCGCCGTAGGCGACCGTCTTGAGCAGGCCCTCCGCCGTGTCGTTGCCCTGGTCCTGCACGTCGAGCTCGCCGTTGGTGATGAAGACGCTCACCGCGCTCTCGCCGGCATCGAACCCCTGGTCCACGTGGTAGGGCTGCCACGGACTCATCTTCTCGTTCTCGGCTATGCACAGGACGAACTTCCGCGTCGTGCCAATGGTGTCCATGTCCATCTTGTTGGGGTACCAGTGCCCGATGTTCCTCATGCACATGGAGAAGGCGCGTCCGATCACGATGTTGACCCTGTTGTCGAAACCGGGGCCGAGGGCAGACCGGGCGTTGATGCCCAGCTCATCGGCTATGGGGCCGTTCACGACGAGCAGCGGCGCCTGCGGGCTGGTGGACATCAACAGCGACTTGCCGCCCTCGGGACCCATTTGGGGCAGCGCACTAACCGCAGCGACGATCACGGGCATGTGCTCCGGCCTTGCGCCGGCAGCGGCCGCGTTTACGGCGATCTTCTCGACGGTGGCGATCCCGAAACCGGGCGGCATGTCGCACACGACGTGGTCTGCGGGCAGGCTGACGCCGTCTATCAGCTCGTCGACCGCGTCGCGGGTGGGCGGCAACAGCGGGAACCCGTCGCCCCAGTCGCGTCGCAGGAAGTCGTCGTTCATGCGCTGGACCGCGTCGAACCGGTCCTCGCCCTCGAAGCGATAGGTCTGCTCCGTCGGGCTATCGTCGAACGCGCCGTCGCCTTCGGCGGTGAGCATGCCGACCAGGTCGTCGAATGCGGGTTCGGTGTTGCTGATCGACTCGGCCGGGGACAAGTTGCGGTAGATGCGCGGCACGACGACGAATCGCAGAGCGGGCATCCCGAAGGCGCGACTGCTTGCGATGGCGTCGCCCTCGAACCGGCCGGAGATGATGGGCACCGCGGGCTTGCCCATCCGCTCGACCTCAATCATGTCGTGGACCATCCACGACGCGCACGTCCCTCAGTCGCCGGTCGCTCCGACGACGGCGTCGCACTCGTCAGCCGCCTGCCTGAGGATGTGCGGCGGGTTCGGGTAGTTGCCGCCCGTGTAGAACCTCGTCTCGACGCCATCGAAGCGCTCCTGGAGCATCTCGCCGACGCGGTTGAGCGCGACGTCGCCGCCGTGGGTCCCGCTCCATACCAGGCCGATCGTCTTGCCGTCGAGGCGGCTGAGCCTGGGGTTGATGGCCGATACGTTCTCCATCGCGCGCTGCCTTGCGACGGGGTTCATGACCTCCAGTAGATGCATGCCGTACACCTTCCTTCCGCCGCGAAAACGTCCGCACGCCCGCGACGAACGGAGTCTAGTATTGAGGTAGCTGCGTGTCAACCAACGGGGGGTGGGGTGTGTTCATTCGCGGGCCTTTGCGAAACGTGTCAATCGGGCGAGAGCCTGAAGCGAGGAACCTTGCGAAAGTGGGCCTTATACCCTCACCCCAGCCCTCTCCCGCGAACGGGAGAGGGGGTTGTTGGGGGTATTTTTTTGACGGACATTTGCGGACATTCTCGGACATTGGGTGTTTTCGACGACATCGTTGTCGCGGGTGACGCAGAGCAGTGATAGATTGTATGTTCTTGTTCGTCAAATGCGGATTGGGCGGAATTTAGGCTTATGCTTCGACAGGCTCAGCACGAACGGGGGGGCGGTGAGGGTAAGGGTGTACCTCCCCCGCCCCTATGGATACCCGCTTTCGCGGGCCTTTGCGAAACGTGTCAATCGGGCGAGAGGCTGAAGCGAGGAATCTTGCGAAAGTGGGCCTTATACCCTCACCCCAGCCCTCTCCCGCGAACGGGAGAGGGGGTTAGGCAAAGGTCTCCTTTTCGCGGGTATGACGGTGGCTGTGTGTAGAGCGGTCTTATACCAATTGAGTGTGACGAGACCGTATTCTCGCTGACCAGGCTTTCTGGATTCCGGCCTTCGCCGGAATGACGGGGGGCTGTGTGTAGAGCGGTCTGATGAAGTCTGAACAGGTACTCAAGCAGGGGGCTATCCCCTTTGCCTTATGTCGCGGCGCTGGAAGAGCGCTAGCGAGACGCCGATGAGGATGATGACCGGGACTGCTAGCGCAGCGGCGTCACCCCAGTCCATGCCGTTTATGAGGGGGTCGCTGCCCAGGTAGTAGTTGAACGGCGACAGCCACTCCACGGCAGATAGAGCGCCCGATATGTTCGCGAGGGAGGTCAGCAGGTGCAGGACGAGCGCGGCCCCCGCAGCGCCGGTTATAGCGACTCCGGCGCGTCCGGTACCAGCGCTCAGCGCCAGGGCCAGCGCGCCGAACACCAGCCCGACGAGTACCTGCAGCGTCGTTGTGGCGGCAATGTTGCCGACGGACATCCCCAGGTCGCCCAGCACCGAACCGAGTGCGACGCCCGCGAACGTGGCAACCCCGACGGCAGTGCCGAACAGCACCATCGTCGCGGCCTTTTCCAGCACAATCCTGGACCGTGGTATGGGGTTGGACAGCAGCAGGGCCATCGTCCGGCGGGACTCCTCGCCTGCCAGCGCCCCCGCGCCCATGATCGCCGTCACGAGGATGACCGACAGGGGGGCCATCAAACCGAAGGTCTCCAGGGTGTACCATCCCTCCGGCGTACTCAAGTTTCCACCACCGAAGAGCGCGAGCAGCTCCTCCGGGAAGGCATCGAACGCTGAGAGCGTCTCCGCCGGCAACGAGGCGTACATCGGGCCCAACATGACGCCCAGGACGAGGAACATCAAGGCCGACGTGATCAGCAGCAGCGTCTGGTAGTCCGAGACGGTCTTGACCCAAATGGACGACACCCTTGCCGACCCGGCCAGGCGTCCGATGAGCCGGTTGAGGAGCGGGTTGCCGCGAATCCTGTCCAGGAGGGTAGTCCCCACGGACTGGCCTCTCAGGTCCCGGCGGTTGAACCCGACCACCGCCACGACCAGAAGGGCTGCCGACGCAGCAATGAGCACCAGGAGATGGCCCCAGGCGATGCCGTTGTAGACTGGCTCGCTCCCGTCGAAGTAGTACCAGGGGAACGCCATCCGCAAGTCTTCCAGTCCCTGCACGAGCGGCAGGAGCCCCACCGAGAAGAACCCGACCAGGAGGATGCCCGCCGTTGCTCCCACTGCCGTGTCGCGGTTGCCGGTGGCGGCCCCGATTGCCAGCGCCAGCATCCCGTAGAACAGCGCGTTGACGTACAGGTGAAGGGCCAGAGCCTCGACGTGCAGGCCGCCGATTTCCACGTTCAGCATGGCGGCTATCGGGTGGACGGGGGCCCACATGGCAACGACCGCAGCGCCGGATAGCAGCACCAGGGCGGCGGCCTTGGTCAGGAGGACGTGCGTACGGCTCTTGGGGTTGGCCAGCAGCATCCCCATCGTGCCGTTCCGTTCCTCCCCGGCGATGGTGGCAGAGCCCATGACGAGCGCCACCGCGGCCACGACAAAGGCGCCAAACGACCCGAAGACGTAGCCTATCGCCAGGCCTCCAACGTCTACGTCATCTCCGATGCCGAGCAGGGACCTGAACGCCAGGGGCAGCTCGGTGTAGACGGAGAGGTCGATGTCCCGGTAGGTGGACATTCCGAACAGCAGCAGGAGTGTGAGACTCGCGGCGGAGATCGTCCAACCCAGCCACCGGTCTCTCGATGTCTTGATGAAGACGTTTGCAAGGGCCATCGCTACTTCTCCTCATCGCTGTGGTAGTAGGTGAGGAAGATCTCCTCAAGGTCCGCCTCACTCGTGCGGATGTCGGCGACCCCATACCGGTCCGTCGCCACCTTCAGGAGTGCTCCCATGTCGCCGTGGAACGCCATTTCGACGTGGTTGTCGCGCGCGAGGACGTTCCGGACTCCCGCGAGACTCTCGAAGACCGAGGCATCCGCCGGCGAATCGAGCACAAACTCCACCTGTCGCATGGCCTTCGACCGCAGGTCCGTTACCGATTCCACGGTGATGAGAAAGCCGTCGCGGATGATGCCGACCCGGTCGGCGACTCGCTGCACCTCGGACAGGGTGTGGCTTGAGAGGAATACCGTGCGTCCCTCGGCGGTGACCTCGCGCAGCATCGCCTGGAACTCGCTCTGCACCAGCGGGTCGAGGCCGGAAGTCGGCTCGTCCATGATGAGAAGGGCGGGCCGGTTCATGAACGCCTGTATAACGCCGACCTTCTGCCGGTTGCCCGTCGACAGGTCTCCGACCTTTCTCGACAGGTCTGAGTCCAGCCGTTCGGCCAGCTCGTCGACGTAGCTCCAGTCGACCCCGCCGCGCAGGTTGGCGAAGTACGTCAGGGTGTCCCTGCCCGTGAGGTTTGGGTACAGGGCCAGGTCGGCAGGGATGTAGCCAACGTGCCGTCGTATGTCTACGACATCCTTGTGGGCGTCGAGGCCGAGTATCGTGGCGGCGCCGGAGGTAGGCCGGATTTCGTCCAGCAGCGTCCTGATGGTCGTGGACTTCCCTGCGCCGTTGGGTCCAAGGAAGCCAAAGACCTCTCCCTCCTGTACGTCCAGGTTGACGTCCTCGATCCCGCGATTCTTGCCGTAATACTTGGTCAGCCCCTCCGTGTGGATGGCTGCCCCCGCCGTGCCTTCGGTCGTTGTCACCATGTGCCTGCCTCCTGCAGGGAGTAATACCAATTGGGTGTGATGAAGCCGTATTATCGCTAGCGTATCCGATGGATTCCCGCTTTCGCGGGAATGACGGATTCATGGTGTATTCAAAGTGAATTGGTATAAGTTCCGTAACTCCACGTCAAATCGTTCTACTCAGCCGACAGCATTCCGTCCGACGGATTCATCGTTGCCGGCCGCTTCCAGTCTTTTCACGCCTTGATTCATAATATCCAACGCGCGAGCGACCACCTCCAGCTCTCCGAACGTGAGGAACTTCGTGATCTTCTCGACGACTGCAATTTCGCTGCGAGTGACACCCTCAACAGCCATTCGTCCTCGACCGGTCAAGCGGGCCAGGGCGACTCGCCTGTCGTTGGGATCGGAATCCCGCTCCACGAGACCCTTCCTCACGAGGCGTTCCACCATGGTAGACGCATTGGCGCGGGCCATCCCGAATGCCTCAGAAATGTCTGTGATCCTCGCCGGGCCGGAAGCGAGCTTGTACAGAATCCGCAGCTGTGGCAAGGTCAGGTCAGTCTCCATCACGGATTCCGTGGGTGTTATCTGACTCGTGGATGCCAAAGCCTCCAAAGAATCGGCGATCCTGGCAACAAGCTCGCTCCTTGCCGTCATGATCTTCTCCCCTCACCGGCACTTATCGCTATCATAACAAATATGTTGACGATAACGTTCATGATGAGGGGAGGGATTGTTCAGTCTGCGTCCCCCCTCTCTGTATCTCTCCCCCGGCGGGGGAGAGATTGGAATAGGGAGTATCTCTCCCCGGCGGGGGGATTGGATTCCCGCTTTCGCGGGAATGACGGGGTGGGATGCGGGAATGACAGGGGTAGGCATTTGACCATCAGTCCGTTTCCATGAATGAGAAAGGAGGCCCCTCACTGTCATTCTGAGCGCAGCGCAGCGGAGTCGAAGAATCTAAAATGTCTGCCACAACGGAAAGCTGACACGGAGAATTCTTACCCTGTTTGACTGTTGGTCATGATGAGAAGCGTGACCATGGGCGTCCGGTCTTGCGGTTGTGGATTTTAGATTCCTCGCTGCGCTCGGAATGACAGTGTTGCGGTGGTCGGATCATAGCTCATGAGGGTTGCCGCCGACACCACCAATCATGACAATGGGAGCAGGGCGATTCGCGAATCGCCCTTACGACGGGTTGGCCGGGGCATGGATTCCCGCCTACGCGGGAATGACGATGTGGGGGCGGGAATGACAGGGAGGTGCTCGGAATGGCGGTGGGTTGTGTGGGTTGTGGGCTGTCACGAGGTCTGGACAGTTACGGGTTCAGGACCGGCGTGAGCCGGCGTTGGTTGTCAGCGAGCGGTGGGGGCGACGGTGGCGTCACACCGCGGCATAGCCCATGATGAGATCTCGCAGGGTGACCATGCCGATGGCGCGGCGGTGGTGGTCTACGACGACGGCGCGAGAGAGTCCGAAGCGCGCCAGCAGGCGGACGGCGTACTTGACGAGCATGTCCTCCGGCAGTGTCAGGAGCGGCTTGGACATGATCTCGTAGACGTTGACGCGCTCGGGGGACCGGTCATCGGCTATAACACCGCGCGCAATGTCGGCTACGACGATGAGGCCCAACTCGTCGTCATCGTTTCGCGGGTCTACTACGAGCGAACTGACGTTGTGCCGTTTCATGAGCGCCATCGCCTCGGCGACAGTGGCGAGACGGTCGATCGAGTACAACTCAGTGACCATGAAATCTCTTACTCTGATGGAGCTAGCATCAGTCATATCTCGGTCTCCAACTCCTCTAAAATTGTGGGCAACTGTGTGGAAAGGCCTACGGCATCCTCGATGGGCACCTGGAAGGCGATGCCTGCGCCGGGCTCGGTATCGAGGCGCGCCGCATCACGAATGCTCTCAAGTATCTGACGGGCACGTGTCTCGACGACAAGGAACAGGACGACATCGCGCCTGGCGGCGAGGTCGAGGCCGAAGAAGGTCTTGTCCGGCTCCAGGCCCTCGCCCCGCACACCGGTGATGATGGTTGCGCCGGTGGCGCCTCCGGCCCGCGCGGCGTCTACGACGACATCAGTCTTCTCGTCATTCACGAGGGCAACAATCAGCTTTAGTCTCATGGCTCAAGCCTCCTTGGGAAGTTTGGACTTCCGCCTGCGGCTCAACCAAGAAGCGGCAATAGAGTATCCCAGCACGGTGATGATTGGGAAGACGCTGGCGAAAGCGATGAGTCCGAATCCGTCGATCAATGGGCTTCGCCCCGGAACGCTTGCGGCGAGGCCCAGCCCGAGAGCCGCGACCACGGGCACGGTTACCGTTGAAGTGGTCACGCCGCCGCTGTCGTATGCGAGGGGCACAATGGTGCGGCTTGCCCGGAATGTGAGCAGCATGACAATGAAGTAGGAACCGATGATGTACCAAGGGAGGGGGGTGCCCGTGACGATTCGGAAGCAACCCAGCGCGACGCCCACGGCAACGCCGACAGCCACGGCGATCCTGAGTCCCCAAGCGTGAACGGCCCCTCCGGAAGCATCGCGCGCCTTTATCGCCACCGCGACGAGTGAGGGTTCGGCGACGGTCGTCGCGAAGCCGATGGCGGCGGCGAAAGCATAGACGTGCAAGTAGTCGAGCCAGTTGACGCCGTCAGCCAGTTTCTCGGCTCCGATGAACTCGGGAGCGGTGAGCTGGCGCGCCATGGTCTTGCCTATCGGGAAGAGCGCATTCTCCAAACCTATGAGGAACAGCGCGAGTCCCACCAGCACCAGGACGGAACCGGCGGTAATTTTGCGCAGGTTGGGCGGCCTGCGGCGCAGAATTACGATCTGAAACACGAGGAGAATCAGGACGATGGGCGCCACGTCGAGGACGGTGGAGAAGAGGGCATCCAGGAAGGCTTGCGGAAAGTCGGTCATGAGGTCACCATCCCGTAGGCAAGCACGCAGACCATCGGCGTGAGGCTGGCGAAGGCTATCAGTCCGAAGCCGTCGACCATGGGGTTGCGTCCGCGGATGGAGGTGGCGAGTCCAACACCGAGAGCCGTCACAAGGGGTACTGTTATTGTGCTGGTTGTCACGCCGCCGGAATCGTAGGCCACGCCGATGATTTCGGCCGGGGCAAAGACGGTCAATGCGGTTACGAGCAGGTACCCCCCGATGATAAGCCTGTGGATCGGCCATCCTTTGAGGATGCGGAGTATTCCAAGCACGATTGCGGCGCCCACGGAGACGGCTACGACCATGCGCAGTTCTATTGCATAGGTTGTGCGCGCGCGGTCGTCGTCTGCGATGGCACCTGCTTCCGCAGCAACGTCGGCGGCCTCGGCGGCGACGGCGATCAGGGCCGGCTCAGCTATCGTGGTGCCGAAGCCCAGGCAGAAGCCGAAGGCGAGAAGGATGGCGGCGCTGCCCCTCTGAGCGAATCCCTGGGCCAGAGCTTCTCCGAGGGGGAATAGACCGCTTTCGAGTCCCTGTATGAAGAGGGTCAACCCAACGATGACGCAGAGCAGTCCTATGAGCACACCCAGTAGATCGGGGAAGGGCTGGCGGAGCACGACAAACTGAAAGAACGCGATGACGAGGATGATCGGGGCCAGATCGCGCAGCGAACCGAGGGTCAACTGCAGCATTCCAGCCAGGAATCGGGTCACGCCTTCCCACTCCACTTTGTGTTTGCACCGGCCCAATACAGGGAATATATAGGGGAACGTAGAGCCGTTCAAGGGAGAAGGAGATGGGAAGCCCAGAATACCGGCTACACGTTATAGGCATGGGACTCGTGAGGGTGTCTAATAAGTCTGCCGAGAGCGTTCGTGGTGAGCTCGTCGAACCATGAATGGGGTTGCCACCCTTCGACAGGCTCAGGACGAACGGGATTCACCACAGAGGGCACAGAGATCACAGAGTGAGGAGAGTTGAGGGGCATCCCAACCCACCGCTCTGGACTCCGGCCCCGTATCGTGGTACGGGGTGACGTTCCTTTGCGGGAATGACGGGATATTTGTTAATTCACGGTGTAGTCAAGGTGAATTGGTATTAGCCGGTCCCATGTCTTCATGCACTCCTGCAAATGGCTTGGGATGTGGTTCCCGCCGGCCTGGGGAATCGCCTCTTGACATGCAACCCTATGGTTGCGTATAGTCTATGTGCATGCACACAGACCTAGTCTTCAGGGCACTCGCGGACCCAACACGAAGGTTGATGCTGGACGAGTTCTCTGAGCGCAACGAGCAGACGCTCTACGAGCTCACGGCGCGCTTGATCATGCGGCATGAAGTAACCATCTCCCGACAGGCCCTGGCCAAGCACATCGATGTCCTGGAAGAAGCAGGGATCGTAAGCTCGGAGAAGCGTGGCAAGTATCGGATGCTTGTCTTCAACGATGAACCGCTCAGGGCTGTCATGGACCGATGGCTCAAGTGACACTAAGAAAAGAAAAGGAGGCCGGATATGCGCATTACACTCACCGGCGTTTTCGTAAATGACCAGGATAAAGCTCGGAAGTTCTACACGGAGACCCTCGGCTTTGTGAAGAAGCATGACTTGCCTGTGGGGGAATTCAAGTGGCTTACCGTCGTCTCGCCCGATGACCCAGATGGGACCGAGCTTCTGCTTGAACCAAATAACAACCCTGTAGCACAGGAATTTCAGAAAGGGATATTTGACCAAGGCATCCCAGCGGCGTCCTTTAGCGTTGTGGACATCCGCGCAGAGTATGAGAAGCTGAAGTCACTGGGCGTAGCCTTTACGATGGAGCCAACAGAGATGGGCAACGTCACTATTGCGGTCTTTGACGACACCTGCGGCAACCTGATCCAGATAATGCAGACGTAATGGGGTGAAATCCTCCGTGCAGTCCATAATCAACGACCCCGCCGACTTCTCCTATGTGATTGGGCCGTACAAGCAGCCCGTCGCTACCGTGTCACCGGGCGAAACCTTCATCGTGGAGACGGTGGACGCATTCGAGAATAGGATTACCTCGCCGGACGACGACATTGCGCAGATAATCACGCTGCCATACGTGAACCCGCTGACTGGCCCTATCTATGTCGAAGGCGCTGAGAAGGGCGATACTATCGCCGTCACCATCCACTCCATAGAGGTTACTCGCGACTACGGCGTCAGCGCGCTCATCCCGGAGTTCGGCGGACTGTGCGGCACAGTCTTCACACGCACGCTCAATCCACCATTGCCGCCACGCGTCATGCTGCATCCCATCAGCAACAGCGAAATCATCTTCTCGGAGGATCTCGACATCGCCGCTATTCCCTATGAGCCGTTCTACGGTACAATCGGCACCGCACCGGA
Source organism: Dehalococcoidia bacterium (assembly GCA_034421575.1). Classification (GTDB taxonomy): domain Bacteria; phylum Chloroflexota; class Dehalococcoidia; order Lucifugimonadales; family VXLM01; genus VXLM01. The sequence goes on from DAOUKG010000004.1 coordinate 70,158, forward strand.
ACTCGAAGCAATATCCTCGCTCGCGCCCGGCTTTCACGGCGGCAACATGGACGCAGCCGATGTCTGCCCCGGCAACACCATCCACCTGCCCGTCAATGTGCCCGGCGGTCTGCTGTACATCGGCGACGGACATGCCGCTCAGGGCGATGCTGAGGTCTGCGGCGTCGCCACCGAGATACCCACACGTGGCACTCTCACCGTTGATCTCATCAAGGGGCGCCATGTCGCCACACCGCGAGTCGAGTCCGACGAGTACCTGATGACCGTAGGCAGCGCCCGCCCGATGGAGGACGCTGCCCGCATCGCCTTCTACGAACTGGTGATGTGGCTGGAATCGTCTTACGACATCGAGCGCCTGACGGCATACCAGCTCTGTTCACAGGTCGCGCGTGTGCGCCTCGCCAACATGGTGGACATACTCTACTCGGTCGTCGCCAAATTCCCCAAGCGCTACCTCCCCCGAAGATGAGGAGCCAGTGTTCCCTTCCCCGGACGGCTAGGATGGGAAGTGATTACTCTGGCAAGGTGGCTAAGAAGTTATGAATTCAGTCCGCTATGACGGAAAAGAAAAAGTGAGCTAGAGGGGACTGTACCGCGAGCTCTTCAGTGGGACCTCCCAATACGGTAGTTCAGCTGAACGAATCACACATGACCCTCCCCAAGGCCACCGGCGCCCCGAGCATGGGAGTGGCTTGCACTCGAAGCTGGTTGGCAGTTGCGGTTCGTTCCTCGTCCCTCGGGTTCACTCTCCCCTTGGTCCGCTAACGTTCCTATCTGAGGAGTCGATCAGGCGACAAGACTAGCCTTTGCCGCATCAGGGGTCGACTTCGATGAGATTTCGGGCGCTCATTCAGTCATTGCCTCCTTGATGGCGGCGACCTGGTCGTCGGTGATGCCGGTGTCCCGCAGGTAGCCCTCGACGCCTCCGTACATCCTGTCGAGGTGGTCGAGGGTGATTTGCATGCTGCGAGGATGGCACACGTCGTTCTGATATTCCCGCCAAGTGTATACGTCAGGATTCACGTCAGGATTGTCTTTGTAGTAGCGCCGCACCAGATACTGCGCGGTGAGGCCGTAGTCCTCGATGATGGTCTCGCGAGGAACGCCACAGATATCCAGCACGAATGCGGCAGAGATTCCGGCCCTGTCCTTGCCGGCGTTACAGTGGATGAGGACGGGGAGACCGCCCGGGCTGGCAAGTACCGAGAATATCTGGTGGAGGATGTGCTTTCTCTGTTCGAGTATGTAGCAGTACACCCTGCCCCGCCGCTCGGCAGAGTCCTCGACTCCGTCGATCACCTCTCTGTCCTCGAGGGCCACGTCGCCTACCATGTTCTGATGGTAGTAGGTGACGGCCTCATTGCCAATGAAGGGGCTCGTCCTGAATTGCAGGTCGCTGCTGCGGCGCAGGTCGATGATGTTTTGGATGCCGTATTCGAGGAGAGTGTTTACGCCCGCGGGGCTGAGATTCGCCAAGGTGTCCGACCGTAGGTACTTACCCCAGCGGGTCATCCTGCCGTCGCGGGTCTCGTATCCTCCGAGGTCGCGGACGTTGTATGCGCCCTCGACATCGAGGGCGCGCACGTGTTCAGTGTGCTTGGTCATGGATTGGTCACTCCCCGTGATCGGCTCGGTCTTCCCCGGCATACCTTCGACGTTGCGTTTGTCTGAAGTGGTCACTATTGGGCCTCCCCGATTGGTGGTGCTCAATGATAGAGCACATTGTGCGCCAGCGTCCTATCAGAACACGCCACAACTAGCGCAATAGGCGTCAGCAGGGGGCAGGCAAGATATGACGGACCGGAAGCGTGCCGACCGCTCCTGCAAGGCCGGGGCTCAGTCGCACACCGATGCTGAGGAAGTTCGAGCCTCGGCAGGTCTTAGGGAACCTCTGAACAACCACATCGGCTGAGCACTGCCCTTCGACAAGCTCAGGGCGAACGATCCTCTGGGGCCTCTTATTCAGACCCTCCTTAGCTATAGCTGGTGGGCCGTGTAAGACTGAATTACGAACTTTCCGATGGGAGGTTCTGATTGCCTAGAGCGTTGTAGGCTGCTGCCACCTGTTAGAGCGCAACCATACCTTCGACACGTATGGGAGGACTCTGGTTGCCCTTATAATGGCAACTGTCCTCCACTGCGTCGTTCGCAGTATACCGTGCATGTCAGTAGGGGTACTGGTGGATACCGACAAGAAGGGCGTGGCCGTCTACCTCCTGATCGCCTTCGGACTGGCCTGGGTACTTTGGGAGATTGCACTGATGTTGGGACCCGGGGCCGATAGTCCCCTGTTCCAGCTCACGATTCTACCCGGAGCCCTATCGCCAGCCCTTGCGGCGGTCGTCGTGAGAAAGTGGGTAACTCAGGAGGGGTTCTCGGATGCAGGTCTAAGGTTGAACATTGACCGATGGCGCTACTACCTTGCCGGGTGGTCCTTGCCGCTCGCGGCGGTATTGGCGATTGTACTTCTAGCCGTAGCTCTGGGTCTCAGCAGCCTGCGAAGAATATATGCCTGCAAAGACCTATCCCCCGTCCCTGGACGGCCTGCGGCCCGCTCTCATTACCGGACCGTAACGTATATCGGCGACGAATACCCGATTATCGGGCCCTTGGGGTACTCCGGCGACTGCTCCGTCTGCACCCGCACGATATAGTACCGCTCCCCCGCCTCGGGGCGCTCGTCGGTGAACGTCACCACCGCCTGCCGCTCGTT
>DAOUKG010000005.1:0-6681 GCA_034421575.1 Dehalococcoidia bacterium
AGCAGCAGGCTCGCAAATGCGGCTCCAAGGTTCGTGGACCAGGACTTGAACTCGCCGGGAGACCAGTCGGACAGGACGAGCCGGAAGATCGAGGAGAACGAGGATCCGGAGCAGAGCATCGGGAGCCCGGTCAGCGCCTTCGACGATGACGACAAGCTGCTGATCTACACCCTGAGCGGTGAGGACGCCGCCTTCTTCAGTATTTCGAGGAACGACGGCCAGCTCAAGACGAAGGCTTCCCTGAACTTCGAGGCCAGGAACAGGTACAGCGTCGTGGTGACCGCCACCGATCCTTCGGGTGCCGCGGACAGCATACAGGTGACCATCAACGTCATCGACGTACACGACCCTGTGCGCATAACCGGTGTCAGCTCGGTACGCTACGTCGAGAACGGCACGGACCCGGTAGCCTCCTACACGGCATTCGACGAGGGCGATCATGTCATCAGGTGGTCGGTAAGTGGGCGCGACGACGACCTGTTCACCATCGATGACGGCGTGCTGGCCTTCAGGGAACCCCCCAACTACGAGGACCCGCAATCCGCGTCAGATAGCACGTTGTTGTCGTCGAGGAACGTATACCGGGTAACCGTCGAGGCCGCCGGCGGCACGCGCAATGTGACCGTGACGGTGACGGACGTGGACGATGTCGGAACGGTGAGCATAGACAGGCCGCAGCCGCAGGTCGACAGGCTGCTCTCAGCCAGCCTGTTGGACGAGGATGACAGGGTGGCGGACCAGAGGTGGCGGTGGGCGAGGTCCGAAGACGGAAGGAGATGGACTCACATAGAGGGAGCGTCAGCGCCGCAACGGAGGCCGGCGGAGGGCGACGTGGGGATGTACCTGCGCGCGACGGTCTCCTACTCGGACAAGTTCGGCTCCGGCAAGACCGCCTCGGCGGTGACCGCCAACCGGGTGGAGGCGAAGGCTCCGGCCAATGCCGCTCCTTCCTTTGCCGACCAGGATGATGATGAGACCACCCGCTACATCGACGTCGCGCGGTTCGTCGCCGAGACTGCGACCGTGGGTTTGGCCATAGGCGAGCCGGTATCGGCGACGGACGCCGACGATGACATCTTGCTCTACGAGCTGCTGGACACCCCCGACCTGGAGGATGACGACGACGATCCGCGCTTCACCATCGACAGTCTCTCTGGCCAGATAAGGGTCGGCAAGGAGCTGGGCGCGGACCCCGGCGAGACCGAAGACGAGGTCTCTACGGCCCTAACCGGACTACCCGCCCTGCCTGAAAGTGAGGATGCCGACGAAGAAAACAACAGCGAGTATGTCCTTCGGGTGAGAGCAAGCGACCCATCGACCGCCGAGGCCATAGTGAACGTTATCGTAACGGTCACCGAGGTGAACGAGCCGCCTGCCTTCCCTGAGGACGCGCCGACGCTGCTGAGCGTAGTGGAGAAGGTGAACGAGGACCTGCCGGTCATCACGGTTGAGCACAGCGACGACCCTATCGATGCCACTACCTACGCCGTCACCGATGAGGACGGCGTAGTCACCGGCTCTGACGGCTATGACGACACCATCTACACGTACTCGGTGTCGGGCCCCGACGGCGACGACTTTGTCTTCGACGGCAATGGGAAACTGACTTTCAAAGAGGGCCATGAGCCTGACTTCGAGAACAAGAGTTCGTACTCGATAACCCTCGTGGCCCACTCAGGTGATGGTCCTCGCAGGCTGTCGGCGGCTCTGGATGTGATTGTCGAGGTGGTGGACGGGGAGGACGCCGGGGCGGTGGTCCTGTCCCAGAGACAGCCGGAGGTGGGCATCGCGGTACAGGCTATGGTCAGCGACGACGATGGCGGCGTGACCGTCAGGAGGTGGATGTGGGAACTGTCCGAGGAGGTTACGGTACGTAGGGGCGCGCCGTCGCGGGAGTGCGAGGACGACCCTGACACGCCCGGCATAGTTGCGGTTGACGAGGAGGGTTGGACCCGGATAGCCGGGGCCTCGTCCGCGGTATACGCCCCGAAGTCGACCGACGTGGGCAGGTGCCTGCGTGCGACGGCGTTCTACATCGACAACGTAGGTCGCGCTCAGGACAAGGCAATGGGAGTGTTGGAAGTCCCGGTAGGGCGACACGGTTCATTTGACACCGGTCCGGAATCGGACAGCGGATTCGTCAATGCCGCGCCCGCGTTCCCTGACCAGGACTTCAACACTGAGGGAGACCAGTCCGACCGTACGAGTCGTGAGGTGGCGGAGAACACTGAAGCAGGGCGGAACATCGGAACGGCGGTCAGCGCCATCGACGATGACGGCGATCTGCTGATCTACACACTGACCGGCCCGGACGCCGAGTTCTTCCGAATAGGTAGGAACGATGGCCATCTGACGACCAAGGCTCCCCTGAACTACGAGGCCAGGAGCACCTACTCGGTGGTGGTGACCGCCATCGACCCGTTCGGCGCAATGGACAGCATAGACGTGACCATCAACGTTACCGACGAGGACGACCCTCCGGTGATAACGGTGATAACGGGGTAAGTCGAATAGCCATCCCATACTCTAGACGCTCATTTTGGGTGGCATGTGTGACTGAAGAGGGGACTTTACTACAGCAAGGCACGATACCCCAGTAGGTTTGCATTATTGCTATTAGCATTACTTATACATATAATGTAAGGAGCTCGGATCACTATGCGTGATAGGAGTGATTCTCATGTTTGAATCCAGCATTACCGTCAAAGGTCAGACCACATTGCCCAAAGCCGTCAGGGATTCTCTGGCGGTCAAGGCAGGGGATAAGGTCCGCTATGTCATCGTGGACGAGGGAGTGCTGATAATGCCCGTGCGGGCCACCAGCCGGCTGTTTGGCAGCCTCAAGTATGACGGCCCGCCGGTGAGCTTGGAAGGCATGGACCGTGCCATCGCAGAAGGGGCAGTCGAGGAGTGAACGCGCTCGACACCAATGTGATCGTTCGCTACTTGGTGGGCGACGATGCCGAACACGCCGAGGCGTCTCGCGCATTGCTGGACGGGCTGACGCCCGGAAATCCAGGATTCATTTGCCGCGAGGTCATGATAGAGGTCGCCTGGGTACTGGAACGGAGCTACCGTTTCACACGAACCCGAGTCGCGGAGGCATTGATGGACCTAACAGCTTCGGACAGTCTCGTCGTCGAGAATTCTGATGACGTCGCTGTAGCCGCACATCGCTATCGGCAAGGAGGCGTCGGGTTTTCGGACTTGATGATCCTCACAGCAGCCGAACGGGCGGGAGCGACGCCCCTTTACACCTTTGACCGCAGACTTGCCAGGATGCAGGGAGCAGTCTTGGTGGAGAATCCCGGAGGTACGCCGTCATGAAGGACTCACAGAGACCTGACCACCTGAGTCTCGCCAACATGGTCGGTCGTTTGCGCGAGGGGTGGTACATGATCCCCGATTTCCAGCGTGACTTTGATTGAGCGTCGTGGGACATCAAGGAGCTAATGAGTTCCATCTTCTGCGATTACGGTCAAGTGGGGTTGTGAGCCTTCCATCCGATAGGAGTTAGCGGACAGCGAGGTAGTATGCCGCGACAGGCAGAACCGAACGCCAACAACGTCCTGACCGACCTGCTGGCGGACGGCATCACAGGGCGGGTGAGCCACGGCACTGCTCACCTGCCGTCGAGTCAGAGATACTACCTGACGGCTAGCGGTGTCAGAGAATCCGCCCAGGTCCTCAGCTTCCCCATGCTCTCGGACTCCATGCGGGCCTACTCCACGTCCAGGGAGTGGCTGGCGCTGCACATCTGCGGGATGGGCGCGGTGGCCTAGGTCTACCGACTCGCCGCCACCATGTCTCCCGGCGTTGACGGCCTGCGGTTCCGCGTGGAGTTCCACCGCAGGGGCCGGTTCGATGTCTTCATCACCCTCCATGACGGACGCAGCTCCCAGGGGGCTCGCCCTGCGGCGGAGGTCTCTCTACGACCGGCTGACGGCCATAGCGGAGTACGACTACAGCCGACGATCTTGATCTGAGATGCTCCGCCGCGACGACTGGTGGCTGGAGGCCGAAGACCAGCGGTTGGGACCAGAACTGAGGCCGCAACACGCGGCCTCGCCTCATTTGACCCAGCGACGGAACAGGGACAGGGCCGGGCGGTTGAGACGCCCCGACCGGGCGACTAGACGCCCTCGGCGATGATCACACTGGCTTTCGCCGCCTTCATCCTGATTTGCTTGATCTCGGTGTACTCGGGTGAGGTCAGCCAGGCCCTTGCCCGTTCGACGCTGTCGAACTCAATCACAACGATGCGGTCAGGCACCCAGTCGCCGTCCATGACCTCGATCGCTCCACCGCGCACCAGGTACCTCCCCCCGTGAGCCTCTACGGTCGGCCCAACCCGCCGACGGAACTCGGAGAAGAGTGCTTGGTCCTGAATCTCATCATGTATTATCGCGTAACCTGCCATGTCAGTATCTCCCTTCTTTTGCTTCCGGGGTGTGGCTACCCCAACAAACGTGACCAGATTAATGGGCTAGCGTGAGCCCTCCACCTGCACCGTAACGATGTCGATGCCGTGATACTTGCGGTGGCGCACGGAAGATGCGTAGTGCCTTAGCAGCCAAAAGGATATCTCGTGTTCTTCCGCGACCTCGGCCTGTTCGCTCAGGTGCGCCAGCCGGTCTTCGAGGTTCTCCTCGTCGAAGACCGCCAGGAACTCCAACTCCACCGCGTCGCGGGGTCGGGCAACGACTATCAGGCGCGGCAGTCCATCGGCCCCACGATCATCACCGGTTTGCAGGAGACTCGATAGCGTCTCCTCGCCTGCGGCGCGCAGACGCTGTGTGGACGCTTCGTTCCACCCGATCCTTGACGCAAGGCCGCCGAGGAACGCGTCGATCTTGGGCAGAGCGGCCATGTCCAGCGAGGTCTCCAGGCGCGTGCGCCGCGGGCTGGTCAGCTCAATGAATAGGGTCATCAGGATTGCTGCCAGGATGCCGACCGTCATGCCATTGCCAAGTGACGCGCCCCACGTCTGGCCCAGCAGGTCTACGAGGATGTCGTTGCTCTCCAGTCCCACTCCGATCGAGAGGGCCACTCCCACGACCAAGGCCTTTCGATGATCGAGCCCGTCCTGGACGACCATCCTCATGCCCTCCACGAAGAGAAGACCCATTATCATCAACAGGAAGGCCCCCATGACCGGACTGGGAATCGTCAGCAGGACAGCCGCAGCCTTCGGCAGGAACGCCAGCACGAGTAAGATGGCCCCGATCGCAAACCCGACGCTGCGTGCCGCGACCCCTGTTAGAGCGATGAGCGTCACGACGGACGGCGTATAGACTATCGTGGGCAGTGTCCCGGCGATTCCGGCCAGGAGCGTACCGAGTCCGTTGGTGTTGACGGCAGCTTGGACGAGACGGAAGTCGGTCGCCTGCGGCCTGACCTGTGAGACTCGCTGGATGACGACGCCATCACTGCTCATCTTGATGGCGACTACAAAGCTCACGATCAGGAACGCTGGCAGGAGAGTCCAAAACTCTGCACCCAAGCTCACATCTAGTCCCGGCCATGCAGCAATATCCGGCACGTAGAGCCAGGGCGCATCGATCACTCGTTGAGGGTCGTACAGTCCGAAGAGTGCGGCGACTGCGCAACCCGAAACTATTCCGATGAGCGGCGCCCATAACCGCCACAACCCTGTTGCCCGCATGGCCAGCATCACGGCGACTGCTAGCGTGACCGCGGCAACAGCCGGACCCGAGGCGGACGGCGCTCCTTCGGGCACCTCTCTCAGCCTCTCGATCGCGACCCCCATGACCGCGACTGCTATCAGCATGAGCGCTGTGCCGGAGACGACCGGAGTGATGACGCGTCTCAGCAGCGGGAGCCACTGGGCCAGAGCGAACTGTACCAGCGACGACACGACGATGAGGCTCACGAGCATGGGGAGCCCGCCGCCCGCCATTGCCAAGACAGCGACCGCAATGAAGTGTGGCCCGGCGCCAGTCATGAGCACGTGCCCCGCTCCCAGCCTTCCGACACGACCCGCCTGGAGGGCGGTCATGACTCCGCCGATGGCCAGCGCCGAGAATATGGCCCATGACAGGTAGTCCTCGCCCTGGTCACCCGCTCGAACCATAATTGTCACGAACAGGACAGTGTTGGCCAGGGCAAGCACGACGCCCTGGAGGGCGACCCCAATCGAAAGGAGTGGCGAACACCGATCTTCCGGCTCGTAGCGGATGTACTCGTTTACGCGTACGATTTTCGGCCTCTCAGTCCGGCGTTGTTGGACCGCCCGGCGGTAATCATAAATGGAGCGGCAACCTGTTGCGAGTACCAAGCGCTGGAATGGGCCATATTCGAGAAGTCTGGGGGTACGATCGCGGTTCTGAATGGCGATCACTCGAGCGGAGAAGCCAAAAGAGGACCGCCGCGAACTCAGTCGAGTCACGAGTCAAAGCAACGAGACGGGAGGCTCCCTCGATGCTGACAAGGGGTCTCCCGCTTATCGACCGAGTTGTGTCGGGCTTCAGTCTACGAGGTCGATCCCAACGACGCCATCACACCTCGAGCGCGACCGTCAGCGTGAAAGTTCTCGATTCTGTCCAGTCATGGTGGACTTCGGTGCACTGAAACAAGTACCGGGTCGTTCAAGGCCAATTTCTCAATCGCCTTCCCTGGAATCTGGCTATCGCTTGGCATGGGCACGGTGTATCTGAGGAG
>DAOUKG010000006.1:0-83466 GCA_034421575.1 Dehalococcoidia bacterium
TGGCGCGGGTTCACCACCGCGACCGCTACCTTGGCGGCCGCCAAGGTAGCGGTGATCAGCCGCTCGTACCCACCCGAAGCCTCCATTATCACCAGGCGTGGACGCATCTCCTCCAGACGACGTGTGAGTTCGGCGATACCGACATCGTCTTGAGTGCCACGCCAGCGCTCATGACCCGGGCGCACCGCAACGTCGAACCAATCCTTCGAAACATCGATCCCTACGAACACTCCCTCAGCGTCGGACATGTCGTTCCTCCGTGGCCCATCCTTGCCGATGCGGGCTTGCACTTGCCCAGGCAACTGTTCGCGCTCAAGGATAAGATTAGCGGGGCGACCAAGCTGGACTACGGTCTCTTTCACCAAGAGGGGGACGGTCTGCCCCGCCATCACCTATAAACATACAAGAGGGATGGGTTGGGAGGCCCCTCAACGTCCGACCCTGTGTGAAATGCGATTGCCCTAGGAGCCAAGTTGCATGGGAGAGGAGAAAGCAGATGAGATTTGTAGCTGGTATAAATTAGACGACTTTGGCAGAACATCTTGGATTCCTCGCTTTGCTCGGAATGACAGTGTGTCACGTCAGTTCCGCGAAGGGAAAGTTAGTAACTGTTCAGACTTCGTGAGAGCACTCAACGCACACAGCCACCGTCATACCCGCGAAAGCGGGTATCCATAGGGGTGGGGGATGTTCATCCCATGAGCTCTGAACACTGACGAAAGTTAGGATGTAGTTCAGAGGGAGTAGTCAGGGCATGATAGAATAGAGTTGAGATTGTAAAGATAGAGGCTCGACCATGCCTAATAACTTTTGGATGGTCGTCCAGACGCCGGAAAATCACGAGATAACGAGAGGGCAGGGATTTACATTACACGGGTTAACTTCGAAGCAGAAACGTCGAGCACGGCGCATGGAGCCGGACGACCGTATCCTGTTCTATGTCGGCGGTGAGATGCGAAAGTGGACGGCCATCGCGGTCGTCAAATCGAAGTTCTTCGAAGATAGGACCCCGATCTGGGAGTCTAACGGTTCACGACAAGAGCTGTTCCCGTATCGCGTAAAGACGACACCCTCCATCGTCCTGGACGAAGGCGACTACATTGAGGCGCTGATACTAGCCCCACGGCTTGAGTACGTCAAACGCTGGCCGCCGGAGCTGTGGCCGCTGGCTTTCTTCGACACTCTGCACCTGATTCCTCAGCGCGACTATCGCCTGATCGAGGCGGAGATGCGCCGGATCAGGCGGCAAAAGAGGTCCAGAGGGGGACGCAGGGACTACGCCAAACGCCGTGATGAAGGTCCTTCGCCGGTGGAAGGGACTCAGACGAACTCGTCGGTAGAAGCGACTGAGTCCCGGGAAGCTGATCAGTCAGACGATACGATTCTCCAAGAGACGGCAGCAGAAGATCACTCGTCCTCGGAGTCTGAATCCGAGGAGTGAAAGTAGTCGTCATGAAGCTCGGCTAGACGGTCGAGTATGGGCTGAGGCAGGTCCTTGGTCTCCGGGGCGGCAGCGAATTGTCGAAGCCTGGCAGTTCCCGTAATGTTGGGCAGGACGGATGCCACCTGTGGAGTGTCGAGCGCGAACTTGATCGCTATCTGGCCGATGGTCGAGTCCATGTTGTCGGTGAGGAAGTCGAGTTCTGCCAGATGCTTGATGCCCCTCCCTAGAGCCTCGTACGCCTCATTGTTGCCAAAGTCATCACGGTTGATGCGGGAGTTTTTCGTATAGGTCCCGTCAAGGAGGCCTGATGCGTGTGGCGAACGGACAGTGAACCCGGCGGGAACGCCGGAGTCAGTTGCCGTTTGGAAGAGCCTCCGAGCGGGGTCGCGGTCGAGGATGTTGTAAGGCAACTGCAGGGCCGTTATCTCTCGTTCGACCAGTGCGATCTCACCCGTTTCGGCAAAGTCCAGTCCAAGGCCCAGTGCTATGCCGTAGTAGCGGATCTTGCCTTCCCTCACGAGGTTGTCCAGCGTGTAGAAGAGGGGGTCATCCTCGATAACGTCGGGAAGCGGGTAGTGCAACTGGAGCAGGTCGATGTAGTCGGTGCCTAATCGACGGAGGCTTTCCTCCGTTGCGCTACGGATGTAGTCGGGGTCGAAGTTTGGAGGTGGGCCGTCGTGCTCTCGGACGGCGAGGCGGTCATAGAAGTCGAAACCGACCTTGGTGCTGATGATGATATCGTGGCGTTGGTCTTCGAGGGCCTTGCGCAGCAGCGTTTCGCCGTAGCCCTCGCCATCCGAGTCGGCAGTGTCGAAGTAATTGATCCCCAGCTCGAACGCGGCAACCAGCAGGCTTTCTGCGTAGGTCTCCGAGACGATAGGCCATGCTTCGGTGCTAAGCGTCCAGAGGCCGAAGCCGACCTCGGAGAGGTGGAGGTCTGTGGATCCGAGTTGTCGGAACTTCATGGTTGGTGTGGGATTGGCGAGTAGTCGCTACGGTCTTGATAGTTCAGGCCTGTTAAATCCTCTCTTGTCAGCGGAGTATTTCACCTCCGTCCTCACCCTGGCCCACGACGGAAGAGAGGATTACGAATCAACTTCTGACTGCCAGGAATAGGGAGCTACACCGTCGAGAGGGAAGGCACGGTAGGCGGAGGCAGGAGCTCTTCTGGGGTGAGTGGGTAGGCCTCTTTCTTGTATACCTGAATGCGGTGGCAGCCGTGGTCGGTGATGTAAAGGTGGCCTTCGTCGTCGATTCGGACGGACGAAGGGCCTCGGAGGCGCTTGGAGGGTCCGAGGGGAGTGGTCTCTCGTATTCGAAGGACCTTGGCATTGGAGCGGATGTAGGTCATCGCCATCTTTCCCAGAGTGGCATCGCCGATGAAGGTGTCGACATATCGCCCAGTCTGGTCGAACTGCTGGACTCGGTCGTTTCCCCAGTCGGCAACGTATATGTCGCCATCGGTGTCGACGGTGAGCCTTGCCGGACGGTTGAATTCCATATCTCCGTCGCCGGACGAGCCGAGGGTCCATATGAACTCACCGTCGGCGGTGAACTTCTGGATGCGGTCGTTGCGCCAGTCGGCTACGTACACGTCGCCAAGCTCATCGACGCATACGCCCCAGGGCATGTTGAACTCGCCGTCGTCCGTGCCGAAGCTGCCCCAGCCGCCCAGGAAGCTGCCTTCCTTAGTGAACTTCTGGACACGATGGTTCATCGTATCGACTATGTACAGGTTTTCATCGCCATCGAAGGCGATGCCGGAGGGACGGTCGAGTTGGCCCTCGTCGCTGCCTTGCTCGCCCCACTTGCTGAGGAAGTTGCCGTCCTTGTCGAATACGGTGATGCGGTGAAGCTCCTCGTCGGTGACGAACAGGCTCTCGTCGGCGTCGCGGACGAGGGAGGAGGGCCAGATGAATTGTCCATCGCCTGTGCCCTTGCTTCCGATCGCACCAAGCTCGTCGTCAGCGGTGTTGAGTACACGGATATGGAGTACGCCCTCGGCTCGGCAAATGCAGTAGAGCCGACCCTCGTCGCCAATGGCGAGATCGATGGGACTGTCGGTGCTTCGCCGCATCCCAAGTGACCGCACATAAGGGAAACCGGCTCTCAGCAGTGCATGGGGTCTGGTCATACGTGGGGAATCCTCACAGTTGTCCAACCGTCCACTTCACTCCGCGCTCTAGAACGGTGCGAAACGTGGGGTTCGTCCATGTCTGGTCGTCGTGGCCCGACTGGAAACAGAATGTCCTGCCGCCTGGTCGGTCTCGCGTCCAGCCGATGATCTTCATGCTCTCGGGGTGGTCGGTAGTCAGGAGGACATTGTTGTCGCCGCCGACCTGAACCCCGGCGTAATACTCGTCGATCATGTCCCAAGACGAAAGGCCGCTCGTGATGGGGTGTTCGGTGCCGGTGGGGTCGATCTGCAGGGTCTGATCGGCCGCGCTGCCGGTAGCGCCTCTGGTGGGTATGCCGCTCAGGTCTTCCCACACGCCCCATTGCGGGTAGCAGAGGATGGCGTGGTGAAGGAGGACGATGCCGGTGTCAGAGACGGCAAGCTCGTTCAGGGAGCAAGAGACCGCGTCATCCAGTTCCCCGCCAACTGTGCCGGGAGTATCCTGGTGGTAGTTGAAGAAGACGACGGCATCATAGCGTTTCCATCCGCCCAGCGGATCGGTGGCAAAATCCTCCAGGCTCTGCACGTAGCCGTCGATACCCGACAACTCCCGAAAGAGGCGCTGGAAGTTGAGCACGTCGTACTCATGGTTGCCGGTTACTACGGCCGTCTTGATGTCGGTGTTGGTCATTCTTGATCTTGTAAGCGGTGCGCCGGTCGTTTCTATGCGAAGACGTCGATTTGCTCGAAATGGCCCTTGACGATGGAGGGTGCATCGAGTCCCATCCACTGGTCAAGGAGCGTGCCGTAGATGCCGCGGAAGTCGATGGTGTGTTTGAGGTCTTCGCCGTGCTCCCACTGGGCAGGGTCGAGGGATGGATACTCGGAGTAGAGGCCGCCCTTGACGCGGTCGCCGATGATGAAGGCCCCGCCGCCTGTGCCGTGGTCGGTGCCGCTTCCGTTGTCCTTCATGCGCCTGCCGAACTCGGTGAAGACGAACATGACCACCTCTTCTGCGGCGTCATGGGATCGGAGGTCGTCGAAGAAGTCGGCTATGCCGGTCGAGAGTTCGTCGAGCAGCCTGGGCTGTGTCGGGTTCTCGGCAGCGTGGGTGTCGTAGCCGCCGTGGCTGACGTAGAGGATTCTGGTTCCGAGGTCGGCCAGGTGGATGCGGGCGGCGTCCTTGAGGGACTTGGCAAATGCGTTGCTGGCGTACTCAACATCAGAGCTGTACTTGAGGGGCGCTTCGGCCAAACGGTCTGCTCCCTTGAGCACGTCTCCGCCGGTCTGCGCGAGGTAGTCCATGACCATACCGGTCCCGAAGGCGGGACCGTACATGCGCTTGAATATGTCGAGAGCCTCTTCGCGCTCCTGCTTTTCAGTAATTGAGGTCATGACGCCATACGTGTCGAGGTCACCCACAGAGGCGACGGGCACGCCGGGAGCAGTCATGGCGCGGGGAAGTCCGCGGCCGAGGTTCACACCCGTGAGAACGTTCTCGGCGTCGGGGTCGATGTCCTGGATAGCCTGCCCGAGCCAGCCCGTGGTGCTGACGGTGTCGGGCTCGCAGGTGTGCCAGATGTCCATGGCGCGGAAGTGAGAGCGATTGGAGTTGGGGTAGCCAATGCCCTGGATAAGGGCGACCTTGCCCTCGTCGAACATCTCTTTGAGGGGAGCCGTCTTCGGATGGAAGCCCAACTCGTCATTCAGGGGGATGATCGTGTCTTCCGGCACGTTGACGACGGGCCGGCAGTCCCAGTAGATGGGGCTGTTGTAGGGAATCAGGGTGTTCATGAAGTCGTTGCCGCCGCTCAGCTGAACGACGACCAACACGGGTGGTTTTCCGTTCCCTGCCATGTTCGTCTCCTTGCGGGTTGTCACTTCACGGTGTCATTCGAGGGTTCAAGCCATCTGATATTCGCGTGATGCGGCGATGAACTGGAGCATTCGTCGTGTTCGGGTCTCGGAACCTTCGGGGTCTTGTCCAAAGTCCAGGGGACCTCCCGACTCTGCGTATAGCGTCAGGGCCTCGGAGGTGTCGTCGTCCACGTCGAGTGGGCCGATAAGGTCGAGGCAGTACTCGACGAATTCCGTAGGCGAGAGAGCGCGGTCGGAGGCGGAGAGGCGTTCGAGCATGTCTTGGATGCCGGGCTTGGAGGCGTCGCTGAACTCCTCGACGGCGTAGTTGACTCGCTCGTTGAGGGTGCCGCCGTCGATCCACTCCTTGCCGGTGTGCCAGCCTTCCACGGTGGGCGGGTTCATGAGCCATTGCCCCATTGTGGCGGCGGTGCCGGTGAGATCGAACTGGTCGGGATGGGGGAAGCGGTGCGTGCCGAGTATCTTGGCCGTCCCGGCGATCAGTTCCACGGGACTCTTGACCCTTTGGAAGCGGGCTTCCTTGAAGAACTGGGAGTTGAAAAGCGTGCGGAGGACGGCACAAATGTCGCCGTCGGACTTGATGAAGGTCTCGCTCAGGGTGTTGATGGCGTCGGGGTTCCGCGGTGGGACGGTGTTCCAAGCGGGTACCTGTACCTCGTCAGCGACGAAGAAATTGTAGAGCAGCCTGGAGACGAAGCGCGCGGTTGCCGGTTGCTGGACGATCACGTCAATGATGTCCTCGCCGTTGAAGTCGCCGGTGTGGCCGAGGTAGGTCTTTACGCTGTGGTCGTGATCGTCTTCGCGATAGACGAACTGTGACTGGAAGTGGCCGTAGGGGTAGAGGGGCATCGGCTGGTGGAATGTCCATCCGGTGAAGGCCCTGGCGGCCATCTTGATGTCGCCCTCGGTGTAGTTTCCGATGCCCATGGAGAAGAGTTCCATGAGCTCTCGCCCGTAGTTCTCGTTTGGGTCGCCGTTATGGTTCTCGTTGTTGTCCAGCCAGAAGATCATGCAAGGGTCGCGGGACAGGTCGAGGAGGATTGTGCGGAAGTCCGACATGCCGTTGCGACGGAACATTTCGTTCTGTGCCAGAAGGGTCGCCGTGTGCTCGCCCTTGTGGTATGCGCAGGCGAAGATGTGGTGCCAGAAGAGGGCCATCTTCTCCTGGAGAGGGCGCTCGGTGTTGATCATGCGGTAGATCCACTTCGCGCCATTCCACGAGAGGGAGTCGAAGTTCACGAGGGGTCCGTGATAGCGGCGGAGTATATCGTCCTCGACTTCAGGGAACCGTTCGGGGTTGAGGAGGTCTTCGACTACGTCCTCATAGGGGCGCTCTGCCTGTCGTTCGAGCTCTTCGCGGGTTGCGCCGAAACCGGCGCGACGGTACAGGTGAGCCATGAGGGCGATCTTCTCGTTCGCCATGTTCGCCTCCAGATGCTCGGCTAGGGTGACACCACTAGCCAGGGCTGTCGGTCTTTATCATACTGTAGGAATTTGTTTGAGACAACGCCTTAAGGTGGGTGTACTCGTACGAGTTTAATTTGCCAGGTGTGCGAGTCAAAACAGGGTTCGGGGTACAGCGTATGGACTCCCGCTTTCGCGGGAGAGACGACAAAGGGATGAACTGAAGGGGATTTGCCCTTCGACAAGCTCAGGGCGAGCGGGATGAATTGTGCTTGCGTTTCTGTTGGGGAATCTCGCAGGGAGGGGACGGGAATGTATAATGGTCGCCAAAGTTGTCGGTATCAAGGAGAAGTGTCGGAATGACCAAAGTGGGATTCATCGGCCTCGGTCTCATAGGGAAGCCTATGTGCATGAACTTGGTGAAGAAGGGGTTCGACGTCACGTGCTGGAACCGGACGGCGTCGAAGATGGAGGACGTGGTTGCTGCGGGTGCGAAGCCGGCAGGGTCAGCGAGGGAAGCGGCCGAGGGGAATGAGTTTACGATCACGATGGTGAACGACTCGCCGGATGTGGAGGAAGTGATTCTCGGGCCGAACGGAGTGATGGAAGGAGCGGAAGCAAACTCGGTTGTGATTGATATGAGTACGATATCGCCTTCGGTGACGCGGGAGATTGCATGCAAGCTGGCGGGGAAGGGCGTTCACATGCTCGACGGCCCTGTGAGCGGAGGCATAACGGGAGCGGAGAGTGGGACGCTCTCCATCATGGTTGGTGGGGACGCGGCGACATTGGAGAGGAGCCATCATGTCCTGGAAGGCATGGGCACCCGAATCACGCATTGCGGCGGCAACGGGATGGGGCAGGTGACGAAGCTCGCCAACAACATCACCGGACAAGCAACTCTGGCGGCGGTAACAGAGGGGCTTATCTTCGCAGCCAAACACGGGGCGGATCTGCAGGCGACGTTGAGCGCATTAGGTGGAGGCGCCGCGCAGTCCTGGATGTTGGAGAATCTCGGTGTGCGAATGTGTGACCGCGACTTCGCACCGGGCTTCATGGTGGACACGGCCCAAAAGGACATGCGGCTGATCCTCCAGGCGGCGGAAGAGATGAATGTCGCTCTGCCCGTTACGGCTGTGGTGACCCAGATCTTCCGCTCGGCTCAGGAGATGGGCTTCGGCGGAGATGGGACTCAGGCGTATGCCAAAGTTATGGAAACGCTTACTGGGGCGAGGCTGGAGCGGTAGTGTAGGGTTGGAGGGAAGGGGCTATAATTCAGTTAGTCATTTAGAGGGTGTCCAATAAGTCGCCGGATCCGTTTGTGGTGAGCTTATCGAACAATGAACGATCCTTCGACAGGCTCAGGGTGACCGGAGTTCTTAGGCAGCCTCTCAGAGGGAAGATGAGTATGGGCGGTGAAATCGCCCAATCGGATTGGAGGTCTTCGGATGCAGGAAGCGGTAATTGTTAGCGGGGCGCGAACGCCGGTAGGGTCGTTCGGAGGTTCGTTGAAGGATGCGAAAGCGTCTGATCTTGGGGCAGCGGCCACGAAGGCCGCTCTTGAGCGGGTGGACCTCCCAGCGGACGAGGTGGACGAGGTCTACTTCGGCAACGTGCTCCAGTCGGCAGAAGCCGGATACGCTGGACGCCTGGCCGGACTGAAGGCGGGGATTCCGGATAGTGCCCCTGCAATTGCGGTGAACCGTGCCTGTTCATCCGGGCTTGAGGCGATAAATCTCGCTGCCCAACTCATAAAGACTGGCGAGATCGACGTGGCAGTGGCGGGCGGTATGGAGAGTATGAGCCAGTCGCCGTTCCTGCTGGACTACACGGCGCGCTTCGACGGGTACAAGCTTGGGGAGATTCCCATGCGAGACGCGCTCCTAGAAGGGCTGACATGTCCGGTGAACCGATACCACATGGGTGTGGGCGCCGAGAACATCCAGGCGCGCTGGGAGATCAGCCGTGAGGACCAGGACGAGCTGGCGTTGATGAGCCACAGCAGGGCGGTTGACGCCGTGCGGACGGGTAAGTTCTCCTCTCAAATCGCCCCGGTCTCCATTCCCCAGCGGCGGGGAGACCCGGTCGTGGTCGACACCGACGAAGGCCCTAGGGCGGATACGAGCATTGAGCGACTGGCTAAGCTTCGGCCCGTCTTCAAGGAGGGCGGGACGGTGACGGCGGGGAACGCGTCGTCGATCAACGATGGTGCGGCGGCGGTAGTCATCATGTCGGAGGAGAAGGCGAGATCGCTGGGCCTCCGGCCGCGGCTGCGGTGGCATACACGGGGAGCGGCCGGAGTCGATCCGGCCTTCTTCGGCATTGGGCCAGTACCGGCGGTGCAGAAGGCTCTCAAGAAGTCGGGCATGACGGTGGACGATATCGATCAGACGGAGTTGAACGAGGCCTTCGCGGTTCAGGCATTGCACTGCATTAGGGAGCTCGAACTGGACATGGAGACGACGAACGTCAACGGGAGCGGGATCAGCCTTGGTCATCCCATTGGGGCGACGGGGGCCATCCAGACAGTGAAGCTGATGGACGAGATGGACACTCGCGACGACGAAGTTGGGATGGTGACGATGTGCGTTGGCGGCGGAATGGGGGTCGCGACCATCTTTGAGAGGGTGAATTAAGGGGAGAGTGCGCCGGTTGCAGGGCAGTGGACGTTGGGTGAATTGCCCTTCGACAGACTCAGGACGAACGTGGTTTCCTCTACGTAGAACACTTTACAGGCGGCAACGTGGTCGGCAGGTTATTACACATGCCCAGAATACATAGAGGCACTTTGTCATGACCCTTGAAGAAGTAGTCATAGCGATTGTCCGTATTGCCGGGTCGCTGCCGGTACTGTGGTTCCCGTTTGCCGGGGGCATCCTGGCGGTACTGGTCGATTTCTCCGACCTGTTCATGATGAACCTGCTGGACCTCGGTGGCGTTCGCAACTACCAGGTGTTCGACAAGTGGGTCGACCAGGTATACATGGTGGCGTTTCTCGTGGTGGCGCTGCGATGGAAGGGCGTGCCGCGTTACGTGGCAATCGCGCTGTTCGCCTACAGACTCATCGGGTTCGCGTATTTCGAGTTCGTCGACTCATGGCGTGGGATACTGCTGATCTTCCCGAACGTCTTCGAGTTCTGGTTCCTGTTCGTTGCGGGCCTGAACCGTGTCAAGCCGAACTACGAGATGACGTGGAAACACGCGGCGCTGTGGCTGATTCCACTAATCGCCCTGAAGGAGTTTCAGGAGTACGTGCTCCACTGGGGTAAGTGGCTGGACAAGTACCGCGCGGTGGACGTGGTGGTCGATTGGTGGAACGCGGTGACGGGGATTTTTTGAACAGGGTTGAATGCAGAATAACCCTACCTGTTCCCTGTCCTCTGGATACCGGCCCCGTATTGGAGCACGGCGCAGACTCTTCGCCGGTATGACGACCTAGCGGAGTTTCAATGGCGAGAGAATCCATGTTAGAGGCCCAGGTAGGTACGTTTGATGACTTGCTGGAGATTACTGAAGAGGGGCTGCGTCCCATCGTGACGGCTCTGCGGGAGGTTGTACTCGAGGTCGATGCGGATACGTGCGAAGTGGTGCGCCTTGGCGACCGTGCTGCGACATACGGAGTGGGGCCGCGGAAGATGATCGACGGATACGCTGATATTCTTCCCTACAAAAGGTGGGTGAACCTCGGGTTCTATCAGGGTGTCGAGTTAGCCGACCCGGAAGGACTGCTGGAGGGAACGGGCGCGAAGATGCGGCATGTGAAGGTGCGCTCGGTGGATGAGGCTAGGCAGGCGGCGGTGCGGGCGCTGGTCGAGGGCGCGTTGGAACGTAGGAAGGCGTCGGGGCAGTAGGGAATCACTCAATAACGCCCATCTAGTTTCTGAACTGTCCTTCGACAGGCTCAGGCCGAACGTGCTTCCTCACGGCCACACAGCAGTTACTGACACCCCGGCATGGCCCTAAGCCCGGGCGTAACACTGCCCAGAGCTAACGTGAATTCCCGCGTTCTACTTCTCTGTGCAGCCCTAGTCTAGTAGCTGTTCAGAGTTGATGAGTTCAACACCTCACCCCTATGGATACCTGCCTTCGCGGGTATGACGGTGGCCGTGTGTAGTGAGCGTTTTCGCGAAATCTGAACAATCCTTAGTCCAGACGTACCGGGACGCCTTCTAAGAGGCCGGCATCGTTCATGGCAACCCACTCGCCCATGAAGGTATCGTTCCATGTGTCGGTGAGGGGGTGCTCCATCATTTCCTGGAAGATGGGCCAGAAGATGATGATGCCGTCTGCGCCGTCACTTAGGGCGGCGTAGGCGGTCTCGACGCTCCTTACGAGGGCGGCTGTGATGTAGGGGCGGTTCTCCCAGCCCGAGAACATCTGGACGCACTCGCGGACGAGCTGCGTGGGGTCGCCGCCCATCTGCTTGACGGGTTCGCAGAAGGGGAGAATGTGAGTGGCGCCCGCCTGTGCGACGGCGGCGGCCTGTGGCAGGGAGAAGACGGTGGTGCAGTAGGTCTCGATGCCCTCCTCGGCCAGGCGGCGGAATGCGCCGAGTCCATACGAGGTGCAGGGAATCTTGATGATGATCTGGTCGGACATCCGGGTGAAGAAGTGGCTCACGTCAATCAATTCATCGGTGGAGTGGCCGTCGACCTCGACCACGACGGGTTTGTCGGTGATGTCGAGGTAGCGCTGGACGACTTCCTTGATCTGGCCGTACTTCTTGACCATGTCGTTGAGGACGACGGTGTTGGTGACGATTCCGGCGGCACCACGGTCCATCCACTGTTTGAGGTCTTCGGGGTCGCCGGCCAGCCAGATGGCGGGGCCTCTACCCACTCGCCGTGCCTGCATTACGGGGCCGGTGACCACCGGCTCCACGCCGTTAGTGCTGATATTTGTCCCAGTTGCCATGGTGCGCCTCCGGAGTGTTCGCGTTTCGGAGAGTATGCCATATCTGGAGGGGATTAGAAAGTAGAGATTCACCGCAGAGTGCGCGGAGAGAGCAAAGGGGAGAGTAAGTAGGAGATTTTTGAAGCTGTCTCAAAGCTATGTATGTTGGCCGAGAATTGCCGTTCGACAGGCTCAGGGCGAACGGTTTTTCTTCTGCGTCGTGTGTGGGGAGAACTCATAGCTCCTTAGCTGCGGCGCACGCGGCCTCGTAGGGAGAGAAATGCTAGGGTAAGGCTTATGGCGGCGACACCGCCTATGGCGGCGAAGCCTTGGGCTAGCGCCACGATGTCCCAGCCGTCGGTGACGAGGGAGCGGAGCGCGCCAAGGAGGTAGGTGACGGGGTTGTAGGTCGCGAGCGTTCCCATCCAGCCGGTGAGGGCCTCCTGGGGGAGGAAGACCGTCGTGAGGAAGACAAAGGGGAAGAAGAGGAGCCAACTGGTGTTGACTGCGGTGGGGTTGCCAGTCTTGAGTGCTATGGCGTACGGGAATCCGGCGAAGGCGAGACTCCACATTCCGGCGATGAGGACGAACGAGATCATCCCGATAATGCCGCTCTCGAACCGGACGCCGACAACGAAGCCGAGTATAAGGACGGGTATGGAGAGTGCTACGCACAGGGCGAAATCGGCGACCATGAGGCCGAGGAGCAGCGAGACCCTGTTCACAGGTGTGAGTGAGAGGCGGTCGAAGTAGCCGCTTTGAATGTCGAAGACGAGGGTGATCGCGCGCGATATTCCCGTAACGGCGAAGATGATTGCCACGGGAAGCTGGAAGGCCTTGTAGTCGATACCGGGGATGTTCTCGGCGACGTCTTGGAGCGCGCCGATGTTGACCACGAAGAAGAAGACGGGAATGATGAGCGCGGGCAAGAGGCTTTCAATATCCCGTCTCGTGGCTCTCAGCGCGCGTGAGGATACGGCGGCGAGGTCGGAGAAGAAGGCCCATCGCCTGTGGCGACGAACGCTTCGGATGGACGTAGTTCGGGCTGCTTCTTCCACTGTGGTCATATTTCCTCCGTCTCCTCGGTCCGGTCGGCATCGACCTGAATGCGACCGCCGGTGACGGTCAGGAATACGTCGTCGAGGGTCGGTGTGCGCAGGGTTATCTCGCCGACGGTGACGCCGCCTCGGTCGAGTGCCAGAGCTACGTTTCCGACGAGTGCGGCCCCGTTTTCAACTGACACTACGAGCTCACGGCCATGGTCCTCTATTTGGCTAACGCCCGCGACGCTGCCGAGAGCAGCGACAGCGGCCGATGAGTCACCTTCGATCTGCACTATGATTACGTCTTTCCCGACCGAGCGCTTCAACTCGGACGGGCTGCCCTCGACGGCGATTCGGCCGCGGTCGATGATGCCTACGCGCTCGGCGAGCATATCGGCCTCTTCGAGGTACTGCGTTGTCAGGAATATGGTGACGCCGAGCTCCTCGTTGATGCGGCGGACCTCCTCCCAGACGCGGTTGCGGCTAAGCGGATCGAGGCCGGTTGTCGGCTCATCGAGGAAAAGGACTTCGGGATCGTGGATTAGGGCGGCGGCAAGGTCGAGCCGGCGCTTCATTCCCCCGGAGTAGGTGCCGACGAAGCGGTTGATGGCGTCTCCTATGTCCATGAGGGACTCCAGCTCGGCAAGACGGCGGTCGACCTCTTTGCCGGACATGCCGAAGAGCCAGCCTTGGAGGCGGAGTATCTCCCTGCCGGTCTGCTTGGGATCGAGGGCCGCTTCCTGGAGGGCGGCTCCGACTCGGAGGCGCACCTCTCTCGGCTCGTGTACGACATCCTTGCCGGCGACCATGGCCCTGCCGCCGTGCGGAAGGAGCAGGGTAATCAACATGCGGACGACGGTCGTCTTGCCCGCACCGTTGGGACCGAGGAATCCGTAGATTTCCCCTTTACGAACTGCCAGATCGATGCCGTCTACGGCCCTTACCTCGCCGAAGTTTCTGGCCAGTCCCTCGGCGAGAACCGCATAGTCGTTCGTTTCGCTCACTCTACGAGGCCCTCCTTATCAGCATCACGCCGTCGCGGATGGGGAGGAGGACGTGGCGTACGCGTGGGTCTGCTTTGACCCGGTCATTGAGGGCGGCGATAGAGCGGTCTTCGTCGGACTGAGGGTCGAGGACGCGACCACTCCAGAGAACGTTGTCTATGGCGATTACGCCCCTGGGGGCCAGAAGTTCGACGGCTTTCTCGTAGTAGGCGGCATATCCGGTCTTGTCGGCGTCGATGAAAACGACATCGAAAACCCAGTCGTTGAGCGTCTCGAGGGTCTCGAGCGCGGGACCGATCCTGAGGTCGATCTTGTGGCCGTGCGGACTCTTTGCGTAAAACTCCCTGGCGACCTGGGCCGCCTCCGGGTCTATGTCGCACGTGACGAGGATTCCCTCGTCGGGGAGGGCCGCGGCCATCATCTGTGAACTGAATCCAGTGAACGTACCGATTTCAAGCACGCGCCTTGCTCCCGTTGCCCATACGAGGGTCTGGAGCAAGGTTCCCTCTATTGGGCCGGAGAGCATCTGGGGGATGCTCATGTTCTCGTAGGTGTAGTCGGTGAGTTCCTGGAGATAGTCGGGCAGGGCAGTGGTGTGCTCAACGGCGTAGCGTTCAATTTCTTCAGAGACGAGGGTGATCATGTTGGGTTCCTATTGGGTAGAAAGTAGAGAGTATTATCCAAGAGAGACGGTGCGGCTGGGATACTGAGAATTTTCGAATTTCTGGGACATTTTGTGGCATTTTGTGGCATTTCCCCTTGCCAGACGCTCGGCTGGGGCGATCTGTAGGCCATGTCCAATGGTAGACCATGCGTTCTTGCACGTCAAGTCCAATTGATCTAGCGTAACTGTTCAGAGCTGATGAGACGAACATCCCCCACCCCTGTGGATACCCGCTTTCGCGGGTATGACAGTGGCTGTGTATGCGTCGAGGGACATCACAAAGTCTGAACAGTTACTGATCTAGCCCAGTTCCGCGACGGAGACGCCGACGAGGGTGCCGATGGCGTAGGTGACGGCGGCGGCGGCGCTTCCGACGAGGAGCATTCGCAGGGCTCCCCAGTAAGGGCGGTTGCCAGAGGCCATCGCCAGTGAGCCGCCAACGAGAATCAGAGCGACCGCGCTGAGGGCGGCGCTCACAATGACGCTGTTTCCGGCGTTGAAGAGGAAGGGGAGGATTGGGACGATTGCGCCTCCTACGAAGGCAGCGAACGATGATAATGCAGCGCCCCACGGGGAGCCGAGCTCATTTGGATCGAGTCCAAGGTCCTCTCTGGCCATGGTGTCGAGCGCGGCTTCGGCGTCGGCCATGACGCGCCGGGAGATGAGTTCGGCTTCAGCCTCGGTCAGGCCCTTGGACTGATAGATGAGGTCGAGGGTAGCCTGTTCCTCGTCCGGCCAGTCGCGGATTTCGATCCTCTGCTTTTCGATCTCGTGCTCGTAGATGTCTCGTTGGGAGCGCATGGAGACGTACTCGCCAGCGGCCATGGAGAATGCCCCGGCAAGCAGACCGGCCACGCCGGCAAGGAGAATGAAGTCAGTGTTGCCCGTTCCGCCCGAGACGCCCATGACGAGGCTGAAATTGGAGACCAATCCATCGTTCATGCCGAGCACGGCGGCCCGGATGTTTCCGCTCGCGCCGGTGGCGGTACGGCTCTCCTCCCAAAGCGGCACAGGCTCTGTCTGACCTCGTGCCAAGCCCTTGAGAACTCGTTCGTGGTGGCGTTCGTTCCTGGCGATGTCGGTAGCTTCGGGGTCGGCGTAGTATTCGCGAATCTCGCCGGACTCTTCCCAGAGCAGCAGGGGGATGACGGCGTTGGTGCCGAATATCCTTGCTAGGGAGAATCGCAGGAAGCCCAGGAAACCCAGTCGCGTGGGAGGAGCCATCTCGACGCCGAGCTTGGCGGCCCAGACTTTGGCGTGCTCGATCTCGGAGTCGCAGAGTTCTTGGAAGACTTTCGAGCGTTCGGGATCTTTCTCGATTCGAGCAAGGGCTGCATAGAGGGCGGCGGCGTGTAACTCGCTCTTGAGATATCTGCGGTAGCGGGCAACACGTTTAGCATCGGAACGTCCGGACTGGGTCATGTCATACCCAATTCGGCGCGGACGGCCTTGAGGCGGTCTACGTTTTCCTTGTCGGGGCCTTTCTTGTCGGCGCCCGGCACTTCGAGGAGGAATGGCACGTCGGCGAAGGCGGAATGCGACATGATGGTCTCAAAGCCTTCGAGTCCGATGTCGCCATCGCCGATATTCTCATGGCGGTCGACGCCGGAACCGAACTCAACCTTGGAGTCGTTCGCGTGGACGGCGGCGAGTCGTTCCAGGCCGATGGTCTCGTCGAATTCGGACATGGCGGCGTCGATGCCGTCAGGGTCGGCGATGCCGTAGCCAGCGCCGAAGCAGTGCTGGGTGTCGAGGCAGACCCAAATTCGGTCGCTGCCGACTTCATCGATCATCTTGCCAATCTCGGCAAACTTGGAGCCGATGTGGTCACCCGCGCCCGCGCTGTTTTCTATCAGGAGGCATACGTCGGGCGGGCTGTTTTCAATGATGGTCGCGAGAGCCAGGGTCGCCTGCTCGAAGACGGCGTCGAAGCCCCGTCCCTTGTGGCTGCCGGTGTGGAAGATCACTCCACGCGCGCCGAGCTGTCCGGCTGCCTCCATGTTGATGGTGAGAGAGTTTATGGACTTCTCAAGAAGGTCTGAAGGTCCGCCGAGGTTTACCAGGTAGCTTCCGTGAATGAAGGTGGGGGTGACTCCGTGTGTCTCGGACTTCTCGCGGAACTTGATAATCTCAGTCTCTGCGAGGGGCTTGAAGGCCCAAGAACGCGGGGAGGAGGCGAAGATCTGGATTGCCTCGGCTCCGATGCCCACCGCTCTGTCGATGGCCTTGCTGACGCCGCCTGCCGTTGAAACGTGCGCTCCGATTTTCACGGTATGGTGCACTCCTTTGGGTGATTATAGGGGGTTGTGGGTTCTGGGTGCTAGGTTGCTGGAGCTTGAGTATCACCGCAGAGGGAGCGGAGAGCGCGGAGGGGGATGTTGTGGGTTCGGCTGTGGTTTGGAATGCTCAGGTT
Source organism: Dehalococcoidia bacterium (assembly GCA_034421575.1). Taxonomy (GTDB): domain Bacteria; phylum Chloroflexota; class Dehalococcoidia; order Lucifugimonadales; family VXLM01; genus VXLM01. The sequence goes on from DAOUKG010000006.1 coordinate 16,860, forward strand.
CAGACCATTCATGTCTAGTGAAGAAGGGATTTAGGGAACTGGATTCCGGCCTACGCCGGAATGACGGGGCAGGTGTTGAGGCGTTGCGTTCGGTATATCGTTTGAGCGCAGGTCGCTTGACTTTCGGTGTCGGGGGGATACAATCACTCGCGCCGAAAGGCCAACTTGAAATGGTATGTGTGAAGCATGAACGGACAAGAGCTTAAGCAGAAAACAAGAGAGGGCGGTGTCGTCTACGGGACGATGCTCAGCCTGGCAAGGAATCCCCGGTGGGCAGACGCGGTTGCGGAGTGGGGGCTGGACTACGTGGTAATCGACTCGGAGCACGCCTCACGTGGTCGAGCGGACATCGCAGACCTCCTGGCGGGACTCAAGGGGGTGGGGGTGGTGCCCATCGTCCGGGTGCCCATACCCAGCTCGCACTACGTGACGATGGCGATCGACGCGGGTGCGGAGGGTATTCTCGCGCCGTACTGTGAGACGGTAGAGGAGGTCCGAGAGGTCGTCGGGGCGACGAAGTGGCTCCCGATGAAAGGTGAGTATGTCGAACGCGCGATGACGACGGGTGAGTTCCCCAGCGACGATACCAAGGCCTATCTCGAGGCGCGCAACAAGAACAACGTGTGCATCATCGGCATCGAGAGCGAGCCGGCGGTGAAGAATTTGCCTGAGATCCTGGAGATAGAAGGCATCGACGCAATTTTCGTGGGGCCGAACGACTTCAGCACGTCGTATGGGATACCGGACGACACGGAGCATCCCGACTATGAGTCGGCGCTGCGGACGGTCATCGCGACATGCGGCGAGCATAACGTGCCGGTGCTGGTGCACCATCAGACGGTCGACCTGACGAAGAAGTGGCTCCGCGAAGGAGCGCGGTTCGTGCTGTACAGCTCCGACCGGCGGCTTGTGCATAACGCCATCCGGGCGGAGTTCGGAGAGGTACGCGCGGTGGGCGCGGAGATCACGGGCGAGGAGTCGGCGGACATCGGCGAGTCGGAAGAAATCGTCTAGGAGGCGGACATGTCCTGGCATTTTGAGCACGTGGACGGTCCGTACGGCAACGTTACCGAGGGACCTGCGTGGGACGGAGAGGCGCTGCTATTCACGAGCATCCAGCAGTCTCGCATCATGCGGTACGACCCGGCGACGGGCAAGTCAACGGTCTACCGTGAGGACACGAACTACGCAAATGGCCTGATGCTCGATCCGGATGGCGTGCTTTTCGCATGTGAGGGAGGTGCGCGGCGTGTCGTGCGGTACGAGGATGACGGCTCAGCTACCTCGCTTACGGACGGGTTCGAGGGGAAACGGCTGAACATACCGAATGACCTCGCCATCGATTTGGAGGGCAGGGTGTGGTTCACCGATCCGTACTACGAGGGGTCGGGCGGAGACTGGACCGAGGACGTGGCGAACAAGGACCTCGACCACGACTCGGTGTACCGTCTCGATCCGCGGGCCGACGGGTCATGGTCGATCACTCGCGTGACGTTTGATACGACACGTCCGAACGGGCTGCTGTTCTCGCTCGATCACAGCGTCCTGTACGTGGCACAGAGCGGCCGGCTTGAAGAAGAGCTAAGGCAGTTGCGAGCGTATCCCGTCAATGAAGATGGCTCGCTGGGGGAGATGGAGGTGCTCCACGACTTCGGTGCGCATCGGGGAATCGACGGGATGTGTCTCGATACGGAGGGAAACCTCGTCGCCACGGCCGGTTGGGCGCAAGGCGGGCCGGGACCGTCGATCTACGTGTTCTCGCCGTCGGGAGAGGTGCTTGAGCGGCACGAAGTCCCGGTCGACCGGCCGACGAACTGCACGTTCGCCGAGGATAATCTCTCGGTACTGTACGTTACGACCATCGACGGATACCTGTTCCGCGTTGAGACGGAGCGGCAGGGGCGGCTGTTGTATCCGGCATAAGTCGCCGTCACGTTGCCATATATACCCTGTGACTCTGGATTCCGGACTTCGTCGGAATGACGGAAGAGGGGTTTTTGAAGAGGAGATTGGATGGACACGATTAGAATCGGGATTGTAGGGGCGGGGGCGAATACGAGGAGCAAGCACATACCGGGCTTCCAGGAGTTGGAAGGCGTCGAAGTCGTCTCGGTGGCCAACAGGAGCAGGGAGTCGGGCCAGCGTGCGGCAGACGAGTTCGGGATAGCGACTGTCTACGACGATCCCTTCGATCTGATTGCTGCAGATGATAGCGACGCGATCTGCATCGGAACGTGGCCGTATATGCACAAGCCGCTGGTGCTTGCCGCGCTTGAGGCCAACAAGCATGTGCTGACCGAGGCGCGGCTTGCGATGAATGCCCAGCAGGCCCATGAGATGCTGTATGCCTCCAGGCTGCGTCCTAACCTGATTACGCAGGTGGTGCCCGGTCCGATCACGTACGGTGTAGACCAGACCATCATCGACACAATCAACGAAGGTACTCTCGGCGAGTTGCTGTCGGTGGACATTGGCATTTCGGCGTTCGATCCCTCGCAGGGGATGCAGGGGCCGTTCCTGAATCGCGATCTGCCGTTCCTGTGGCGGCATGACCGCGATCTCAACGGGATGAACGTGATGCTGATGGGGGTGTGGTACGAGGCGATCATGCGATGGATGGGACCCGCATCGAGCATCACGGCATTGACGCGGACGAACGTGAAGTCCCGCCGGGACGCCGATTCGGGGATGCTTCGCACGGTGGCTCCGCCGGACCTCGTAGAGATCCTCGCGGAGATGTATGCAGGGCCGCTCCTGCACCTGCGAGTGAGCGAGGTCACGGGTCTGGGGCCAAACCAGATGTGGATGTTCGGGAGCGATGCGACCCTGCACGTGGATTTTGAGCGAATAACTGTTGATATTGCCGAGAGTGGACAGACTCAGTTCACCAACGTGCCGATACCTGACGAGAAGCGGCACCACTGGCGTGTCGAGGAAGAGTTCGTGAACGCGATTCGGGGCATCGAGAAGGTGACGCGGCAGACGTTTGAGGACGGCGTTCGATACATGGAGTTCACCGAGGCGGTGCTGAGGAGCTCGCAGACGGGCCGGAAGGTGCATTTGCCGCTGTAGCGGGTCGACTCATCAGTCGAAGGAGCGGCCATGCCGGGTGGGGAGACCCTCTACGACCGGGTAGACGACGCCATTCAACGCGGCGAGGTCTGGCGCGCCAAGGATATCCTTCGCGGGAACATTCGGCTGCGCGGGTACGATGTCGATCTGTACGAGCGGTACGGGAGACTGCTTCTCGAAATTGGAGAGATGGTTGAGGCCGGGAAATACCTCTTCCTCTCCGGACGGCGTTCGCCGGAATATGAGCAAACGATCTCCACATATCTTGAACGGCACGTAACGAATCCGGAGCACATGTACTTCTCGTTCCCCAGGGCCGCTCGTCTGAACGACATCGACGAGTACCCTGAGGAAGTGCGGCGGACATTGGAGTCGATTGATTTTCCGGTTGCGCTTGACGGGAGGCTCTACGCTCTTAAGAGGTGGCGCGAGCACGAGGAAAGGATGAGAGCGAGGGAACCTGCCCAACCGCAGCCGACGCGAGTTTTCATACCCATGGTGAGTTTCCGGTGGAGAACCGTGTGGCCCGTGCTGCCTCGCGAAAAGGCTCAGAAAGTGGTTCAGCATAAGGCGATGCTGACGCTCGTAAGATCTCCGGGGCCTTTGGAGACTTTCATTACCGCTCTCATCAACCTCGTTCTGTTTATCTGCTTGGCGGTGGGACTGTGGGTCGTGGTGGAGTGGTTGGCGGGGCGTATTTTCTAAGGTATACAGGCGGTAGTTCATGACATACGAACGCAGCGAGTATCCACAATGGTCGTGGTCGCACAGCAGGCGGACGACGTTTCAGGAGTGTCCCCGGAAGTACTACTACCAGTATTACGGGTCGCATAACGGTTGGGAGGAGACGGCGCCGGAGAGCGCTCAACTGGCATACCGGCTGAAGAATCTGACGAGTCTGCCGCTCGAGATCGGGGCGGCGGTACACGAAGCGGCATCTACGGCGATACACCGGGCTCGATCCGGGGCGTCGACACCGACTGCGGACGAGATGTATGACGCGGCGAGGGACCGCTTGAACAAGGCGTGGGCGGAGTCTCAAGACCAGACGGAGTGGGAGCGGTCGCCGAAGTGGCGGAGGATGTTTCATGAGTTCTACTACGACACGGGAATAGGTGAGAACAGGATCGCGGAGTCGAGGGATGCTCTGCGGACGTGCTTCGATAACCTGCTGGTCTCGAAGAGTTTTCGTGAAGCGGTCGCTGCCCCGTTCGTCGAGGTGAAAAACGTTGAAGAGTTCGCGACCTTCTACATCGACGAGACGCCGATTCACGCGGTACCTGACTTGGTCTACCGAAAGGGTGACGATACTTGGACGGTCGTTGACTGGAAGTCGGGCAGGCGGGAGGAGGACGACAGGGAGCAGGCTTTGGTGTATGCGCTGTTCTTGCGGGAGTTGCACGGCGTTCGAGGGCCGGACATCAGTGTGCGAATCGAGCGGCTGGCCCTGGGTACTGCGGAGGACTACGCCTACACTCAGGAGGACCTCGACGATGGCGTGGACGCGATACGCGACAGTATTGCGGCCATGCGGGGGTATCTTGACGATGTCGAGTTGAACGCGCCGAATGAGAAGGAGGGTTTCCCGCTGAGGTCGGACACGTCTGTCTGTAAGTTCTGCAATTTCTATGGTCTGGACAGGGAGGAGATTGCGGCGGTGCAGGAAGGGCCGTTTTAAGGGGATGTGGCGGAGTAACAAAGTGGGGTTGAGTTTGCCGGGAGATGGATTCCCGCCTTCGCGGGAATGACGGGTGTGAGGTTTGGAATGTTGATTTCGACAAACGAAGGATGCTTGAGGATATGAGAACGGCGGGTTTCTGAATTGGTAAGTTGGGCGTAGAATAAGGGCGACAATTTGGAAGCGATGTATGAATTGAGGAGGGAACCATGAACCTGGAGGAAATCAAGAGTCTGATAATTGGGCCCATGGCGACGGTGGGGACACCGTTCGACGATGAATTCGAGGTCGATTACGGGAAGTTCTACAACCTGACGCAGTGGTGGGTCGATCAAGGGCTGGTGAAGGGCAGGGCGGTCATCAAGGTCGCGGCGGCGATGGGCGAGGGCCCGCAGCTTCGGGACGAGGAATGGCCGGCGCTGCTGCGCACGGCGGTCCAGGCGGCGGACGGCAAGGCCGCTATCCTGTGCGGGTTGCACTACAAGGACACGATTCGCCAGATAGAGGACGCGAAGAAGGCGCAGGACATGGGGGCTATCGGTCTGCAGATCTCTCCCCCTGTACACAACGGGCCGACTCGCGGGGACGTTCTACGGTTCTATGAGGACGTGTCGAACGCCATCGACATCGGGATAATGGTCTATAACACGATGGGGATGCTCGGCGATCTGATCACTCCCGACGACTACCGCACCATGGCCGACTTCGACAACGTAGTCGCGATCAAGTGGGCGGCGCCAGGGTACCCCTACGAGGCGATATTCGACCTCAAGGACAAGGTCAACATCATCGACAACACGAAGGACCCGACGCGCAACCACCGGATGGGTGGCCGCGGCTTCATCAACTGGACGTCGGAGATTTATCCGGCTCACGACCTGGCGGTATGGGACCTGATGGAGGAAGGCAAGTACGAAGAGGCCCGTACACTCTGGTTCAGTGTGTACGACGATCTGAGCGAATTCTATGCCAAGACCGGGGCCGAATCCGGCGGTCAGGCCCGCGTTAAGAAGGGCATGATGAAGGTCATGGGGATGGACATCGGCGACTCCCGTCCGCCCTCTCAGCCTTTGTCGGAGGCCGAGTTGGACGAGCTTCGAGAGATGCTGATTGGGCTCGGCTTCCCGGTGCCGGAACGAGAGGCGGTGTTGGTGTAGGGGAGAGAAAGTAGAAAGAATTGCGTAGAAAGTAGTGGGTAGCGCCTGCAGGCGTGCTCGCGCCTAACGATGCGGGTTAGTAATTACGTAGGGGTGCTGGCGTGGTATAATCTCGCCAGTTTAAGAATGAGGGAGAAGGTATGGATCGAGCAGAACTTCGTGAGCTAATTCAAGGGCCGATAGCGACGGTGCCGACGCCGTTCGACGACGACTTCGAGGTCGACTTCGGGCGGATGTATGAGTTGACGCAGCAGTGGGTTGACGAGGGTCTTGTGAAAGGCAAGGCGGTCATCAAGGTGGCTGCGGCCATGGGTGAAGGTCCAATGCTGAAGGATGAGGAGTGGCCTCTGCTGCTCCGCACGGTGGTACAGGCGGCGAAGGATCGTGCGTCCATCGTGTGCGGCCTTCACTACAAGGACACGAAGCGCACCATCGAGGACGCGAAGATCGCCCAGGACTTGGGGGCCATCGGTCTGCAGATATGTCCTCCCATCTTCAACCTGCCGAGCCAGAACGACCTGATCGACTACTACAGCGACATCTCGGACAACATCGACATCGGGATCATGGTCTACTGCACGCAGTGGATGCCCGGCGGTCTCGTGGAGGTCGATACGATCATGCGGATGGAGGACATCCCGCAGGTGGCGTCGATCAAGTGGAGTCCTCCGCCGGACGGCAAGCAGGAGGACATCGCGAAATTCACGCACATATTCAGCGTGATCGAGAACGGCGGATCGCCCGCGGAGAGCCACAAGCTGGGGGGTCGCGGGTACATCAACCTCACTGCAGAGGCATACCCGCCGCACGACTTGGAGATATGGGACTATCTCGAATCGGGTCGGTACGACGAGGCGCAGACACTCTGGGACAAGGTGAACGATCCCCTCCGCGATTACTCGGCGAAGGTCGATGAGCGTTCCGGGGGACAAGGCAGGGTCAAGAAGGGACTGTCGTACCTGATGGGCAAGCCTGCCGGAGCGTCCCGCCCACCGTCCAAGCCTCTGAACCAAGAGGAACTCGACGAACTGCGAGAGATCCTGGTCGGCTTCGGCTGGCCGGTCGTCAACTAACGTGATCTAAACATGCCTGTTAGGACTTTGATTCCGGCGGGCAGGACTGCGACAAGAAGCAAACGCACTAGGAGGATCGAATGATAACGGTTGATGAGGCAAAGCAGAAAATGGACGGCGTCGTCATCCCCTTGGCGACGATTTTCAAAGAGGACAAGTCGCTCGACGTCGACGCCACACAGGAGAATGTGCAGTGGATCGTCGACCAGGGAGCGGCCCCGGGCAACACCGTGTTCATCGCCGTCGGCTCCGGCGGAGACTTCACGGTCATGACGACCGATGAGCGTAAGGCGGCCATCAAGGCCATCGCCGACGTGGCGGTGCCGAATGGCATCCCGACGTTCGCGAGCGTGCAGAGCACGGACATTCGCGCGACTATCGAGCTGTGCCAGTGGTGCGAAGAGGTCGGCATCGACATCGTGCAGATGAGCAGCGCGTACTACTATGACGTGCACAAGGGTGATCTCATCGAGTGGGTACACGAGGTAGCCAAGCACACGGAGGTCGGATTTGCGGCCTACAGCCACTGGTACTCCGGCTCCAAGTACGACATGACGATGGACGTGGCCGAGGAGATCATGAAGGTCCGGAACACGGTCGCGGTGAAGTGGGGTTCTCCCGACATAGCCAACTACCTGGCGGGCATCAAGTACTTCGTCCCACGGGCGGCGGTCGTGAACAACGGGCCACTGAGCATCTACGGGCACATGCTGGGCGTGAAGGCATGGGTCAGCCACGTGCCCAACTTCTATCCGGCGCACTCCATCGCAGTACACGAGCTCATGACCGCAGGGATGTACGATGAGGCTCAGCGAGTGTTCGACGAGTTCAACGCGCCGTACTCTCGGATTCGGGGAGCCATCGGTTCTCAGACCGCGGGCGAGGGAGTCTTCGTCAAGCCGTTCATGAAGTACATGGGTCGACCGTACGGGCCGTCCAGGCTGCCGTCCCGCGACTCGGTCGTGACGCCGGAGATCGAGGGCATGATCGCCGACCTAATGAGCAAGGCGGACTCGATCGTCGAGAGCGCGAAGGCATTGGCGTAAGGCTCGGATTATCGGATCGGTCGTTGCCGGTAGCATAGGAATTCTGGGAGGGGCGGGCGCGAGTCCGCCCCTTGAGCTTTAGGGGGAGAATCGACATGGGAAAGGGACGGCTTACGGCCAATCCTCCGAATGTGCCGCCGCCGGTGGGAATGTACTCCCATATTGCACGGGTTGACGCCAAGGAACTGCTGTTTCTCGCCGGTCAGGTAGCAGTTGACGACAACGGCGAGGTGCTCGCCAAGGGCAACGCGGGCGCTCAGACGCGAATCGCCTATGAGCGTGTGGGGGCGATACTCGCTGACGCCGGGGCGACGTACCAGGACATCGTGCAGGTGCGTACCTACCTTGTCGGGATGGAGAACAAGCAGTCCTATCTCGATGAGCGAGAGAAGCTATTTGGAGAGATTTACGCCGACGGGGTATTTCCCCCGAACACGTTTGTGTTTGTCGAGGCGCTGTTCGAGCCGGACATGCTGGTGGAGATCGAGGTCATCGCCGCGATAGCGCAGTAGGCAGTGGTGTGCCGCCCTTCTTACTTCACCCTTCGACAGACTCAGGGTGAACGGGTAGTGCAGCGCTCAGGATGGACGTTATCGCAACGACCTTCGACTACGCTGTAACGGCCTCTTCCTGCGGGAGTGCCGCGGCGTGCCACGGGCAGGCAGCAGGATGCTCCATGAGGTACTTGTAGGCGGCTGAGGCCGCTATGGCTCCTTGTGCGGCAGCAGTGATGGTCTGTTTGAGGTCGCCGGACGCGTTCGTGAGGTCTCCGGCGGCGAAGATACCCGGTATGTTGGTGCGCATGGCCGTGTCTACGATCACCTCGTCCTCGTCGTTGAGGTTCATGCCGAGCTCCTTTGGGATGTCGGCGCGCGGGTCGGCGCCGATCTCGATGAAGATTCCGTCGACCGTCAGCTCATCGGAACCGTTGTACGGCCTGTCGATGCGGATGCCTTCAAGGTCGTCCGTTCCCTGCAGCTCCACGACGTTGGTTTCGAGCAACTGGGTGACGTTGGGCGTGCGATTCAACTCGTCGACGATGATGCGCTCCGGACGGAAGAACTCTGAGCCTCGGTATATGAGGTAGACCTGCGTAGCGTACTTGGCGAGGAGGACTGCGCCCTCGGCGGCTGCGTTTCCGCCGCCGACCACAGCGACGACGTTGTCCTTGTGCAGGGGAGCATCGCATACGGAGCAGAACGAGACGCCTTTTCCGGTCCACTCCTCTTCGTTGGGAAGACCAAGTTTGCGGCGTTCACGGCCAATCGCGAGGATGACGGTCTGGGCCTGATAGGTGCCGCTGTACTCGGTCTCGACCTCGTAGCAGTCCTCGACGCCGACGACCTTGGTCACCTTGTCGTCTACGATGGGCACGTCGTATTTCACGACCTGGTCTCTGAAGTGCATCATGAGATCGAAGCCATCGATGTCGACGTATCCGGGGTAGTTCTCGATGGAGCCCCCGATGGCGGTCTCGCCTCCGAACGTCTCGCCAATGACGACGGGCTTGGTCTGGTACCTAGCAGCATAAAGGGCCGCGGCGAACCCAGCGGCTCCCTGTCCCGCGATCACGATGTCATACTGGCCTTGAGTTGTCGTCAATTCAGTGCCTCCGGTGGGAGTGGTGCTATGTGTCTATGTTACCGGAAGAGTGTGGGCGGGTGCATCAAAGCAGGTACTCAGAGGAACCGGTCTTTGGGCATGGAGTTGCAGGGAGCCTACACCGTACATTATGACAATGCCAAGAAAGTGCTCTGTTCGTCCTGGGAGAAGTCGAGCAAATCAGGATGGCGGATTCTCAAGATCGATTCTATCTCGGAGGTTGAGCAGTTTCCCCGCCTAATCCAAATGACTTTCGGTGGGTGTCCATGGGTAAAACTCAACTGCCTGAAATCGGAGTCTTTGGAGACGATTATCAAATCGTTATCTTTGGCGTAGTCCCAGATTGTGTCGTCATCTGCGGCTTCAAGTCCGACGGCCCTCACGTGGAGAGACTCAGGATAGATATCCCGTAGATTATCGTCGAGGCGCGGAGAGAGGTTCTGGTCGAACAGCAACCTCATGTGGGTGGAAGGGACGTTAGTCGGCGCTCCCTATCGGCGGCGAACATCAGGCATGCGCGGATATCCTCTCGCGTCAGGTCGGGGAAGTCGGCCAGAATTTCGTCTTCAGACATGCCTGAGGCGAGGTATTCGAGGACGTCGTAGACGGTGATGCGCAGGCCGCGGATGCAGGGTTTGCCCGCCCGTTTACCCGGCTCGATGGTGATGATCTCGGTGTAGTCTAGAGTCATTATGGGAGTCCTGGAACGTGGCGTTATCATATCACGCTTTGTGTGAAGCAGACTAAGTTTGCCATAACCGAACGGTAAGGCAGACCAGTGGAAGGAGAGCTTCTCGTGCCTAATGGAATATGCGCCCCGAATCTATGACGAGAGTCTGGCCGGTGGTGGTGTCGGAGCGGCAAAACTCGACGACCTGCCGGGCGATGTCGTCCTTGTCGGCGGCCTTTTGCAGGACAGCGCCGGCGACGGCGGTCTTCCGGTGCTCAGGGGTGAGGTTCGACGACATGAGGGTGCCTTCGAGGTATCCGGGCGCGACGCAGTTGACGAGAATGTCGGGGGCTAGACCGCGAGCCATGCACTTGGTGAGGTGGTTGAGTCCGGCCTTGGAGACGGCGTATGCGATGGAGGAGCCGTTTGGGCCGAGACCGGCTACGGAGGAGATGTTGACGATTCTGCCTCCGCCGGATGCGCGCATCGGCTCAACGATCTCTTTGATAGTCCGCATGGGGCCGGAGAGGTTGATGTCGATGATCTTGTCCCAAAGTTCGTAGGTTAGACCCTCGATGTCAGTGAAATCGACGGCCTTGTTGAACGCGCCATCATTCACGAGGATATGGACGCCACCGAACTCGTTGACCGTGGTGGCGATAGCCGACCTGATCTGGGCAAGATCGGTAACGTCGCAGGCGACAGGGACCGCGCGGACGCCTTTGGCACACATCTCTTCGGCAACTTCGGCGGCATTGTCGGGGTTCTTTGCGTATCCAACGGCGAGGTTGACTCCGGCGTCGGCGAGGGCGATGCAAATGCGTCCCCCCAGTACGCCGCTGCCGCCGGTTACTAGGGCTGTCTTACCTTGTAGGTCCATTCACTGTAGTCCTTTGGTAGCTAAGTTGCTTGCGTCTGGGCGAGATTATATCATGCAGCGACCGCTGCACTGACTTGGTGGAGGGGTGGGTGATGACGACGCAGTGGGCTAATTCCCAATGGCTTGGCGAACCGTCGCATGAGTGACCAGGTCGTATTTCTCGTAATCCTTGCCCTGACCCTGGGTCTGTTCATCCAAGGCCGCATTCACTACGACATCGTAGCGCTGCTTGCCCTGTTGACGCTGACGGTAGTCGGGATCATTCCCGGTACGGAGGCATTCTCGGGGCTAGGCCATCCTGCTGTCGTTACTGTAGGAGCGGTGCTGGTCGTAAGCCGGGGGATTCAACGGTCGGGGGCGCTGACGGTGCTCGTTCGACTGTTGGCGAGAACCGGCAAGAACGCCGTTGCACAGGTTGGTTCTCTGACGGCGCTTTCAGCAATGCTGTCGATGGTCATCAACAATGTAGCCGCGCTGTCCTTGATGATGCCCGTTTCGATTCAGCTTGCTAGGTGGGCCCGTAGATCGCCCTCGATCGTTCTTATGCCGTTGGCGTTCGCTTCCCTGCTGGGGGGAATGGTGACCCTTATCGGCACACCGACGAACATCATTGTCGCGACGTTTCGCGCGGAGGCCGGCGGGGCATCGTTCCAAATGTTCGACTTTGCTCCGGTGGGACTGGGCGTCGTGGTCAGCGGGGTGGTCTTCCTTGCATTGGTAGGCTGGCGGTTGGTTCCACAGCGTCAGGGTGCAAAGATTGGGGTCGGTGGCTTTGAAGTGGAGCAGCATACGTATGAATTGGAAGTGCCTCAGAAGCTTGCAGGCCAACGCATCGAGGATGTTCTTGGGGATATGGGCGAGGACATCCACGTCATAGGACTTGTGCGCTACGAAAAACGCTATTCCGCGCCTTCGCATACGGAGATATTGGACGCAAAGGACATTCTGATCGTTGAGGCGGAACCGGTCGATCTGGATGAGCTAATGGAATCGACCGGACTGGAACCCGTGGAGGGACGGGACGTTCATGAAGACATGGTGAGTCTTCTCCGAGCGCGGGGAGTGAAGGTGGTGGAGGCCGTGGTGATGGCGGACTCTCTTGCGGAGCATCGCACGGCTCGGACGCTGGGCCTGCATACGAGGTTCGACGTCAGTTTGCTGGGCGTGAACCGGCAGGGGGTGCGTGTTCCGGGTTCGTCAGGGAATATACGTCTTCTCGCCGGGGATATCCTGCTTCTTCATGGGAGCCAGTCCTCAGTAGGCGAGGCCCTGGAGGCGCTTGGCTGCATCGCGATTTCCGAGCGGGTGATGGGTGTTCGCCCGTGGTGGCAGGCGCTGTCGGCATTTGGGGTTCTTGCCGTCGCAATCGCACTTGTCACGACTGGCTTGGTGACACTCCAGATCGCCTTCGTCGGGGCGGCCATAGGAATGGTCATCTTTGGACTGCTGAGCCTTCGGGAGGCTTATCAGAGCGTTGAGTGGCCGGTGCTCATTCTGCTGGCTGCGATGATTCCCATTGGGAGGGCGTTCGAGACGACGGGTGGGGCGGAGCTCGTATCGGATGGATTGACGAGCCTGACTGATGGGGTGTCTCCGTTGCTGGTCCTGGCGACGCTCATCGTGGTCACGTCGCTGCTGTCGGACGTAATCAGCAATGCGGCTGCGGCAATCCTGACTGCGCCGATTGCAGTGACTGTTGCTGCTGAACTTGGCGCGTCATCCGACCCGTTCCTGATGGGGGTTGCCGTCGGAGCTTCCGCAGCGTTCCTCACTCCAATAGGGCATCAGTCGAACACGATGGTGCTCGGACCCGGCGGGTATCGCTTTGGTGATTACTGGCGGCTGGGGCTTCCCTTGAAGATCGTGGTCGTAGGGGTATCCGTTCCGCTGATCTCTCTAGTCTGGCCGCTTGGGGTGTGAAGACTACTCGTGGGGATTATTCCAGGGCTTCAGCCAAGGCCTGCTGTATCTTAGCGGAGCCGCTGATTGGGGGGAGCAGCTCGCCGTCTATCTCAATGATGGGACGGCGAATGAGGCGGGGTTCCTTGAGCATCAGGGCTACCAGTTCGTCCTCAGAAGTCGTGTCGCGGTCGATGCCCAGTTTTCGACGAGACGGGCTGTTCCACGAGAAGTAGTCGGACGGGGGCCGATCACCGAGCAGTTCTCTTAGCTCATGCTCGGAGAATGGATCGGAGAAGAAATCGCGCGACTCGACCTCTGCGTCAGTTCGTGAAAGCCACGCTTTCACCTTGCTGCAGTCGCTTCAGCGACGGTAATGGAAGTAGCGAACGGACTTTGGCATCGGTGTAATCTCAGCAACCGCCCGCGACTGCGGGGACGACGCTGACCTCATCGCCGTCGGTTGTGGCCGTCTCAAGACCCTGCAGGAAGCGCACGTCCTCGCCGTTGACGTAGACATTCACGAAGTTGCGCAACTGCCCCTGGTCGTCGCAGATACGTTCGCGGATACCAGGGTATTGTTCGTTCATTGCGTCGATGACGCCGCCCAAGCTGTCGCCGTCCACGTCGACCTTGTCCAGTCCGTTCGTCAGGCGACGGAGGGGCGTTGGTATCCTCACCACGATGCTCATCGGTAATCCTCCGATTTCGGTAGATGTCTACTTATAGGGTAAATCGCAAGGCGTAAATGGTAAAGGCCGATCCAGTCACGACTTTGAAGTCTGTCGAGTAGTGCAGATGGACATAGTCATGGACTTTACCCTCACCCTAGCCCTCTCCCACGACGGGAGAGGGAATCTCCCTATGCGGCCGCCGCGGCGAGAGAGTCGACGATGGACTCGTAGGTCGCATCCGTGTAGATTGGGTTGACCACGCCCTCAACCACCTCAGGCGTCTTGAGGCCGTTTCCGGTAACGAATGCCACGGTCACCTCGTCACCCTTGATTTTGCCCTGTTTCACGAGTCGCTTGAGGGAAGAAATCACGACGCCGCCCGCAGTTTCAGTGAAGAGTCCTTCGGTCTCGGCAAGGAGTTTTATACCCTCCGCCACCTCTTCTTCGAGACAGGCAACGGCGGAGCCCTTGGTCTCCTCGAGGACCTCCAGAGAGAAGATGCCGGCGGCGGGATTGCCAATGGCAAGTGACTTGGCGATGGTGTCAGGGACTACTGGCTGAACGGTTGATGATCCGTTCTCGAATGCCGTCACAATAGGGGAGCATCCTTCGGCCTGGGCCAAGTGCATCTGCGTACGGACGTTATCGATAAGGCCAACGTCCTGCATTTCCTGGAGACCCTTCCAGATCTTGGTATGAAGCTCGCCTGATGCGGCAGGGACGACACAGTGCTGGGGCGGCTTCCAGCCAAGCTGCTCAGCGACCTCGTAGCCGAGAGTCTTGCTGCCTTCGGCGTAGAAGGGCCGCATGTTGATGTTTACCACAGCCCAGTGATGGTTGTCGGCGAGCTCGCTGCCGAGGCGGTTCACCTGGTCATACGTGCCGTCGATGGCGACGAGCGTCGCGCCATAGACGGCCGCGCCGACGATCTTGCTGCGCTCAAGATTGGCAGGGAAGAAGACTTTCGTGTCCAGGCCGGCCTTGGCGCCATGTGCCGCTACGGAACCCATGAGATTGCCTGTGGATACGCAGGCGAAGGTCTCGAACTCGAATTCCAACGCCTTGCTGGCCGTGACGCCGACCGGGCGGTCCTTGAACGAGTAGGTGGGGTTCACGGCGTCGTTCTTGATGTAGAGGTTCTCGAGACCCAACATGCGGCCAAGGTTCTCGGCCTTGATGAGCGGTGTGAAGCCGGTGCCCATGTCGAGAGCGGCATCGGCTCCTACGGGGAGGAAATCATGGTACCGCCACATGGACGGAGGGCCGTTCTCGATTCGCTCGCGTGTGACGTGGCGGGCCATCGCGTCGTAGTCGTAGCTGATCTCAAGCGGTCCGAAACAGAATTCGCACACGTTGAGAGGCTGGATGGGGTACTCTTCCCTGCATCCACGACAGGCAAGCGACTTTGCGAACGTCACACCGATTCCTCCGGGGATAATACTGAACGCTACGGCTATGGCCCGCAGCAGGCGGGATTAGTGGGGAAAATGGTAGCAACAGGGCTTCGCGAGTGTCAAGGAAACGACACCCTCATAGAGTACCTTGTTCTACGCGTCGAACACGTCGCCGACCGTACAGGTAAAACCGGGCAGCGTGTCCAAACCGTCAAGTGTGTCATTCTCCGTGAGCGTCGACACTGCGCGGCCTGCCCGAAACACGTCTATGGATCGTGTGTCAGGATTTACAACCCAGACTAAGCTAACTCCGTAGCTCAGCCACATGAGCGCCTTGTCGTTGACCTCTCGCAAGCTATCACTTGGAGACGCAACCTCCACGACCAGGTCGGGGACGACCTCGGCGTAGCCTGTGATCCGCACGCCCGACGGTATCTTCTCCGCCGAGAAGTACGCTATGTCCGGCTCCCGCACAGTATCAGGGTTACGCTCCAGCCACACGCCCGCGTCCGATGCCGTCAACTCGCCTAGCTTCTGGGACTTGACGTAAGTCCCCAGAAGAACCGTCAAATTCACTACGATCTTTCCGTGTTCATGTCCGACGGGCATAGTCTGGCAAAGCTCTCCCCGAATCAACTCGCCGCGAACTCCCTCGCTGTACAGGCGGAGCAGGTCGGCGGCGGTCAGCCGCTTCGTATCGGTGTGCGTAGTCATGTCCGACTCCTTTCGCCGACTCTATGATACCACCAAGCGGGACGGGTCGCGGGAGTATGGACTATCCGGGTTCTGGTTCAGTGATTTGGCCCGTGCTAACCTAAGAATGGGGAGTGCCAGCAGAATCCGTCCGTCGTAGACAGGGAGTGTCGTATGCAGTCATCCGACGGCCAGTAGTTCGAAGAAATCGAGGAGAATTGCTGATGTACAGGCAAGTGAAAGCGACCGCGATCTCGTTGAAGCCGACCAAGTGGGACAAACCGGGCAATGCCGACGCGATGGAACGGTTCTTCCGCAGAGCTGCGGAAGGCGGTCCCGACATCATCCTGACGACGGAGGGTGTACTTGAAGGTTACGTCGTCATGGACGTGATCGAGGGTCGGAAAACGGCGGACGACCTGGTTGAGATCGCTGAGCCCATAGACGGTGAGTACATTCGAAGGTTTCAGGACCTCGCCCGGGAATTGGACACATGCCTCGCATTCGGGTTCGCTGAACGAATAGGCGACGAGGTATTCAACACGGCGATATTCATCGACGCGAAGGGAGAGATTCTCGGTCGTTACCACAAGACACAGCTTGCCGAGGGTACGGACAAGACGTGGAACTTCAACCGCGTCGGCTCGACGATCCGGGCGTTCGACACGCCGTTTGGCAGGGCAGGATTCGTCATCTGCAATGACAGGTGGAATCCCATGATCGTGAGGACGTTGGTGTTGGACGGGGCGCAGTACATCATGATTCCGTCGTTCGGATCGAAGTCGAAGGGTCAGAATGAGACGGTCCTTGCCCGCGCTCGTGAAAACGGCGTGCCCATCGTGGAGGCGAACGTGGGGGTGAACATGATCGTCAGCAAGGGAGAGGTTGTGGCGTACGCTTGGGGGAACGACCGGATAACTACGGCGGTTATCGACATTCCGGAACCGCCCTCGACCGAGGCGGCACGAGCTTTCGAGACCGAGTACATGGGGCTACAGGGCCCTGAGATGGCCCAGCGGTTTCAAGAAACGTGCAAGCGCCTGAAGGGCGAGCAGAACGAAGTAGAGAAGGCGCAACGCGGCGAACTGGTCGTGACCTAGTTGTCGCCACATCTGATTCGCGGCGTCACATCCGAGAGAAGCCGCGCTATTCGGTGACCGTGATGGTGCCCTTCATGTTCACCGGGTGAATAAGACACTGGTAGGTGTATTCACCTGGCACATCGAACTGGTAACGGAACCCGGCGTCGGGGGCAATGGTCTGGCTGTCGAAGAGACGCTCTCCACCCGTATTGATGTGCGTGACGGTGTGAAGCGGCTTGTCTTTATTCGTCCAAATGACGATCGTCCCAGCCTTTACCGTTGCGTCGGGGTGCTGGAAGTTCATGATGGTGAGTTCCTCGACAACTGCGCCGGGTGGGAGCGTGGGCTCCGGAGTGGGGGGAATGCGTGTCGGAGGCGGATCGGTGAATCCGCAGCTGAGCGCGGCCAAAGCAAGAAGAGAGACCACCAGTACAAACGCTTTCGTCATCCTGTTCTCTCCTATGCTATCAGAAGTAGCCGCGAGAGCGGCGTGAATGTATCCCAAGCCAAAGGCGAGTGTAGCACCAAGCCCAATACCCGTCAACAGAATTCCTTCCATCGTGAGTGTTCACACTTCGTGAAGCGAAACTTCCCGCCCCTCTGGGTTCCGGCCCCGTATCGTGGTACGGGTGACGTTCCTTCGCCGGAATGACGGAGGGCTGTGTGTGTCGAGCGCTCGCATGAAGTCTGGACAGTTACCTTCCATCTGCCTCGTCGTAGAAGGGACACAGAGACACTCCATTTAGGGTCCGCCCCCTACGAAGGTCGCCGGAACAATGGCGCTTCCTGAGCGCGTGCAGACGTAGCCGGACAGCCTCTCTTGGTTGCATCGCCTAGGGGCCTATGCTATATTCCGCGCATGGGCACAGAGGGTGTCATTCTCGACGACTACTTCCGCCAGTACGGCCTGATTGCCATATTCACCGCTCTGGCGGTCGCGGTGCCGGCGGGTATGCTGATCGCCTCGTGGATGTTCTCTCTCATCAGGATTCGACCTCGAAAGCCCGATCCCGTCAAGATGAGCATCTATGAATGCGGTTTCGAGACGCTGACGGGCACGTGGCACCGGTTCAACTTCCGCTTCTACTCGTTTGCCCTGCTGTTCGTCGTATTCGACGTGGAAGTCGTGTTCCTGTTCCCCTGGGCGTCCAGCTTCGGGTTCCTATCCAGGGAGTTCGGGCTGTTCGTCCTGATTGAAATGGCCCTGTTCATCGCGATCCTCGTCGTGGGATGGCTGTACGCATGGAGAAAAGGGGCTTTGGAGTGGGCTTGACATCCGCTGGAACTCCCTCTGAGTCGCCGTGGTAAGCGACAGGTAAAAACATGAACACCGAACACATCGAAATACCCGGTAACACGATTCCCCTGCACTCTACCACCCTGGAGTTGGATAGAGAGGAGGGGGCGTATATCAACCTCCTGAAGGCGAACAACGTCGCCCCCTTGGCGGAACCTCTGGTCGAAGTGCCGGACGACCTCCAGAGGAACCTGGCTGTAACCTCGGTTGACGCGCTTTTGAACTGGGGCAGAAAGTCTGCCGTATGGCCGCTTTCATTTGGACTGGCGTGCTGCGCCTTCGAGATGATGGCGAGCGCAATGTCGCGGTTCGACATCAGCCGCTTTGGCATGGAAGCTTTTCGTGCGTCGCCGAGACAGGCCGACCTGATGATCGTGGCGGGCACCGTTACATGGAAAATGGCCCCTGCCATCGAGCGCGTGTACCAGCAGATGGCGGAGCCGAAGTGGGTAATCTCGATGGGTGTGTGCGCCACGAGCGGAGGCCCATACTACGAATCGTACAGCGTGGTGCCCGGTGTGAACCATATAGTTCCGGTAGACGTGTACGTTCCTGGCTGTCCTCCGAGGCCGGACGCGCTCTTGTACGGCATCATGCAACTGCACGACAAGATCAAGCGATATTCCTTGAAAGGCAGGACCGCGGGGCAGTAATGACCAGAGTCGTTGCCGGCACAGACCTTGCCAAGCGCCTCGATCTTCAGCTTCCCGGCAGTGTCGTCACGTCGAATGCCAGCGAGGTGACGGTGCGAAACGACTTCCTCCACGAGACGCTTCGTTTCCTGCGTGACGACGGCGAGTTCGACTTTCAGTTCCTGAACAGCATCTCGGCAGTCGATTACGTGGAGTACTTCGAACTGGTATATCACCTCACGTCGCTGCGGCGGAACACAGGCTGCGTCGTCAAGAGTCGCATCTTTACACGAGACGAGCCGACCGTGCAGTCCGCCATTGACCTGTGGAGGGGTGCGGAGCTCCAGGAGAGGGAGATCTACGACCTTATGGGAATCATGTTCGAGGGGCATCCGAACATGAAGCGAATCCTGTTGTGGGAGGGATTCCCGGGACATCCCCTTCGGAAGGACTTTATCCGGTAGCCATGGCTATTCGTACTGAGCCGGTAACGATCAATATGGGGCCGCAGCACCCCAGCACACACGGGGTGTTTCGATTGCGCGTGACGTTCGACGGCGAGGTCGTGGTCGATGTGGAGCCTGTGTTCGGGTACCTACATCGAGGGACGGAAAAACTCGCGGAAGAAAGGTCGTACGTACAGATCGTCACCCTTACTGACCGGCTCGACTACGTGTCGAGCATGTCGAACAACCTAGCATACGTGCGGTCGGTTGAGAAGCTCACCGGCTTGGAAGTCCCGGAGCGTGGACAGTATCTTCGCGTCATCTCCGCCGAACTTCAGCGCATGGCGAGCCACTTCATCGCCACCGGATTCATGCTGCAGGAGTTGGGTGCGTTCGGAACGCCCTTGATGTACTGCTTCCGCGAGCGGGAACGCATCCTTGAGCTGTTTGAGATGCTGTGCGGAGCGAGGATCACCTTGAGCTACATGCGTCCCGGAGGGGTTATCCAGGACGCGCCAGAGGAGTTCTGGCCCGCGCTCGATACCCTTATCGGAGAGATGCCAAGTTACATCGACGAACTAGAAGGCTTGATTTCGACAAACGAGATCGTTCTCGCGAGAACGCGGGGAATCGGCCTCGTTTCCCCGGACCTTGCCGTTGCTGGGTCCCTGACAGGACCGATGCTGAGGGCGAGCGGAGTACAGTGGGACCTGCGCAAGGCGGATCCTTACGAGATATATGACAGGGTCGAGTTTGATGTGCCGATCGGCTTTCAGGGCGATACCTATGACCGGTACTATGTTCGCATCCAGGAGATGCGGCAGAGCGTCAGGATCATCGAGCAGTGCATCGAGCAGATCGAAGAGGGGCCTGTGCTCGCAGACGCCCCGTTTTTCGTTCGGCCACCTGTTGGGGACGCCTATGCGGCGGTGGAAGGACCGAAAGGGGAGCTGGGCTTTTATCTCGTGAGTGATGGCGGCATCTCGCCCTACCGGTGTAAAATTCGCGCGCCCTCCTTCATCAACCTCACGGTTCTCAAGGACATGCTGATCGGCTGGAAGTTGGCCGACCTCATCATCATCTTCGGCAGCACCGACGTTGTGCTCGGCGAGGTCGACCGTTAGGAAGACATGATTAGCTTCGGCAACATATATGACACGGTGGTCGGATTCGCCCCGGACGGCCTGGAATGGGTGGCGTTCGTCGCGGCTTGCACGATACTGGCCTTTATAGTCATCAACGCGGCGATCATGACGACGGCCGTATACACGTGGTTTGAGCGGCGCGTGCTTGGACGGTTCCAGAACCGTCTTGGGCCGAACCGCTGGGGGCCGTTCGGCATCCTGCAGCCGATTGCGGACTTGCTCAAGCTGATCACCAAGGAAGACGTCATCCCTGACGTTGCCGACAAACGGGTGTTCAACCTCGCGCCTATCGTCCTAGTGTTTCCCGGACTGCTGGTCTTCTCCGTCATCCCGTTCGGTGAGCAGAGCTTCCTCGGAAAGCTGAACGTCGGAGTGCTGTTCGTGCTCGGCGTGACGGGGATAAACACCCTGGCGATCATCATGGGCGGATGGGCGTCGCGCAACAAGTATGCGCTGTTCGGGGCGGTTCGCGGCGCGGCGATGCTGGTGAGCTACGAGGTGCCGATGGCGCTGGGTCTCGTCGGCGTGGTGATTATGGCCGGTTCCATGGCGCTGCTGGACGTGGTGAACAGTCAGAGCGTGTTCTTCATTGTCGTGCAGCCCCTGGGATTCTTCGTGTTCATGGCGGCGGCCCTGGCCGAAATGAGCAGGTCTCCCTTTGATATGATCGAGTCGGAGTCCGAACTGGGTTCCGGCTACCACACCGAGTACAGCGGAATAAAATTCGCCCTGTTCCAGCTGGCGGAGTTCATGGCTCCCATCGTCGTGGCGACCGTAGCGACCGTGCTGTTCCTCGGTGGGACACGCGGAATCGACCCGATTCCCGGTCAGATATGGTTCCTGCTCAAGGCGTTCGCGCTGCTGTTCATACTCCTGTGGACGCGAGCGACATGGCCAAGGCTCAGGGTCGACCAGATCATGGGGTTCGCTTGGAAGGGACTGTTCCCGCTGTCTCTGGTGAATATCTTCGTGGTGGCGGTCCAGGCGTTCGTGTTCCAAGACGCCGACGGGATGATTCCAACCGAGTCGCTGTGGTTGATGGCAGGGATCAACTGGGTGGTCTTCATAGCGGCAATCGTGTTCATAGCCAATTTGCTGGGTCAGAAGAAACTGCGGCAGGAAGGCGCTGCTACGCCTTCACCATTGGCCAACATGGCGGCGGAGGTGGACTAGAGTGGGCCGCATGCAGGAAGCGAGGCAGATATGTATGGACTAGGCATGCTGAAGGGTATGGGCGTGACGCTGAAGAACCTCGCCGCACCCGGACGGCTGTTCTCCGTGCAGTACCCCAATCGTAGAGTAGGGTTGATTGGCCTGGCCAAGGAGAACAATACGAATGTTGTGAGCCTTGCGATAGAGAGGCCGGGCGATGCGCTCAAGGCGTTGGTTGGCCTGGCGACGGTTCCCGCGCGGCTGAACCAGCATCCGCGCTTCCGGGGCGAGGAGTTCACGTGG
Source organism: Dehalococcoidia bacterium (assembly GCA_034421575.1). Lineage (GTDB taxonomy): Bacteria > Chloroflexota > Dehalococcoidia > Lucifugimonadales > VXLM01 > VXLM01. The sequence continues at coordinate 38,755 of DAOUKG010000006.1, forward strand.
TACGAAAGACGGTGCACCGGATGCGCGAGCTGCGCGAAATACTGTCCGCTTGGCATCATTCGCATCGTTACGGACACCACGGGCAAGTATGAGCAGGACGGCGGCAAGTACGATATCGAGGTGTTCGACATCGATATCGGTCGGTGCATGTTTTGCGGGCTGTGCGTGCAGGCGTGCCCGTATGACGCCCTTCACATGGGAAGCGGATTCGAGGAAGGCAAGTACCAGCGGAGTCAGCTCGTCATCGACGTCGAGCAGCTGAAGTCCGCTCCCAAGAAGCCAAGCACGTGGTATCGACCACAGATTGAGAGTCAGAAGTTCGATCCTCGCAGCGTCGAGGAGCGCGACTATCTGCAGGTGGGACGTCACGAACGTCCGACCGAGAATCAACAAGAGGAGAACTGGGCCAAGCGATGAGTCTTGGATCGGGCACGGAATCAGCCCTGGCAACAGACATCGCGTTCTGGGTGATCGCGGTCTCCGTCATCATATCGGCGGTCGCTGTTGTCCATATGCGGGATGTGTTCAGGGCAGCGCTGTTTCTCGTGGTGGTATTCCTGGGGACGGCGGGGCTGTTCGTGCTCCTGCGGGCGGAGTTTCTCGCTGTCGTGCAGGTCATCGTGTACGTCGGGGCAATCTCGGTGCTGATCCTGTTCGCAATCCTGATGACGCAGGATGCAGAGCAGGGGAGTCCTCCCAATCGACTCCGGTACCCCGTTGGGCTTCTTGCCTTCCTGTTGGGAGCGGCATCGGTGTTCACGATTCTCAATTCCGATTGGATGCTCCTCGCGGATGCGCTTCCCAGCACCTTGACGACCGAGGCCGCGCAGATGGTCAACGAGGTGTACAGCAACACGATTCCAAAGATTGCGACCTTGCTCCTGCGTGACTACGTGCTCGCTTTCGAGGCGGTGTCGGTTCTTCTGCTCGCCGCCATCATCGGGGCGCTCGTGCTGGTGAGGGAACGATGAGTCTGGAGAATTTCCTCATCCTCGGGGCGATACTCTTCGCCATTGGACTGTATGGTGCGTTGTCAAAACGCAACGCGATCGCGGTTCTCATGAGCATCGAATTGATGTTCAACGCGGTCAACATCACCGCAGTGGCGCTGTCTCGATACGTCGTGCCGGCGAGCCTTCTCGGTGATGCGGCGTCCATTATTACCGACCAGGCGGCGAGGACGCTGCTGACGGGCCAGATATTCAGCATCTTCATCATCACCGTTGCCGCCGCTGAAATCGCACTGGGCGTTGCCATCGTCATAGCGCTTTACCGGAGCCGCGAAACGATTTTCGTCACGGACGCGACCCAGCTAAAGAACTGACAATAATGAACACAGGATACTGTCATATATTCTCGCGTGCCGCCGACTCGCTGCGGAGCGGGGCATTCGTAGGCGCGCGGGACTGGTAGGGGAATGTACACCGACTATCGAAAAGCGCCGAATCTCGTGATTGCCGAGATGTGGAAGAACGTGCTGGAGGGCGAGGGACTTCCGACGAAGATCCTGCCCGAAGGCGACATCCGGTCTTGGGGAGAGCGCGTGTCTTACCGCGTGATGGTGCCGCGTGGACGTGAGCACGTCGCCGACGAGATTCTGAGGAAGCTATAGTGTCCGACACTTATGAAATGGCGGCATGGCTGGTATTTCTGCTGCCCCTGGCCTCGTTCGTTCTGATTGCGGCGTTCATCCGGCCGTTTTTCAACCGTTATGCCGACGTGGCGGGATGGATAACCATTGGGGCGATCGCGATATCATTCGCGCTCTCGGTTGTGCTGTTCGTGGAAGTCGTCCAAAACGGCGGACGGCAGATCGGCTGGACCGCGCACCAATGGCTGCTCGTGGGCGAATTCGATCTGAGTATGGGCATCTTCATGGACGCGCTCACGGCGATCATGCTCATCGTGGTCACAGGGGTGAGCCTCCTCGTTCAGATCTACTCCACGGGCTACATGAAGGACGATCCCGGATACGCGCGCTACTTCGCGTACATGTCCTTCTTCACAGCTTCGATGATTGGACTGGTGGTAGCCGCGAACGTCATTCAACTGTTCGTGTTCTGGGAGCTGGTGGGACTGTCGTCTTACCTGCTGATCGGATTCTGGTACCACAAGCCCTCGGCGGCGGCGGCGGCGAAGAAGGCGTTCCTCGTAACTAGGCTCGGCGACTTCGGGTTCCTGTTGGCTATCTTCTATCTGTTCTTCAACGCCGCGACGTTCACCGACGCCGGTCTCGACCCGCTGGACATTCGGGACATTCACGAGGCGATGAACATGGAGATCATCGCGCCTGGCGTGGCGATGTGGATCGCCCTTGGCCTCTTCGCCGGAGCGGTCGGGAAGTCCGGGCAATTCCCATTGCACACGTGGCTGCCCGACGCCATGGAAGGCCCTACACCCGTCAGTTCGCTCATCCATGCCGCGACGATGGTGGCGGCGGGCGTGTTCCTCGTGGCGAGGTTCTTCCCTGTATTCGAGGCGTCCGAGATCGCGTTGAATACCGTGGCCATCATCGGCGGCATCACAGCCGTGCTCGCGGCGACGATGGGCCTGGTGATGAACGACGTCAAGCGTGTGCTGGCATACTCGACTGTCAGCCAGCTCGGATACATGATGCTGGCGCTGGGAGTCGGCGCGCCGGGCGTGGCCATATTCCATCTGTTCACGCACGCCTTCTTCAAGTGCCTGCTGTTCATGGGAGCGGGCAGCGTCAGTCACGCCACGGGCGGAACGTTCGACATGCGGTACATGGGCGGTCTGAGGAAGCACATGAGCTGGACATATATCACGTTCCTGATTGGGAGCCTGAGCCTCGCTGGTATATTCCCGCTGGCCGGATTCTGGAGCAAGGACGAGATTCTTGCGTCGGCGTTCGGGCAGATGGGAGCGATCCCGCAGGTGGTCTTCTGGCTGGCCGTGATAGCGGTGTTCATGACCGCGTTCTATATGTTCAGGGCGTTGTTCATGGTCTTCGAGGGTGAGTACAGGGGCGGGGCCGATGTTGATCCCGAGGCGGAGTCGCACGGTGATTCCTCACACCCACACGAATCTCCCAGTTCGATGGTCGGCCCGATGGCCATTCTCGCGCTGCTTGCCGTTGTGGCGGGACTGTTAGCGAGCCCGATCATCGATCTCGGCCCGATACCGAAGCACTGGCTCGTCCATGACTTTCTACACAGCAACGCCGGGGACTTCAGCATCGTCATAGCGGCGGGGTCGACGATGTTGGCCTTGGCGGGAATCCTTCTGGCGTACCTGATGCACCGCAGCCGCCAGGTTTCGGTAGAACGGGTGACGGCGTGGTTCCGGCCTCTTTACGTGCTGTTCTCCCGGAAGTACTACTTTGACGAACTCTACGAAGGGGTTATAACGATTCGTCTGTTCTACCGAGGCGCTTGCAGAGCTCTCGATTGGGCAGACAAATCAATTGTCGATGGGGCGGTCCGATTGGTGGACCAGTTCGGCCGGAACGTCGGAAGAGCCATTGCACAGGTCCAGACAGGGCAGGTGCAGGGCTATGGAATGGCGGTTTCGGTCGGCGTGCTGGCAATACTCGGGGCGTATCTCCTGTTCAAATAAATTTGGCGTAACGGAACGATAGCACTACATCAAATGGATTTCGAAGGCAACGGACTGCTAACGCTTACGGTCTTCCTGCCACTGGTGGGAGCCTTGCTGATCGCCGTGCTCGTGCGGAATGACCGGCACGTGCGAATCGTCGCGGGCGTCACCATCGTTGCCGACCTTGTCTTGAGCGTCCTCGTCTTCACCGGCTACGACTTGCAAAAGGGTGGGATACAGCTGGTGGACCGCGCGCCGGGATGGATTCCCATCGACTCGTTCAAGGTCGAGTACTTCCTCGGCGTTGACGGTCTCAGCGCGCCGCTTGTGCTGCTCACCGGACTTCTTGGCTTCGTGGCGGTATTCGCCTCTTGGAGCATCAAGGAGCGGGTCAGGGAATACTTCGTCTGGCTGCTGGTGCTTCAGACGGCGGTCATGGGCGTGTTCACGGCATTGGATTTCATTCTCTTCTTCCTCTTGTGGGAGCTTGAGATGGCTCCGATGTTCTTCCTGATCTCTATCTGGGGGAGCGGACGGCGCGAGTACTCCGCCATGAAGTTCCTTATCTTCACGTTCCTCGGCAGCGCCTTCATGCTCGTGGGTATCCTGATACTGTTCTTCTCGGCAGGCACGTTCGACATGATCGAGCTGCCGTCGGCCTTGCAGGGCGCAAAGCTGCTGGCGCCGGCATGGTTAGTGTTCTCGCTGATCTTTGTGGCATTTGCCGTGAAACTGCCCGTGTGGCCGGTGCATACATGGTTGCCCGACGCTCACACGGACGCGCCAACGGCAGTGAGCATCATGCTTGCCGGTGTGCTGCTCAAGATGGGCGGCTATGGGATGCTCCGAGTCTCCGCGGCGATGTTCCCCGACGTCATGGTGGACGCGGCGAAGTTCCTGATCGTGCTGGGAGTCATCAACGTCATCTACGGGGCGATCGTGACGCTCCGGCAGACCGACATGAAGCGCCTCGTTGCTTTCAGCAGCATCAGCCACATGGGGTACGTGCTCGTCGGAATATCGTCGGTTGCGGGTGTCGCGGGCGCAGTGTCGCCCGTGGGCCTAACTGGGGCCGCGATGCAGATGTTCACGCACGGGACGATAACGGGGCTCATGTTCCTGATGGTCGGCCTTGCCTATGAGAAAGCGCACACACGGCACATTCCCGATCTTGGAGGTCTGGCAACGCGGATGCCGGTTATCGCTGTCGGATTCCTCGTTGCGGGACTGGCATCGCTGGGGCTTCCGGGCACGAGCGGGTTCGTCTCGGAGATACTCATCTTCCTGGGGACGTTCCCCGTATGGGGATGGTGGACGGGCATCGCCGCATTCGGAGTGGTCATAACGGCGGGGTACATTCTCTGGATGCTGCAAAGGACGATGTTCGGACCGCAGCTTGCCCGGTTCTCGGACGTACGTGACGCCACGAAGATGGAGATGGTGCCGATAGCTGCTCTTGTGATTGCGGTCATCGCAGTCGGCATCTACCCGTCGTTTATCTCAGACTACTTCACCGAGGGACTGACCGACATCATCGGTTCGATTCAAGACTCTGCCCAACTGACGATGGCGCCATGACGATCCACGACCTCTATCTGCTGTCACCCGAACTGAGCGTGGTCGGACTGGCAACGCTCCTACTCCTGCTCGACCTCGTCGTGTCTCGGAAGAGCATCATCCTGGGGTTGGGAGTGGTCGGGCTGGTTATACCGCTGGGCTTCAGCATCGCGCTGTGGTTCACGGTTGGGGACGACGCAGCGGCTGAGAATACCGGTGTGCTTGCGGGTACGCTGGTCGTGGACAAATTCGCGCTGTTCTTCAAGTTCCTCTTCATAGGCGCGGCCGCAGTCGTCGGGCTCATGTCGGTCGACTACCTGCAGCGCATCGAGAGATTCCGTACCGAGTTCTACGCGCTGGTGCTGTACTCGGCTACGGGCATGATGTTGATGGCGGCGACGGTCGAACTCATTACGCTCTACATATCGCTGGAGCTTTCGTCCCTGCCACTGGTGGCGCTTGCGGCGTTCCTCCGTGACGGCCGCTCGTCCGAGGGCGGCATGAAGTTCCTCGTGCTGGGCGGGATAAGCTCGGCCATTCTGCTGTACGGCATGGTGTTCGTCTTCGGCTTCACCGGAACGACCTACCTCGACCTGATTGCGGAGCGCATCGGAGACCTGACTGCTGCTTCAGACCAACCACTTGGCAGCTACGCTCTCGTATTGGGCGTTGGCCTGATGATTGCGGGGTTCGGATTCAAGATAACGGCGGTGCCGTTCCAGATGTGGGCGCCGGACGTTTACGAAGGAGCGCCGACTCCGGTCACCGCTTTTCTCTCGGTTGCGAGCAAGGCGGCAGGGTTTGCCATCATCCTTCGGGTCTTCTACGTGGCTTTCCCGGTGGAGACGCTGAGCATGGAGTGGAGCGCAGTGTTCGCGGCGGTGGCCGCGCTCTCCATGACGGTGGGCAACCTGGTTGCGATAGCTCAGTCCAACATCAAACGTCTGCTTGCCTACAGCACAATCGCGCACGGCGGGTACCTGATGGTCGGACTCGCGGCGTTGGCGGCGAGGACCGGAGGGGATGAGGTGGACTTCGGTCCGTCAGGCGTGCTGTTCTACATGGCGGGATACGCGATGATGAATCTGGCGGCATTCGCCGTCGTCATAGCCATATCGAACCGCATCAACAGCGACGCGATAGCCGATTACGCGGGAATGGCGAAAAGGGCCCCGTACTTGGCCGCGGCGCTGGCCTTCGCACTCTTATCGCTCACGGGAATACCGCCGACGGTCGGATTCATCACCAAGGTGTATGTGTTTGGAGCGGCGGTGAACGCGGGCCTCGAATGGCTTGTGGTGGTAGGCGTGATCAACAGCGTCATCTCGGCCTACTACTACTTCGGTATCATCAAGACGATGTACCTCTCGAAACCGAAGTCGGACGAGCCGATCGATTCCCAGTTCCCCATACGGCTGGCCGTGGGCGTCACCATTGCCGGAGTGCTGGTGTTCGGTGTGTACCCCATTGTATTGCTGGACCTTGCCAAGGCGGCCGCCCAAGCGTTGTTTGCATAGTGCAGGCGTGGAGCATCCCAATGGATGAGCAGCGGCATCTGATTGGTTTCATGCACTCCCGGACGATTCCGGGTGCTTCGGACATCATCCGTTCACTTATCGGGTCGTTGGACCTGTGCGATAGAAGCTGGGTCTCGACCGCCGACGAGCAGGAGATTGCGTCGAGCACTCTTCGTGAGACGGTGATCATCGTCACGGCGGGAGGGGACGGCACCATTATCCGCGTGAATCGCCTCGCCGCTCCGTACTCCATTCCCATAGTCGGCATAAACATGGGGCGCGTCGGGTTCATGGCGGAGCTGACGGTGGAGAATGCCGCCGAGCGACTGGCGCATTACCTCAAGGGCGATATCCGGACGGAAGAGCGCCTCATGATCCAGGCTGAAGTGGCCGAACAGTCAAATGGAGAAACAAGGATCGTAGCCCACGCGCTGAATGAAGCCATCGTACGCGGTACGCTGCCCCGCCTGCTGGACATCGACGTAACCATAGACGGCGTTCACCTGGCCACCTATCGCGCGGATGGCGTGATCGTATCTACGCCCACGGGCAGTACGGGATACGCCCTTTCCGCCGGGGGGCCGGTGCTTCAACCTGAAGCGAAGGTGCTTCTCATACAGCCTCTGGCAGCGCATATCAGTCTGCAGACCGGGCTTGTCGTTCCGGACGACTCGACCGTGGAGTTAACCGTGGTGCACGGCGGCGAAGCTATGATCAGCGTGGACAACCTCACGAACGCGACACTGCAGCGCAGCGACAAGGTCGTCATCAAGAGGAGTCCCTACATCGCCAGTTTCCTGCGTGCGGAATCGCCCTCCGCCTTCTACTCCAATCTTACCCAGCGATTGGGCGTCCGTCATCGCACGACGTATGACGAGCACTAGCGCCATGGATGGGGAAGTGCAACCGGAGCGTACAGTTGCCCGCAAAGACCTGTTCGACGGGCGGGTAATCCAGCTTCATGTGGATGAGGTGGAACTGGCCAACGGCGAGCTTACGACACGTGAAGTGGCCGAGCATGCCGATGCGGTGGTGGTCCTGCCAATTGACGAATCGGGCAGGGCGCTTCTCGTCCGGCAGTACCGGTATCCCATAGGTAAGGACCTGTTGGAAGCACCGGCGGGCGGGATCGATCCCGGTGAGGCCCCTGACGAGGCCGCGCAGAGGGAACTGCAGGAAGAGATCGGATACAGGGCGGGAAGTCTGGAAAGCCTTGGCGGGTTCTGGACAGCACCGGGGTTCTGCACGGAGTATATGTATGCCTTCCTCGCCAGGGACCTGTCGGCCAGCGTACTCGAAGCGGACGACGACGAGGCAATCGTCGTCGAGCGGCATGATCTCGACTCGATTCGGGCAATGATCCGCGACGGCCGGATAGTGGACGCGAAGACCATTGCGGCGTACTGGATGGCGCTCGACCGGCTGGGCTGACTACTCGTACTTCGAGAAGTCGTAACCCTCCTTGACCACGCAGTCGAGCACGGCGGGTTTGCCGGTCTCGGTCACGGCGATTGCCCGCTTCAGGGCAGGCACGAAATCATCCGGCTGCTCGACCTTCTCGCTCCACGCGCCGAGGCCCTTGGCAACCATCTCATAGTCGCCGCCGTGCGCGAGGCTGTCGTGCGACTCGGCGGAGTAGGGCTGGTGGCTGCGCTCGATAGCCATGATCTGGTTGTTGAATACGATGGTGAGGATGCCGATCTTGTTACGGACGGCGGTCTCGATGTCCATGCCGACCATGCCGATGGCGGCGTCACCCATGATGTTTATGCACAGCTTGTCCGGTTCGGCGAGCTTCGCGCCCATGATCGCTCCGAGGCCGAAGCCAAGCTGGGTGGACTTGCCCCAGCCTATGTAGGTCCTCGGTGCGGTGCACTGCCACATTGGCGCCAGCTGGTCGCGGGGGCTCCCTGCGTCGTGGGTGATGATCGTGTTGGCGGCATCCACGTTTGCCTGGAGGTCGTGAATGATGCGGTACTGGTTGATGGGCGTCTCGTCGGAGGTCATCTGCGGCATCCACTCGTCCAACCACTCCTGGCGGATCTTCGCCACCTCTGACGTGATGTCGCGGGTGTTCCTGTGTCCCGAGCCGTCGGTGCGTCTCTTGATCTCGTCGATCAGTCCCCGCAGGGTCAGTTTCGCGTCGCCGAGGAGCGAGTAATCGCACTGGTAGTCCTTGTTTACGTCGGCGGCGTCGGCGGTCGAGTGGACGATGGTCTTGCCGGGCGGAATCGACTTGCCATAGTTGGTGCGCGTGAGACTCGTGCCGATGGCGAAGACGAGGTCGGCCTTTTCAAGGAAGTGCCACGTGCCCTTGGTGTGCGATACGGCGGAGGCTCCCAGAGCGAGCGGGTGGTCTTCAGGGAAGGCGCTCTTGCCAGGCAGGGTGGTGGTGACTGGCGCCTGAAGCAACTCGGCAATCTCCTGAAGCTCGTCCCACGCCTCGGCGTAGAGACAACCCTGTCCGGCGTAGATGACGGGACGCTCGGCTTCGAGGAGGACTTCCGCGATCTCCCGAATGCCTCCCGGCGGCGGCATGGTCTTGTTGCCGAATACGGGCTTGTAGTCCAGCTCGCCGGGGAGTTCCTCTTCCCAGATTTCACGTGGGGTCTCCAGCAGGACAGGGCCGCCCTTGCCGGTCCTGAGCTGGTAGAAGGCGCGGCGCATGAGTTCGGGGATGCGCTCGACCATGTTGATCTGCGCCCGCCACTTGGTGACGTGGGCGTAGTTGTCGTAGGGGCTGAAATTCGGTGCGATGAATGCCTTCGTCTTCGATTCGCCTCCGGGAAGCAGGAGAATGGGCGAGTTGTCGGAAAATGCCTGTGCGGCGCCGGGGAATGCGTTCTCGCTTCCGGGACCCTGCTGCATGGAGAACACTCCTATGCGCTTGCCGTTGGTGATGCGGCTGAACCCGTCGGCGATGGCCATGCCGACGCGCTCCTGGCGGCAAATTATCGGTCGGATACCCGCCTTTGCCGCCGCGTCCACCATTGCCTGGGCCGGATAGACAGCGAGGAACTCGGTACCCTCGCGTCTGAGGATCTCGGCGATTGCGTCTGCTCCCTGCATGTGCGTTCACGCTCCTGTTGTTTGTTGTCTGGACTTTGCCCTCTCCCAGGACGAGAGAGGGGATACTCGCGGGCCGGTTGGTCCGGTGTTGGATGAGGCGTTACCGGGCTATCCCTCGCCTCTCATTTCGAGCTGAACCTGCTTGAGCTTGGCCCATGTCATGCCGGGCTGGCGCGCGATCTTCATGTAGGACTGTTCGCGTTCACGGATCTCACGGGCCTTGTCGAGTACGACGGCGGGGTCCATGTGATTCGGGATGCGGGTCACGCCGTCGCGGTCGCAGATGAGCAGATCATTGGGGTGGATGAGCAGACCGGCAACCACTACGGGAACATCGGCTCTGATGAGGTTGAATACCCCGTGCCCAGGGACGAGACCCTTGCCCCACACGGGCAAGCCCACCCCCTCGATGCCCGCCAGATCGCGGATCGAACCGTCGACGACGATGCCCGTCGCGCCTACCATCTTGTGAGTCGAGGCCATGCCGTCTCCGAGCACAGCGCCCCGTCCGGGCCTGGAATCGATGTCCTTGATGACGCCGATTACGGGAGACGGAGTTTCGTCCAGCTTGTCGTAGTAGTCGTGCCAGTCGATCTTACGAGAGTCCGGATCGAGGGCCGTGACTTCGCAGGTGACGGCGTATCCGACCGCGCTTCCGAGGTCGGGGAGGTAGCAGTGGAGGGTGGGGTCGGTGTAGATGATTGGCACTCCCCCCTGTCCTTCCAGTTCGGTGCCGCCCTGGCTGCCGCCCATGCTCTCGATCACGGCGTTGAACATGGTCGCGGAGTCGAACTCACTGATGCCGTCTATGACCTCTTGCGATGTGGCTGTCATTCCGGTCTCCTACATTTTGCTCGGCGGCTGGGACTCCGCCTTCAGGTAGGCGGCAATTATATACGTTTCAGGGATAACGAGACATACCCCCAATCGGAAGGTATCAGTTGCTTCCGTATTGCTGGTCTCCCGACACGATGTTAGCCTGCACGGAATGGTTTAGGAGTCTTAAGGCTAAGGCCTTCGAGGTGAATTCACCCTTATGAGATTTGCGGAACATCTCCTTGAGGACGGGTTTCGGTACGCGTACGCGATTTCGACCGTGGATCTGTCGGGGAACGGCTTGCCGGATATCGTGGCATGCGATACGGGCGTCGGTATCTACTGGTTCGAGAACCTTGGGGCAGGGGAGTTCGTGCGTCACACGATTCACGAGCAGGAAGACGAGTGGCTGGAGCGACACCAGATCGCTGACATCAACGGGGACGGGAGGCCGGAGATCGTCGGCGTGGACAACTGGAATGGGTCGGTCCTATGGTTCGAGTACGAGGGTGATCCAAGGGAGCGTTCTTCTTGGAAGCGGCGCTACATTTCGGACGGTGGTCTCGTTGGCGCGTACGACGTGACGGTAGCCGACCTGACGGGCAGTGGGCGCATGGACGTTGCCGCTTCGAGTTGGAGGACGGGGAAGCAGTTCGCGTGGTTCGAGAATTGCGGCGACCGATGGGTGAAGCGAGTCATCGAGGACGACCTGCCGGAGACGCGGACGATCCATGCCGTCGAGATCGCGGGAAACGGGAGGCAGGATCTCATTGGCACGGCTTCGAGTGCGGGACAGGTCATGTGGTACGAGAACCTGGGCGGTGATCCCGACGAGATGTGGCAGAAGCACATGATCGACCCATCTGCTGGCAGGGTGATCCACGGGAATATCGTGGATATGGATGGCGACGGAGGAGTCGACTTCGTCACAGCGGTGGGCGTAAGTGGCAAGACATCGGAAGAACTGGCAGTCCAGCAGGTCGTCTGGTACGAACACGAAGACGATCTGTGGGGGTCTCCGTGGACGAAGCACGTGATCTGCGAGCGGTTCCCGTTCGGATTCGAGGCGATTGGGGCGGACATCGACGGCGATGGGGACATGGAAGTCGTCGCAACGGGCGGGGGCGAGAAGGGGAGGGTGGCCGTGTTCAAGCATCGCGGCGACCCTCGCGGTGAGTGGGACATGGAGGTCATCAAGGAGGACTGGCCTCGCGCGAACCAGGTGATCGTTGCCGACCTGACGGGTAACGGAAAACTGGACATCATTGTTGCGGCGGAGCGCGACAACCGGGAGATTAGGTGGTGGGAGAATGTAGGATAAGCCCGCGGGGTTCCGAAATCGCAAAATCAAGAGGGGCGCCACTTGCGGCGCCCCTCCGTTCTTTGCTCATTCCGTGCGTTTGTCGACTCAGCTAATCACCATCGCCGTCGTCCGAGGTACTTCCACCACCTTCGTTGGAGGCTTCTTCCCCGGCAGGGACGTAGGAAACGACGCCCGGGAGGTTCTTGAGGGTACTGATGAGGTCGACGCCTGTGAGTGACTGCACGAGGGCGGGCAGTTGGGCGATCGTGGACGAGACATCCTGAGTGACCTTGCTGGCCCCCGCTCCGGCTCCATCGTCGCCGCCGTTGCTGATTACGACGATGCTATCGGTCTTGGCGAGCGGCTGAGCGACGGCGTCGGCGACCTGCGGGAGCGACTCGAACAGCTGCTGGATCATGGCTGCCTGGCCGTACTGCTTCCATGCCTCTGCCTTCTTGTCCATGGCCTGGGCCTCCGCGAGACCCTGGGCCCTGATCGCCTCGGCCTCGGCCTCACCACGCGCCTTGATGGCGGACGCATCGGCGTCACCGCGCAACTTGATGGCTTCGGCCTCGGCCTCGGCTTCCGCTATGACACGGGAACGCTCACCTTCGGCCACCGTTTCGAGCTTGTACCGCTCGGCTTCCGCCTCGACCCTGGCGCGCCGCCTGTTACCTTCGGCGATCAGCTCCAACTGGTCGCGCTCGGCCTCAGCGGGACGGCGGATGGTCGCGTCCAACTCCCGCTCGCGACGGAGGATCTCCTGCTGCTGGATCTCGATCTGCTTCTGACGTTCGACGACCTCGACCTGCAGCTCCTCCTCGCGGATCTGCTGGCGGGTCTTGGCCTCCTGCAGGGAATAGGCCAATTCTGCTTCAGCGCGTCGTGCGTTGACCTGCTGGTCGTACTCCGCCTTCTGGGTCTCGAAGTCACGTTGCGACGCTGCGATGGCGGTGTCGGCGGCAAATCTCGCCGCTTCTCGCTGCTGCTCCGCCTGGGCCGACTTGATCCCCGAATCCCGTTCTGCCTCGGCCTCACCGATCGTAGCGTCTCGCTTGACCTCCGACGTTCTTCGGACTCCAAGGGCCTCGAGGTATCCCTGCTCATCCTGAATGTCGCGGATGGAGAAGCTGACGATCTCCAGTCCCATGTTGGTCATGTCGGTCGCGGCCACATCCCGGACCTGCTCGGCGAACGCAACGCGGTCGCGGTATATCTCCTCGACCGTCATGGTTCCAAGAATTGCGCGCTGCTGGCCTTCCAGGGTCTGCAGGGCGACCTCCGCGGTCTCGTTCACGGACTTGCCGAGGAACTGCTCGGCAGCGGTCCTGATGGCCTCTTCGCCACGTCCCACCTTCACCTGGGCGACGCCGTCGACCGATACAGCGACACCCTCTTTGGTATAGACTCTCGCGGTGTTCACCTGAAGGGTCATGACCTCGAGTGAGAGCGTCTGGGCCTTCTGAACGAAGGGCAGGACGAACATCCTGCCGCCGACCTTGACCTTCGGCTGCCTGCTTCCCCCTGACACGATCAGGGCATGGTTCGGTCCTACTGTATGAAAGCCTGCCATTTTCTCCCCCTAGTTTTGTTGATTGGGACTTGTACTATTGTCGGTTGTCTCCGGTATGTCTTCGTAGAGCTTTTCTACCTTGAGTACCTCATTGTAAACGCCGACGACACGAATCTCGTCACCTTTCTTGATGAGAATTCCGGGGTCGGTTGAGGCGGACCACTCTTCATTCGCCACCCAGACCTTGCCGGCCGGACTCAGCTCCGAAACGGCTACGCCCCACTGCCCCTCCAGCAACATAGCCTCCTCGGATTGGAATCCGCTGGACGTGCCTCCCTCGTTTCGCGCGATGCGAATGAAGAAGACCCACGTCACGGTTACGAGGGCTGTCATTGCGGCAATCATGATCGGGCTTACCATGAAGCTGGGCTCCGGCAGGTCGGAGGGGCTGAAGAAGTCCCCGAACAGGAAGACCGCTCCGAGGACAAGAGCGACAATTCCCCCCGCGCCGAAGGGGCCAAACCCCGGAGCGGTCGTCTCACCGTAGAAGAGACCTATGGACAGGGCAATGAGACCGACGCCCAGCCAACTGCCCGGCAGATTGAAGAACCCGACGAAGGCCAGACCGAGCAAGATCAATCCCAAGATGCCTGGACCGGCGAGGCCCGGAATGAGCATTTCAATCAAGAGGGCGATACCGCCTATGAGGAACAGCGCAAATACCACGTTGGGGTTGACGATGATTCTGAGAGCTCGTTCAAGCAGGGTGCTGTCGAGTTGACTCACGCTCGCGCCCTCGGCTGTAAGGGTGACCACCTGTCCGTTCCCTGTCGTTGCCGTGCGGCCATCAAGCTGATCGAGCATGGAGTTCATGTCCGGCGCAATGAGGTCGATGACGCCTTGTTCAAGGGCTTCCTCTGCCGAGTAGGCGGTCGACTTGAGGACGGTGTTTTCAAGGGCTTCGACGTTGCGGTCGCGCGTTTGTGCGATGCCCCGGATGAAGGCGCTGGTATCTGCGCTGATCTTGCGGGAGAGGGTGGGCGGGATGTCCCCTCCCGTTGATGTGACGGGAGAGGCGGCCCCGATGGTGGTGCCGGGCGCCATGACGGCGAAGTTGGCAGCTGCCGTGATGAACGTGCCGGCGGACGCGGCGCGTGCGCCGGCGGGGCCGACGAAAACCACAACAGGGGTGTCGGACGCTAATATCTCTTCGACGATCTCTCGCGTGGACTCCAGCAGGCCGCCGGGGGTGTCCAACTGGATGACCACCAGCGACGCCCCTCTGCCGCGCGCCTCGTCGATTCCTCGCGCGATTCGATCCGCTGTCAGGGGTTCGATGTTGCCGTCGATCTCGATGACGAGCACGGAAGGGCCCTGGGCCGCGACGGATCCGCCGGAGGAGCAAACGAAGACGGTACCGGCGACGATTACGGCTAACGCTGTAATAACATGCCGCATGGTAGTCCTCTCATCGTAAGAATCCGATTACCCTTCGCATCCTAATTGAGACCATAAGTAGTGTCAAGGCGAACAGGCCGCTGCAGGTATGTGGTCATCGTGGGTCAAGTCTAGGGGCTTTTGGTAGGTGAACATCACACGATTCTGGGATATTATACGGGAATTCACACACACTAATATAAGCAGGGGCAGAATAAACAGAGGCCCCGGGAACATCCCGGGGCCTCTGTTGTCAGACTTCAGTTGACCTTGGTTAGGTCTAGTAGTCCATCGGCGGCGCGGGAGGCGCCGGAGGAGTCTCCTCGGGGATGTCGGAGATGAGGGACTCGGTGGTCAGGACCATCGCGGCGACGCTGGCGGAGTTCTCAATGGCCGCTCGCGTTACCTTTGCGGGGTCCATGATGCCGCGCTCCAAGAGGTTTCCGTACTCGCCTGCCTCGGCATCGTAGCCGAAGTCGCCGTCGGCCTTAAGGCTCTCGGCCAGAACGACATCGCCGGCCACGCCGGTGTTCTCGGCGATGAGCTTGAGCGGTCGCTGGAGGGAGGCCCGAAGAATGCGGATGCCCGTGTCCTCGTCCCCATCGAGATCGAGGGAGTCGAGAGAGGTACTCGCGCGGACGAGGGTGAGACCTCCGCCCGGAACGATGCCCTCCTCAACCGCGGCGCGGGTGGCGGACAGGGCGTCCTCGACGCGGAGCTTCTTCTCTTTGAGCTCGACCTCTGTGGCGGCACCGACCTTGATGATCGCGACGCCGCCCGACAGCTTGGCGAGGCGCTCCTGGAGCTTCTCGCGGTCGTAGTCGGAGGTGGTTTCTTCGATCTGCTGCTTGATCTGCTGGATGCGACCCTGAATGGCGTCCTCGGAGCCTGCGCCGTCCACGAAGGTGGTGTCTTCCTTGGAGGAGACAACCCGGCGGGCCCTGCCAAGGTCCTCGACGTTGACGGAGTCGAGCTTGCGGCCGACCTCTTCGCTGATGACCTGGGCGCCCGTGAGGATGGCCATGTCTCGGAGCATCTCCTTTCGGCGATCGCCGAATCCCGGGGCCTTGACGGCGAGGATGTTCAGCGTGCCTCGGAGCTTGTTCACTACGAGGGTGGCAAGTGCCTCTCCCTCAACGTCCTCGCCGATGAGGACGAGGTTCTTGCCGACCTGGAGGATCTTCTCGAGGGCGGGAAGGAGCTCCTGGATGGAGGAGAGCTTCTTGTCGGTGATGAGGATGTACGGATCGTCGATCTCGGATACCATTCGCTCCTGGTTCGTGACGAAGTAGGGGGAGATGTAGCCGCGGTCGATCTGCATGCCCTCTACGAACTCCTGCTCGTAGCTGATGCCCTTCGACTCTTCGACGGTGATGACGCCGTCCTTGCCGACCTTCTCCATGACGTCGGCGATGAGGCTGCCCATCTCGTCGTCGTGGGCGGACAGGGAAGCGACCTGGGTGATCTGCTCCTTGCCCTCAACGGGGGTCGCCATGTCGGAGACGGAGTTTCGGAGGGCGACCACGCCCTTCTCGATGCCACGCTTGATGGCCATGGGATCGGACCCGGCGGCGATGTTTCGGAAGCCTTCGTTGATGATGGCCTGTGCGAGAACGGTTGCTGTCGTGGTGCCGTCGCCGGCCACGTCGGCCGTCTTGCTGGCGGCTTCCTTGAGGAGCTGTGCGCCCATGTTCTCATAGGCGTCCTCGAGCTCGATTTCCTTGGCGATGGATACGCCGTCGCTAGAGACCTGAGGCGGTCCGAACTTCTTGTCCAGGATTACGTTGCGGCCACGGGGGCCAAGTGTTACACCAACGGTGTTTGCCATGGTGTCGATGCCGCGCTTCATTGCGGAGCGGGCATCCTCACCGAATGTCAATTGCTTTGCCAATTCGTCTATTCCCTCCTGTGGAAAGTTGTCTGTTTAGGGATTTCAGTATCGAGGTGTCTTGGTAGCGACGAGACCTACTTCTTCAGAAGAACGTCGTCTTCTCTGAGGACGAGATACTCGATGTCGCCCTCTCGGAACTCGGTCCCGCCGTACTTGGAGTAGACCACGGTGTCGCCGACCGCGAGTTCCATGGGGACCCGCTTGCCGTCGTCGGTGAGCTTGCCCGGACCGACCGCAACTACCTTGCCCTCCTGCGGCTTTTCCTTCGCCGTGTCGGGAATGTAGATTCCACCGGCGCTCATCTGCGCGTCCTCTTCCATCGGTTCCACTACGATCCGATTGCCCAAAGGTTTGAACGTGACGTCTGCCAACGTACGTACCCTCCTTACGTGTTGTATTTTGTGCCTCAGCGCAACTTTAGCAGTCTCACTTTGACACTGCTAAATATTGTAGGGCGGGAGAATTCCGCGCGTCAACATTATCGGCCACGAGGTTTGGCAAGTTTGGAGGGGGACGTTCACCGCAGAGGACTCGAAGAACACGGTCAGGTTGCGAATTCCCGCTAGCCAAGACCTTCGCATAACCCCCTCTCCCGTTCGCGGGAGAGGGCTGGGGTGAGGGTATAATGCCCTATTCTGCAAGGCCTCTCGCTTCAGGCTCTCGCCCAACTGACACGTTACGCAAAGATCACCTTCCGCGGGAATGACACAACGAGGATACGAGTGGCGATTCGGTAGTTGTTGGCTATGAGTCCTGCTTCGACTTGGTTTCGATGATCCACTCGGTGAGCGGGCTTGGAGACGGTTCGATCATGACGTTGACGACGGCGGGCTTGCCTGCGGCGAAGGCGCGGTTGAGTGCGGGGAGGATCTGGTCGTGGGTCTCAACGAGTTCGCCGTGCGCGCCCATACCCTCGGCTATGGTGTCGAAGCGGGTGGGCAGCATAGTTGTGGCTACGATCTTGCCGAAGAGCTGGTCCTGCTGGTGGTAGTCGATTCCCCACACACGGTCGTTGCCGACGATGAACACGACGGGCAGATTGTGTCGCAGGGCGGTGTCGACCTCGAAGCCGTTGAAGCCGAAACCGCCGTCTCCCGTGAACACGACGACACGGGAGTCGGGCAGGGCGACCTGCGCGCCGATGCCGTAGGGAACACCCCATCCGAGCATTCCGAGCGTACCGTTGGTGATCCAGCGGTGCTGTTTGTGTGCGGGATGATACGAGGCTCCGTAGAAACCGAAGTCGGCCCCCTCAAAGATCAGGCAAGTGTCATCGTCGATGAACTGCTTCACTGCGGAGTGGAGGTCCATGGCATGAAGCTGGTCACTGTTCGCGGTGCGCGTTTCGAGGGAGGCGACCTGGCCGGCAGTGGCGCTCTTGAGGGAATCAATCATCGGGTGTTTGGACCACGAAAGCTTCGATGCCACCTCCGCGAGTTGGCGCACCACGGCTCTGGGGTCGGCGACGATGCCAAGCTCGACGTCACGCGCCGTGGCAATTTGCTCCCACGCAGGCTCGACCTGGATGATCTTCGTGGACGCGCCGATAGTGGGAGGGCCGCCGAAGGAGATAGTGTAGTCAAGCTTTTTGCCCAGCAGAAGGAGGACATCGGCCTCGTGGATGGACTTGGCGGCGTCGTTTACCCTGCCGTCGGAGTATCCGGCACAGAGGGGATGGTCGTCGGAGATGACGCCACGGGCCGACTGTTCCGTGAAGACGGGGATGCCGGTGGTCTCGGCCAGGAGTTCTATGTCCTCGCGCTGGACGGTGTACGCGCCGTTAGCGGCTATGATGAGCGGTCGCTCGGCGGCCTGGAGGAGGTCTACGGCGGCGCGAATGTCCGATGGACTCGCGTGAGCGGGTTTGTTGGACGACGAATACTGGTGTGCTCGGTCGGCAACGTCTTCCGCGGAGACAGTGGCCTCCTGAACATCGAGTGGAATGGTGAGATGCACGGGGCCGCGACGACCGTGCAATGCCGTGCGAAAGGCGCGCGAGAAGTACTCAGGGGCGCGGTGCGGGTCTGAGAGCAGCCACGAGCCCTTCGTTACCGGCGCGGCCATGCCGACCTGGTCGATCTCCTGGGAAGCTCCAAGTCCGAGACGGTCCTGGGTGGCGCTGCCGCTGATGTTCACGACGGGCGTTTCCATGTGATAGGCGAAGGTCAGGCCGGGTATGGCGTTGGCGTGGCCGGGCGTCGTGAACATGGTGACCCCGGGCGTTCCGGTGATGCGGCCGTATGCGTTGGCCATATCGACGGCTGCCTGCTCGTGTCTCACGTCGATGAAATTGAAGCCCTCATCGGCCATGTGGTCCATGAGGGGTAGGGTGTGGTCCCCCGCGATGGTGAAGACGGTCTTGACGCCGGCACGGGAGAGCGAGCGGGTGATGATTTCGAACCCTTTCAACTTCATCAGATGTACCTCCAACTTGGGAGAAAGACAGGACTTGGAAATCGCAGGAAAATTGCGAAGACATTGAGGGGAAATATAGTTGATTCATGAATTATCGCGCAATACACTTTTATCAAGTCGCGTGAAATACTTGCTGGCGAGTGTCCGCCCCGAAACGGCACAGGGCAAAGCGGCGCAGACTTGACCCTACATCAGAGGGCAAAGTAAAGGCCATGCAAGAAGCCAGGCGTCCGTCCCCTGTCGGGGACGTTCCCCCCGTCAGCGATTCCGCAGGCGAGCATCACCTCGGGAAGACACCCTCGGTTTCGCGAGTGCGACTTTTCTCCGGACTATCGAGATTCCGTACGCTCGAGTCCTTCCAGCACCGGGACTTCGGATTCCTGTGGGCTTCGATCTTCTCCATGTCCTTCACCGGCTGGATCATCAACATCGTTACGGGGTGGCTCACCTACCAGCTAACGTCTTCACCTCTCCTGACCGGACTTGCCATCGGCATGGGCGCGCTGCCCCCGGTCGTTATTGCACCGATTGCGGGCGTGCTTATCGACAGCCTCGATCGCAAGAAGGTCATGATTGCCGCGATGGCATCCTTCGCGCTGTTCATAGCGGCGTTCGGAGTGATCGTGCTTCTCGACATACTCCAACCCTGGCACATCTTCGCCGTTAGCTTCCTGATGGGGGTATCGGGTTCCTTCCTTCGGCCTGCGGAGCAGGCAGTCCTGGCAAACACCGTGCCCAGGAGGCGATTGGTCAACGCATTCGCATTGACGGCCTTTGCGGGAAGCATCACCCGGTTGATCGCTCCGGCAATTACGGGATTCATGATCGCGTTGATGGGCCCAGGGGTCTCCATACTGCTTGCATGCGCGTTCGTTCTGGTTGGAATCAAGATGACCTGGCATGTGCGAGTGCCCGAGAGAGAGCGACAGAAAATCAGGCCAAAGTCCATGATGACGGATCTGCAGGATGCCGCGAGGTACGTCAAAGGATCACAGGTCGTACTGGCCATGATGGTCTTGACAACCGCGATGTTGACGTTCGTGAGCACGATAAATATGGGACTTATGCCCGTGTTCGCTTCGGACGTTTTCAACGCGGGTCCACAGGTGCTCGGGCTGATCGTCGCCGCGCTCGGAGGCGGGATGACGATTGGCACGATAGCCATTGCGACCGTCGGCGATGCCAGGAGAAAGGGAAGGATAGTCATCGTGACCGGATTGGTGACTGCCCTAGGGGTCATGGCCTTCTCGCACAGCGGCACGCTGCTCTTCGCCTTCCCGGTCGTCTTGCTGTACGGCGCAACGATGGTCATGACGTGGACAGTATCCGGCGCGCTCATACAGTCGGTAGTGCCGGATGCACTGAGGGGCAGGGTCGCTGCACTGTCAGTAATGACGACCGCCTTCTTCCCGGTCGGCATGTTGTTTGTTGGTGGGCTGGCCGAACTCTTGGGCGCGTCTATGGCTACTTTGATTTCAGCACTGTGCTTGCTGTCGGTCGGCGGGGCTATCCCATTCGTGTTCCGAAGCGTGTGGAATTACCGCGCAGGCGGCGTTTTGGACGAGGACGAAGAAGACGATGAGGACGCGATAGAGTCACCCGAGGCGCTGGAACCCCGGACTGCCTAGAAGTGCCTGGGACGACTCACAGGTTGTGATGCTCAGACACCTTCGACGACGACATCAAGCCTCATCGTAGGCCGGATATCGGCCCGGTATCGAGTACTGGACAGGCTCCTGCCGGTATGGTGGGTACCCAAGACGGAAAGCAAGCCGTGCAATCCGCTCCCGATAAACCTCAGAGGAAAGCGGTCTCCGCCCCGTCAAAGAGTTTCCTCCGTTCAATTGGAAGGATTCGCACCCTCCGTTCGCTGCGTGTCCGCGACTTTCGCCTTCTGTGGATAACCGGCTGGTGCAACAACAGCAGCTTGTGGGTGGAGGGCATCGTACTGGGTTGGCTTATCTTTCAGGTCACCCAGTCGGCTCTGCTCACCGCGCTCTCTGTCGGGATGGGGGCTCTGCCCTACGTCGTTATCGGGCCTCTGGGAGGGGTCTACATCGACCGCTGGAACCGCAAGGCGCTATTGAGAGCCTGCATCGCCGCGCATATCGTGTTGACCGCAGCCCTTACGGTAATCGTGTTCGCCGAAGCGGTGGCCGCGTGGCACATATTCGCCTACATCTTCGTGAACGGCGCGGTCCGCACGTTGCGCATGGTCATCGAGTCGTCGCTGATACCGAACATCGTGCCCGGCCGCCTCATGACGAACGGATTTTCACTCTTCCTGATGACAGCGAGTTTCACGCGGTTCATAGTGCCTGCCGTGACCGGAGTGGCCATCGGCCTTGTCGGTTTCGGGCCGACGATGACGGTCGCGCTGGCGCTGTACATGCTTGCTCTTGTGACCGCACTCCGGATCCAACTGAGGGGCAAAGCCTCGCAGAAGTCGGTTGTCGGTTCACCGGCGAGTGATCTGGTCGAGGGAATAAGGTATCTCACGCAAGAGAAACGGATTCTCGCCATCTACGTCTTTCCCGCCATGCTCATGCTGTTCATCGCGCCGGTCAACATGGGACTCATGCCGGTGTATGTCGATGAGGTCTTCGAAGCCGGACCGGACGTGCTGGGGTTCATCATCGGAGCGCTGGGAGCGGGCATGACACTCGGAACGCTGATTCTCGCCAGCCTTGGGGAGATACGATACAAGGCGCGGGCAATGGTATTCGCATGTTGGGGAACGATTGCAGGCGTGCT
Organism: Dehalococcoidia bacterium; assembly: GCA_034421575.1. GTDB lineage: Bacteria > Chloroflexota > Dehalococcoidia > Lucifugimonadales > VXLM01 > VXLM01. The sequence continues at coordinate 60,588 of DAOUKG010000006.1, forward strand.
CCTGTTCTCGCAGATGACGTTCTTGCCTGCCGCCCTGGCGATCGTGCTGACGTACAGCGGGCTGATGATGATGGTGTACGTACTCGGAAGCACTGCTGTTCAGGCAATCATGCCCGACCGACTGCGAGGTCGTGTGACGGCCCTGCTGGGCGCGACGTTCGCGGTATTCCCGGTCGGTACGCTGATCGTCGGAGGCTTGGCGCAGCGGTTTGGACCGCAGGAGGCGGTGGTGGCTACCACCGTGGCATTCGGGCTGACGCTTCTCGTGTACACGGCTTCGTATCGCCGCATCTGGACACTGAAATAGCGAACGGGATCCTGTATCTGTTCGTGACTCGCATCCCAAGGATGCAGTATTATCGTGCCGGGAGGCGTCACATGACATTCAAGCTCGTCATCCTTGAACCACAGGACCCGGGTGCGCGGACGCCCGCCGCGAGGACCTGGCCGGACAAGATTCGTGAGGTCGTGCCGGGTGTGGAAGTGCGGTACTGCACCTCAGCAGAGCAGGCTAAGGAAGCTATCGTGGACGCGGACGCGGCTTTCGGCGACATCGTACCGAAGCTCTTCGAGCGTGCTGAAAAGCTCCAGTGGATTCAGTCACCGCAGGCAGGCCCGAAGGCCGGGTACTACCACGAGGGACTCGTGCAGAGCGACGTCGTGGTCACCAATATGCGCGGGATATTCAACGATCACATCAGCGCCCATATCATGTCGTACGTGCTTACGTTTGCACGTGGACTGCACGTCTACCGTGACAGGCAGCGCAACGGGGAGTGGACCAAGGGATATGACACCGTCTACCTGCCCGAGGCTACTGCGGTCATCGTTGGAGTTGGAGGCATAGGTGGCGAGACGGCGCGACTATGCGCGGAGTTCGGGATGACGGTCATCGGCGTCGATGCAAGGGTGACTGACCCTCCGTCGGGTGTCGACGAACTGTACACGCCGGATGAACTAGGCGAAGTGATTCCCCGGGCCGACTTCCTGATTGTCACGGTCCCTGAGACCCCGAGCACGCAGGGGCTGTTCAATCGCGAGACGCTATCGGCCATGAAGCGCACGGCGTTCTTCATCAACATCGGGCGCGGTGCGACGACCAATCTGAGCGACCTGGCGGAAATGGTCGCAGCGGGAGAGATCGCGGGGGCGGCGCTCGACGTGTATGAGATCGAACCGCTGCCGTCGCCGCATCTGCTCTGGGGTCTGCCGAACGTCATAATGACACCCCACGTCGCCGCGGACGGTCCCTATATCGACGACCGACGCACGGAGGTATTCGTGGACAACTGCGTTCGTTTCAGCGAAGGACGACCGCTACGAAACGTTGTCGACAAAGCGCAGTGGTTCTGAGGCAATTGCCTACCACAGCCTACACGTGAGGCAGCGGCGTGGTGTCGTCAACGTCGTGCATCCATATCCTGATGCGGGCGGCCATGTCGCGGATGCGGTCGCGGTGAGCGGGGTCGTTGTAGAGATTGCGCATCTCGTGCGGGTCGGAATTTAGGTCGTAGAGCTCGGACTGGTCGGCGTGGCTGAGGTTGAGCTTCCAGCGGTCGTGTGTAATGACCGAACGCCACGGGGCTGAGATCATGCGGTTGATGGACGGGTTGCCGAGGTTCCGGTCACCGTAGCCGTTCCACTGGACGAAGACATCGTTATCGTCAAGCGTCTCGCTGCCCTCGAGCACGGGCAAGAGGCTCTTGCCGTCGACTTGGTATGGTGCGTGATCACCGGTGAGTTCGAGCAGGGTGGGCACCAGGTCGATGAGGCTCACGCTGCCGTCGATCTTCCGGGGTCCTTCGCTGAGCCATGGAACGTGAATGAACAGGGGTACCCGTGTCGCTTCCTCGTACATGGAGCGCTTTTCGAGCATCCCGTGATCGCCCGCCATCTCGCCGTGCTCGCTCGTAAAGACGATGATGGTGTTGTCCGCCTGACCTGTCTCTTCAAGGGCATTGAGAATCCTACCGACGTTCCGGTCGACAAGCGTCACGTTGGCGAAGTACTGGGCGCGTAGTTTTCGCCATCCCTCTTCGGTGGTGGTGTCGTGGATGTCGCCGCCCCTGACTGCTAAGGGGTTGAGTCCCCCGGACAGGTAGTGTTCCGCGCGGAGCCGGTTCACGAGCGAACCGCCCTCCGGGTATTTCATAAATGCGGGGCCGACGGGCAACGAAGCGGGATCGTACAGGTCATTGAGCGGCCCGGTGTAAGGCGGATGCGGCTCGAAGAACGAGGTGAACAGCATGAACGGCCGGTCACGGTGCGACGACTGGACGTGTTCGCGAATAAACCGCGAGGCCTCGCCTCCGAGATAGCCCGCCTGTGTCTGTTCAGCCGACAGACCGGCAGTGGGGAGCCACATCTCATACGACTCCTCAAATGGCGGGTCGATGCCGCGCGTGCGCAGCCACGCGTTGTAGTCGGATTCGAGGAAGCGGTGCTCCTTCCTGGTCGTCGTGCCGGCGTTCAGGTGCCAGTCCTCGATGCTGCGCCAGTCCTCGAAGCCGTGCTGGGGAATCAGGTCGTTGCCGAGGTGCCACTTCCCGTAGTGCGCGCAGAGGTAGTCCTGTGAGATCAACTCGGCGATGGTGGGCGTGTCGTCCCGCAGGTGGACGCCGTTGCCGATCAGACCGGTCGACTGCGGGTACATGCCGGTCATGATGGAGGCGCGTGACGGAGTGCAGACCGGCTGGGTCACGTAGGCGTTGTCAAAGACGATGCTTCGGCTGGCAAGACCATCGATGTTGGGGGCTTGAATCCAGTCGTTGCCGTAGGCGGCGAGAGAGTCCCGCCGCTGCTGGTCGGTGAGGATGAACAGGACATTAGGCCTGCTGGGCATGGCTACGGCAGCCACTTCTCGAAGAATCGCTGCCAGTTCTTGTACATGATGTTCTCGACGTCCTCTTGCGAGTAGCCGCGCCGGTCGAGGATATCGGCGATCTTCTGGTAGTCGGCCACGGTGTCCACGTCGTGGGGCGCGCCGTCCGCGCCGCCCTGACCGTCGGTGTCGCCGCCGATGGCCGCGTGGAGCGAGTTGCCGGCAAGCTGGCAGACGTAGTCCATGTGGTCGACGAAGTCTTCCAGCGTGATGAGAGGACTGGGGAATATCTCATGCCGCTTGAATCCTATAGTCTTCCAGTCGATGGAGTAGTACTTGTTCAACATCCACGTATCCATCGAAGAGCCGATCACGCCGCCGCGGCGGATGACTTCGAGCAGGATGTCGTCGGGCTGCTGGCGTTCGCCCGGCACGATGGCGCGGCAATTCTGGTGACTCGCGATCACGGGACCGTCGAACAACTCGAATTCCTCCCGGACCGACTGGTCGGAGGTGTGCGTCACGTCGAGGATCATGCCGAGGTCGCTCATGGCCTCTAGGAGAGGCTTCGCCATGGGGGTGAGTCCTCCCGTCGTGCCCGTTCCTGTCCCGTGGGAGTAGTAGCTCACGCCGTAGTGGGAGAGGCTGATGACGCGCAGGCCATCGGCGTACCAGTCGTGCACCTGCTCCGGCCAGGTGATGGCGTCCGCGCCCTCCATGCCGAGGATCATGCCGACGGGCAGGTCGTCGTAGTCGGTGGCCTGCTCCCACTTGTCCATGTGTGTGGCGAAGCCCTCCGAGGTATCGAGAATGGTGGTCTCGTTCTGGGACTCCAGCAGCTTGTAGTAGGCGAGCTGTCCTCTTCCGGCGGCGTGGGCATTCTCCTTGCTTCGGTACTCGCCGTGCGGATGGATGGGCTTCTTCACGCATACTGCCACCTTGACCAAGGCCGCGGCGATGCCCCCCTTGCGCATCTCCGGCAGGGTGGCCATGATGCCGTCGTCCTGCCACCCGAACCAGCTATTGAGGGTATCCGGCGCGCGGGCCTGTTCGATGGGCAGCGTGAGATCACGCTGCGCGTCGATCGCGCCGTTCGCCATTGGATAATCGCCGTCGATGATGAGGGTTCTGGTCGTCATGTGCTTGCCTCTGCTGTGGGTCCTATTGGTTGTTGGGACCGTGCGGTCCCGCCGATGGCCGAAAGGGTACAACGACGGGACATTCGTGTAAATCACGTAAGGTGAACGGACATGACTCATCCCCATAGGGTCTAGCGGGATCGCTAAGGGGTGACGAGCGGATGTTGGCTGAGCTAAGAGGTTACGGCAAGGGTCTCCCGCTACTGTCGCCTATCAGCCGACCTTTACTCCATACACCGACTCGGCGCGCTCTGCTGAAATAAACTCTTCCAGCATGTCGTGGGCTATGGCATCCGCGTCGCGGGTCTTGGCGTCGCCCCAGCCTCCTCCGCCGGGAGTTTGGGTCTTGATGACGTGGTCGTGCGGCACGGTTGTGGTGACCTTGGAGGGAAGCCGCTTCTCGGAGCCGTCGGGCGCGGCTATGATACAGGCTGAACGCTCTGCGCCCTCGCCTCCGAAGAGGCCCCACGGGCTCACCTTTTCCCGGTCGGAGCTGAGTGTGAGAGTGACGCTTTCGCCCAGTACGCGCAGGTGTCGCTGGATGCCAAGCCCTCCACGGTATTGACCCGCCCCCTCGCTATCCGGCACGAGGCCGTATTTCTCCACGAGGAGGGGGTAGGCAAGCTCGATTGCCTCGACGGGAGCGTTGCGAGTGTTGGTCATGTGGTTTTGTACGGCGTCCATGCCGTCGACGTTGTGCATGGCCCCCTGTCCTCCGGCGTAGGTCTCGATGTAGTTGTAGTAGATGCCGTTGCGCGGGTCGATCCCGCCGATGTTGAGCAGGTTCATGGTGCCTGAGCAGGCGGCGAGAACCTTGTCGGGAATGACGGGCGCGAGCGCGCCGAGCAGGATGTCGGTGATCCGCTGGGTCGTGATGATGTTGGCATTGCACACTGCCGTCGGGTACTGCGCGGAGAGAAGGCTGCCCTCCCGCACCTTGACCTCGACGGGACGATATGCCCCCGCGTTCGGCGGGAGTTCGGGGTCCAAGCAGGCCTTTAGGACGTAGTAGACGCAGGCGGCGACGGAAGGCCACCGGCAGTTGAGGGGACCAAGGCATGAATCGTCGCTATCCGTGAAGTCGGCGATGAAGGAGTCGCCCTTCGACTCGATCTTCACCCTGACCGTTATCGGCGACTCGACGATACCGTCGCCCTCCATCGAGTCCTCGAATTCATACGTGCCATCGGGTATCTGCTGCAGCGCGGCCCTCATGCGCCGCTCGGAGTAGTTCAGCATCTCGTCGAGGTACCGGCGCACCATCTCAGGACCGTACCGCGAGGCGAGATCGATCAAACGACGCTCTGCCACGTTGTTGGCGGCGAACTGGGCGAGGAGATCGCCCCGTACCTCGGTTCGAGGGCGCACGTTCTGAGCAATCAACGCCCACAAGTCGCGGTCGAGTTCTCCCTTGCGAAACAGGCGGACGGTTGGAATCTGCAGTCCTTCCTGGAAAATCTCCGTCACACCGAAAGGCATTGAGCCGGGGGCGAATCCGCCCATGTCGACGTGGTGCGCCTGGTTGGCGGTGATGGCGATTAGCTCACCCTCGTGGAAGATGGGAGATATCAGGGCGAGATCATTGAGGTGGCCGGGACCGGCCGGGTAGGGAGTGTTCATCGCCAGGGCGTCGCCCGGCTCCAGCTCCTCGAAGGGGTACTGCTCCATGGCGGTGAGTACGGCGGAGTGCATCGTGCCGAGGTGGAGCGGTGTGCCGATTTCGCTCTGGGCCACGACGACAACCTCGCCGGAGCCGGTGTAAATCGCGCCGGACGTGTCGCGCCTGTCCTTGATGTTGGTCGAGTAGCTCGCGCGTATGAGCGCGGCAATCATCTCGTCGGCGATGGAGTAGAACCCGTTTCGCATCACCTCCAGGGTGATCGGATCGACGTTGTTTGAGGACATGCTGCTACCTGAGTGTTTGAGGTTATTGCTCTTGTTGCGAGTTCTCTACTTGTGTTTGCCGGTAACGAGAAGGTTCAGAAATTTGTCGACCTCCGCCGTCTGGCTTTCCCAAACGACGGTCGTGGAGTCCAACTGTTCGACGATAGCAGGCCCGGTGATCATGTCGCCGGGGAGGAGTGCAGAGCGGTCGTACACGTTTGTCGGTTTACGGTCATTCTTGAAATACACGTCCCGCTGGCCGGCGATGGCGCGTGAGGGATCGCCGCCGGAATCCTGTGAATCATGGGCGAGGTCGGGACGCGGCATGGTGGCGAGAGCGGTGACCCGGAGGTTCACGACCTCGACCGGGTTGTCACGCGAGGCGTACCCGTAGTTGCGGATGTGGGCCTCGTGGAACCTCTCCATGATGTCCTCGACGTCGTTTTGCTCCAGCTTGCCTGACGCTGCAATCACCTCCAACTCGTATCCCTGGCCGACGTAGCGAGCCTCGGCGGCGCGAACGAGGGACATGTCCTCGGACGAGACTCCCTCGCGGGACATCTGCTCCAAAGCCTGAGATTCCAGCTGCTCGTACCACGATGTTATTTCTCTGGCCGACAGTTCGCTGCCCGGCTTGAGGACAGTCTGGGCGAAGTCGTGGCGGAGGTCGGCCATCAGCAGGCCCAATGCTGACGTAACGCCGGGAGCCACGGGCACGAGGACGGACGGAATGTCCATCTCGTCGGCAAGTTCGGATGCGTGGAGGGGACCGGCTCCACCAAAGGCGACGAGGGAGAACTCGCGAGGATCGTAGCCCTTGGAGACCGAAACGACCCGGATGCCCTTGACCATGCTGGCGTTGACGACCTGCACGATGCCCTCGGCGGCCTCCTCGACGGTCAGGCCCAGGGGATCGGCGATTCGTTCGGAGATGACCTTACGGGCCAGTTCCACGTCCAGGGTCATTGTCCCCCCGAGGAGGCTCGTTGCGCCGAGTCTGCCGAGAACGAGGTTGGCATCCGTCACGGTGGCTTCCGTGCCTCCGTTGCCGTAACAGGCTGGGCCGGGATCCGCTCCCGCGCTCTGCGGACCTACCCGGAGCGCTCCTCCAGGGTCGATCCAAGCGATGCTGCCGCCTCCCGCGCCGAGGGTGTGAATATCCACCATCGGCACCTTCACGGGAAGGCGTTCCAGCTCGCTCTCCTGTGTGCGCCGGACTTCTCCCTTGTAGGAAAGCGACACGTCGAAGCTCGTCCCGCCCATATCTATGGAGATGCTGTTGGGCTTGCCGGCCTGCTGCGCGATGGCGACGGCGCCTATGACACCCGCCGCCGGGCCTGACAGGATCGTATGCACGGGTCGGTCGATGGCGGTCTCCGCCCCCATCGTTCCGCCGTTGGACTGCATGATGTAGAGGTCGGACTTGAGCCCAACGTCGGTAATGCTCTGTTCTAGCCGCCGCAGATATCGCTCCATGACCGGCGCGACGTAGGCGTTGATCGTCGTCGTGCTCATCCTCTCGTACTCTTTGAATTCCGGGAGTATCTCGTGGGAGAGCGCGACGGGGACGTCCGGTAGCTCTCGGCGTATCGCGTCGCCGATGGCCTGTTCATGGTCTGGGTTCGCGTAGGAATGCAGTAGGCATACCGCTACGGCGTCGACGTTGGCACTCCTGAGACTCGCGATGATGTGGTCGAGGTCCTCGTTCTCCAGCGGCGTCAGTACCTCTCCGGTGTGGAGGACTCTTTCCTGAGCTTCGTAGCGCAGATGTCGAGGCACCAGAGGGTCGGAGCGGCGGATGCGCCAGTCGTAGAGGTCGGGTCTGTCCTGACGGCCAATCTGGAGAACGTCGCGGAATCCCGCGGTCACGATCAGTGCGGTCTTCGCTCCCTTGCGTTCAAGGAGCGTGTTGGTTGCGACGGTCGTCCCATGGATGAAAAAGTCGATCGCGTCAGGAGAGACGTCGTGCCTGTCCATCAGTTCGCGGATTCCTGCGGCCACTCCGAGGGCTTGGTTTACCGGCGTTGAGGGTGTCTTGGCGAATTCGAGGCGGTCGGTATCGGTGTCGTAGAGGGCGAGGTCGGTGAATGTTCCGCCGACATCAACGCCCAGTCGATAGCTCATGGGGCTGTAGTCCTGTCGAGAGCAAGGGTTTCTGCGATGTCCCGATTGAGGGCCTCGCAAGGTCGCGGGGAGTGTAGCATCGGGCGTGCAGACCGTCAACGGAAATCAGGGTTGTACGAAAGCGAAGGCCGTTCGGGCTATACTATCGGCATGGCCCAAGAGAAGTCGCCTACTGATATTGCCGGCGGCCCGTTTGTGGCGTTCCGGTACACCAGCTATCGCCTCTTCTGGATAGGCAACGCATTCTCGAACATCGGCATTTGGGCGCTCATAGCCGGTCGACTCTGGCTCATGCACCAGCTTACCGAATCACCGCTCATGCTGGGACTTGTGACCTTTTCAGGACTCGGACCGATACTGCTGCTGTCGATGTGGGGTGGCGTCGTGGCAGACCGTGTCAACCGCATGGGGCTGGTGGTTACGACGCGCGCGCTCTTCGCGTTCACGGCTCTGCTGACGGGCGTTCTCGTCGCGACGGACATAATAGAGCCGTGGCAGCTCATAGCGATCTCCCTTGCGAACGGGGTCTTGCTGTCGTTCGATATTCCCTGTCGTCAAGCCATCATCCCGAACCTCGTGCCGCGTCAGCATCTGATGAACGCGGTGGTCCTGCAGTCTCTCCTGATGTCCGGCTCCACCGTGATCGGGCCGTTCCTATTTGCTCCGTTGGTAAAGGCGCTGGGCATCGAGGGGGTGTTCTTCTTTGTAGGGGCGATGTACGTAGGCACGGTCGTGATGTTCGCGTTGGTCGATCCGAAGCCGCACATCGGCGACCGCAAGCGGACGATGCCGTGGAGCGATCTGGCCGAGGGATTCGCCTACATTCGAGGCAGCACCACCATCATCAGCCTCGTCGCACTCGGAATACTCGCGGGCATCTTCGGTTCATCATTCAGTACCCTTTTGCCCATTTTTGCCGATACCGTTCTCCGAGGCGGCGTCGACACCTATGGTAACTTGCTGCTTGCCGGCGGTATTGGAGGGCTGAGCGGAACGTTGCTGTTGATCTGGTTTGGCAGACTCAAGGACTCGGCGCTGCTGCAAGTTGCAACAGGTCTCACGTTCGGACTCGGTCTCCTGCTCTTCTCGCAGATCACCTATCTGCCCGTTTCACTGCTTGCCATTCTGGTCGTGGGCGCGGCCAGCACCGCATTCGGCACCGTCAACAACACGCTCCTGCAGAGCATCGTCGACGATGAGTTTCGCGGGAGGGTGATGAGCATTCACCAGCTAGGGTGGGGTTCGTCGGCCATTGGGGGACTCCTGATGGGCTCCCTCGCGCAGGCCGTCAGCGCCCCATTCGCACTGGGCGTGTCAGGAGTGGCCGTCGCGCTTGGGGCAACGGCGCTGACGATGTCGGCGATGAGGGGGAGAGAAGCGCGGAGGACGGAGGAAGCGGTGGAGGGATAGAATGATCAGCGTGACAAACATCATTCGTTTCGCCACCCCTCCCATAGTAGAATAACGCCACCATGCGCCCACTCTCCGACCTGCTCGTCCTCGACCTCACCGTAAACACGCCCGGCCCGTTCTGCTCGATGATATTGAGCGACCTCGGCGCGAGGGTTATCAAGATCGAACCGCCGGGCGGTGATCCCCTCCGTCAGAGCAGCGCTTCGATGTTTGCCGGAATGAACCGCGGCAAGGAGAGTATTTCCCTCAATCTCAAGACGGACGGCCACCGCGAGGTGTTGCATCAACTTGTCGAGCGGGCTGACATCGTGCTCGAAGGCTCGCGACCTGGGGTGGCCAAACGTCTCGGCGCGGACTACGAGACCATATCCGCCAGGAATCCCGGCATTGTCTACTGCTCGATCTCCGGCTTTGGTCAGGAAGGCCCATGGCGTGACGTGCCTGCCCATGATGTTAATTACCTTGCCGTCGGCGGCTACATGGGGCTGCAGACCGCCATCGAGGGCCGTCCGTGGCCTCCCGCCATTCTCATATCGGACGTTGCGTCGGGGATGTATGCTGCTATCTCCGTCCTGGCCGGGACAGTGAGCAAAGCTTCCACGGGTGAGGGTACATATATCGACCTGTCCATGACCGACGCGGTGTTGTCCCTCGTGGGAATAGAGGCTCTGGGCAGTTCTACTACAGATGATGAAGGGAATACCCCGAACGTCACTATCATCCCGACCTACGGTCTCTTCGCCTGTGCGGATGGCCGGTGGCTTAGTCTCGGCATCGTCCACGAGGACCACTTCTGGAAAAACTTCTGCGATGTGGCCGGTCTTGGTGATATTTCAGGGCTCACGTTCGATCAGCGTGTCGAACGGGCAGGGGAGATCAAAACACGGCTAGGAATAACCTTCGCCAAACGACCGGCGTCGGAGTGGGAGCGAGATCTCTTGGAGGTGGACGTACCTGCCTTAACCGTCCTTGATCTCGACGAGGCCCTCGAACTCCCGCAGTTCGTGTCACGCGGATCGGTTGTCGAGGTAGGTGCTCTTCGGTACATCGGCCAGCCAATGAGGTTTTCAACGGGGTCCGTCGAGCCGAAGGATCCGCCTCCCGCTCTTGATGAGCATCGAAATGCGATCCTCGCCGAACTTGGGTATACTGCCTGACCGAGCGCTCTCGAAGCGTATTTGGGCAATTTGTGAGATGCCCTGAAGAATATCGCAATGAACCAGCAGTACCAGATCGGCGACTATCATGAGACCTACCGCACGTTCAGTTTGCCCAGGCCGGAGCGATATAACTGGACGTACGAAGTATTCGACAAGTGGGCCGACGATCCCAACAAGCGGGCCATGCTCTGGGTTAGCGACGACGGCAAGCCTCGCGATGTCACCTATCGAGAGTTCGCCCAGAGGTCCAAGCAGGTTGCCAACGCCCTCTCCGGCATCGGCACGAAGCCGGGCGACCGGGTGATGACCATGCTTCCGCGCCTCGTGGAGTGGTGGGAAATAGTGCTGGGCTGCATCAGGGGACGGTTTGTATCGGTGCCGGGAACGACGTTGATGACGCCCCGCGACATCGCCTATCGGATCGGCGCTGCGGGGATATCCGTTGCAATTACCGACTCCGAGAACCTGCCGAAACTGGAGACGGTACGCGACCAGTGCCCCGACCTGCGGGAGATTATCGTAGTGGGTGAGGATTCGGGTGGCTATCACAGCTACGAGGACCTGGTGGCCAGTGCTTCGGCGGAGTTGGCGAATCCGAACAACCCTGCCGACGAACTGATGATGATCTACTTCACCTCGGGCACCACAGGTTATCCGAAGATGGTCCCCATCACGCATAGCAACTATCCCATTGGACACGTGGTCACCGGCAAGTTCTGGATGGACCAGCGTCCCACCGACCTGCATTGGACGCTCTCCGATACCGGATGGGCGCAGGCGGCGTGGTCGTCCTTCTTCGCCCCCTGGAATATGGGCTCGGCCCTCTTCATCTGGGACCAGCGCGGCAAGTACGAGCCGGGAACGACGCTGCAGGCGCTGGAGCAATATCCGATCACGACGTTCTTCGCGCCGCCGACGGCATATCGGATGCTCGTCCTCGAAGATCTCGAGAATTTCAGGCCGAAGGCGCTGCGCCACTGCATGGGAGCCGGGGAGCCGGTGAACCCGGAGGTCATTGATACGTGGCGCGACGGGACTGGCTACCACATCTGGGAGGCGTACGGCCAGACGGAAACGACGCTATGCGCCGCGACCTTCCCCGGCATGGAACACCGGCCCGGTTCGATGGGCGTCACTGCACCCGACTACTACATGGCGGTCGTCGATGACGACGGCAACGAACTGGCGGACGGCGAAGAGGGCGAGATTGCGATTCGCATTAGTCCCGACAGGCCGGTCGGAATGTTCCCCGGATACTGGAGGAACCCCGAGGCGAACGAGAACTGCTTCCGTGGCGACTGGTACTACACCGGCGACCGGGCGACTCGTGATGAGGATGGCTATTTCTGGTTCATCGGACGCTCAGACGACGTGATCATCAGCGCGTCCTACCGCATAGGACCTTTCGAAGTGGAGTCGGCGCTGCTTGAACATGACGCGGTTGCAGAGGCCGCCGTGATCGCCAAGCCCGATCCCGCACGCACAAACATCGTCAAGGCGTTCGTCGTGCTGGCGCCGGGCTATGAGCCGTCGGATGCGGTACTGACCGAGCTTCAAGACCACGTGAAGGTCACTACAGCGCCGTACAAGTACCCACGCGAGATAGAGTTCCTCTCAGAACTGCCAAAGACCATTTCCGGCAAGATTCGCCGGACTGAGCTCCGACAGCGAGAGGATGCATAGTAGCGAGGGCTGAATGCGCTTCAAGCGCCAACCCTTCGCGAGACCTGCAAAGAAAGCCCATGCCCTTCACCCCTGAACACGAGATGTTCCGCGACCTCGTTCGACGATTCGTCCAAGACGAGATAACTCCGCACGTCGACGAGTGGGAAGAGTGGGGAAAGATACCGCGCGAGCTGTTTCGGCGGATGGGGGATCTTGGACTTCTTGGCATTGAGTACGAGGCACAGCACGGCGGGGCCGGTGCGGACTTTTGGATGACGGTCGTGCTCGCCGAGGAGTTGGCGAAGTGCAGGTCGGGAGGCGTGGCGTTCAGCGTAATCGTCCATACCGACATGTCGTCGCCGTGGCTGGGGCGGGTAGGGACGAACGAGCAAAAGGCGAGGTTCCTGCCGGACATAACGAGCGGACGAAAGGTCTGTGCTCTTGCCATTACGGAGCCTGGAGTTGGATCGGACATGGCATCGCTCGAAACAAGGGCTGTACGGGATGGGGACGACTGGGTCATCAACGGCGCAAAGACGTACATCACCAACGGGGTCTATGGAGATCTGTATTTCGTCGCGGCCAGGACGCGAGACGGCGGTCGAAAGCACCAGAGGCTTTCGCAGTTCCTCGTGGAGGCGGGCAGACCCGGTTTGAAGGTCAGTCGAAAGCTGGACAAGACGGGGATGTGGGCGTCGGACACGGCGGAACTGGTCTTCGAGAACGTCCGTGTGCCTCATGCGAACCTGTTGGGCGAGGAGGGCGAGGGGTTCTACCAGTTGGCCTCAGGCCTCCAGCGTGAACGGCTGCTCTCGGCAGTGCTGAGCGTGTCTGCGGCGAGTCAGGCGCTTGAAGACACCTCGGAGTTCCTCAAGAGCCGCGAGGCCTTCGACAGACCGCTTGCCGAGTTCCAGGCTCTCCGTCACCGCATTGCGGATATGGCAGTCGACGTAGAGGCCGCGAGGCGGCTGACCTACTCCGCGGTCGAGGCATTCGCGAGCGGCGGCGACTGCGTGACTGAGGTATCCATGGCCAAGCTGTATGCGACCGAGATGGCGAACCGCGTCGCATACGAGGCCGTCCAGATGCACGGCGGGTTAGGCTACATGCGCGAGTTGCCGGTGGAACGCTTCGCTCGCGACTACCGGCTATGGACGATTGCCGCAGGGTCGTCTGAGATGATGCGGGAGATTATTGCGAAGAAGATGCTGGGTTGATAGTTGGGGTCCACCCGGTGAGCCTAGTTACAACTGACTCTCCTGCCGCGAGAATAAAGAGAAAGGTCAGCGTTCGTTGGTCCCAATGACGGTCGACGTGACCCGATATTTCCGCTACGTTAGTTGACGCCAGTCGTCTTCGACCTGCTCGAAGCGCTGGTGAAGCTCCCGGACCGTGTCGTTGGGGATCGGCAGGTGGTTGGCCACGAGGTCGATGTTCGACTTCAGGTGATCGACGTTGTGGGTTCCGGTAATGATTGTCGTGACCGCGGGTTCCGCAAGGGCGAAGCCGGTGACGAGACGCACCTTGTCATCCAGGTCGTGCTCGAACGGGCCCGCCGCCTTCATCACCTGCGAGCGTCGGAAGTACTCGTCCGCGTACGGGTAAGGGCTCTCGTCCTTCCACCATGCGCCGTTTGCGACCGGACGCTTTAGTATCACCCCCATGTCCGCCGCCTGAGCCATGTCGAAGAGGCCCTTGGTGCGCGCGTGCTGCTCTACGACGTTGTAGCTGGTCTGCAGCGTTGCGAAGATTCCGCTCTCTACCGCCCACTTGGCTGCCTCGTTGTCGCCGCTGAAGCTGACGAATCGCGTCTTGCCGGCCTCCTGGGCACGAACGACCGCCTCGATGACATCTCCGCGCTCCAGCACGTCAACGTCGCAGGAATGCAGTTGGACGATGTCCACATAGTCGGTCTGGAGCAGTCTCAGGCTGCGGTCGATGGAGTGTTCGATGGTCTCGGGAGTCCAGCTTTCTCCCGTCGCGTCTCCCACGGCATGGCCGGCCTTTGTAGCCAGAACGTACTCATCACGACGATGCGAGACCGTCTCGCCCATGAGGGCTTCGGTGTCGCCATAGCACGCCGCCGTATCAAGGAAGTTGATGCCGTTGTCGAGAGCCTGGTTCAGGACGTTCGCGGCTGCGGACACGTCGCCGCCCATACGGTCTTGCCTTGAAATCTCCGCGAGTCCAAGTCCTAGAGGCGTGATCTTCAACCCGGTCTTTCCGAATTCTCTCAGTTCCATGTCACATACTCCCGGCGAGGTGATGCGAAGGTGGATTGATGTCGTTCATGGTTCGACAAGCTCACCATGAACGGTTTTCGCTAACGAATTGGACGCCCTTTACAGCATCGCCTTGAGGTCGCGAACGGCGGCAATGCGGCGTTCGGCGATCCGGTCGGCGGCCGCGTACGTGGGGATGCCCTCGGAGCGGGCGGTCTCGATCACGTCGAGCGTCGTCCGGTAGATGCGCTTGGTCAGTTCCAGCGCGCGTTCCTTGCGATAGACTCCACCGATCTCAGAACCGACGTTGATGATTCCACCGGCGTTTATGACGTAGTCGGGCGCGTAGGTGATCCCCCGCTGTTCGAGGAGATCGCCGTCAGCGTCGGACAGGAGCTGGTTGTTTGCCCCTCCGGCCACGATTTGGCAACGAAGGCGAGGGATGGTATCGCCGTTCAATACGCCGCCCAGGGCACATGGGGAGAAGATATCGCACTCGGTATCGTAGATATCGTCCGGCGCCACGACGGTCGCGCCCATGTTCGTCGCCTCCTGTCGAGCGCTCTCAAATATGTCGGTCGCTATGACTTTTGCGCCTTCCTCAAGGAGGTGCTTTGCCGTGTTTGAGCCAACGTGTCCAAAGCCTTGAAATGCAACGGTACGTCCGGACAGGCTGTCGTCTCCCCAAGTAGCCTTGGCCGTCGCCTTCATGCCGAGATAGACACCAAGGCCGGTCATGACAGAGGTATCGCCGCTACCGCCCAGCGACTCGGGCAGGCCCACGACATGCTCGGTCTCCTGGGCGATATACTCAACGTCGCGAGGCGTCATGCCGACATCCTCGGTCGTGACGTAGCGGCCGCCAAGTGAGTCTACATGTCGTCCGAAGGCTCTCAGCAATGCCTCGTTCTTCTGGGTGTGCGGATCGGCCATGATGAGGGCCTTGCCGCCCCCGAGGTCCAGACCCGCGACGGCGGACTTGTAGGTCATCGCGCGCGACAGGCGAAGCACGTCCATGATGGCGTCGTCCTCGCTCTCATGCGGCCACACGCGAAGACCTCCACAGGCAGGACCGAGGGTTGTATCGTGAATGGCGATAAAGGCCTTGAGACCCTGCGACGGCTCGTGGCAGATGAGCAACTGCTCGTGGCCATGTGTCTCCATGTATTCGAGGATGTTCATGACATACCTTGATAGTAGATGGGCGCGTTGAAGCGAAGTTACGTACCCGTGGACACTGATATTATATGTGCGCCGCTCAGGGCGGCACAACCGAGACTGTAATCAGACAGAACCATTTCACCATCGTAAAAAGGGTCGCTTATCCCGTTCGCCCCCGTATCAAGTACGGGGCAAGCTCTGAGCCTGTTGAAGGCCAACTTCGTGGTTCGAGAGCCTCACCACGAACGGACCCTGACAATCAGGAGCACGAATGAGACGCACGACGGACGTTGCCGTCATAGGCGGTGGAATAGCGGGATGCGCCGCCGCATACTACCTGACCCGCGAAGGACTGAACGCAGCCGTCATCGACCACGAGGGCGTCGGCAATGCCGCTTCAGGGTACGCACTCGGTCTTCTGAATCCGCTATCCGGGGCGCTCATCCCCGGCCCATTGTCGGCGTTCGCCCTTGAGGCCTTCGATGAGCATCGCAGGCTATGGCCTGAGCTTGAAGAGGAGTCATTCTTCGACTTCCAGGGGCGAATGGCGCCACACCTCGAAACCGTACTGGACGAGAGCGAGGTACCCGTTCTGCAAGAGGAAATGGAGCGCTGGGAGGCGACCGAGGGGTTCTCCACCCAATGGCTAGAGGGGCGAGACGTTGCTCGCCTGGACAGCAGGCTGAGTAATGAGATCGTGGGAGCGGTGTTGCTGGAGAGCCTCGGCATCGTCGACAGCCAGATGCTCACGAGGGCTCTCATGGATGCGGCAACGCAGGGTGGCGCCACAGTCATTGAGGAACGAGCCATCGGCATAGATTGGCAGGACGGCAGAGCGGTAGGGGTTGTCACGAATAGAGATAGCGTCAGTTGCGACGCCGTAGTCATAGCCGCCGGCGCTTGGTCAGGACAGATCCAAGAGTGGACCGGACTTGACGTACCGGTGACGCCGCTCAAGGGGCAGATCGTCCGACTTGAGGGGTTGAGTCCTCCCCTTGAGTACCATGTCGCGGGTCCAGGCGCGGCGGTGCAGAAGGCCGATGGCAAGCTCTGGGTGGCGGCGACGGAGGAAGAGGCCGGGTTCGACCTTGAGATCACCGCTGAAGGCAATAAAATGCTTATTGAGAACGCCGCGCGCGTGCTTCCATGTGTAAGTGGAGCGCGCGTGTTGGAGCAAACGGCCTGTCTTAGGCCAAGGACGCCCGATGCGCTGCCGATAATCGGCAAGGCTCTTGACCGGGAAAACGTCTATATCACCACCGGGGCGGGGAAGAAGGGCATCATGCTCGCCCCTGCGATGGGCAAGGCCATCGCTGACCTCAGCGTGCGGGGTGAGACGCCGCTGCCTATTGACGGTTTCGGGCCGGAGCGGTTTGCGCGAACGGACTGAACCCCGCTCGTGCTACTCGTACCGAAGGGCTTCCGCGGGATAGACGTTCGACGCCTGCCTTGCCGGGATGTAGGTTGCCAACAGGGAGAAGAAGTACGTCACTCCCAAGATGACCGCCATCTGAATCCACGGAATGGCATAGCGAATGGTGTCGAGGCCCTCATCGTCACGAAAGCCTAGTATCGCGTTGTAGGAGAGAACAAGTCCCAGCACGGTTCCGATAACAATGCCGAGGACGGCAACGAAGCTCGACTCGATGAGGAAGCTGAGCTGGATCATTCCCTTCCGGTACCCGACGGCGCGAAGCATTCCTATCTGCTGTCGTCGCTCCACGACGGCCCTCGTGCTGACAACGCCGAGCGCGGCGATGCCGACGAAGAGACCCAGCGCCATGAATCCTGTGAATAGACGGAAGAAGCCCTTGAGCGCAGCCAGCTGTTCGTTCAGAAGTTCCTCAATCACTTCGGTCTGCATACCATTCTGGAGGAAGGCCTTTTCGATGTTCCGTGCCAGATCCTTGGATTCATCGAGATCGGTGACACGGAACCTGTAAGTCGTGATGGGAATAGGGAACGGGGCGACTTCATCGGCGGCTGACTTGGAACCGATCATGCCAAGACTGAACCCTGTGTCGTGGATGCGGTCGATGACGCCAATTACCGTTAAATTCATGATTGATCGGGTGTTTGGCTCCCTTACCTCAATCTCGATTGGCGACATCGACTCATCGTCGTAGCCGACTTCGTGGAATACGCGCGCGATCTGCTGTCCCTGCTCTCCCTGCGTGTCGTCGAGCAGCGAGCCACCTATGACCACGAGGCTGGGGTCATTTCGCATTGCCTCGAATACGTCCTCTGTGGTGGAGCCGTATCCGTCGGCTATGAGCTTGAAGTCGTACTCGCTTGCTTCGAGGTACCCGTCATCCGCAGCGAGAAGGCTAACACGGTTCCATTCCTGGTCGTCAGCCTCGATCTCGCGTACCTGCATCGGTATCTGCGTATATCCTCCGATGGCCTCGAAGCTGGAAATGTCTACAGTATCGATGCCATTGATTTCGGAGCGGATGTCATCTATGGGGGTAGTGAAGTTAATACTGCCCTCAATGTCCCATCCGCCTGAGGCGACTCTCGACTCTACGAACTGGGTACCGAAAGTGTCCGTGAGGACTGACATGACCGTGAGCGTGAAGATAACGAGGGCGAACATGGCCAGGGTCAGTCCGGTGCGGAACTTTGAACTGAGCGGGTAGGCTATTGCGGTCACGAGCACGGGACGGAATTGCCGGAGACGGCTGGTAGCGAAATGGAGTCCGTGAAGAATCAGGTCGGCGTTGTACATGACCGTCCAGACCGCGGCTCCGACCATGGCGATTCCCGAGACGAACATTACGTCGACATCGCCCCCCAAATCGTCGGCGACGTCTCCCAGGACTACGTCAATGACGCCGGGGGGAAGTGCCCAGAAGGCCAGTATAGCCAGGCCAGTCGTGGTGAAGACGATCCTGTCTCTACGTCCGGGAGGCATGTTGCCCCGGGCGAGAAGGGCTTTCGCCAGTAGTCCGAGACCGGCAAGGGTCAATGATACTCCGGCGCCGAAGGCAGACCACAACTGGAGGGGTGGGAGAACCAGGGCTGCGCCGGTCAGCGCAACACCCAAGATCACCAGCAGCCAGCCCTGCAGGAGGTACGGCCAGACGAGCTTGAACAGCTGAATCAGTATGTCAAATACCCATAGGATCACGGTGAACCATACCAGTGCGAATATCACGTGGAGCACGGCGGGAACGTAGTCGCGCCTGATGAGGTACCTCAGCGCGCGCCACAAGAAGAGGGCAGGTCGGAAGATGCCCTTGACAACGTCCAACAGTCTGCTGAGGAAACTCGGTGGGGTTGCCGGAACAAGGCTCTCAGGTAGATTCCGAACGGCGGCCACGATATTCAGGTGGCTCACCCTGTAGGCCGAGATTCCGACAGTCGCAAAGGTGATGATCATGCCCAGGCAGTACGACACGACTATGGTCGGCAGGGTGAAGTGGAGTTGGAGGGTGAAGTTGTCGTCAAACGTGGAGAAAATGCTGTTGAGGGTGCCGACCATGAGCGCGCTAACGGCAAGTCCAAGGATGACGCCGATGGCGGCCGACACGAGGGCATAGGCGGTCCCCTCGAACACGAACATCTCTATGAGATTCCGACGTTTGGCCCCCACGGCCCGGGCCATGCCCATCTCCGACTTCCTCGCCCCCGCGAGCAGGACGAAGATGAGGAATATCAACAGGATGCCGCTGGCAATCGAGAACGTGCTGAAGGTCAGGAAGAAGACGCTTATGGAGGTGCCTGCCTGCTCCGCGCCTCTGAGGATGTCGAACTTGATATCCAGGACGTACATTTCGGCGAGCTCGCTGAAGAGCGTGGTCGCTTCGCGCTGGAGATCACGCATATCGTCTGAATCGAGGATATTCTGCACATCTCCGGAAATCTCTACGTCGGCCAGCGCGGCAACGAGATCGTCGGTAAGGTCGGGCGCGCGTATCCCGTCGAGGAGCTTGGTCAACTCCTCTTTCTTGTCATCCCCGACGGCTGTGTCCCGTTCCAGTTCGAGGGCCGTCAGAAAAACGTCGTCGTTGAGAAGGTCCTTCAGGCGGGAGGCTGTTTCGCGGTCGGTGAACTTGACCCGGAGGTCCTTGGTGACCTCTTCGCTCAGCTCGTTGCCCGTAAGCTGATCGCCACGGTTGGATATGACGATGGACGTGATCTGACCCGTCCTGCCGAATATCTCCTGCGCGCGATCCAGCGAGATGATCATCGTCGGGGCGATGCCAGCAAACCCGCCGTCTTCGAGGACGCCTTTGACGACGAACCGTTCGGCGCCGTCCTCGACGTAGACCTCTATCTCACCGTCGGACTGGAGATCAAGCTCTTCCGAAGCGTCCTCATTGATGAACGTCTCGTTGGGCCGGAGACTCTGAAGGTCGGCATTTCCTCCCGACGCCAGCTTCATACCGCCGAAGCCACCTAGCAGGGCAGGGTCGATGCCTAGCAGGTTTAACTGCCCTTCGCTGAGGTCTTCCGCCGGATTGACGGCAGGCACGTTCTGGGTGAACTGGGGCATGATGCCGTCGATGCGGTCGTCAGCGGCAAGGTCAGCCCGAATCTGCTCGTAGCGCTCCATGGAGATAAACGACTGGCCGAATTGGTCGCCCTCCTGGGCACGAGCCGAGATGACGATCTCGTCGATTGTTCCCAGTCCATTGATGCCGATGTCGCGTATGGAATACGACAGCGTGTCGGCGGTGCCGAAGGCCGCTGAGATGATGATCGTACTGAGCATGACGCCGATGATGATGAGGGCCGTCATGCCGGGTCGCCGGGAAATGGGACGTATTCCCATCTTTAGCATGACCGGGTTGCGCAAGGCCATGCCGATTACGATCAGCAGAGTCACAAGGAAAATCGCGGAGAGGATGATCATCAACGTGGGCAGTGGGACGCCGAACAGCTTTTCCATCAGAAACCTCGAGGCCGTCGGGGCGGCGAGTTGCTAACTTGCGTGTAATTGAGACCGGGTATTACGTCCCTTTCGGGCACGTCATTTGGTACGGATGTGAGGTTGGTGAGCATCAAAGGCTCGGAGCTAGGTGGCGGAGGTTGCAGGCGCCGGCGCCCTTCCGCCCAGGCCGTCGTCAGTCACAAGTCCGTCACGCATTGTGACGATGCGGTCGGCGATCTCACCGACCTCGCGGGAGTGCGTAACGATGACGAAGGTCTCCCCGCTGTCCTTGTTGAGTTTGATCATCAGGTCCATGACCTCTTGAGCAGTCTCGCTGTCGAGGTCGCCCGTAGGCTCGTCCGCCCAGACGATGGCCGGACGGTTGACGAGTGCCCGGGCGATGGTGACCCTCTGGCGCTGGCCTCCGGAGAGCTCGGCCGGAAGGTGGTCGGCTCGGTCGGCCAGGCCGACCTGTTCGAGGAGTTCCAATGAGCGGCGCCGTGCCTCCTTGGAGCTGATGCCAGATACGAGCAGGGGCATTTCAACGTTTTCCGCGGCGCTCAGGACCGGCAGGAGGTTGTATAGCTGGAACACGAATCCCATGCGGCGAGCGCGGTAGTCGCTGCGTTCGTCGTCGGGCAGGTCGTGAATGACCTGGTTCTCGACGATAACCGAGCCGGAGTCGATATCGTCCAAGCCCGAAAGGCAGTTCAAGGTAGTGGTCTTGCCGCAGCCGCTCGGCCCCATTATGGCGACCATCTCGCCCCGTTTGACCTTGAGGTCGATGCCGCGGAGGGCAGGGACGGTGACCTTGCCGGTGCTGTAGGTCTTATGGACTGCGGTCGCGTCGACGATGTATCCGTTCTCTTCAGTCATCCGGGAGTTCTCCATTTGGGACTGTCTTGATTTTCTACCTTCCGACTCACACGCCAAAAGAGAGTGTACGCCTCAAGACGGCGCGGAGTCAATAATTACGTAATAGATACGTAGTCGCATTACGTATTACAATGGCGTTGGCCGAATGTGAGAGGGTGTCTAATAAGTCCGCCGAGAGCGTTCGTGGTGAGCTCGTTGAACCATGAACGGGGCTGCCACCCTTCGACAGGCTTTCAAGTAACTGCTCAGGACAGGAAGAGGATTCACCGCAGAGAACACAGAGAGCGCAGAGGGGAAAAGAGGGCCTTCGACAGGCTCAGGCCGAACGTGCTTCCTCGTAGCCACACGGCAGTTACTGACACCCCGGCATGGCCCGAAACCCGGGGCGTGACGCTGCTCAGGGCGAACGGGATCCCTTTAGACACCCTCTTAGAGGGCGGGGTCAGGGCGGTGATGGGAATTCAGGTACTCTTCGAGCTCGAAATTGATCGTGAGCTGGTCCAGTACCCGGTTGTCAGTACTGTAGATGTGGCTGTGCAGGCGGTTGAGGAGCTTTTGACTCTCGTGTCTGGGGGCCGTCTTTGCGTCGTAGTCCATGATTGCCTTTGCGGCGCGTGCGCGCTCCTTGGGATCGTCGGAGTCGAGGCGCTCGACCTGGACCGCCAACGCTTTGAGCATGAGGGTCCTCATGCCTGACCGGGCGTAGAATGCGACGGCGTCCCTCTGTTCTTCGTAGGCCGCGCGAAATTCCTCGTCGTTCATCCAGCGCTGGATGGTCCTGAGCGGAACCCCTGAGAGTTCGGCGGCCTCGGTCACTGACGTGGATGTGACGAGATGGGGGAGTGCGAGCAACTGTCTATCGGAGAGTTTTCCTTGTGAATTTACGCCATTTGATGCCATTTCGCGCCATTCTCCTTATTATTGTAAAGTTATGCGGTGTGTATTCACCCTCACCCCAGCTCTCTCCCAGGACGGGAGAGGGGGCAGGTCGGATTGCCGCTAGAGGCCATGATAGGACTTATGTTCTGTGTTGTCAAGTCGGGGGAAGAAGAGTGAGTGTTCAGAGTTGATGAGGTGAACAACCCTCTCCCTCACCCTAGCCCTCTCCCACGACGGGAGAGGGGACTGGATTCCGGCCTTCGCCGGAATGACGGTGGGCTGTGTGCGTTGTGTCCTCTCATGAAGTCTGAACAGCTACGAAGAAGAGTGTTGGGTGCCAGGTGAGTGAGAATTGTCGGACGGTACAGCGGGCTCCCGTAGGGAGGTACGGGACATGCGTTTGCGGGTTTGGGGGTCGTGCAAAGGCCTAGCAGACCGAAATCTTTGAAATGAGGGGTGGCAACAGTGGGTTGGAGTTGTGTTCTGCAACCACAGGGCGGGTTTGAAACCCGCCCCTACCAAGTTGTGTCGCTACCCTTCAATTCCAAGCTGGACTTTGTACAAAGTATAGACAAAAGGTAAGAACAGGGTAAGCTAACAAGACCAAACCATCACGAAAGGTCAAGTTATGCTCACCCTGCCCGATGCGATTATACCTC
>DAOUKG010000007.1:0-4399 GCA_034421575.1 Dehalococcoidia bacterium
CGCTTCACCGATGCGCGCAATGAGAGTCCAGTCCCATTCGAGTGGACCAAGTGCGTTGTTGGGCCCGGAAGCCTTAAAATACGTTACTCTCAATTATGAAACTAAGTACTAGAATACCCCGCTTCCGTCATTCCCGCGAACACGGGAATCCTTCCCCGGCCAACCTCCCGTAGGGGCGATTCGCGAATCGCCCTGCTCCCATTTTCATTCCAGGTGATGTCGGTGGCAACCGACATGAACGATTGCTAGACCCCATCAACCTCCCGTAGGGGCAACCCTTGTGGTTGCCCGTCCCCGATACCGCCCCAACCCCCCCCGTCCTTCCGGCGAAGGAACGTCACCCCGTACCACGATACGGGGCCGGAATCCAGAAAGCCCAGTCAGTAGAGAATACGGCCTAATCACACCCCATTGGTATAAGATGTCTAGTCCCAACGTAAAGCTGACACGGAGAAGGTTTGATTCTCGGTCCCGATACAAGCGTGGCTCTGGCCGTCTGGTCTTGCGGTGATGGATTTTAGATTCCTCGCTACGCTCGGAATGACAGTGTTGCGGTGGTCGGGTCGTAGCTACGATTCCATTTTGCCTACCCCTGTCAGCCCCCGCCGGGAGAGATACTCCCTACTCCAATCTCTCCCCCGCCGGGGGAGAGATACAGAGAAGGGGTCTTCACTACCCAACTCACGGAGACTGACCCGTTACAGGTTCGACGCGTCGATACGTGCCTCTTCTCTTATTCCCGTATGATACCATCCTCCTTGGAGGTCAACCGCACCCCAATTCACACGGGAGGAGGCCGTCATGAAAGGTTCCATATTCTTTGGGAGTACCGTAGTTCTGGTTGGGGTGTTGCTGCTGCTCATGGCGCTGGATGTCGTCCCCATAGACGGCATCGGAGAGATCCTCGTCTACATCCCGTCGTTGTTCATTCTGTGGGGCCTGGTCCTACTTGTCTCCCGAAAGTTCAGAAAAGCAGCGGGCCCCATCGCGCTGATCGCCATCGCGTCCGTCGTTCAGCTCATGATCCTCGGCGTCCTGTGGTGGGAGTATGTCTGGCCGATCGCCATCATCCTCGTCGGTGTCTCGATAATCGCCGGTGCAATGGGCACCTACGGCAAACGCAAGCGCAAACGCGAACGCCGAAAGCAACGTGAACGGCAGCACCCAATGGCCGAATCTTCGATCGGCTCTGAGACCCGTGTCAACGATGAAGGCCACATCGACATATCGGTCACGGTGGGCGAGGCCACTGAGTACAATCGCTCCAAGGACTTCCGTGGCGGCGAGATCTCCTGCGTGACGGGCCCAGTCAAGGTCGACCTCACCCAAGCCGAGATTGCCGAACGGCCCGCCCGTATCAATGTAGATATCGTTATTGGCGCAGTCGAGATACTCGTGCCCGACCACTGGATCGTTCAACACAACATCTCCAAGACCATCGGAGAAATCGTGGACAACACAATGGCTGGACAGGCTGCAGAGCCCGGTGATGACGTCGACCTCGTCATCAACGGCTCCCTCGGCATAGGCGAAGTGAAAATCGCGTCCGCATCCCGGGCAGCGGCCGACTGACCAACCTGACCTACCCCGCTACGCACGAAGGAACACCCATGCTCACCATCATTGACCAGGGAATGATCTCCCACCGCCCCGACACCGGCGCATACATGCCTGTCATCACGCCCTTGCCCGACGGCACGTTCATAGCATCCCAGCACGTCGGCGCGGAGCTCGGCTCCCCCGATAACCACATCGAGGTCCTCCGCTCGCAGGACGGCAGGGAATGGGACAACCGCGGCAGCATCCATACCCCCGACCATGATCTCGACAACTGGTCCTATCGCGCCCCCAAGATATCGACCGTCCCCGGCGGCGGCATGATAATGACCACTTCCCGCTTCGAGAAGAAGGACAAGCTCTTCGACCCCGACACCGAGGACCTCGCCCGCTGCGAGCTCTGCCTGCACCGGTCCGACGACGGCGGCGACACGTGGTCGGCCCCGCAGATCGTCCCCGTCCCCCTCGACCCCGAACGCTACACGTGGAACGGCGCGGGAAACCTCCAGCAGCTCGCCCTCGACCGCTGGATGTACCCGCTCGAAACGTGGAAACCCGAAGGCTACGTCGGCATCCCCGACCAGAAGGCGGCAGCAGTCTTCTCGTCCGATCAGGGAGAGTCGTGGGGAGAGTTCACCGTCGTCGCCGACGACACCACCGGCAAGACCCTCTGGTGGGACCAGATGTGCTCCGTCCTGCCCGACGACCGAATCTACACCCTCATCTGGACTCACGTCTACGGCACGTCCAACGACCTGAACAACCACTGGACCGTCTCCGACGACCAGGGCCGCACATGGTCCGAACCACGCCCCACCAACCTGCGCGGACAGGTCTGTACGCCCATACCCCTGCCGGACGGCCGTGTCGCCGCCATCTACAACTTCCGCCACGAGCCGCAGGGCATCCACGTCGCCATCACCGAAGACCTCGAGAACTTCGACGTAGAAAACGAGGTCGTCGTCTTCGACGCGGGCGCGGAGGCAACCCTCGGCGCACCCGAGTCCGAGAACTTCCTCGCCGAGCACATGCAGATCGCCTTCGGCAAGCCCGGCGGCGTCCTCCTCGACGACGGTACCATCATGACCTACTTCTGGTGCACCGTCGGCGGCATAACCCACACCCGCTGGGTCCGCCTCAGCGCCGACTGACGCCCGAATGCCCCGTTCGGCCTGAGCCTGTCGAAGGCCCTCTTATCCCCTCTCACGTCGTGGGCTGACAGGGGTAGGGTGAGGGTGGTGCCTTCACGTAGGCGCGAGCAAGTCTCCTGAAAGCAACCCCACGCCCCGTTCGGCCTGAGCCTGTCGAAGGCCGCGCGGAACCGCGTCGGATATCAGGAACTACCATACACCGTCATTCCAAGCGTAGCCCCGACCCCTGTCATTCCCGCGAAAGCGGGAATCCAAAATCCGCGCCCTATGTGACCGCTCCCTACGCAATTCTCTCTACTTTCTTCCTCCCTCAGCGCTCTCCGCGTCCTCTGCGGTAAGTTCCTCTCGTTCCCCCTCTGTGTTCTCCGTGCTCTCTGTGGTAAATTCCCGCCTGTCTGCCCTCTGCGCTCTCCACGCCCTCTGCGGTGAATCCCCTAATCCGAAAGGCTCCCCCATGACCATCTCCCCCGAATACACCGCCACCCCCTTCGCCTCCGGCGTCGTCGGAAGCCTCCCGCGCCCCCTCATGGTGCAGGACATGCTCCCCGACACTCCCGGTGTCGAGTCCGCCAAGGCCGCCGCGTCCCCACGCATGGACGCCGCCGTCCGCTACGCCATCGCCGTCCAGGAGCAGGCCGGACTCGACCTCGTCAGCGACGGCGAGTGGCGCAGGCACGCCTACACCCACATCGTCGCCGACATCGCCACGGGCTTCTCCGCCGACCTCCGCGAGGAGCCACGCCGCTGGGGAATCTCCATCACCGAACCCATGGAGGTCGTCAACCCCGGCCTCGTCGCCCAGGAGGCCCGCTTCCTCGTCGACGCCACCGACCGTCTCACCAAGGTCTGCGTCCCCTCTCCCTACCTCCTCGGAGTCCGCCTGTGGGAGGAGGACGTCTCGAAGAAGGCCTACCCGACCCGCGACGAGTTCATCGACGCACTCGTCCCCATCCTCCACGACGAGCTGCTAGCCCTCCAGGACACCGGCGTAACCGTCGTCCAGATCGACGAACCCCACCTCTGCGTCCTCGTCGACCCCGCATACCGCGACACCTTCGACGACCCGCGCTACGAGATGGACCTCGCTGCCGACAAGATCAACCAGATACTCGACGGCATCGACGGCGTTCAGACCGCCCTTCACCTCTGCCGCCGCAACTGGGGCAGACAGGGCTGGGGAGCCGAGGGCGGCTACGAGCCCATCATCGAGACCATGAAGAAGATCAACGTCGACCAGTACGTCATGGAATTCAGCATCCCCGTCGCCGGCGACGTCGCAATCCTAAGGGAGCTTCCCGACGACAAGCTCATCGGCCTCGGCTGCGTCGAGTGCCGCTTCGAGAAGATCGACGCCACCGAGGAAATCGTCGCTCGCGTCGAAGAGGCCATCAAGCACGTCGACCCCGAGCGCCTCAGCCTCAACCCCGACTGCGGCTTCGCCCCCGGCCTCATCGTCGACATGCCCCTCGAAGAACCCTATCTCAAACTCAAGAACGAGGCCGAAGCCTCCCGCATCCTCCGCGACAAGTACGCGTAGCTGGCGCTAACATCCCGTTTCGCAAGTTGATCATATTAATGGGTTGTCTCGTTAGACCTGCTCTTCGTGGTTCGACAAGCTCACCACGAACGTATTTTGATTATCCCGTTCACCCCCGTATCAGGTACGGGGCAAGCTCTGAGCTTGTCGAAGG
>DAOUKG010000008.1:0-29276 GCA_034421575.1 Dehalococcoidia bacterium
GTCCACGTTGATGTGTCCGCCTGACGCCCCAAAATCGGGCATGCACGTCCCGACTGAGTGGATGTGGATGCCGTGCGGGCCGGGTTCGATGCCTTCCACCATGACGGTCACCAAGAATCCCCCTGAGCCTTGCTGCATGACTACAGTGCCTATGGGGTCGCCCTCCGCGTTCCGCATCTCGGCTGTGTAGCGCGCATCACCCCAGGTTCTGCCGTCGTTGCCGCACGCTGCGGACACGAGCACCAGCGCAACTGCCACTGTCAGAGCGAAACCGCGGTACCCGATCATCGTCTGCATTACGATTCCGCCTCCGTCCCACGCAGCGCGAGGATTCGAGCCCTCTCTAGTCTTAGCTATAAGCTGGTGGGCCAACCTGGACTCGAACCAGGGACCTCAGTCTTATCAGGACTGCGCTCTAACCGGCTGAGCTATTGGCCCAAATGCACTACCGAAGCAGGGGCTTCCAATTATACCACAACCGCTTGGTGGGACGTGGTCGCTGCTGAAGTTCAGTTCGCTTCAATCCGCCAAGGGACGTGACGGGGAGTTTCCTCGCACAGCCCCTTCCCACTCGTGCAAACGGCCATGTGATGCTACCATGAATGTGCGGGGACAATCGCCACGTGGGTTGAGGGGTTCCTTGAAGGTCGCAAGCGTTCGAAGCTACATCGTCAATGCCGACGCGCCGAAGAACCTGGTGTTTGTACGGGTCGAGACCGACGATGGGACCTACGGCTGGGGCGAGGCATACACACAGACCGACAGGGACACATCCGTTACGGCCCACGTAGAGCGCCTGGGTCATTACCTGGTCGGGCGAAGTCCGTTCAACATCAAACACTTCTCGCAGGTGGCATACGAGGACTTTGCGGCCAAGCGCGGCGCGATGGACTTCTGGTCCGCGCTGAGCGCCATCGAGCAGGCCATGTGGGATATCGTGGGCAAGAGCCTGGGCGCGCCGGTGTTCGATCTGCTGGGCGGGGCGTGTCGGGACAAGATTCGCGTGTATGCCAACGGGTGGTCTGATGAGACCGAAGGCCCCGCAGAGTACGCCGACGCCGCCAAGCAGATGGTGGATAGGGGATTCTCCGCCCTGAAGTTCGATCCATTCCCGGGGCCGTGGCGGCTGTACATCTCTCGTGAGGAGGAGACAGCGGCGATAGACACGGTATACGCGGTCCGAGAAGCCGTGGGGCCGGACATCGATCTCCTGATCGAAGTGCATCGAAGGCTGGCCCCCATGCACGCGGTTCGCGTGGCGGATGCAATCAGAGAGGTCGATCCGTTCTGGTTCGAGGAGCCCTGTCCTGCCGAGAATGTCGATGCCCTCGCCGAGGTGAGGAGTCGCACCGACATACCGATAGTCGCCGGAGAGACTCTGTACACCAAGGCGGCATTCCGAGAACTGTTCGAAAAGCGCGCCGTCGACATCATCAACCCGGACGTCTGCAACACGGGCGGCATTCTCGAAACGAAGGAGATTGCGGCCATGGCCGAGCCGTACTACGTGGGCGTCTCCCCGCACAACTACAACAGCGTGGGCGTCGCGCTGGCATCGACGGTCCACGTTTCAGCGTGCATCCCGAACTTCGTGATCACCGAGTACTGGGTGAACTTCGAGCCTGCAGTCGAGAGCATCTCGGTTACATGGCCGCAGGTTGAAGATGGCTACATCAGGCTGCCGGATTCGCCCGGGCTGGGCGTTGACCTTGACGAGGGCGAACTCGAAAGAAGGGCGAACATCAGCGTCGGGAAGAAGAACATCAGGCAGTATTCGGACGAAGGTCCTTGATAGGTCCCAGCACACTCTATAGACCACACAACTCCACCTACAACCGGAGGGTATATTGGACATCAATATCCATGGCAGAAACGTCGACATTTCGAACGATATCCAGAGCTACTTAGACAAGAAATTCAACCGTCTGTCCAGGCACTTGCCTCAAATGATGGACGCCACGGCGGAAATCAAGAGAACATCGTCTCGAGCGGGGGACGACCGGATCGCCGTGCAGATTACCCTGACGGTCAAGGGCCAGGTGCTACGCGCTCAACGGCGCGGTTCGACCGTCAGAGAGGCCGTCGATACGGCAGTAGACGTGATGGACCGGCAGATACGAAGGTATAAGGGCCGACGATATCGCTCGAATCAGCAACGCAAGTCCCTACGGGATATCCCGGACGGTCTTGTCCCGGAGCCGGACGAAGAGGCGCCGTCACCGGACGAGATGGAAGACATGCCCATCAAGGTGGTGCGGCGGAAGCGCTTCCCGATGGTAAGCATGACAGTCGACGACGCGATCGCCGAGATGGAGTTGCTGAATCACAGCTTCTATCTATTCCGCAACGTGGAGACGGGAAGCTACAGCGTCGTGTATCAACGGGAAGATGGCGACTATGGCCTCATAGACCCTATTGAGGGCTGATGCTCTTGGAGTTCAGCGCCTCGTAAGGCCGAGCGGAGCCAACAACCGATTCCGGTTGGCTCACTTGACCAAGAACAGCCAACTCCACTTGATCGCCCAGACGAATAGCGAGCCGACTATAAGAAGGACGATGCCGACCGGCCCGAGAATTGCATAGATGCCGATCAGCAGCCCTATGCCGATCACTCCGGCGAAGGCGTAGAGGGCATACTGGATAAGACGCTCAAGCGTCTCGCCACCAGTGTCGACGTCGAAGTCTTTCTCACGGCGCCTGGCTTCGGTATCGCGGTCCTCGGTGAGCGGGTCATAGCCCAACCGCTTGATCGCCATGTCGCGGTTTTCCCTTGCTTCATCAAGCGAAGGATCGAACTGCAACGCGTCATTGAACGCCCTGGCTGCACCGGCCAAGTCGCCAGCCTTGAACCGTGATACGCCCTCGTTGTTCTTTTCGACCGCCAGGTCCGCATTGGTAGGAACCGAGTTCTCGCCAACCATAGCCTTACCTCGTCAGAGAATTCTAGCTATCCGTGTCTTCATTGCCGTGGAACACTCAATACGTATTGAGTGTAGTTAAAACTGCTTTGCCATGTCAACGCCCAAATGCAGGTGTGAGTGTAGAGAGTTCATGGGGTGGACATCATCACCCTCACCCTAGCCCTCTCCCACGACGGGAGAGGGGATTAGATTCCCGCCCCGTATCAGAGTACGGGGCAAGCTCTTCGCGGGTATGACGGTTATTCAGATGTTTTCCTACGCGGGAATGACTGGGATCGGGGAAGTCTTAGAGGGTGTCTCATGAGTCAGCCGATCATACGTGGATATCTCCTGGAACCATGGGTAGTGTTGCCACCCTTCGACAGGCTTTCAAGTAACTGCTCAGGACGAAGGGGATTCACCACAGAGGCCACAGAGATCACAGAGGGGATAAGAGGGCCTTCGACAGGCTCAGGCCGAACGGGCTTTCTCGTAGCCACACGGCAGTTACTGACACCCCTGGGGCGTAAGGCTGCTCAGGGTGAACGGAGTCCCTTTTGGACACCCTCTCAGGCGCTTCCGTCCCACATGCCGGTCGAGAAGTAGCGCTCACCGATATCGTTGAATATCGTGACGACGTGGCCGGATCGCGCCTCTCCGGCAACGTGGCAGGCGGCCCACACATAAGCGCCCGACGACTGGCCTGCGAACAGCCCGCGCTCCGACATCTCCAGCGACATCTCGAATGAAGCGTCCACGTCGATATCGATCATGCGGTCGACGTACTCTTCATGGAACGTTTCAGGCACGATGTGCCCCTCGCCAAGGTGCTTCAGTCCCTCCACACCGGGCCATACGGGCGGGTTGATGCCGACGATCTCGATGCTGGAGTCGTGCTCCTTGAGTCGCTTGCCCACGCCGCTGATGGTCCCGCCCGTGCCGACTCCGGCGACGAAGTGAGTGAGATCGGGGGCCTGGGAGAGGATCTCCTCCGCCGTGGTCTCGTAGTGGGCGAGAGGGTTGTTCTGGTTGGAGTACTGGTCGCACCAGAAATACCTGTCAGGGTCGGCGTCGTAGCGGCGCTTCACCTCGTGGAGACTCTCGTCGTATCCGAGCATGGGATCGGTGAAGACTATATCCGCGCCGTGGGCCCGGAGCCGCTTCTTGCGCTCCTCGCTCGCGTTCTCCGGCATAACCAACTCGACCTTGTATCCGAGCACCGCTCCTATCATCGCGTAGGCGATGCCCGCATTGCCCGATGTGGCGTCGAGAATCGTTTGATCCGGCGTCAGGTCGCCGGCCAGGATGGCCTCCACGAGCATCCTGAGGACGGGACGGTCCTTGATGGAACCGCCGGGATTGAGATGCTCATACTTGGCCGATACCCAGGCATCTCCGATGTCAGCCCGCAGGTCGAGCCGCACCAAGGGGGTGTTCCCGATGGCCAGCAGCGACGGGTGCTTCCTGACGAATTCTCTGTACTCGTCTGACGGGGGCAATAGAGGGCCTTTCCGGTGGACGTCTTAAGTGAAGGTCTCGGTACGCGTCATTCAGTATAGCTATGGGTTCGAAAGGCCGTCCAGTGTTTTGACAGTCTTCGGATGCCTCCGGTGCACATCACTGCTATTATCATAGATACAAGCTACACAGGATGGCGGCGATGTTCGGCACGACCACCCTTGACCGAATAGAAGAGCTGCGGGAACGCATCAATCACCACAACCACCGGTACTACGTGCTGGACGATCCTGAGATTTCCGACTCCCAGTACGACGACCTGATGCGAGAGCTGCGCGGCATGGAATCGAACCATCCCGAACTCGTCACGCCCGACTCTCCCACGCAGCGGGTGGGCGCGGAGCCCCTGGAGGGCTTCACACAGGCCGAACATCCGGTCCCGCTTCTCAGCTTGGGCAACGCCTTCGACGACGAGGAATTCAAGGCATGGCACGCCCGCGTGGCCGACCTGCTGGAGGAGCCTCAGTTCGACATGGTCTGCGAGCTAAAGCTGGATGGCCTGGCGGTGGCGCTTACCTACGAGAGCGGCCTCCTCACACGCGGGGCGACGAGGGGTAATGGCGTGGTGGGCGAGGACGTGACATCCAACATGAGGACGATCCGCAGCATCCCGCTCAGCGTCGCGGACAGCGCACCTCAGCGATTCGAGGTTCGCGGCGAGGTGATTTTTCCAAAGTCCAAGTTCGAGGCCTTCAATGAGCAGCGAATTGCCGAGGGTCTGCCTCCGTATGCACACCCGCGCAACACCGCCGCCGGTTCCGTCCGGCAGCTCGACCCGCGGACAACGGCCGAACGCCCTCTCGACATCTACATCTACGGCTTGGGTTACGCGGAGCCGATGGGGTTCGATACTCACTGGGAGACCATAGTGGCCCTTGCCGGGCTCGGATTCAAGACAAACCCGCACAGCCGCCTCGTTCGCACTCCCGAAGAGGCGCTCGACTACTGCAAGGCGTGGGTGGAAGGCTGGGAGGGCCTCGATTACGGGTGCGACGGCGTGGTGGTGAAGGTCAACCGGCTCGACTACCAGCGACACCTGGGAGTCGTTGGCCGCGAGCCGCGCTGGGCTGTCGCCTACAAGTTCCCGGCCACCCAGGCGACGACGCAGCTCATGGATATAGCCGTGAACGTCGGGAGGACGGGAAGCATCAACCCATACGCCGTCCTGGAACCCGTCAACATCAACGGCGTGACTGTCCGGCAGGCAACATTGCACAACGCCGACTACATCGCGTCGAAGGACCTTCGCATCGGAGACTGGGTGGTGGTCGAGCGGGCGGGCGAGGTCATACCGCAGGTCGTCTCATCGGTCGTGAGCAAGCGCGACGGTGCCGAGAGGCAGTTCGATATGCCCGGCGAGTGCCCAAGCTGCGCCGAGCCCATCGTCCGCGCCGAGGGTGAGGCGGCGCATCTCTGCGTGAACGCCGCCTGTCCGGCACAGTTGGTGCGCCTCCTGGAGCACTTCGTGAGCAAGGGCGCGATGGACATCGAGGGACTGGGCATCAAGCAGACCACCGTCCTGCTCGAAAGGGGCCTGATTAAGCAGGTTGCCGACCTGTACACGCTCAACAAGGACGACCTGCTGGTGCTCGACCGCTTCGGCGAGACGAGCGTCAAGAACCTGCTCAAAGCCATCGGTGCATCGAAATCACGACCCTTTTCCCGCGTTCTGGTGGCGGTCGGCATACAGCACGTCGGCGGCGAGGTGGCCGAGCTTCTCGCGCGGCACTTCCCGAACATCGACGCGCTGATGAACGCAAGCCAGGAAGACCTTGAAGCCGTGCAGTCCATCGGACCGAAGATCGCCGAGGCCGTCGTCGCCTACTTCGGCAACGAGTCGAATCGCGCCGTCATTGACAAGCTGCGCACCGTCGGCGTCACGATGGAGGCCGAGCAAGGCGAGGAACCGGTGGAGCAGGTGCTCGACGGCCTTCGATTCGTCGTCACCGGCAGACTGGAGCGGTTCAGTCGCTCTGACATCACGGGAAGGATCAAGGACATGGGCGGCGCCGTGAGCGGCAGCGTCAGCAAGAAGACTGATTACGTTGTGGCGGGCGAAGACGCCGGTTCGAAGCTCGCCGACGCCGAGAAACTCGGGGTTCCGGTCATCACCGAGGACGAGTTTCTCGAGTTGGTTGAATCGCAGTCGGGCGCAACTTAACGTCCAAGGTTCAAGAGGCCCAGATATACATCTCTCCCAGATATCTCTGCTCAACATTCGAAACTACGAGCGGCTGCAGGTCGAACTGGGGCCGGGGATGGTGCTCGTTCAGGGCAACAACGGGCACGGCAAGAGCAACCTCCTCGAAGCCCTGTATCTCCTCGTCATAGCCAAGTCCCAGCGCGCTTCGACCGAACGTGAACTCGTACGTCGCGAGTCGGTGGGAGTCGAGTTCTTTTCGCAGGTGGCCGCGGTAGTTCAACGGGAGGACGGTCCCGTCCGCGTCCAGGTCGATTTCAAGAACACCCTCGACGAGTCGGGCGGCATCGACGGGGAGGCGCGCCTGAACGTCCAGAAGTACGTGCGGGTGAACGGCATTCCCCGCCGCGCGTCCGAGCTCGTCGGCGAGATCAACGCCGTCATGTTCAGCGCGCAGGACCTCGACATAGCATACGGCCCGCCCAGCCTCCGACGGCGCTACATGGACATCCTCATATCACAGGTGGACAGGGAGTACCTGCGAGCCATCCAGCGATACCAGCGGGTCGTCACGCAGCGCAATCACCTGCTCAAGGGCATCAGGAGCGGCCATTCCCGCCCCGGAGACCTGGGGTTCTGGGACGGCGAACTCGTCAAGTCGGGCGGCGTCGTGGTGGCACGGAGACACCGGGCGCTTGATGCCCTGTCCGCAGAGGCCGCTCTAACCCACTCAACACTTACGGACGACGGCGACTCACTGGAAATCGTCTATCTTCCGAGCTTCGATATCGGCGAGAGGAACGATGTCGAGAGCATTGGGGAGGCGCTTCGCGATGCGCTGGAGAACGTACGCTCCCGCGAGATCGCACAGGGATTCTCCGTTCGCGGGCCCCATCGCGACGACTTCCAACTGGTACTCGACGGGATGGACGTCGGCCTCTATGCGTCGCGCGGACAGGCGAGGACGGCCGTCCTTGCCATGAAGCTGGCGGAGGCCGAGTATTTGCGTGGAGTTCGCGGACAACAGCCGATTCTGCTGCTCGACGACGTGCTCTCGGAGTTAGACGCTCCCAGGCGTCGCCTGGTCATGGAGCGCATTTGCCACTATTCGCAGGTATTCATAACCACCGCTGATGTGAATGACATCGAGCCGGAGTACCTTGCGAAGATGACGCGGTTCGGGGTGAATCGAGGACGATTGGAGCGTGTGAATGAATAGATTGAACATGACAGCACTAAAGTGGCCAGCAATGGTCTCCGTAATCACCGTCGTCACCGTAACGGCGTGTTCGTCCGAGCCGGAGGCGGCCCCGTCACCGGAAGCTACGGCTGCAAGTGTCGACACTGTCGAATCGGAGACCCCTTCACCCACGGGCGTTCCGACCGCAGCATCGGAGACTCCGATATCTACCGGCACCGACATGGACGAGTCCAAGACTCCCCTACCCTCAAGCGGCGCTCTCCCAAGCGTACGCTCAGAGATCGTCTTCCCCAGCGTCTCGTTCGACCGCATGGTGTACCTGGCGCATCCCGATGGGATGCCGGAGCGGCTGTATCTCGTCCTGCAGCCCGGACGCATCATGGTGTTCGACAACGTGGCGAACCCACCGCCTCCACAGACCTTTCTCGACATTCGTGGCAGGGTGAGCGACCGCGGCAACGAGGAGGGGCTGCTCGGTCTCGCCTTCGATCCGGACTTCAAGGACAACGGTTACTTCTACGTCTACCACTCCGCCGCATCTCCGAGGCGTTCCGTCATCGCGCGGTACCAGGCATCGCCGGACGCCGAGAGCGCAGATATCAACTCCGAGAGGATCATCATGGAGATCGGACAGCCGTTCTCGAACCACAACGGCGGGCACATCGCGTTCGGGCCTGACGGATACCTCTACGTCGGGCTTGGCGACGGAGGCAGCGGAGGCGATCCGAGGGGACACGGGCAGGACTTGAGCACGCTGCTCGGCACCATCCTCCGCATCGACGTGAGCACGCTCGACGAGACCGGTTCCTACGCCGTGCCGCAAGACAATCCCTTCGCGGGCGTGGAGGGAGTGCGACCGGAGATATGGGCATACGGACTCCGCAACCCGTGGCGATTCTCGTTCGACCGAGAGACGGGCGACCTCTGGGCTGGCGACGTCGGGCAGAACAAGCTGGAGGAGATCGACATCATCAAGCCGGGAGCGAACTACGGCTGGAACATCATGGAGGGGTCATCGTGCTTCCGTGACGCCGGCTGCGACCGCGAAGGGCTTGAACCTCCGGTGGCGGAGTACGGGCGGGATGGTGGATGCTCGGTGACGGGCGGATACGTGTATCGTGGCAGCCGTATCCCCTCGCTCGTCGGGGCGTACGTGTACGGAGATTTCTGCACAGGGAATATCTGGGCGCTGCGCCACGACGGATCTCGAGCTACCCAGCAGGCCAGGATCGCCGGCACCAACCTCCAGATAGCGTCCTTTGCCGAGGGACCGGACGGCGAGATATATGTCCTCTCGTTCACCGGCGAGATTACGCGGCTGTCGCTCCGATGATGGAGGTCCGGCGATACCGGGCTTCCGACCACGACGCGGTGTGGGAGCTTCACAACATCGCCCTGAACGAGGTCGGCGCGCACGCGGGAAACGGCCCGTGGGACGACGACCTGCATCGCATAGAGGATGAGTATATTGAGGCGGGCGGTGAGTTCTACGTGGGTTCTGTCGACGGCCGCATCGTCGCGATGGGCGGGCTCAAGCGCCTCTCGGACTGCTGCGCCGAGATATGCCGGATGCGAGTACATCCCGACTTCCAGCGCAGAGGTCTAGGTGGGCGGATATTGAGGATGTTGGAGAAGCAAGCGAGGGAGTTGGGCTTCCGCAGGCTGACGCTGGAGACTACGGTAGGGCAAGTGGCCGCAATCGGCATGTACTTGAAGGCGGGGTATGGAGAGGTCTCCAGGGCCAGGAAGCTCGGCTTCGAGGTGCTCGTGTTCGAGAAGTCGATATAACGACATATCCGCGGGCGTTGGAGCCAACAGAGTGTTCTAAGAGGCAAGGGAGAAGCGTTCGTGGTGAGCTTGTCGAACCATGAACCGCGTTTTCACCCTTCGACTGGCTCAGGGTGAACGGGGTCTCCTCCGGCCACTTTTTACTCGAAGACTTTGGTTCCCAGGCTATTGCGACGGATCTTCTCCCAGTCGTACACGACGCCGAGTCCGGGGCCTTGCGGCACGGGGAAGTGGCCGTCCACGGCGGCATCGAGCTGGTCAACGTAGTCGTCGGCGTAGACGGGGATGTAGTTGGAGTTCGGACCCTGCGGCCGGGAGCCGGATAGCTCGTAGTAGTTGGTGTTCCGAATGGCGGCCATGCACTGCCGCTGGGCAGGGCCCGGACTGTGCATCTCGATGTCGAGGCCGAGGCCCTCGGCAGCATGGGCGAGCTTCATCGTGGCGGTGATACCCATGTACTGCACGTCGCCGCGGACGAAGTCGGTCGCGCCGTTGACCATGAAGTCGACGCGGGCCTCCAGGCCCCGCACGTGCTCGGTGAGGAGCATTGGTGTGACGAGCAGTTCCCTGAGCTTGCGGTGGGCGAACTGCGATATTCCGCCGTCCGCCAACGGGTCCTCGTACCAGAAGTATCCCGCCTCGTCGCAGGCGCGGCCCACCTTGATCGCGTCGCCGAAGGTGCGGAGGGCGTTGTACGGGTCGGACATCAGGTCCATGTCAGCGCCGACACGGTCGCGGAGCATGAGAATCGTCTCTGCCTCACGGTTCGGCTCGCCGTTCTCCCAACCGTGGATCTTGAACGCCGGATAGCCGAGTTCCTTGCACTGCTCGGCGAAGTCGGCCATTTCCTCCGGCGACTTGAGCTCGTCGTTCTCGGTGGCGTGGACGCTGGCCGGATAGGTCGGGAGGGACTTGCGGTAACCGCCGAGAAGCCGGTGAATCGGGGCATCGTGGTACTTGCCGGCGAGGTCCCAGAGGGCGATGTCGACGGCAGCGATACCGATCTCGGCCTGCTGACGCATCATCTGCTTGATGCTGGTGTAGATGTACTCGCGTTCGAGCGGGTCCTGGCCGACGAGCATCTCGGCGACCATGCAGGCGCCGGCGTACTCGATAGACCCACCGAAGACGAACTCTCC
Organism: Dehalococcoidia bacterium; assembly: GCA_034421575.1. Lineage (GTDB taxonomy): Bacteria > Chloroflexota > Dehalococcoidia > Lucifugimonadales > VXLM01 > VXLM01. The sequence continues at coordinate 10,687 of DAOUKG010000008.1, forward strand.
GGTAACGCCGACGTTTGTTGAAATCGTGATGGCGTACGCGGTGTTGGATATCGACCTGCCGGGCGAGTAGGTCGGCCCATGCTCACCGTGACCCAGATCGGAAAGCTCGTAGGTGAACGTTTCGAACTCGACCTTCGTGATTCGCGGCTTAGGCATCGCGGCCCCCTGATTTAGTCTAGCGGACTATGCGGGCTGGTAGCGCCGAACATCGATGTCGTCTGCCCGTGCGCGCATACGGGATGCGTCGTGCCACGCCTGCATCCGCAGCAGCATGTCCATGCTCACGCCGAAGGCTTTCTCTATCCTCAGCGCCATCTCGGGTGACAGGGCTGCGTTGCCATTGAGGAAGTCGGAAAGCGTCGCCCGACGAACGCCCAGTATCTCGGATGCCTTTGTCACGTTCAATCCCAACTCGTCGATTATCTCTAATCGGACAAATTCGCCGGGGTGCGAGGGGGTCATATTCACCTTGATGTCGCCTGTAGCCATCAGTGGTAGTCCTCCAGGTCCAGTCGGTCAATGGAGCCGTCCTCTTCAATGGATACCCGCTTTCGCGGGTATGACGGTGGCTGTTGCGTTGTGCGCTCTCACGAAGCCTGAACAGTTACAAGGGAGGCTTCACGCCTCCTACCACATCCCATCGTGGCAGCGGCATAGAATCCCAACCGTCTACGCCTCGGCTACGACGGGGTTGCTGAGGACGCCGACGCCTTCGATTTCGATCTCCACCACGTCGCCGGGGGCCATTGGGCCTACGCCTGACGGCGTTCCGGTAAGGATGCAGTCGCCGGGCTGGAGCGTCATGGCCTCGCTGATGTAGGAGACGAGCTTGCGGACGGAGAAGAGGAGGTCGGACGTGCTGTCGTCCTGCCTGGTCTCGCCGTTGAGCCTGGTCTGCAGCCGGAGGTCGGACGGATCGAGGCCGGTGGCGATTACCGGGCCGATCGGGCAGAAGGTATCGAATCCCTTGCCGATGAGCAACGCGCCCATCTTCATTTCGGGGAACTGGATCGTCCGCTCGCTCACGTCGTTGCCGCACGTATAGCCGAGCACGTAGTCGAGGGCGTCTTCCTCCGACACCCGACGGGCGTCCCTGCCGATGACCACGGTCAGCTCACATTCGTACTCGGTCTGCTTACTCTCCCTGGGCAGGACAATGGCGTCGCCGTGGCCGATGACGCCGGTGTTGGGCTTCATGAACAGCATCGGGAATTCGGGCTTGTTCATGCCGATTTCCTCGATGTGCTTGGTGTAGTTGAGGCCGACGCCGATGATCTTTCGGGGCTCGACGGTCGGAAGCACTCGCACGGAGTCAAAGTCGGCCACAGCGTCGCCCACGGAAAAGTCCTCGAACGGCGAGCCGGCGAGCTCCCGGATCGAGCCGTCATCCTCAAGCACTCCGTATGTCGCCGCGCCGTCTGTTTCGTATCGAACGATCTTCATCTCGTCCTCCGCGTTGGAATCGGCAATAACTCTACCATACATTCGTGGGGGTCGAATGTTTGGGGTTGGGGGGACTCTCCCTCTCTGTGTCACATCCCCGGCGGGGGGGGGGGCGATCGTCAAGAGGGTGTCAAACAGGACTGCCGAAATCGTACGAAAGGTATTTCCTGGAACCATCGGTGGCATTACCACCCTTCGACAGGCATTCAAGTAACTGCTCTCGCCTGCATGGGGGAATCACCCTCACCCTAGCCCTCTCCCACGACGGGAGAGGGGATAAGAGGGCCTTCGACAGGCTCAGGCCGAACGTGCTTCCTCGTAGCCACACGGCAGTTACTGACACCCCGGCATGGCCCGAAACCCGGGGCGTAACGCTGCTCAGGGTGAACGGGGTCCTTGTTTGACTTCCTGCTAAGCCCTGGAAATGCCCTGACACTTCCTGACGTTTTCGTACATCGTCCATAATGAAATGGGCCGTTGACGGGAAAGGTTCGACATGGTAGGATACTTCGAGTTAGTGAAACTAAAAGGGCAGCGATGGACTCCGACAGAAAAGAGCTGATCGACCGCATTGCCGCGAGCATGAACCGGATGACCAAGCTCGGCAGGGCGCGGATGCGGGACGACCTGGCCGGGTTCGACATGACGATGCCGCAGATACGCACGCTCTACTTTCTGAGTCGCGGCCCGCAGCGCATGAAGGATATATCCGACCACCTGAGCAGGGGAATGCCCTCCGCAACCAGCATGATCGACCGGCTCGTGAAGAAAGCGTACGTCGAGCGCGTTCCCGATCCGTCCGACCGTCGCGTCGTTCTCTGCCGGATAACGGACTCCGGCCTTGAGATCCTCGACCGGTTTTCACGCTTGGGGGCGGTGCGATTCGAGGCAATTGCGGAGCCGCTTACGAAGGATGACCTGAAGAAAATTGCCCCGGCGTTGGACCTGTTGGTCGAGGCCATGGCGCGTCAGACTTCGGTAGAGTCGGACAGCTGCGGCGAGGAGAGGGGCGAGTGTACGTGATGAATCCAGTGAAGGGATACGGGAGGCTGCAGCCATGATGGGAGGAGGAGGCTTTTCCGGGCGAGGCTACTCGGGCGGCATGGGCCCGGGGGCGATTCGCCGCATGGGTGAAATGGGCCTTGATCAGGACGAGGACGGGAGGCTGTATGACCATCGCGTGGTCATGCGCCTGCTCGGGTACTTCCGTCCGTATGGGACACTCGTTGCGATTGCCTTCATAGCGACGATGGTCTACACCGTGACGGTCGTCGGGCTGCCGATGATAGTCGCGTGGGTCATAGACGACTTCATCAGTACGGGCGATCTGTCCGGGCTGAACTGGGCGGTAGGGCTGTTTCTGGCCATAGCGACTGTGCAGTTCGCGTCCAGCTATCTGAATATGCGCCTGATGGCGCTGGCGGGCCAGGATGTCCTGCGGACGCTCCGGGTGGAACTCTTCAACCACATCCAGCGGCTTTCGATGTCGTTCTTCGACAAGAACGAGACAGGCCGCATCATGTCGCGGGTGCAGAACGACGTTCGCCAGCTTCAAGAGGTGATCTCCATCTTCGTCAACAGCCTGGGGCAGGTACTCAGCCTGATCGGGATTATCGGGGCAATGGTGTACATGAACGCGATGCTTGCGCTCATCACCCTTTCAGTGATTCCCATCCTCTTCATCGCGTTGAATATCTGGCAGCGCTTCGCCCGCCGGTCGTTCATGCGAGTCCGCACGGCGATCGCGGAGGTGAACTCCGGCCTGCAGGAGAACATCTCCGGGGTCCGCGTCGTCCAGAGCCTGAATCGCGAGGAAGCGAACATCCGCCGATTCCAGCGGTCGAACGTCGAGAACCTCCAGGCCAACCTGCAGGCGAGCCGTCTCTCCGCCGCTCTGCTGCCCACGGTGGAACTGCTCACGTCGCTGGGACTGGCGCTGGTGGTGTTCTTCGGCGGGTACATGGTGTTCCAGCAGACGATAGAGCCGGGAGTCCTCGTGGCCTTCGCGCTCTTCATCCAGCGGTTCTTCGAGCCCGTGCGCACGTTGACGCAGGAGTACGGCTCGCTTCAGCGCGCCATGGTCTCCGGGGAGCGCATCTTCGAGATACTGGACATGAACCCCGATGTCGAGGAGAAGGACGACGCAATCGATCTTCCCCCGGTGAAGGGGGAGATCAGCTACGAGGGAGTCGGCTTCCACTACGAGGAGGACGAGCCGGTGCTCCGAGGCGTCGACCTTAAGATCGCGGCAGGGCAGACGGTGGCCTTCGTGGGGCCGACGGGCGCAGGGAAGACGACCATGGTCTCGCTGCTCCTGCGGCTCTACGACGTGAAGGCGGGGCGGATTACGATCGACGGCGTTGACATCCGCGACATCGCCCTCGAATCGCTCTACCGGCAGGTGAGCGTCGTTCCCCAGGAGCCATACCTGTTCTCCGGGTCGACGGTGGCAGAGAACATCCGCTACAACCGTGAGGGCGTGACTGATGAGCAGGTCATGAACTCGGCGAAGGCGGTCGGCGCTCACGAGTTCATCATGAACCTCGAGAACGGTTACGAGACGCCGCTGCAGGAGCGCGGAGGGAACCTGAGCATCGGGCAGCGCCAACTCATCAGCTTCGCGCGCGCCATCGTCGGGGAGCCGCACGTGCTGATCCTGGATGAGGCGACGGCGAACGTCGACACGAACTCGGAGATGCAGATCCAGCGGGCGCTGGCGGACATGCTGAAGGGGAGGACGGCCGTCGTCATCGCACACCGTCTCTCCACGATCAGGAACGCGGATTTGATCGTCGTGCTCGATGAAGGCCGAATAGCGGAGCAGGGCAAGCACGACGAGCTCATGGCCCGCAACGGTCTGTACGCGCGTTTACAGTCGCTGGACGGCCCCGAAGGGCAGGGGCGTGGTCGCCAGGGCGGTGAGGGAAGGCCGGGGGCTATGCGTCCCGGCGGACCGGGACGGCCGGGCGAGTGGGCCGGAAGGGGGCGTATGGGAGAGAGAGGGCCCCGACGTGGAGGCAGGGGGCCGGGTGGCGGTCCGCCGCCGGGGATGCGGGGAGAGGGGTAGGGCTGAACGTGGGCGCGCAGATGACTTCTCCCTAGGCTAGAGACACCCGCAAGTCATTGAGTTGGTCCCAGGGGATGTGCTTCTCGTACTGAAGTCTCCCGACCACGATGCTCGGGGCGATCCCCTGTTGCCGAGCAAATCGTCTCACACGGACCCTTGAGAACCTGGATGAAGCTGTAAATCGTCTCCAGTCGGGACGAGGAATCAAGAAATCGGCGGCCCATTTGTCAGCCTGGGCATCAGCATCGGTGATCTCTTTACCAGTTTCATCTATAAAGATCTTCTTTTTACTGTGAAGGAGAATGTGCGCCGCTTCGTGAAAGAGGCTAAACCAAAGGTGATCGTCTCGCTTGTGTCGCGTACTCAGAAGGATCACTGCTTTTCGAGGCGTCAACCACCAGGCTACCCCGCTGAGCGCGGTCTTTGGAAGCGGTTTGACAATCGCGAGGGCTACACCTGCATCGCGGCACAGGCGTTGAGCCTCATCCAATGTCTCGTTAGACTGAGCGGCCGTCAGCTTACGAATGTGCGCCAATGACTGGCGAAATCTCTGCTCGCTGTAGTCGGGGCACTCTGTCTTCTCAGCTTCAATCTCCCCAAGCCTAAGCCATGTCGCCAAGGCAAGATCATTGCTCTTGAAACTGGGGGAGTGACGGTAGGCAACCTTCAATTGGTCTTGCCTGTTCCGCCATGCTTCAACTGTCGCGACACCGAAGAATGAGAGCAAGCTGGACAACCTGTCCGAACTCGACGACGGTTTTGGGATTATCCCCCGCTTCACCAGTTCTCTAACCGGGAAGGCCTTCGACCATTCGTCTAGCTCTGTGGCCCTTTGTTTCTCGGCTTCACGTACTTGATGGAGTCGATAGTCGGACTCCATGCCGAGCCAAACGCTTGCGTCAAGTCCCAAGACCTTTTCGAACTGCAGAGCAGTAACGGGCTCAATAGGAGCCTTACCCGCGATTATTTCGCTGATCAACTTCGGAGACCGTCCACAGCGCCTTGCGAATTCGGCATGCGAGAATTGCCGGTCTTCAAGACGTTCCTCCAACACCCATCCCGGTGGAACGGCGTAGTCCGGTTCATATCTATAGGTAGCGGTTGCCATCAAATTACCTTAAATTCTAAAGTCCGCTGTTGCGGCTATTGTGTTTGCATTACTTAGCGGATATCAATACCTCCCTCTTTCCTCTTGGGATAGATGGTTGTTGCCAATCGAGTGTTCTTATCAATGGTAATCTGTCACTTCCATAATCTTGATTGCGGTTACCTTGTCGGTATCGATTCCTCCGTCTTCACGCTTTGGGACAGGATCGTGTCCAGGCTCAAAAATGAGCCGGTGTGGGTGAACCAAATCCACTGCATACTGTCCCTTTCGATTGCCTGCAAGTTGGTGTCGTCTATCCGGTTTGGTTGTGGGCACCACTGTTAGTGTCCGAGCGTTCTTGAGAACCGCAAGGCGCATTTGGATGGTGCGCGCCATACGATCGCCGTACGCTCTCCTGAGTTCTCTATCTGAGTTGAAGACTTTCATGAGCCTTCTGGTCCGAAAAGTGATGTCCACGAGAGTATTCTTGCTCCAGGATAAGAGTCGGCATCAGCATCCTCCGTTTTCATTACCTTATGGGTAACGATAATACCACAGTGTGCAGACATCTGCAAACTAGCAGACCGTGAGGGGAACACCCTCACCCCCGTATCGGAGTACGGCGCAGGCTCTAGCCCTCTCCCGCGAACGGGAGAGGGGATTGGATACCCGCTTTCGCGGGTATGACGGTGCTGTGCATAGAGATGGTTTCGCACCGAGTCTGAACAGCTACAAATGGAGGCCGACTAGCCGCCGCGTCTGACGGCCTCGATGTCGCCGGAGGGGGCCCAGCCCTGGAGGTCGTCGCCGGGGAGAGCGATTCTGACCCATCCCTGGCGTGTATCCACGAGGCGCACCTGCGCGCCGCTGTTGAGGGTGAACTCGGTTTCATACTGCTTGCCCGGGCCGCTCATGACGTCGACGGTAGAGGCCACCACCACGCCTGCATTGTCGTTCGTGTTGGCGTACAGCATGGTCAGCAACAGCACGAGTGATACGAGGGTAACGGCAGACGCAGCGATTGCGGCGTTCCGGACGTCGCTTCTGCGAGGTACGTCCCGCCGTACGATAAGCGTTCCTATGGCGAGCGCGCTCACCAACCAGAGCAGGAGGGAAATAGCGCCCACCTCTCCGGCGGTAGCCCAGCCTCGCGCGAAGCCGGACACACCGGCGAAGAGCGATTCACCCCCCGGCTCGACACGGTCGACCGTCTTGCCGCGCGCGAATTCGAGGTTGGCCTGGATGTCGGGGTCGCGCGGGGAGAGTTCCTCGGCGCGGAGGTAGTTGAGGATGGCGCGTCCGAGCTCATCGCTCTTGAAGTATGCGTTGCCGAGATTGTAGTAGACGGCGGCGTCGGCATACCCCTGGTCGAGAAGGGCCTCGTACTGCTGGGCGGCCCCGGCATACTCCTCGCGCTCGTACAGCGTGTTCGCCTCTTCCATGAGATCGGATGACGACTGTGACTGGGCCAGAGCAACGCCAACCACAGCGAAGAACGCGCCAAAGGCGGCCACGAGAACAGCGAGATGTCGTGGGGACCATTTCATGCGCTTGTGGCCTCGTCGATGTCCTTGAGGAGCTGCGCGGCGCGTTCGAAGTGCGCGTCAGCCGCCACGGAGTCGCCTATCTCCGGGGCGTACTTCGCCACCTCGGCGGCGCCCAGGATGCCTTCGACCGTTAGAGCGAGGTCAAGCGGGACGTCGAGGGTCTGCAGCCGTTGGTCAAGCGCCTCGTGCGTCAGGCCGGCCACCTGCAGGTCAAGCCGGGTGGAGAGGTAGTCCGAGAGGATATCGGCAACGACGACGCGCGGGTCGGCGCCGGACTCACCCGCTCTCGCCAGAGACTCCAGAGCATTCGACAGGGCGTTTCGCCTCAGGGCGGCGGCTCGACCACTTTCCGAGGCTGCCTGCCGGCGGCGGAAGGCCACCGCTCCCGCAAGCGCGATGAGGGGGACCGTCCATGCGGCCCAGTACAAGAGACTCCCCGTCAGCGCCGTTCCCGATTGGCTGAGAGACGACGGGACGGGCTTGATGTGCCGCACGTCCGAGCCTGCGCGCTCGACCGCCGAGCCTCCCGGTGACGACGGCAGTGAAGTCAACCCGTCACCAACTTCAATTGACATGACGATCGGTTGGGTCACGGCCTCCACGTACCCATCGACGCTGGGATCGAAGTAAGTGTAGCCGATCTCGGGGACGGTCACCATTCCCGCCTTCTCCGGCACCAAGACTGTCTCATAGGTGCGGCTCCCGACTATCTTTCCATCGAAGACGCGGCTCGACGAGTTTGAGGGCGATTCAAAGACACGCCAGTCGGTGAAGTCGGGCCAGTCGGGATCGGGGAGGGTCTCGATGTTGCCCTCGCCCGTCACCGTCACGGTGAGCTGGACGGGTTCGTTGACTGTCCCGGTCGTGTCGTCCACCACCGCTGTGACATCGAAGCTACCGACAGCGCCCATGAAGCCGGAGGGGGCGGCAGGGGGCAGGGGCTGCACCTCGATGACCACAGGATCGGTCTCCAGGTAATTGGGCGATTCGAAGAAATCGATAGGCACCGTAAGCCCCGCGGGTTCGATGACGAGGGTGCCGACGACGGTTGGGAAGAGGATGGTCTCCAACTCAACGACCTGATATCGCCTCCCGTCTATAGTCTCGGTGTACTCCTGCTGGTCGGTCTCCACTCCGTTCCAGAATCCGGTGAATCCCGGCGGGGAGAAGCGCGGTTGGCCGTATCTGCCAAAGGCGGGGAAGAGGACCGACCGACGGTAGAACTTGAACGAGAAGGCGATCTGCTCGCCGAGGTACGGCTTGTCGTTGTCGACTTCGGCGACCACGAACATGCTGCTGTCGGTCGAGGAGGCGTCGTCCGCCGAGGCATCGGCCTGACCGGGCACCGGGGTAGGAACGACAAGCCCACGGAACACTTCAACCTCGATGGATTCCGTCTCATACGTCTGCCCGCTGACGGTAACCGAGATCGGATCAATCGTCACCTTGCCCACTTCCGTGGCGCGGTACTGATAGAAGAACGAAACAGTGGAACCACTCACCCCGTTTCGAACCCAGGTCTGCCTCTGCATCGACGGAGGGCCGAGGCGACGGATGCCATCGTACTGCGGGATAGAGGGGGGTTGGGGATTCAGCGAACCGTTGACGTTCACCCTGAGGGTGAATTCCTCACCGACGGCGAGCTCGGCCTTGTCGACCTCGGCGGTGACTTCAACGTCCTGCTGCTGTTGCGCGTAGACGGCAGGCGTTGCCACGGCGACGAGCGCGGCGGCAAGAGAGATGCCGGCGAGGGCGGTACGTATGGTTCGAGTGTGTCGCACGTTGATGTCTACCAAGGATTCACAGCAGGCCGTTCATCTATGAGGACCTGCTGCAGCCGCTCCTGGAGGGTCTCCGCGTCGTCGGCAACGCTTTGGAGTAGCTGTCTCGCCTGCTCCTCGGTAATCGGCTCGGTCTGCGGGCTAGCTTGGGGCTGCTGCTGAGGCTGTTCTTCCTCTTCCTGGTCTCCCTCTTCGCCCTCCTGCTCTTCGTCCTGCTGTTCCTCCTGTTGCTCTTCCTCGTTCTCAGGGCCTTCCTGCTGCTGGTCTTGCTGTTGGTCCTGCTGTTCCTGCTCCTGCTGTTCGGGGCCTTGCTGGTCGTTCTCTTCGGGCTCTTCTCCCTGCTCCTGTTCGTCCTGCTGCGGGAGCATTGACATCGCCAGCTCGAGGTTGTGCTTGGCATCGTCGTTTTCGGGATCGATCCTGAGCACCTTCTTGTACTCCTCGATCGCCTGTGGATAGTCTTCCATATCAAAGTATACGTTACCCTTGTTGAAGAACCCCTTCGCTCGAAGGTCGTCTTCGGCCCATATCAGGGCCTCGTCGTACTCACTCAGGGCTGCTTCGTAGTCCTGCATCCGATAGAGGGCGTTCCCGGCGTTGTAGTACGGCTCGCCCTTTTCGGGAACTCGCAGCTGGGCATCCTCGTAGGCGCTCAGGGCTTCGCCGTAGGCCTCGATTGCCTCGTCGTCGGGAGTGGTTTCGAGTTCCGCTTGCTCAAACGGCTCATGACCTGCGTTGTTGACGTCCGCGGGGGTCTGGGTGCAGGCGAGAAGGAGAAGGGCGAGAGTGGCGATGGCCATTGCGCCAATTGGGTGCGATGGGGCCATGTTTACGCTGGGTGTGCGGTATGGATTCCCGCCTTCGGAGGTCTTTGCGTAACCGTTCTCCCGCTGAGAGGGTGTCGTTGAAAGGACTTCATCCAGCTTCGGAGACTTCTCTGGATTCCCGCCTTCGCGGGAATGACGGTGGTTATGCAAAGGTCTCCCTTCGCGGGAATGACGGATGTCGTGTGCTTTGGCAGCCCTGGAAGGACTTCCCGCACCCCCTCTCTGTATCTCTCCCCCGGCGGGGGAGAGACCAAACGCCATTCCCGTGTGCTCTCGATTACGCATGGCCCGCCTCCTCGACGGTGGACGCGCGTCGTCTCCAGAGCGAGATAGAGAGCCTGTCGGACATTACCTCGGCCAGAACGAGCGAGAGTATGCCCGCGAGCAGGAAGATCTGGAACCGCTCGATATTCGTGCGGTTGAACTCGCTCTGGAAGCTCTCGTCCTGGAATGACTCTATCTCGTCGACCAAGCCCTCGACGGCGCCGCGATCGACGGCACGGAAATACTTGCCTCCGCCCGCCTCCGCGACCCGCTGCAGGGTGGCCTCGTCCAGCCTGGATAGGATCACCTGGCCCTGGTTGTCCTGCCGGTAGCCTGAGACGTTTCCCGCCGGATCGAATATGGGGAGCGGCTCGCCCTCCGGCGAACCGAAGCCGACGGTGTACACGACAGCGCCCTGCTCCAGGGCCTCGCTTGCCGCCGCAACGGGGTCGCCTTCGTGGTTTTCCCCGTCGGTCATGACGACGATGATCTTCTGGCTTGCGCGCTCTTCGCTGAATCCAGTCAGGGAGGTGCGGATGGCCTTTTCGATGACGGTGCCCTGCCGCGAGATTATCGAGGGGTTCGCGTGGCGGAGATAGGTCCGAGCGGTCGCGTAGTCGAAGGTCATGGGGAACTGGATGAAGCTGGAGCCGGAGAACAGGACGATGCCGACCTCGTCGCCTGTGAGCTTCGACATCATGTCGTCGATCTCAAGCTTGGCGCGTTCGAGGCGGGAAGGCTTCAGGTCCTGGGCCAACATGCTGAGCGATATGTCGAGGGCGACCATGACCTGCACGCCGCGCTGCTCGACGATCTGAACGTCGCTGCCCCACTGCGGGCGGGCCAGGGCGAAGATGATGAGGGCGACGCCGATGAACCAGAGGACGAGCCGGCGTCTCCGCATGCCCCGGTTGACGGCCAGGCTGAGCCGTTCGATGAGGGCGGGGTCGCCGATGCGTCGCACCGTAGCGGCGCGTCGAGAGAAGGCCCACCAGACGAAGGCCATCAGCGCGGGAAGGGCGATCAGGGCGTATAGGTATTGTGGAGCGGCGAAGGTCATGGGTTATGGGTGCTGGGTGCTGGGTTCCGGGTGCTGGGTGGGCATAGAGAGTAGGGCGTAGATTAGCATTGGCTTACGGTATCTTTCGGAATACGGTCTGGGATAGGACGAGTTCCAGCAGGAAGAGCAGGAGGGCGGGTACCAGGAACCAGCCCGCTAGCTCGCGGTAGCTGGTGAAGTGGAGGACCTCAATCTCCGACTTCTCGAGGGCGTTGATCTCGTCATAGATGCCACGGAGCGCCTCGGTGTCCGTTGCGCGGTAGTACTTGGCGTCGGTGATGGTGGCGATCTGCTGGAGCGTCTCCTCGTCGAGGTTGGCGCTCTGCATGACGACGCCTCCACCGAAGGGGCCAAGCTGAGGGTCGGCGGACCGGCTCGGCCGGCCCATCCCTATGGTATAGACCTTGATGTCGAGGGCTTCGGCTGCGGTGGCGACGGTCAGGGGATCGAAGTCGCCGGCGTTGTTGACGCCGTCCGTGAGCAGGGTCACGAGCTTGTTCTCGACCGTGGAGTCCTTGAGCATATTTGCGGCCGTTGCCAGGCCGTCGCCGACGGCGGTCCCGTCTTCCAAGCGCAATCTATCGGCCAGGTCAATCTCGTCGAGCAGCCTGAGGAGGACCTTGTGGTCGAGGGTGGGCGGACTCTGAACGAAGGCGTTGAGGGAGAACACCACGAGGCCGATGCGGTCGTACTCTCGCTCCTCGATGAAGTCGGCGATGATATCCTTGGCCGCCTCCAACCTGTTCGGATCGAAGTCCCTCGCGCCCATGCTCCCGGATATATCCACCGCGATGGCGATATCGACGCCCTCGCCGCGAATGACCTCCCGGGCGTCCGCGGACTGCGGCCTGGCGACGGCGACGATCACGAGGGCGAGCGCCACGAAGCGCAGGGCGGAGACAAACGGCATCACCCGAAGGCGCAGGGAGCTTCCGGTTCCCGACACCAGGCTCGTGTCGGCGTATCTCATGCCAACGGGGGCCATCTGCCGCTTCCAAACGTACGGCAGGGCGGCAAGGAGGACGACCCCTGGGAGCAGGAGGAGCAGCCACGGAGTTCCGAAGCTCAGATCGCTCACGCCGGGGCCTCCTGCTGAGTGTAGGTCCCGTTCTGGGACGGTACTTCCTCCTGGAACCGCGGCTTGGTCACCTCGACGATATACCGGGCCTGGCCTGACGCCTCGTAGGCCTGGGTCACGGAGGGGATGAACTTGGCGAATTTCACGATGTCGGCCTCCTGGAGCAGCTCGTTGACCAGCCGAGCGTCGTCATAGTTGAGCGAAGACCGCCTGAGGGCAGTCCATATTTCGTCAGTCGTCATGTCGATGGCGTCGACGGGGCTCACGTCGCGGAGGTACATCGCCTGGACATAGATCCGCATGGTGGCGGCAACGAGGGTGTAGTGCAGCTTGAAGCGACCGTCCTCCGGCAGGTCGAGGCGCTCGATGCGGTCGAGCTCGTCTATGGCGATCTCCCACGGTGTACGTGGATCGACGATGGGCAGGTCCTCGTCGCTGCGGAGGCGGCGGTAGAGGAAGTACCCCAGTACAAACAGCGTAATCAAAGCCCCAAATAGTATGATAAGGCCGGTCAACGTGGTCGCAGTCTGTACGATAGGCTGCTCCAACAGCGGTGTTGAGAGATCGGCCTGCGGGCGGATGTCTTCCAGTTCAGCGTCCGGTCCGGGAAGGACGGAACCCACTATTATTTCCACCGGAAGGGGGGACGCTTCCTCAACGGTTCCGTCGGGGCCTCGCACGGATATGAACAAATCGGGCGTTTGAATGGTCCCCCTGCCGAACGCCACTACTCGAATGGTCTGGGTCGTCGTCTTCGTGCCGTCGTCGTTGGAAACGGTCTGGGCCGGGGACTGCTCGCGCACCTCGAACGCCGGGCCCCATCTCTCCGGGAGCCTGTGCACCACTGCGCTGTAGTCTTCGGGGTAGGTGACTTCGAGCGTCAGCGTGACCTCGTCGGCGAAACTCACATTGGGAAGATCGGCCTCGAACGAGATATCGACGTTGGACAAGATGTCCTCTTGGGCGAAGGCCGTCCCATAGCTGCCTGCCACGAAGAGCGCAGCGGTGAGGAGGAGGAGGCAGAGGCCCCGGCCCCGGTTTCCCAGACGGGATGCCGTACTCGTTTTGTGTTGGGTCATCATGTTTTCGCTGATTGAGGCGTTATGGATTCCCGCCCCGTATCATGGTACGGGGTGACGTTCTTTCGCGGGAATGACGGAGGTTGTGTAAGTGTCTCCCTTCGCGGTAATGACGAAGATGGGGAATTGTGAGGAACACTCCTATACTCCCTGTGAGAGTCTGCGCATCCGGTTCTTGAAGAACGTCGCGACCTCGGCGACGTAGTCCCTGTCGGTCATGACGTTGATGCGGTCGACTCCGGCTGAGTTGAAGACCTCCTTCTTGCTCTCGGCGAAACCGGCGACCCGCTCAGAGAACATTCGCCGCCATGCCCTGCTGCCGGTATCGACCCAACGGACCGTACCGGTCTCGGCGTCCTCCAGGGCGATGATGCCCACGTCGGCTATCTCGCGCTCCAGCGGGTCGTCGATGTCGAACGCCACCACGTCGTGCCGCCTGCTCGTGGCGTAGAGGGCCTGACGGTACGATTCCGGGTCGGTGAGGAAGTCGGAGATCACGAAGACGATGCTTCGCCGCTTGAGGAGCACGTTGATCGTATCGAGTGCGAGCTTGATGTCGGTGCCCGTGCCATCAGGCTGGAACACGAGGAGGTCGCGCACCATGCGGAGGACGTGGCTCCGGCCCTTGCGTGGCGGGATGAGCAGCTCGACCCTGTCGGTGAAGACCAGAAGGCCGACCTTGTCGTTGTTGGTCGTCGCAGCGAAGGACATGACAGCGGCAAGCTCGGCGGCAAGCTCACGCTTGAAGCGGTTCTTCGTGCCGAACTCACCGGAGCGGCTCGCGTCGACGACGAGCATGACGGTGAGCTCTCGCTCCTCGGAGTAGCTCTTGATGTGCGGCTCCCCTGTGCGCGCCGTCACGTTCCAGTCGATTGTGCGCACGTCGTCGCCGGGGTGGTACTGGCGCACCTCGTTGAACTCCATCCCCCTACCCTTGAACACCGAATGGTACTCGCCGGCGAAGGTGTCGTTGACGAGCTTGCGAGTCGTGATCTCGATGCGCCGGATCTTGGCGATCAACTCGTTGGTCAGCATGTTGTTGAGATGCGTAGCGGTGTCATCGTGTTCTTGGCAGCCCGATTCTCTGGATTCCGGCCCCGTATCATGGTACGGGGTGACGTTCCTTCGCCGGAATGACGGTGTCGGGGCGGAAGGGCAGGTTTCAAACCTGCCCCTACCCAGCGCCCATCCATTTTCTGCGAACGGTAATCACGGCTTTACGGTACTTCTACGTTGTCGAGGATGCGCTGGACGATCTCGGCGGAGGTGACCTCCTGGGCCTCGGCCTCGAAGGTGGTGATCACGCGATGCCTGAGGATGTCCGGCGCAAGCTGCTTGATGTCGTCCGGCGTGACGTAGCCACGTCCCTTGAGGAACGCATGCGCTCTCGCCGCCGAGATCAGGAAGATGCCCGCCCTCGGCGAGGCTCCGTAGGAGATCAGGTTGCCTATCTCGTCGAGTCCTGCCACGCTCGGATCGCGCGTGGCCACCACGAGGTCGAGCACGTAGTCCTTGATCTTCTCGTCCACGTAGACCTGCCGCACGATGTCGCGCGCGTTCAGGATGTACTGCGGATCGATGACCGGGCTCACCTCCGGCAGGGGCCCCGCAGTGATGCGGTCGATGATCTCCCGTTCCTCCGCGCGGTCAGGGTAGTCGACGACGACCTTGAGCATGAAGCGGTCGACCTGGGCCTCGGGCAAGGGGTAGGTGCCCTCCTGCTCGATGGGGTTCTGCGTCGCCAGTACGAGGAATGGCGGGCTGATGGGATAGGTCTCGTCGCCTATGGTGACCTGCCCCTCCTGCATCGCCTCCAGCAGGGCGCTCTGCACCTTGGCGGGAGCGCGGTTCACCTCGTCGGCGAGAATGAGGTTGGCGAAGATGGGACCCTTGCGGACGCTGAACTCGCTGGTGCGGGGGTTGTATATCTGCGTCCCGATGAGGTCGCCGGGCAGGAGATCGGGGGTGAACTGGATGCGTGAGAACCCGCCGTGGATCGCCTCGCCGATGGTCTTGACCAAGAGCGTCTTGGCAAGGCCGGGCACGCCTTCGAGCAGGATATGCCCGTCGGCAAGCAGTCCGACCAGGGCGCGTTCGACGAGCCGGTCCTGGCCGATGATCGTCTTCCGAATCTCGGCCACGAGGTCGTGGACGAACGGCGCCTCCTTCTCCACCATCTCGTTTATCTGGCGTACGCCTGCAAGGTCCATCATGGGTACTGGGAGACTCCTCTGACAGGTTGTTAGGGACGTGCGCCACACTCGTGTGCACACGTCGCGTTGTTCATATACAGTAAACGAGAAACGACTGCAAACGGTTAGCCTGCGTGCAGGGGTCGGAGGGGCCTTCGACAGGCTTTCAAGTAACTGCCCTCGCCCACGTCGGGGCATCACCCTCACCCGCGTATCGAGTACGGGGCAGACTCTCTCCCACGACGGGCTGACAGGGGTATGTATTTGACCATCAATCCAGTTCCATGAATGACCCCTCACTGTCATTCTGAGCGCAGCGCAACGGAGTCGAAGAATCTAAAATGTCTGTCACAACGTAAAGCTGACACAGAAAATTCTCACCCGGTTTGACTGTTGGTCATGCAGAGAAGCGCGGCCCTGGCCGTCCGGTCTTGCGGTTATGGATTTTAGATTCCTCGCTGCGCTCGGAATGACAGGGAGGTGCTCGGAACGACAGGGTTGCGGTGGCCGGATCATAGCTGCAATCCCATTTTACCTACCCCTGTCAGCCCACGACGGGAGAAGGGACAAGAGGGCCTTCGACAGGCTCAGGTCGAACGAGTTACGAGAGATACGGATTATTGCGTACACGAAATATCCAATACCGAGTTCAGGACGCCGAAAATCAGCAGCCCCAACTGTCCTTGACGAACATTCAGTGTCGGCTTTCCGGCCGTTTATGGAAGGAAGTCCAATGAAAACGAAAGCGCTGCTCGGAGTTCTCATTTTGGTCATCATACCCGTGGTGATCGTGTACCTTTTCATACAGAGGGGTCAGCAGGATACTACTGATCCGGTGAGTGATGCGGTTGTCGCGGTCGCGCCTCGTCCTGCCCCGCCCCCCGGGGGCGGCCCGATCGACGGAGACAAGGTGAGTCTCGAGACGGCGACCTCGCGGTCTCCGTATTCGATCCCCGTCCCTTCGCTGGAGGGCGTCGACTGGCAGCTGTCGGGCGTCTGGGTCTCGGAAGATGGAACACCGCCCGAGTTCTACCAGGCGGCCTTGAGATACTCAAACGGGTTGGAGATATCGTTCGGCGGAGGCTTCGGCTGGGACTCTCTTGACGATGTCAGCGATTTAAGCCTAGATGAGACCGATCGAGTGACCACTGTGGACGGGAGTAACGCGATAGGAAATGACAGTGGGGTGAACACACTGCTCGACGGCACGAAAGCCGCCTATCCGGCTAGCCTGTCCTGGCACGTCAACGATGTTGATATAAGTCTCTATCACGACTCGTGGTCGATGGAGCGGCTGAAGGAGATCGCCGAGTCGATGCCGTCGCCGACATGGAAGCCGGGCATTCAGGAAGCGACGCAAGCGCGTCTCGTCCGTGAGGGAAGCATAGGGAACGCCTCGGGGGACGATGACAGCGTACCGCCGCCGGCCCACAGACCGGACGGAAACTAGCCCGGATCGACCAATATACGTGCGCTCGGCGCGGGAAGGCACGGAACCGCGAAGATGGAACGACTCAAGACCGCTCTCGCCATCCTGGGACTGACCGTTCTGGTGGTGGTGGCCGTCGATCTGCTGGGGCGGGCGGCGTCGGCAATTGACCAGCGGTTCTTCAACCCGCCGGCCCTGGACAGCGTGTCGGGCGCTCTCGACGAGCGGCAGTTCGCTGCCGCATACGACGGGGCCGAGTACGACGTGGCGACGTTGTTCCGCGAGTTTCACGCGACTGAGCGCATCGTCTACGAGCCGTACACGATATGGGACAGGCGGTACTATCCCGGCGACCTCGTCAACATCGACTTCGGAGGGTTCCGGCGCACGACGAACAACTCCGATGCCGAGGACGCGCTGGAAGTGTGGGTGTTCGGCGGGTCGACGGCCTGGGGCGAGGGCGCGCCGGATGACGCGACTATCCCAAGCCATCTCGCGAGACTGATGAACGCATGGGGCGTCGACACGAGGGTCAAGAACCTGGGGGAGCGGGGGTACGTCTCGACGCAGGAGGTCATCTTCCTCTACCGGGAACTGCAGGCGGGGAGACGTCCGGACGTGGTCGTCTTCTACGACGGCATAAATGACGCCGCTGCCGCGTCGAACTGGCCGGAGGTTCCGGGGTCGCACGTGAGCCTGCACCGCATTCGCGACCGGTTCCAGTTCGGCGAGGTGTCATCGGAGCGCAGGCGCGACTTCGTCCGGTCGCTCGGCATCTACAAGGGGTCGCGGATCGTTCTCGACAGGCTGGAAGCGAGAGAGAGGTCGGCGCGGCTGCGACAGGACGATGCCGACATCGACATAACGCCGAGGTTCCTCGACGCCAACTTCCGCTTCCTGGCCGGACAGGCCGTGGACGTGTGGCTGGCGAACCACTCGCTCGTCACAGCCCTCGGCGACGAGTTCGGGTTTGCCTCCCTATTCGCCCTGCAGCCCAGCCTGTGGACGGAGGGCAAGCCGCTGCACGTCTCGGAGAAGCGCATACTCGCCGAGCACCTTGACATACGCGCGATGACGCACATCATGGCGACTCGGGCGGAAATGTCGGCAATCGTCGAGGAGCGAAGGAGGGACGGGGCGCTGCCCTCGAACGTCCACAACCTCGCCGAGGCGCTTTCGACCGTGGAGGAGCCGGTCTATATCGACTACGTGCATACCTCGGGGCCAGGGTACCGCATCGTTGCGGAGGCGCTGTTCGAGAGGCTCAGGGCGCAGCTGTGTGAGGCTGTGCCTGCGGATGTTTCGACCCGGGTGGCGGAGGCGATTGACGGCAGGTGCGGGTGAAGGGGGCGAAGGAGATTTTCACGTAGCTTAAATCGCCCGTGCCAACCGCTCTGGATACCGGCCTCCGCCGGTATGACGGTGGGGCGGTATCGGGGACGGGCAACCACAAGGGTTGCCCCTACGATGGGCGGCCGGGGTTTATTTTCGTAGCAATCGTTCATGTCGGTTGCCACCGACACCACCAATCATGAAAATGGGCATCGGTTCCTCCGTCGTCGATTGTCGTATGGCAACGTCCAAGGATGGATTCCCGCTTTCGCGGGAATGACGGTGCGGGGTTATTGCGGCCTATTTTCGTACCAATCGTTCATGTCGGTTGCCACCGACACCACCAACAATGAAAATGTGTTGACGCAGAAGAAGGGCAACCACAAGAGTTGCCCCTACGATGG
>DAOUKG010000009.1:0-13901 GCA_034421575.1 Dehalococcoidia bacterium
CCGCTTCACCGATGCGCGCAATGAGAGTCCAGTCCCATTCGAGTGGACCAAGTGCGTTGTTGGGCCCGGAAGCCTTAAAATACGTTACTCTCAATTATGAAACTAAGTACTAGGTAACTTCCACCAAGTAGACCGCTCGACGATACCTTGTACTACTTCGTAAGCGACTCGATAAAGCGGTTCGCATGGGGCGATAGTTTCTTGACCTTCTCCGGATCCAGCATTCCTAGTATTGTGAAGCTGTGTGTCCCTTTGTTATAGCGACTAGCTGTACCACCTGTGGCGCGCTCAAGCCCATCTAGAACATCCTGTTTAGGCACGTCTTCGACGTTTGGGTTCCCAGGTAGCAACTGACTGCGAAAACCTGTACCGAAGTACGATTCGAGCGTCTTGATGTCCGCAAGGAACCATGACTCCATGATCTGCACCATGAGATGGCACTGGTCGTCCGTTGCACCTGAGGGGCGAACCCAGTTGTCGTTGCTTTTGAGATGTTGCCATGTGCTCCGAGTAGCGACAGGTCCTTCAGCATCCACGAGGAGTATGGCGGGCGAACCCTTACGCAAATCGGCACTAAATGTCCGAAAAGCTTCTCCTCGGGGGCCACAGGCTTCAATCTCTACCGTGCCTTGTGGAAACCCGGCTTTAGAGAGAAACGCGGCAAATGCCTTGCGGCATTCACGGTCGAGCGCTTTGCGTCCGCCCCCTTCAACGTAGACTTTGGTTTTCACCATCGATTGCCACCGAACCGACCCCGGGTCCAGAGTTCACCAAGCCTGTAGTTCTCAAGCCAAGGCTTCAGGTCATCTCCGTCTAGCCGACGAAGCTGTGTAGCCCCATCAACCTTTTCGCAAACGATCACTGCTTCAGGCACATCCGTGAGCGCGTCAACGAGGATATCGGAGTGCGTCGTAACGAATATTTGACTACGTGACGATGCCTCCACCAGCAACTTAGCTAATTCCGGGATAATGTCGGGGTGCAAGCCAAGCTCAGGTTCCTCGATACAAAGGATCGGTGGGGGATTTGGATGTAGGAGCACAGCAAGAAGGCAAAGAAAACGCAGACTCCCACCGGACAGCCGACTGCTGGGAATCGGATGAAACAGTCCTTCTTCGTGGAAGAATATCTGCACCGTTCCTCCGGTTACGGTAGTGGTTACATCTTTGAACCATGAGTAGAAATCTCTCATGCGTTCCAGAATCTGCTCCCTTATTGGGGGCTGATTCAGGAGGAAGCTCAATACTAAGCTGAGATTCGAAGCATCGTTTACCAGAACATCCTGTCGGAGATCCGTTAGCTGTGGAAGGCGAGTTGGTGCTTCACGTCCAAAGTTCAATTCCCTGTAGAAGGCCATCATCTGGAAAAGCAACCCTACACTGGTCAGTTCCGGATAATAGAATGTGTCCCGACGTTGTGACAAGATTGACTGGTCAGGCTTAACTTCTTCCCGCTTTAGGTTTCGAGTGGTCCCGGTCTCCCTCATGTTGATGACCGGTTGACCTTCCATGTAGCGATAGTAGATGTACGGCTGTGATTCGTAGGGTGCTAATGGCATTTCACTCTCGACCACTTCATCAACGAGATAGAAGCGTCCCAAGACATCGTTGAACGATAGACGGTATCTGATAGGCATTGCCTGCGTTTCAAGTAGTATTGGATAGGTGAGTGTCACTTCTATCGTTGCTGTAGGGGACTGTGCGGCTCCCTTCCACAGCCAACTATTGACGCCTCCACCTCTATGAATTGGCTCCTGAAGATCCCTAGGCGCTCCGGCCAAAAGAGACAGAGCGTCTACGAAGTTCGACTTCCCGGAAGCGTTGGGTCCTATTAGGACGTTCAGGGGTTCGAGGGGAAACTCGGGAGTATAAGGAGCGTAGGACAGTATACTGTCCAAGCGGATCGTTCGAATGTACTTGTGGCCTTCCATGAGGGCCCTTATCACCGATCGTGCTTTTCTATGGTGATTGTATCAATAACATCACGGCAGCAACGCAAGTAACTCACGTTCCATCATGCCGCGGGGTCAGTCGGAGTCGATCTGCTTGGCAAGATTCGCCATTTCGATGGCCGTGACGGCGGCGCTGTAACCATGGTTGCCGCTCTTGCCGCCAGCCCTGTTGATGGCCTGCTCGACCGTGTCGGTCGTGAGGATGCCGAAGATGACGGGCACGCCTGAGGCCATACCTGCTGCCGCGATGCCCTTGGCGGCCTCCCCGGCCACGTGCTCGTAGTGGTCGGTCTCTCCACGGATGACGGCGCCGAGGCAGACGACCGCGTCGTACTTGTTCGCCGCGGCAAGTCGCTTGGCGACGAACGGCACCTCGAACGAGCCCGGAACCGATACGACCGTTACGTCATCGTCGGCAACACCGTACTGGGACAGGGCCGCGATTGCGCCTTCCTGCAGACGCGATGTGATGAAGTCATTGAACCTTGCTACGACGACGGCGACTTTTAGACCTTCGCCCTGCAGGCTGCCCTTGAGTTCATTTGGCATCGCTTGTCTCCGAGATGTCGACGAGTGAGGAATCGGAACCGTTAACGTGAGTGTCGGCCTCGTCAAGGAGGTGCCCAAGGCGTGTGCGCTTGGTCTCAAGGTAGCGGCTATTCTCCTTCGTCGGTTGGGCCTTGATCGGCACCCGCTCGACGATCTCCAAACCGAAGCCGTCCAGTCCGCTCAGCTTGCGGGGATTGTTGGTTAGGATGCGCATCCTGCGGACACCCAGATCGTCCAGGATCTGCGCGCCGACGCCGTAGTGCCGGATGTCGGGAGCGTATCCAAGGTGAACGTTGGCGTCGACGGTGTCGAGGCCGAGGTCCTGCAGGTTGTAAGCCTTGATCTTGTTGTGGATGCCTATCCCCCTGCCCTCCTGGCGCATGTAGAGGAAGACACCCCTGCCCTCGCGCTCTATTGCCTGGAGGGCCAGATCGACCTGCTCTCCACAGTCGCAGCGCAGGCTTCCGAAGACATCGCCCGTGAGACACTCGCTGTGCACTCGAACGAGTACAGGCTCTTCCGTGGTGATGTCACCGAGAACAAGCGCCACGTGCTCGGCGGTGTCGACCAGACTGCTGTAGGACGTAATCGTGAACTCGCCGCGCTTGGCCGGCAGACGGGCATCCGCTACGCGCTCGATGATGCGTTCGTGCTCGCGGCGATATGCGATGATGCTAGCTATGCTCACGATACCGATCCCGTGCTCTTCGGAGAAACGAAGCAAGTCAAGCATTCGCATCATGGTCCCGTCTTCGTTGACTAGCTCGCACAGGACGCCGGAGGGATCGAGTCCGGCCATTCGGGACAGGTCCACGGCAGCTTCGGTGTGACCCGCGCGGACGAGAACTCCACCCTCCGTGTACCGAAGAGGAAACACGTGGCCAGGCCTTCCGAGGTCTTCCGGTTTCGTATCGGGAGCGACGAGCCTCTGCACCGTCACCCATCGATCGTGGGCGGAGACACCGGTGGTGGTGCCCTCCAGCGCGTCGACGGAGATCGTGAAGGCCGTGCTCAGGCGCGCGGTGTTGTCGCGCACCATCATGGGCAACTGCAGCTCTTCAAGGCGTTGGGCTGTCAGCGGAACGCAGACGATGCCGCTGGAGTGGCGGACGATGAAGTTGATGGCCTCGGGGGTCGCCTTCTCGGCGGCCATGATGAGGTCGCCCTCATTCTCGCGGTCCTCGTCATCGACGACGATGACCATCCGCCCCTGACCGATCTCGGTTACTGCCTGATCGACCGATATCTCCGGCATCGTTCCCTACCCTAACTCCCTGTCGTCAACCGCTCGACGTACTTTGCGAGGATGTCGATCTCGATGTTGACGGCGTCTCCCACACTGCGCGAACCGAATATCGTATGGTCGCGGGTATGTGGTATCACCGTGACCGAAAAGCCAGTCTCGTCACAGTGTACAACCGTGAGACTCACGCCGTCCACAGCTATGAAGCCCTTCTCAACGACATATCGCGCGACCTGCGGCGGCACGTCCATCCGCACCATGAGAGCTTCGCCGTCAGCCGATATCTCGCTGATCGTGCCGGTCCCGTCCACGTGGCCCTGAACGATGTGCCCGTCCAATCTCCCGTCGGCGCGAAGGGGACGCTCAAGATTTACGGGGCTGTTGATACTCAGATCACCGAGGTTCGTGCGTCTGAGCGTCTCCGGCACGACATCGACCGTAAACGCGTACGGTTCCAGTTTGGTGACAGTCAGGCACGCGCCGTTGACGCTGATGCTCCCACCGAGTTCCAGTGTGGGCATCACCGTATGGGCGGCTATTGTCAGCCGTCCGTGATCCGACGTTTGGACCGTACCGACTTCTTCCACGATTCCCGTGAACATCTTTTCTCAGCAGTATCCTGTGATGAGCATATCCCGTCCCAACCTCTTCCACCTGACACGTTCCAGTTCGAGGGCGTCGGCCATCATCTGAACACCCGCGCCTCCGACCGGCGATGGAGCGCCCTTCCCGCCGATTACCGTCGGAGCTACGAAGGCAACGACCTTGTCGACCAGTCCGAGATCGAACAGCGCGCCGAGCAATGTGCCTCCACCTTCCACCATTATGCTCGTAATGTCTCGTTCCTCCGCAAGGAATTCAATGAGCCGCTCGAGATCAATATGTCCGTTACTCACAGGGAATTGTTTGACTTCTGGGCCGATTCGACTGTCCCCATTCAGCAATAGATCTATGCCCGGTCCTACGGCTAACAAGGCTTCGCCAGGTTCCTCAGTGAGTCGGGCCATTGCAGGGAGTCTGCCGAGCGTATCTAGGACCACGCGGAGGGGCTGACGTGCCAGAGGATTCCCTTTCTCATCACGGGCGGTCAGTCGGGGATCGTCGGCCAATACGGTCCCTATGCCGACCATGATCGCATCAGTGCTCGCGCGCATCTTGTGGACGTGCCACCTCGCCTTGTCCCCGGTAATCCACTTCGAGTCTCCCGTGTGCGTGGCGATCTTCCCATCCAAGCTCATGGCGAACTTGGCAGTGATGAAGGGCCGACCGGTGGTCACGAACTTCAGCCACGCCTCAAGCTGTCGCTGTACTGCCGCCGCCTCTCCGCCAAGGTGGGTCCGAATTCCCGCGGACTCAAGCCGTTCGATCCCACAACCGACTACGTCAGCGTTTGGGTCGCGAATGGCTACGTGTACCGTCGATATGCCTGCGCCGACGATCGTGTCGGTACACGGAGCGGTCCGTCCTGAATGGTTGCACGGTTCCAAGGTGACGTAGAGCGTCGCGCCGTTCGCGAGGGGGCCCGCCTGCTTGATGGCAACGATCTCCGCGTGGTCGCCACCCGGCGGTTGGGTGAATCCCTCGCCGACAATCTCTCCGTCCTTGACGATGACGGCCCCGACCGCAGGGTTGGGACTCGTCGAGCCGAGGGCCTGACGCGCAAGGCTAACCGCCCTTCGCATGTAGTTCATGGCCCTAGTCCGTGGAGGTCTCGTCCTTGAAATCCATGTACATACGGCTAGCGGTGGGCACGACTTGCCCCTGATACTTGCTGCCGAGACCGGGTGAGCCGTAGAGCTGCTCGGCGGGCGTCGTGAGCTGTAGGAACGAGAGCTGGCCGATCTTCATCCCCTGGTAGAGGGTGATGGGCAGGTTAGCGACGTTGCTCAGTTCGAGGGTGAGGTGTCCCTTCCAGCCCGGATCGACGTAACCGGCCGTCGAGTGAATGAGCAGTCCTATACGCCCCAGCGAACTCTTGCCCTCCAGACGCGCGACGAGATGTCCGGGTATCTCGATGTGTTCGAGAGTGGTGCCCAGCACGAACTCCCCCGGATGGAGAATGAAGGGATCGTCTTCCCCCGTCTCGACCATTTCGGTGAGGTCGGTCATGTCCTGGCCGATGTCGATGTAGGGACGGCGTGAGTTGCGGAAGACGAGGATCTGAGGGCCAAGATGAACGTCCACGCTGGCGGGCTGTATGCAGCCCTCTCCCAACGGATCGACAACGATGTTGCCCTCGTCGATCTCTTCTCGAATCGTTCGGTCGCTCAATACCATGCGCGTGAGTCCTGCCCAGCGGTCATTTAAGGAGTGAGGAGAATTGTAGCAATCGTCAAGTAACGCGCGCAATGAGGCAGGCATGGACGTAGGGAGCGGCCCCATTCTTGAGTCACGTTTCGCCTACCGCACACTTCGTTTGAGGGCAACGACGACAGAGAGGAACAGGAGTTTGATGTCCATCCACGGACTGAGCGTCTTGATGTACAGGTTGTCATACCTCAGCTTGTTTCGGGGGTGTGTCTGCGCGCTGCCCCGCACCTGCGCCAGTCCTGCAACGCCGGGTCGCACACGAAGGCGCTCCGAAAAGGTGGGAACCTCCCGGCTGAACCGTTCTACCAATTCAGGACGTTCCGGTCGCGGGCCGACGACGCTCATTTCGCCCTTCAAGATGTTAATCACCTGAGGTAGCTCGTCGAGGTGGAGGATGCGAAGTATGCGCCCTACCCTCGTCGTCCGGCGGTCATGCTCCGCTGCCCACACCGGCCCGGTCTCAGACTCGGCATCCATGATCATGGTGCGGAACTTTATGACGTTAAAGCGCCTGCCGTTCCGACCCACTCGCTCCTGCACGTAGAAGACCGGTCCGCGGTCTCCAATCCAAATGACGATGGGTATGCCGATCCACAGAACTATGAAGAAAGGTGACAACGCGACGTGCGCCAATATGATGAGAGCGAGGTCAAAAGGCCGCTTGTACCCGTCGCGGATGGCGACGGAGTCTCCTTCAGTCCCCTTCGACGCCTTACGCGTCATAGCACGTCTCTCACCACATCCACCGGCTTGCTGCACGTTTCTCGGCCCATTGAGCGCGATTGTATCTCCGGTACCGGAGGGATTCAACGTGAGTGTCCCATCACCGCTTGCTGGACACGCTCCGCCGCCTCACGTATTCTGTGTTTTGCCGAGAGAAAACCAAGACCGAGAGAGCAATTCGCCATGTACAAGATTGTCAGTCAGCGTCCACCGAGCGCGGCAGGAGTGCTGCCACCCAACTTCGACCTGGAGATGGAGGCCCTGGGGCAGCTTGACGTGGAGATCAGGGAGGTCGTGACGGAAGACGATGACGAGTTCATCGCCGAGGCGCGAGACGCGGACGCGGTATACGTCCATCGCTCTCAGCTGACGAGACGCGCTATAGAGTCGCTCGAAAAGTGCAAAGTGATCTCGACCGGCAGTGTCGGCGTCGACAAGATCGACGTCGGCGCGGCAACCGAGTGCGGCATCCCGGTGACCAACGTTCCGGACGTCTTCATCGAAGAGGTCGCCGACCACACGATGGTGCTGATCCTCTCGACGTATCGCCGAGTGACCCTGATGGACCAGTTGGCCCGAGATGAGCGCTGGACTCAGGGGCGCGGCGTACTGTCCGCCTTCCCGCGCCTGTTCGGCATGACACTTGGGCTCATCTCGTTTGGGAATATCGCCCGCGCGGTTGCACACCGGGCGGCGCCGTTCGGGCTACGGCTTCTTGCCCACGACCCATATCTGAGCGAGCTTGCCATGACGAAGGCGGGAGTAGAGCCTGTCTCCCTGACCGAACTCCTGCAGCGTTCCGACATCGTGTCGATGCACGCTCCCGCCACTCGCGAGACGCACCACATGATGAGTGAAGAGCAGTTCCGGCTCATGAGTCCCCATTCGATCTTCGTCAACACCAGCCGGGGCGACACCGTGGATGAGCAGGCCCTCATTCGCGCGCTCGACGAGAAGTGGATTTCCGCCGCCGGACTCGACGTGCTCGAAAAGGAACCACCGGACCTCGACAACCCGATCCTGAAGATGGAAAACGTCATACTGTCGCCGCACGTCGGTTCCGCGTCGGCCCGCATGGATCCTGAGCGCCGCCGCCGGGTTGGACGTGAACTCGCCCTCGTCCTTCGAGGCCGCTGGCCGCGCGCCTGTGTGAACCCGTCGGTGCTTCCTGAGACCGACCTGGTCCGTTGGAAGCCCTACTCGATGGAGTGACGTGTGACCTCCGGCGCCGTCGCATATCTTGGGCCGCAGGGCACCTTCAGCGAAGAGGCCGCGATTCTGTACGTCTCGGATTCGGAGCGCGTACCCTACCCGACCATCCGTGAGGCGGCCATGGCGGCCGAGTCAGGCAAGACCGACGAGGCGGTCCTGCCTATCGAGAACAGCATCGAGGGCTCGGTGAACATGACCCTCGATTACCTCATTCACGACTCGACGCTTTCCATCGTCGGCGAGGCAGTCCTGCCCATCCGTCAGTGTCTCATAGTCGCAGAGGACGGGCGTGCGGAGGACATCGAGACGATCCGGTCTCACCCACAGGCTCTAGCGCAGTGCCGAAAGTACCTGCAGAGGGAGTTCCCAAGGGCCGAACTCATCGCTTCAATAAGCACTGCCGGCGCGGTAGAAGAGGCGCTGGAAGAGGGCAGAACTTCGGCGGCCATCGGCAACCGCCGGGCAGCGGAACTGTTCGGCGCGACGGTGCTGCAAGCCGGCATCGAGGACAACCCGAATAATATGACCCGGTTCGTGGCCATGGGACGAAACAGTCCCGCCCCGACCGGAGACGACAAGACTTCCGTCTGCTTCGGATTTGACGACGACGTGCCCGGACTGCTCTATGGCGCCCTGGAAGAGTTCGCCCATCAGAACATCAACCTGGCGAAAATCGAGTCGCGCCCTACCCGTCACGAGCTGGGAAGGTACGTTTTCCTCGTCGATATGCTCGGCCACCGTGAAGACAAAACGGTGTCAGGCGCAATCGAGGCGATGGAGCGTCGAGTCTCCCGGTTAAAGGTGTTCGGGTCGTACCCACGGCGACGCGCGCCGAAATCGACTACTGACGAGTCCTGATACCGAACAGGCGTAGCGATTCCGTAAGTTCCCGCACGCACGCCTGGGGGTCTCGGTCCCCAAAGATAGTGAAGCGCAGGAGCATGTTGTTCATGCCGTAGCTGGTCAGCCACTGGGCCCCCTCCGGCTTCAGTGCCTGGCCGGTGAGGACGTTGTCATTGAGTCGCGTGAGCACGGAACAGATATGCTCCACGTCGACTGCCTCATCTGCAAGCACGGCAATGTCGCGCTGGTGATGGTCGAGGTTGGCGGCCCGCCACTCCCTCGTCTCCTCAGGTGTAAAGACGTGGCGGATGTTTCGACGCTCGATGCGGGCAGTATTCCGACGCGCTCCCTTGCCGGCCTTCCTGAGTGTGGACTCGGACTCGTCGTCATACGCGAGGTACCACTTGCCGTCGACAACGGCCTGGCGCTTGGTGATCTCGACGCTGTGACCGTCCACGTCGGTAACGATGCCCACGTGCAGCCGGACTGCGCTGTCGAATGAGAACGGGTCGCGCACCTGTACGATCGTGAGTTCCTTCGACGCCATCCTCTGGTGCAGATCGCGGTAGCTCTGCTGAACGCTGTCCACGAGGGCTATGGAATTCGCATAGGCCCGCGCCACTTCGCTGCCCTTGAAGAGCCTGACAATCTCCTCGATGGCCACCAACGTCTCATCCTCACCCGCCGCAAAATGATCCGCGAGTTCACTGGCCGCCTCCACGAACATGGAGCGGACCACGTCCGAATCCGCCTGTCCCTGGATCTGGGCGTAGAGGTCGGGATTGCCACCGATGATCCTAGAGGTAAACGCTGCCAGGATGCTGTACGGGGGAGTGCTGTATCGCAGCGACTCCTCGAACGTGTACCCCAGGTCGGAGGCCTTCGCCAGTGTCTTACCGAACACGAGGTAGGCATAGTGCGCCAGGGTCTGGACGAGCAGCATGTACTTGTCGTGTGTTTCGGCATCCGTCTCTTCTACGATCGCGCCCTGCGAGCGAAGAAGGGACGTCATCCAGTCGTAGATATCCTGGTCGGTGCGTTCCGTCGGCACCATCATGAACGTCTGGCCGATGACATCCAGAACCGCCGGCCCGAATAGCGGATGGGTGCCCAGAACACCTACCCCTTCGGGGGCGTACTTCAGCATAGAAGCCATGGACCGAGTCTTCGTCGAGACCACGTCGAATACGGTCGCGCCGGAACGGAGACGCGGCAGGATTGCGGAGGAGACAACATCGATCTGGTTCTCAGGAACCGCAAGCAATACCAAGCCGTAGTCCTCGAGCGCCAGTGGCGCGGAAGGTGGAGTCGCCAATGTATCAACAGCGACCCACTCGGCGAACTCGCAGCCATTCTTCATCCTGACCGCGTCGACCGGACAGGGCGCCTGGGACAGTTCGGCAACGTGCTTGGAGTCCGGGTTGTGGCCTCGTGTATCGCCACTGCGAGCCAGAGGCTTGACGTCGGCCAGGGTGATCCGCCCGATGTCCGGGACACTCCCGAAGACGCGCTTGACGAGCCACATGCCGATGCCGTCGGCGCCGCCGACTACAAGGAGGTCTTTGGGGGTTGCGCCATCCGTGTGTTTCATGACTTAAGCGGTCTGAGGAGCCATACCAAATGGGGCGCGGCGCCCGCAGTACGCGCTTGCGTATCTTACTTACCAACCTGAATCCGGTCAACGAAACGAAGGCACGGTAATTGTTCAGTGTCGATGAGGTGAACACCCCCTCCTAATGGATACCCGCTTTTGCGGGTATGACGGTGGCTGTGTGCATTGTGCGCCCTCACGAAGTCTGAACAGTTACAAGACACGTTCGCCCTGAGCAGCGTTATGCCCCGTGCGCCCTTCGACAAGCTCAGATCCTGCCCTGTACTGGATACGGGGCCGAACAGGGCCGTGCAGAGATGTCAGTATCCGCCTTGAAGACCACCTCTTTTTCCTCTGCGCTCTCTGTGCTCTCTGCGGTGAATCTTCATCCTGTCCTGGGCAGTTACTTGAAAGCCTGTCGAAGAGCGTTTCAAACGCTGGTGGTCTTGAGAGAGTCCCTCAGACCAACCCCGCGTTGTCGCAGAAGGCTTCAAGCATCTCCCGGGACTGCGCTTCGTAAATCGGCGAATAGCCTTCGAACTCCCTGAGGTTGGTCTCCGCCTCCAATTCGGGATCGAACAGCGGGCCCATCAGGTCGTAGTCCCCCGCCAATTCCCTGTTCCAAACTCGCAACTCGTTGAGGGTGAGTTGAGGTTCGAACTGAAAGCCATAGGAGGCGCCGTAACGAAAGGCAAGGCTCTGCCTTCTGAACGTCCCGTCCCGGCAGAGCATGTAACCATAGGCCAGTTCCGTCGCTCCGGGCGGCACAGTGAAACATTCTCCATGCAACGTAGGTACCAATGGCACACGCAGCTTACTGAAGACGGGGTCGCGGCTCCCCTCTTCGGTGATCCATATCTTTCTCAGGCCGAATTCGTAGCCACCGGTTGGCTCGACCTTCCCACCCAGCGCGCGGGCCATGAGCTGTGCCCCCAAGCACACGCCGAACACCGGCAGGCCCCCAGCCATAGCATCAACGTAGTACCGACGCTCGGCACTCAGCGCGAGATAATCGTCGTTGGCCGATTGAGGCCCTCCAAGCACGATGATCAGATCGATTTTCTCCGGCGGTGGAGGATCGAACTGCTCAAAGTTCGGAGCGCCTTCAAAGACGTTCAACTCGCGGAACTCGAAACCACGTTCGACTAGGGCTGTCGTATAGTTTTCTGCCAGAGTTTCCGGTTCGGCATGACGGACTATCAAGGCTAGTTTTGGCATGCTTGGTTACTCGTTTTCACCCTCGGTTGTGCAATTAATGGTAGTTGTGACTTATGTCAACGTCCGTCGGAAGTTGCTCGCAATGCGCTCACTCCATCAGGGTGGCTATTCTATACCAACCGCTTGTTGCGGCTAACCAAAGTGTGCACCACCGAGTTCTCCCACTCCAATTGCATTGGAAAATGAAAATAGACACCTGAAGGTATAATGGTCACCGTCACAGGAGCGACCCGCATGAGTCAGAGCCATCCCGAACCCGGAGACGTTCTTCAACCCCACGAATCGCTGTGGGAATTCGTCCAGTCACGCGGAATGGAACGCCGTCGTTTTCTCCAACTGATGATGGCCGGGGGCGCCTCGGCCGTCCTGGCCGCCTGCGGCGTCGGGACGTCGCCGGGCGATCCGACCCAAGTGGCGTCGGAACGGGCGGATTCCGCCCAGGCTGTGACCTCCCCATGGTTCAAGGATCCCGCGCCATTCATTCAGCGCGAGGACAAGGGCCTGGAGGCCCGGCTGGAAGCTATGCAGGGGATGATCACGCCAAACAGGCTGTTCTTCGTCCGCAACAATTCCGCGAGCGTGAGTTTGGATACCGCTGACTGGCGGCTCGCCGTTGAAGGCGACGCGGTGGACGATCCTCTGGACCTCACCTACGAGAACATCATGACCCTCCCCAGCCGCACCTTGATCTCATACCTGGAGTGCGCAGGCAATCATCGCGCTATGTTCGACGTAGTTAAGGGGCAAAAGTCGTCCGGCACCCAGTGGATGACTGGGGCCATAGGCAACGGTGAATGGGTCGGCGTCGCGTTGCGCGATGTGCTGACCCTGGCGGGCATCCACGCGAGCGCCGTCAGCGTGCTGCTCGTGGGACTGGACGAGGAATCGCCTGAGGACGGATTCCGGTACGTCCTGCCGGTGGAAAAGGCTATGCACCCCGACACCCTCTTGGCCTACGCCCTGAACGGAGAAACACTGCCTAAGGACCATGGGTTTCCGCTGCGCGCCCTGGTTCCCGGCTGGGTGGGAAGCGCCAATATCAAGTGGCTGGGGCGGATCGTCGTATCTTCCGAGCAGATGTGGACACGCAACAACACGACCTCGTACACGCTCATCGGTGATGACTATCCACCGGAGGGCGAGTCAATGGGCAGACCCGTGACGGAGCAGGTCATCAAGAGTGCTCTCGCCCTGCCCTGGCCCGCGGAGCTTTCGGCAGGACGTCACCGCATCCACGGCTACGCGCACTCACCGTCGGGCCCTATCTCACGTGTGCAGTGGAGCTCCGACTCCGGAGTCACGTGGGAAGATGCGGAACTGTCGGGCAGCCAACCTGACTACTCATGGGCGCGCTTCGAGTTCGTCTGGGACGCAGAGGCGGGCGACCGTGCAATAATGACCCGCGCCACCGATGTCGAGGGCAACACCCAACCCGACGAAGTCCCATTCAACGAAAAGGGCTACCTGTTCAACCAGCCGTTGCCGCATCCGATTCGAGTAGTCTGAATCGCAACACGAACGATCTCAGTGGCTAGTGTTTTGCCGCGTTAGGGATTGCAAGGTACCTATGAGAATAGAGACGGTTCGCGCACGTCCAATCGTTGCTCTTGGCTGAGTATGAACGTGGCAAAAAGCGCCGGAAATCCAGCGGGGGAACACGGCCTGGAGTTGGTCAAGGAATGACCATTATGGATGGGCAGGTCTCAGGTGGAATGAACGCGCAGAGACACGGAAGCACCAAAAGAAGGCACGCAGGGCACGAGACGCAAAGTCATGCGGACACGAGTAGGAAGAGGTGGTAGCGCATACGGGATTATGACTTCCGTTCAATATCCAGTCATATTGGCGTTGGTACCAATGCAGTTCCGAATGACCGACCGGGTCATTCCTGAGCAATAGCCTCAATTCTCACCTTAGCCAACTGCCAAGCAAAGTAGCCGTATCCGAGCGCCATGACCACAACTGCAAGACCAAAGAAACGCACATCCAAGCCCGGTCCATCAATGAAGAGAAATACTCCTAGACCAGAGTAAATGAGGAACACGACCGCACAAATGACGAACAAGGCTACAATCACTCTAAAGTAAACCACCTCCAGAATACGCCGCAGTAGCCACATAACTTCCTCCCGAACAAGTTTTCTAGTATCGTACTAGTGGTCGAACATTGTTGAAATGAAGGTCTGAAAAGGCATATTCCTCCGAGAGGTTCAATCATACGATTGAGTAAAGGAGGAATCACCATGCCGACCAAGAAGTACC
>DAOUKG010000010.1:0-78563 GCA_034421575.1 Dehalococcoidia bacterium
TTGCGAATCTCGCCCAGCGTCAGCACGCTCAGAAACAGTTCATCGTCTGAAACGCCGGCGTACCAGGCTGTCACGTTCTCGTCGCACCGTTCTCGTTTGCGCAATTCTGAGACCACGTTGGTGTCGAGTAAATACACTAGAGGGGCTCGCTCGCATCGTCATACAGAAACGAAACATCGCGCCCGTTGTCCGGATTTCGTGTCAAGTCCAAGTCGTCAAGGGAGGGACCAGTCACCAGCATCTCCTTGAAGTTCAGACCTCTGTAGTCAGGGGATCCTGATTCTCTGACGGCCCTCTGCACCAGCTTGTCGAATCCGGCTTCCATATCGAAAACATCCGTGAACTCGGCGAAGGCCCAGCGCCCGTACTGCCGAAGGTTGTTCACGCCGGGGACCCAGTAGGTCTCCATCGTGATCTTCTTCGCCTTGGCATCCTCGTTGCGGTAACCCTTGATCTCTACGACGAGATGGAGGGGATTGTCTTCCCCACGTCCGTCGTCAACGTCAACGATAAAGTCGGGGATATAGATGCGTGATTCGGAGCCGGAGCGGTACGGCACCTCTAAGCCCAGATTGTGATTCTTGACGTAAGCCCTCACTTTGGGATGGCCCTCGGCCACGCGGCAGAACTCCCCCTCCCAGCCGCTGTCGAGGACGATCCAGTTCACGTGGCACTTGCGAGAGTCCGTCTCCCAGCGGCTCGGCTTCGACGTGCTGAAGTTCACGTGGACGGTCGAGCCGGTCGGGTTGAATGAATCGAGAAGCGCCTTGACGGGGTATCCGTTCGCGCGGCTGTTGGTGATTGCTGCCGTGATGATCTCGCAGGCCTTGTCCGCCAAATCCTGGTACATGAGTTGTGCCGGATATGTCCCGCCTTTGCAAACTAGGTAGTCATCCAGCCACTGTTTGACGATTCGCTTCAAGCTTCCGAAAAGGTGCAGCTTTGGATCCTCGTTGGAATCGCGCCACTTCGTGTAGAGCAGCCGATGGGTGAGGTGATACAGCAAGGTGGAGCGCCTCATGTCGCCGGTGTGCTCCAGGTTGAGGTCAACGCCTTCGCCGATGATGCCCTCGTTCCTGGTCGTCGCCGGCCCTACCAGTTCAGGCGTTAATACCAAGTACGAGTCGGCGTTGAACTCCGCTGCAAGTTCCTCCTTGGGCGGATCGGTGCGATAGCCTGAGACCCTGGGGAACCGGATTTCGAGATGGTCCCGTTCGGGCCGCACCGCCTTGACTTGTACCGTCTGGCGAGGCTGCTGGGGCCCAACGACTACCGGCCTCGCCGTGAAGTCGAAGGGCACACCGAGCACGTCGGCGTACTCGACGTCGAACAAGCCTTCGTCGTTAAGGTCATAGGACTGTCGGCGCAATGCGCGGCCAATGACCTGCTCGCAGAGGAGCTGGGTCCCGAAGGCTCGCACACCGAGAACGTGCGTGACAGTGTTCGCATCCCAACCTTCGGTGAGCATGGAGACAGACACGACGCAGCGGATGGACTGCCCAAGGCGTCCCTCTTTGCCGACGGTGTTCATCACCTCCCTGAGAAGGTCCTGGTCGGTGATATTCTCGGCCTCTCGAACGTTGCCTGTGCGCTCCACCCTCTCCCTGCGGAAGCGCTCGATCTCGTCGGAGGCCATGGTGCGGAAGTTCCTGTCAAGCGCGTCACCGGATTCGATCTGTTCGCTGTCTATCAGTATGGTCGGGGGCACGGCATACGGATTGCCGTGGTCGTCGAAGTTTCGGAACAGGGCAAGACGCCCTTGTTCAAGGGTCTCAGACCCATCTTCGTTCTCACGGTGGAAGCCGGATATGTAGTCGTAGACCAGCTTGGAAGTGGAGGTGTTGTTGCAGACCACTATGAAGCATGGTGGAACCGTGATCCCTGCCTTGGCCCATGCCTCGTAGGTCTTCACGTAGTGCCCATAGAGAGCTTCCAGCGCGGTCTGGAGCTGCACCGGTAGGGTGAGAGGGTCGAGGTCCCCCTTTGCCTTGCCCCGCCCTCGTTTGGGCATATCACTGCGGATGGTCTCCCACAGGACTCGGTACTTGGGCATGTCACCGCCTGGGATGTTGTCAGCCACCGGAACGCGCGGCAGCTTGACTATCCCGCTCTCGATGGCGTCCATGAGCGAGAAGTCGCTGACAGTCCAGGGGAACAGGGTACCCTCGGCATAGCCAGACCCTCGCAGGAAGAATGGGGTCGCCGACAGATCCACAACCTGCCTGACGCCCAACCTCCGTTTGACGATTTCCAGCCCGGATATCCACACACGGGCGGCCTCGTTGTTCTTGTCGGCCTCTCTCTTGTCGTCGCCTCTCAGAGTACCCTCGTCGTCCTCGCCAGCCTTGTGGCGGTAGCAGTGGTGTCCCTCGTCGTTCAACACCCAGATGTTCTTCATGCCCATGAGATCGGGCATGACACGTTGGATCATCTGCCCTTCGGTCTCCACCGTGTCCAGCTCGGCTCCGCGGCCCTGTAGGAGCGCGCGCCCTCCTTTCGAGAGTTCCATACGGTCACGCAGCCTCAGTGCGTGGAAGTTGGTAATGACGATCCTAGCGCGCTCGATGTCTCCGAGCATGTCCCTGGGCACCAGTTCTCTGCTGGCATAGTAGCTGTCGGGGTCATTGGGCTGAAGCACGCGCAGCCGGTCCTTGATGGTGATGCCCGGCGCCACCACGAGGAAGCCCCGTGTGAAGCGTCTGCTGTTCGGGTGTCGGACGGCGTTGATGGTCTGCCATGCGATGAGCATGGCCATAACCGTGGTCTTGCCGGCGCCGGTGGCCAGCTTGAGTGCTAGGCGTGACAACTCGGGATTGGCGTCCTTGTTGGCGTTAGTGATTCGGTCTAGGAGTCGCCTGCCTGTCTGCCCTAGCTTGGGGGCCACCTCAGTCAGCCAGATGATTGTCTCGACTGCCTCTACCTGGCAGAAGAAGGGTTGGAGGTCGCTGAAGTCGTAGTGTCGCCAATGCTGGAGCAGCCGAGCAGTCTCGGGCGTGACGCGCCAGTCGTTGGGATTGGGCAGCTCTCGCCACTGGTCGACGAAACCGCGAATCTCATTCACCATCGCAGTGACGTCGTACTGCTGCTCCCGGGTGGACAGCCCATGGCCCTCGTCGATGGCCAATTCTTGCTGACGCCTATCCGCCCTTCGCCTCCTGGGCTTTGGAATGGGCGTGATGAACTCCGCGCTACGCCGGTTCTCGATGATCTGCTGGGTGGGCTGGCGCTCGTCATCGAGCTCCCAGTGCCTCGCAGGGTACTCGTAGGGTGAGTTGAGTATAGGTTGTTCGTAGAAGCGATTCTCCATGACTGCCTCGCAGTCTACATTGTGACACTCCTGGGTAGTTGAAGTCGAGTGATGGGTCCCTCACCGAACACCTCGGCTCAAACTTAGGTGATATCGGCTCAGCAAGGGTCATTGACCCAAGTAGGCGACAGTTCGCCCCAAGTTATAAGAACGGCGATACCTACTTCGTAACTCTGTTGATACCATATTGTAGCCCGCTTGCTGCGGGCAGGTGAAATGCCAATATGATTGGGCAAATATTCTCAGAGAGTCAGCCTGAACGCCGCACAACAGCAAGAGGAAACTAACAATGAACTGCGATCAGGACGCTTCTGTCAGCAAGTATTTCGACGCTGACCGACCGATTGATTGTCGAGAGCAAGACCGCCTAGGAAGAAGACCACTTGCCGAGGCGATAGCTCAGCAAGTACGCGTTGTCCCCGCTGAGCATGGTTTCACCATCGCCGTTGTGGGCGAGTGGGGATCGGGGAAGACTTCAGTTCTGAATATGGTAGCAGAGACACTCCAAGATGATGCCACCCCTCCTGCTATTCTCCGTTTCAACCCCTGGCTCTTCGGTAGTGCCGACGATCTCGTGCCGCGGTTCTTCCGCGAATTGAGTGCCCAACTCGGTCAGAGTCGCTCTGAGAGACTGAAGGACGTGGCGAAGGCACTCTCCAATCTGGGGCAATCTCTAGCACCCTTGATCCCTGTTACTGGTACCACGACGGTTGCCAACATATTCGCCAAACAGACAGACCACTGGACGAAACCGCTGAGCCTGCACGTTAAGCATGATCATCTCCGAGCGGCCCTAGCCACGTCCGATTCGAGAGTTGTTGTCCTAATTGATGACGTTGATCGACTGGAGGCCAGCGAGACTCGCGAGCTAATGCGGCTGGTCCGCTTAACATCTGATCTACCGAATGTCGTCTTCCTATTGGCGTTCGATAGGAGGCATGTTGCGAGGAGTCTGGGAATGGGAAAGAACGAGACTGAAGGCCTACAGTACTTGGACAAGATCGTTCAGGTGAACCACGACCTCCCCTACGTACGTGAGGCAATCTTGCCTAGCACCTTCTTGCCATGGCTCGACGAGTTGATAAAGGGTCGAGACCTCGCTCAGATTGACAAGGATGTGTGGGGGCGCGTCTTCTATGATGTGATCAAGCCTCTGCTTGGCAACCTTCGAGACGTGAAGCGCTATCTGTACTCGCTCCCAGTAACCCTGGACACTGTCGGGCAAGAAGTGGCATTGGCTGATCTTCTGGGATTGGAGGCGCTTCGTATACTACGCCCGGCACTGTTCGATGAACTGAGGAGCCACGCCGAGTACTTGGTGCACCCCGAGTCAGGTTCGCGACTATGGATGACCGAGGAAACCCGAAATAGGGAGGCGAGTGAGAAGCTCGCGGCGATGATGGAACGCGCGGAGGGTGAGCGTGCCCTATTGGATTCCGTCCTTGAGATACTATTCCCAGCAACGCAAGGAATCCTCGGCCGTAGCTCGTACGGTCCAAATTGGATTGGGAACTGGCGGAAGCAGAGACGTGTAGCTTGCGAGCAAGTACTCGGCATCTATCTTCAGGCTGGACTCGATGAAGACGCAATTCCTTTTGGTGAAATTGAAAATCTGGTAGGAGCACTGACCGATGAGAAGAGACTTGTGGAACTGTTGGATGCCCTCGACGCGAAACGCTTTGAGGCGGTTCTTGAGCGCCTAGAGGACTTCGAACACGATTTTCCAGCAGAGGCGGCGACTATAGCTGTACCCGTGCTCGTGAATCGCATGGGGAGGCTTAGCTCGGACTCAGATGGCATGTTCGGTATGCCACCGAGAATCAAGTTAACTCGTCTTGTGCTTCGGTTGCTGACCAAGGTCAGGGATCCAGTGGACGTCAGTACAGACGTGATTGTGATGCTCACAAGGATTGTTGACCTCTCTGGAAGGCTTGCATTAGTTGAAATGGTTGGACACCGACAGTCAGTTGGGCGCAGGCTTGTCGGGGAAGATCAGGCGAAGAGGCTAGAGGACAAGTTGGTGGAACGTCTGAGATCCATGCCGGCTAATCAGCTTGCGAACGAATGGGATCTCTTTGGTCTCTCGTTTAGGGTTCTGAATTGGCTTGAGAGCAAGGACAAGGTTCGACTCGCTGATAGATTGCGTGAGCACCTCATTGAGGATGGATTCGTTCTTGCCCTGCTGCGCACGGCGGTCAATTATGCTCACTACAATGGACACACCGAGAAGCGCCTTTTCTGGGATGCCCTATTAGAAACTCTCGGAGACGAGCTCTTGGACGCGGCCAATAGGCTCGCTCACTCACAGCTGTATGGGAACCTATCACAGGATGACCAAGACACCGTCAACCTCGCTCAGAAATACGCTTCAGGGTGGCGCCCGAAAGCTTGGCATGAGCGCTAGCTAAGCGTCCGACGTTCCAGAATGACACCATAGTAGGCGTGGGCACGAAACGACTCATTCTCTCCCTTCCAGTGTCCCGCCCAAAGAAGAGCATCCACACTTATCGAGTCACTTGGAGATAATCGTTGCCGTTGCCTGACATGACCAGAGTGTCGTTGACATGTCTTAAGTCCATGGGCCGCTGGCTGCCTAGTGGTTGTCGGTGTCTAGTAACGTATCCCGAGAAGGCTTCCTTCCACTGACTCATCCGTCAGACTGAGACATACGAAGGGGTCTAAATCGAACTCGCTCGAAAAGTCGTCTGAAGGGACTGCATCGGAATTCAAGGCGCACACGTATTGAAAGCCTCGATCCTCCGACTCCTTCTGAGCCAACTCTAGGGCTCGGGCGATCTGTCGTTCATCCACCCCGTCGAATATTGTGCTGTCGTGCACAAGGATGCCGGGAGAGGGTCCTCGGGTTGACCACAGTTGGGCTAGCAGAAGGTCGTAGCAGAAGATCTTCATCTTGTTGATCCCCTGACTTCCAGAGCGCGAGATGTCTACGTCGAATCTAAACCCTGAGTCGGTGACTTCCAAGATCAAGTCTCCTGGGGCGCTGTAAAGAGCCTGAGAGTTCGCGTTGAATAGCTTGATTGCCTGATCTCTGACATCTCGCCTCTCCTGGAATTCGCGTCTCACGTCTTGGAGCAGCAACTCGCGCTTCACCCTCACCTCGCTCTGGCCATGCTCAAACCGACGTAGATTCTCGATACGGTAGTCGAGCTCCCTGAGTTCGTTGACAATGTCGAGGTGTCGCTCTCTCAACCTAACGTGTTCGCTTAGAGCCCCATGGGTCGAGAGTGTCTCCAGCAATCGGGCTCTCTGTTCGTCAGCTGCTTGAATCTCCTTATCCCGCTGATCTATGTTGACTTGTACTCTTCGTATTTCGTCTTGGAGGTACTCTCGACGGTTGGCCACTAACTGGCGATGGAACTCCCGCACTTCCTCTATGCGGCGCACCACTAGGTTAGGCATGGCTCTGCCAACTTCCTGGTACATCTCAAGGAGATCGTCCATGTCCGGCTCTTGTTCGGACTCCAAGGCCTCCTGATACAGCTCTACGAGCCTGCTATCAGACTGGTTCTCGTTCGCCAGACTGTGACAGAGTGAAGTCAGCGAGTTCACCTCCTTTTCAAGCTCTGTGTAGTCGGGATGTACTCGGAAGGCATCCAGCCTCTGAGCACTCTCACGACGCTGCGCGTCCAGGCGCGCCCTCTCCGATTCGAGGTTGCCGATGGTCCCGCTGATTCCCGCGAGCCGACCCGATCTTGCCGCCCTGCGGAGTAAGTTGAGATCCGTCCGTTCGTCCTCCAGATCGTTCAGTCGACTGGCGTGTTCCCAGGACAGGCCGAGCAGAAAGGCGTTGCTAACCTGACGATTCTTTCCTGGCTGCTGCACTATGTGAGCGAACGGGTTAACGAAGGCTTCGCCACCTCTTCGCACAAGATAAGAGATGAGGTCCCTGAACGTCGGATGATAATTGTAGCCTTGCTCTTGACCGTCAAGACCAAAGAACAGTCTACCCATGGTCGCTGTCCAAGACTTTATGTCCATGGCATGCATCCTATTCATCCGACCAGTAGAGATGCCTAACCCATCAACATCCCCGTCGATTTGTACCCACCTGGGTTCAGCGGTACTCCTGGTCACGCTCAGGTCTCTCCCCCTGATTTTCATATCGAGTGTAAAGCTCCACCCCCGCAGTTGAGGCACCATCAGTCCCTTATTCTTAGTGGCAGTCGCACCGAGGCAGAAGTGGATGATCTCTATAAGGGTAGTCTTGCCTAAGCCATTCCGGGAATCTGTTTGAGTGGACTCTCTGGTTCGGTCTGCGAGCACGACGTTGAATCCTGGGCCGAATGAGACCTCCTGGAACGAAGACTGATTACAGCGGACGGCGGAGATCACAGTTGAGTCCTAACGAGGAATCCCTGGTTGAACCCCACTGCACCTATAGCGTGGAGATATGCGAGCGTTAGAACGAACTCCTGATAGCCTCTGACCTCACGTTTGCCCCTTACTCGATCCCATAGATTGCTAGGCGTAGCAGGAGACTCTAGGTGGCGAAGCAGCAGCGAACCTAGGCCAATGAGAGAGCGTTCAACAGGCATGTGCTTGTCTGGTAGGAGGAGTATCATTTCTTATCCCCGTTGCGCTCGAATACCTCACATCGCTCGAACAGGTAGACCAAGACCGAGAGGCTAGCGCTCCTGTGCTCGAGGTCCCATCGGCCCTGAGCGGAGAACTCCTCCAACGTCTCAAAGAGTTCGTCGCCTGTCATCCCCTCTTCCCTGAGTCGGTCATACTCAGTGATGAAGCCATTCTTCAATCCATCTATCAGAGTACTGCTAAGGCCAGACATCTCTTGAATATAGGATGCTACTTGGTTGACTCTGAGCAGTCCGATCTTAAACCGCAAGCCCGACCGTTCGCTAAGGTCATTCAGGGCCATCTTTTCCCTTAGCGGGGTGATGGACACTGAAGAATCGTCTGGACCAACTGTCTTCTTTATCAGATCTTGGGTGACCGTCTGCAGTTCCCAGAAGTTAAAGTCGGTTCTTGCTAGCCTCTCCCTATAGAGACTCTCATCTTCCTCTTTCCACCCTTGGAGGACATCTATTGGATACTTGCCCTTGTCTTCATCGATTTCCCTATGGTGGTTGCGACACAGGAGGAGGAGATTCCAGTAGTTGTCCCTCTCTTCCGGGGACAGGGATGCATCTGCCCTGGGCCCTAATCCTGACCACCCTATGATATGGGCGATTTCCCCTGCGGTGTAAGGCTGATCATCGGACCTCAAGGGGTAGCACTGCTCAGAGCACTGAGGAAACTGGCAGACTCCTCCAGAAACCGCTGCCAGCCTTGCCCTGACGCTACGACCTATATTTGATCGAATCGGTTTCCTCCACTGTCAGCCGGGAGTCACAGGTGCGAGGATATCACAATCGTTTGTGAGAGACTGTCCTCACTAAGTAATTGAGACAAGAGCGCAGCGCGCCCAAAGCAGGACGGCCGGGCAGTTTTGGTTCTCCATTCGCATCCAAGAGTCTGGTAGAACCCACATGGATGAGAGCACTGAATGATCTTACGTCGCTATGCTCCATCGAGCCATAATGCTTAGGCAGGCGGCTTGCACGGCCCTCACAGCCCCATCCTCATCTCGAATACGGTTCTGTCTACAGTCAACCGTCGCCCATGTTGGGAGACTCGAACTGCCTCATGGGGCATGGTGCTTGGGCGTGGGCAAGTGATCCTGCGCGGGTACCATCGGACCCCGCACAAAGGGTGTCGTCCGGGTGCGCAGCGGCTTCAAGTCTACCGCCCACGAGTACCTGAGTATTTCGTGTCTTTTGAGAACTGTGAATGTTCCGGTGGGAGGTTCGAATATAGCGTGGTGGGCCAACAACAGGCAACCATCGAATTATCCCCAGACTCCCTAGAAGACGAGCGTAGTCTCGGCGACCCCGGTCAGTTGGCCTAGCTGGTTCGTGCCAGTTATCTCTATCTCCACGAGGCGCTTGCCGTC
This sequence comes from Dehalococcoidia bacterium, assembly GCA_034421575.1. Taxonomy (GTDB): domain Bacteria; phylum Chloroflexota; class Dehalococcoidia; order Lucifugimonadales; family VXLM01; genus VXLM01. Next base: position 9,279 of record DAOUKG010000010.1, read on the forward strand.
GTGCTCTCGCTTGGTCGTGACGGTGCCGTGGTAGGTGTTGGTGTCGCCGGGCCGGAAGTTCTTTATGGCTTTGAAGAGGAGGCGGCCGCCGCCATACAGCGTGCCGTCTGGCGCCCAGCGATGCAGCATTGCGTCGAGGTAGCCCATGATGGTGATGCCGCCGACCCCGTGCAAGGCGCCCCATGGGAAACGTCCGGGCTCGTGGTTTGCTCCGCTCGACTGGCTGCTCATCTCGTCCTCAGGGACCGCGGCTCCGTCGACCTCGGTCTTGAGGGGCGAGTGAACAGTGAAGGGGTGGACGGCGTCGCCGACCTCGATGGTCTCGAAGGTGACGGTCTCCACCGCATCGTCCGGGCTCGTCTCTCGGAGCGACGACGGCTCGATGTCCGGGCTGGTTGGTCGTGACGCGGCGCGGGAGTCCCGCCGAGGTTGATCGCTCTTGCGGAACTCGAAGATGGACGTGTGGTCGATCTCGGCCAGCTTCTCGCCGCAGCCGTTGTGAGCCTCGAGCCTGAGCGTGACGAACTTGTTGCCGCGCCGCTCGTACTTTTCCAGCACGGTCGCGACGCTGGTGACGGTGTCTCCCAGCCGGATGGGGGCGAACCAGCGTCCCTCGGCCTTGGCGAATGGGGTCGCGTGTGCGGTGATGACCGTCATCCCGTTGTTCTCGGCAACGCCTGCCCTGTTTTTGGGGGCGAGAGAGAATATCTGGGTCGGCATGGCGAACGGGGGCGCTTCAGAGAAGTGGTCCGGGTTCGTGCTGCGGGAAGTGGAGGCGTGAAGGACGATGGAGTCCGGTGTGACCTCCGTGACGATGGGCTGCGCCCGCTGGCCGACCTCGACCGCTTCGTAGTCCCACGTCCTCGCCTCGGTCAGGGTCATGGCATCCTCCCCGGTCGATGCTACAACTAAGTCCCCGAATCAGGACACTGCTGTTCGCCGGATGCTAGACTGACGGCGAAGACGATGTCAACTGCTGAGAACGACATATCCCCTACCCTTTCTGCGGAGAGTGGGCCCGGCGCTCTTGATGGGCTGGTTGTCGTGGAGCGTGCGGAGGGCATCGCGGGCCCGGTGTGCGGGAAGCTGATGGCGGGGTTCGGGGCCGAGGTCATCAAGGTCGAGCCCCCATCCGGTGACGTGTCCCGGACGCTTGGGCCATTCCCGGACGACATCTCCAATCCTGAGTCGAGCGGGCTGTTCCTCTATCTGAACGCCGGGAAGAAGAGCGTGGTTATCGACCCCGACGACCCGTCGCACCAAGGACGGTTGCAAAGGCTTATCGACTGCGCCGACATGCTGATCGACGGCACGCCGGGTCTCGACATGGCTGAGTTCGGGTACGGCGAACTGTCGGAGACGAACCCTGACCTGATAGTTGTATCGATCACCCCGTTCGGGCTATCCGGCCCGTACCGTGACTTCGCGGCTACCAACCTAGTCGTCCACGCCCTGAGCGGTGAGCTTGGACTGGCCGGCAGCAGGCGTCTCCCTCCACTCAAGAAGGGTGGAAACCTCGCCGACTACCATGCAGGCTTCCACGGCTTCATCGGAGCAGTCGCAGCGCTCCTCGCCCGCGACCGTCTCGGAGGGCACCATGTCGAGGTCTCGCACCTGGAGAGCCTGACTTCTATTCTCGGCGCGACCATGAACGGCTGGCTCTACAGCGAGAATGTGTCCCGAAGGGGCGACGCGGACCCGTGGAGCTTGGGGACTGCGGCACGAAGGGGTGAGGACGGGCCGTATTGGGAACCCAGCGGCGTATGGCAGGCGAAGGACGGGTACGTGCTGGCCTACGGGAGATCGTCCGCCGACTGGACGGGCGCCATCCGCGAGATGTCGGAGGACCTGCCGGAACTCGCATCGCCCCGTTTCACGACGGAGCAGGGCCGCGGCGAACACGCCGAGGAGCTGACTTGTCTGTTCGGCAAGTGGGTATCCGAGCACACAAAGGAGGAGGTGTATCGCCTGGCCCAGCGGTACGGTCACGCCTACGGCTACGTCGCGACCGCGCGTGACCTGCTGGAGTCGCCGCAACTGAGGCACCGGCGCTTCTTCGTCGAGATGCAACACCCAGTCGCGGGCAGCGTGACGATGCCGGGCGCGCCGTTCCAGATGTCGCGGACGCCGTTCGTCACACGTCGCGCGCCGCTCTTGGGGGAGCATGACGACTCGTCCCTGCCCGCACGAGTAGAGCAGAAGGTACGCCGTGACAACCATGAAGATGACCAATTGCCTTTGGAAGGTTTGAGGGTGGTCGACTTCACCCACATCTGGGCGGGGCCATACTGCACCCGCATCCTCGCCGACCTGGGGGCTGAGGTCATCAAGGTCGAGTCGCCACGACGAGGCGACGGCGGACGCGGCAAGGGCGTCGGGCGTTACCACGCCTACAGCCGGAACAAGCTGGCTATGGCGATCGACCTCCGTACCGACGAGGGCCAACGACACATCCGCAAGCTCATCTCCATGTCGGACGTTGTGGTGGAGAACTTCAGCGTGGGCGTTACCGGACGGCTGGGTGTGGACTACGAGGACTGCCGGGCAATCACGCCGGGCATCATATACGTCGCGCTGCCCGCGTTCGGACGGACAGGGCCGGAGTCGGGGTTCGTGGGCATGGGCGCCACGCAGGAGGCGATGTCCGGCCTGCTTAGCATCAGCAGCTACCCCGGGGCGGTGCCAAGTCCGACGGGGGTGAAGCACGGAGACCCCAACGGCGGCATGCTCGCTGCGGTCGCCGTGCTCGCCGCCATTCACTACCGGTCCGCGACCGCGGAGGGACAGCTAATCGACCTGTCGCAGCGAGAGGCCAACATCTTCACCCTACCTGAGGTTGTGATGGACTACGTGATGAACGGCCCCGACGGCGGCAAGCACGCTGACCGTGCACCGACGGGACTCTATCCGTGCAAGGACGACGAGTGGGTCGCCATCGACGTGGAGACGGAAGCGCAGTTCCGGGCACTGTGCGAGGCCATGAGGCAGCCGGACTTCGCGGAGGACAGTCGGTTCGCGACTCCGGCGGCAAGGAAGCGTTACGAGGATGAGATCGACGGGGTCATCGAGTCCTGGACGCGGGGACGGAGCGCGGAGTCGGCGATGTGTCTGCTCCAGGACGCGGGAGTCCCAGCGGGAGCTGTGCTCACCAACAGGCAGGTGGCAGAGAACGAGCACTTCCGGGCCAGGGGCTTCTTTCAAAAGGACGCTGAGGGGCGCGTCCACCTTGCCGCCCCGTGGAAGTTCTCAAAGGTGGCGTTGGGAGTGAGGCGTTTCGCGCCAGAACTCGGCCAGGACAATTTCCATGTGCTCCGAGACATCCTCGGCGTGCCGGAGGACGACATCCGGGCGATGGAGCGCGAGGGGGTTATCAAGGGGCCGGTGGCTCCGGGCAATTGAAGGACAGGGTTGGTCATCACCGCGTTTCGTCTGCCGGAGACCTTAACATTCTCGGCAACACAGCAGCACGTACTGACGACACATTGTTCGCAAGGTTGGAGAGCCTAGTCTCGACCCACGATAGAGAGGCAGCCAACATCAGACTCGGAGTGAACCCTCGTCTAGGGCCATTTAGCAAAGCCTCATAGGATAGGAACAAGAAACCGCTCCAACTCCTTGACAATCGCGTCCTTGTCGGCAATTGCTCCGATGTGCGACCGGTACTCAAGGCGAACATAGACACAGTCCGGGATCATCTCGGATGCGGTTCTGACGGCCTCTGCGAATGGGTCTTCCGAGCCGGCCATGAGCATGGTCGGAACCCGAATCTTAGAAAGATGTCCTCGCATATCACTTTTACCCACTGCCTCGCGGCGCGCCGTCACGGCCTTAAGATCGGCGGTAAGCAGATCGCGCTTGCTGGGTTCCGAAAGCTCGATGCCGACCGACCGCCACCTTTGGATTGCAGCCATGGCGTAGGCATTGGTCCCCTGGTTGAGGGGAACCCGTCTTACATAGTTCTTTGATGGGGCCGGCTGCATGCCGGGAGGAGGCGCTCCAGCCACGACGAGCCGACTTAAGGACTCCGGGGACATTATTGCCAATACAATCGCCAACGCCCCACCCATAGAATATCCGAACACGTCTGGCCGCGGGGCGTCCGCCGCCGCCAAGACGGCGGCCAAGTCGGCGACTTGCTTCTCCCAAGCGTAGGATTCAACTGCATGCGGCTTGGAACTGAGACCATAGCCGAGGGAGTCGACGAGGATCAGCCGATGTGAGTCGCGCAAGAGGTCGACGTAGCCGATGTCCCGCCAGATGGTAGAGGCGACGCCGGCGGGGTGCAACAGCAACAAAGGAGGGCCGTTCCCCTCAACCTCATAGTGAATGTGGCGGCCCTCTTGTACTAGCACCGAAGGCATAGGATCAAGATATCGCACACGACCGGGCGATATCTACCCCTTAGCCGGCGTGTTCCCTTTTGCGCTTCCTCGCTACGAGCTGTCACCAATGACGAGGTGGGCTTCGTGCTACTCTCCTGGACCGGGGGGGTACCGATTACAAGTGCAGAGCGAACCTCAACACTAAGGTTCTCGATTCTGTCAAGTCTGGTGGGCCCGGCAGGGTTCGAACCTGCGACCATTCGGTTATGAGCCGAGCGCTCTACCACTGAGCTACAGGCCCCGGAGGAAGCCACCTCAGCGTAGCGGAGCATCGAAGGACGTGTCAAGGATTGGCAGCGACCGAACCGTCCGGGCTAGAGGAGGGTCTGCTCGGCCTCCCGGCGGACGATGCGGAGGACGTCCTGCAGGGGGATGCCCCGGTCTATGGCGATTTGGCGGCAGTCTTCGTATTCGGGGGAGGCCGCGACGGCCTTGCCATTGAGGAGCTTCAACTTGACTGCCACTTTGCCAAGGCTGGTGGAGACGGTGACGATCTCGCGGTCTGCTTCGTAGCGTGAGATGGGGCGCACGCGTACGCCCAAGGTGGAGGTCTCCCGCAGGATGAGACGGGCGGCCTCGTCCTCGAGGTCGGGTGAAACGAGGGCGCTGAGCATGGTTGCCGGTCGGTTCTTCTTCATCTGTATGGGAGTGAACCAGACATCGCGCGCGCCGAGTTGGAAGAGCCGCTCTTGTGTGTAGGCGAGGACCTCGGGGGTTGAATCATCGACGTTTGTTTCAAGGAGGCTCAGGGTCGTTGTGGAAGGTCCCAAGGCCTCTTGACCGATCCGGAGCGCGAGGACATTTGGGTAGGCCTCCGGGTCGCGGGTGCCGAGTCCGTAGCCGGTCGACTCCATCCTGAGGGAGGGTTGGTCGAAGGTGGCCAGCGTGGTCACGATGGCTGCGCCGGTCGGGGTGACCATTTCGCCCGCGTCGGGAGAGTCGTTCGGTGGCGGAACCATGGGTGCGTTGGCGATTCCGAGCAGGGCTGATGTCGCGGGCGCCGGGACCGGTAGCATTCCGTGAGAGGTCTTGACGATGCCTGAGCCTGAGGGCAGAGGGGACGAGTAGAGGCGGCCGATGTCGAGGAGTTCGAGTCCGACCACGGTGCAGACGACATCGACGAGGGTGTCGAGGCTTCCCAGTTCGCCGAGATGAAGGTCGCCGTTGGTCCGGCAGTGTACTTGCTCCTCGGCTTGGCGGATCCGGTCGAAGACGGCGCATGACTTCTCCCTGACGGAGGGCGACAGGGAGGATGTCTCGGTGATTCGAACAAAGTCTTCGAGAGTGTGCGAGCGTTGTGATGCCGCATCTATTTCGACTGTTGCATGGGTACCATGGACGCCGCCTCGCTTGCCGGGACGTCCGACAATCCGGACGCCGCTCACACCGAGACCGGCGATGGCGTCATTGAGATCGCGGACCGGCACACCGGCGTCAATGATCGCTCCGAGCAGCATGTCGCCGCTGACGCCGCCGACGCATTGGAGATACGCACTCTTCACGGGAACGTCCGATACCCAGGGGTCGAAATCTTTGAAATGACGGGGTAGGTATAGAGGGTGGGATTTGTACTCTACGATCACAGGGAGGGCTTGAAACCCGCCCCTACCGGGTCATAGCCTCGGTACACTTCAATTCTAAGATATTGAACCACCAAGGGGCTAGCGGCAAAGCGACCTACGTGACGGTTCATGCAACCGCACTCGTTCAGAGAGCAAAGGCGACGTGCTAGGCGGGCGTCGGCTCTTCGACGGGGGCCTGCTGCGTTTCGACCGTGATCTCGCCGTCTTTCAGTCCGATGATTGCCGTATCGCCCGGACTGAATTGGCCCGCCAGGATTGCGTCAGAGAGCTTGTCCTCTATCTGGTCCTGGATCACGCGGCTCAGAGGGCGGGCGCCCATGTAGGGATCGTAGCCCTTTTCGGAGATCCACGCCTTGGCCTCATCGGAGACCTCCAAGCTGATGCCCTTTTCGAGGAGGCCGTTGACGACGTTCTTGAGCTCGAGGTCGACGATGTCGAGCACCTGTTCCCTGCTGAGGGCGTGGAACACGACCGTGCCGTCGATCCTATTCAGGAACTCGGGCCGGAAGAAGCGCTTGATCTCGTCAGTGACGTTGGTCTTCATGCGCTCGTAGCGGGCCATGAACTCGTCATTGTCCTCGCCCTTGGCCTTGAAGCCGAGGGTCCTATCCTGCCTGATCAGGTCGGAGCCGATGTTACTCGTCATGACGATGATGGCGTTTCGGAAGTCGACCTTGCGTCCCTTGGCGTCCGTCAGGTGACCGTCGTCGAATATCTGGAGGAGAATGTTGAAGACCTCGGGGTGGGCCTTCTCGATCTCGTCCAGGAGGATGAGGCAGTAGGACTTGCGGCGCACGGCCTCGGTAAGCTGGCCGCCCTCGTCGTAACCGACGTATCCGGGAGGAGCGCCGACGAGACGCGCGACGGCGTGCCGCTCCATGAACTCGGACATGTCGACGCGGATTATCGAGTCCTCGCTGCCGAACAGGAACTCGGCAAGTCGCTTCGGTAGGAAGGTCTTGCCGACGCCGGTCGGCCCGGCAAAGATGAAGATGCCGGACGGGCGCTTCGGATTCTTGAGTCCTGCTCGCGCCCTGCGAACCGCCTTGGACACCATCGTAATGGCCTCGTCCTGCCCAACGACGGTCTTGTGGAGTTCCTCCTCCATGCGAATGAGACGCTCGGTCTCGCTCGCGGAAAGGCGTGTCACGGGAATCCCGGTCCACATGCTGACGACATCCTCGATGTCGTCGGAGGTGACTACGGGCATCTCGTCGCCGCGCTCGTCCTGCCACTCCTTTTCGAGTGTGGAGAGCTTCTTGGCGAGCTTGGCCTCGCGGTCACGAAGTTCGGCGGCGTACTCGTACTGGCGGCCCGAAATGGCCTCGTCCTTTTCCTTGCGGACGTTTTCGAGCATCTTCGAGACCTGGCTGACCGAGAACGGGGCCGTCGTGAAGTTGATGCGGACCCGCGAGGCGGCTTCGTCGATCAGGTCGATGGCCTTGTCGGGCATGAACCTGTCGGGAATGAACCGCGCGGCGAGGTTCGAGGCCGAAATGAGAGCATCGTCGCTGATGTCCAACTGGTGGTGCTCTTCGTAGCGGCCCTTGACGCCACGGAGGATCTCGATGGTCTCATCGACTGCAGGTTCCTCAACGGTTATGGGCTGGAATCGCCTCTCGAGCGCGGGGTCGCGCTCGACGTACTTCCGGTAGTCGTCGAGGGTGGTAGCGCCAACGCATTGAAGCTCACCACGGGCCAGTGAGGGCTTGAGGATGTTGGCGGCGTCGACCGCGCCCTCGGCTGCGCCCGCCCCTACCATCGTGTGGATCTCGTCGATGAAGAGGACGCAGTTCTCGGAGGCCTTGATCTCGTCCACGACCTTCTTGAGTCGCTCTTCGAACTCGCCACGGTACTTGGTCCCGGCGACAAGCGCACCCATGTCCAGGGTCACCAAGCGTTTGCCCTGCAGGGTTGAGGGTACGTCGTTGCCCGCGATCTGCTGGGCGAGGGCCTCGACGATGGCAGTCTTGCCGACGCCGGGCTCACCAACGAGTACGGGGTTGTTCTTCGTGCGCCTGCTGAGGATCTGCGTGACGCGCTGGATTTCCTTCTCCCTACCGACGGTGGGATCGAGCTTGCCCGAGCGTGCAGCGGCGGTCAGGTCGATACCGAGCTGGTCGAGGGTGGGAGTGCGCGACGTGGAGCGTCCGCCGGTGCCGGCCTGCGAGTGCTGGACGGTCTGGCTCAGAATTCTCGTCGTCTCGGCCCGCACCTTGTCGAGGGTGATGCCGAGCGTTTCGAGAACGCTGGCCGCGACGCCGTCGCCCTCGCGCATGAGGCCGATGAGCAGGTGCTCGGTGCCGATGTAGTGGTGATTCAGGCGTCGCGCCTCGTCGACCGCGAGCTCAATGACCTTCTTGGCCCTCGGCGTGAGGCCGATCTCGCCGGTAGCGGGACGCTCACCACGACCAATGATAAATTCGACGGAAGAACGCACTTTTGCCAGTTCGACACCGAGATTCGACAATACCTTGGCGGCGACGCCTTCGGACTCTCGCACGAGTCCGAGAAGGATGTGCTCCGTCGAGATATAGTTGTGGTTGAAACGCTGGGCCTCTTCCTGTGCCAGGGAAAGGACCTTCCGCGCTCTCTCAGAGAATTTTTCGAACCGGCTTGTCATATTCAGTTCTCCCTGCCGTTACCCGGCTTCGCGGACGCCGGGACGGCACGTCTATGCTGCCGTTAGAACTCTTCCGGTTCGGCTTGCTTGAGACTGAGCCCCAACCTTCGCCGTTCCGGTTCGATCCGCAGTACCTTCAGGCGGACCGCGTCACCCTCTCGCACAACCTCACGAGGATGACTGATTATGCGCGTGGTCAACTCGGATATATGAATAAGGCCCTCTACGGCGTCCTCCACCCTGGCGAACGCCCCGAAGTCGGTGAGCTTCGTCACCACGCCGTCCACGATGCCTCCGACCTCGTATCTCTCTTCAATCGTCTCCCACGGTTCCGGCTGGAGCCTCTTGAGGCTCAGGGCGATTTTCTTCTGTTCCGCATCAACGCGGAGCACCATGACATCGACCTCCTGGCCGACGCTCACGATGTCTCCGGGCGAATTGACGTTGCTCCAAGAAAGCTCGGAGATGTGAATGAGACCGTCCGCGCCACCGAGATCTACGAAGGCGCCGAACGTGCTGATTCCGGTTACCCTGCCCTGCCGGACCTCACCCTCCGTCAGTTCGTCGATGAGTTTCGCCTTGCGTTCCTCACGAACTTCCTGCATGGCCTGGCGTTCGGACAGGATCGCGCGGTTGCGCCCGCGGTTCAACTCCAGCACTTTCAGGTCGATGGTGCGGCCGATGTCCGTGGACTCTTCCTGGGGGGCCTCTTCTCCCTGAGCGGCCTCTCCGGGACCACCCTGCGCGGCGGTCCGGGCTCTCTCACGGGATACGGTCGCGAGTTGCGACATTGGTACAAACCCCTGCACGCTCTCGGTCATCACTATCGCGCCACCCCGATTGAATCCGATGATGGTGCCCGATACTCGCTCGCCGGAGTCCATAGCGTCCTGCAGCGTTTTCCATCCGACCTCGCCGGCAGCGCGGTCAACGGACAGAATGGCGGAGCCTTCGTCGCTCTCGCCCCGGATGACCATGGCAAGAATCGTATCGCCCACGTTTAGTTGGGCGACCTCCTCCGGCGACATGGACTTCATTTCGTGGGAGGGGACATGTCCCTCGGCCTTATGCCCAACGTTGAGAAGAATGCCCTCCGTGCCGGGGTCAGCGCGCATGACAATGCCCTCGACGACATCTCCTCGCCGGAGCGGCTTCATGTCCTCGACCGAGTCGAGGAGCTCCCCCATATCCTGGATACTGCTATCTTCCTCGTGTTGCGAGGTCACGTTGCACTTCGATTCCTGGAAACTTGCCGGACGTTTCGGAGTGTCAGAAAAGTAAGAATATTTCGTAAGACTGGGCCAGGGGAGAGCGAGTGCGTCGTAACGCGGAGGGCGGGCAACTTCCCCTGGGACTCTAAGTAACCAGGTCTCCTTTCTCCGAACGCTAAATTCATTGTAGCACAGGGGAAAATCGATGCAAACCACCCAAAAGGCAGGGTTTTGCCGCGTTCCCAGACATCGGAAAGACTCTCGAAAGGGCTGAATTTGACGGGGAAATAAGACGAATCACCGATGGGAGCGGAAGGCTGGGGGAATAGAAAAAGGCCCCCCGGCAGTGACCTATTTTCCCACACCGTCACCAGTGCAGTATCGTCAGCGCTGAAGCGTTTCACTTCCGTGTTCGGGATGGGAACGGGTGGGTCCGCTTCGCCAGAACCACCAGAAGGCCGTATCACCATTCAGTATACGCATCGAAAGAGAGGGCAGTCAACCGTTCTCCGCACTTCGTAATTGTTTAGAGAGTGTCTAAAAGGGCTCCGTTCACCCTGAGCCCGTCGAAGGGTGGAAGTGTAATTCATGGTTCGACAAGCTCACCACGAACGGTTTCGATTGATTTGTTGGACACCCTTTTAGCAACCCTCACCCTAGCCCTCTCCCGCGAACGTGGAGAGGGGATTGGATTCCCGCCCCCGTCTTCACGGGGCTAGGCTCTACGCGGGATTGACGGTGGTGGGTATCGGGCCTGAACAGCTACCGCACTTCGAGTGAGGGGGTTTTGGCGTTCCGGAGCTTCTCCGCTCCTTTCGTTTGTCCCACGCGAGGCGAAGTCTCCGCTTGCTACGCAATCCCCGTTCGCGCTGATATAGTATGCGGACACTTTTCCAGCAAGGATAGATATTAGATGAAGGTCGTCATTGCACCTCAGAGCTTTAAGGGGAGCATCTCCGCGCTTGACGCTGCCAGGGCCATGGAACAGGGCGTCAAGAGAGTCTTCCCCGACATGGAAACGGTATTGGCGCCGGTGGCGGACGGAGGCGACGGGACATTGGAGACCCTGGTCGAAGCGACAGAGGGCGACATTCGTTCGGCGACGGTGACCGGCCCGATAGGTGAGCCGGTCGAGGCGGAGTGGGGCGCGCTCGGCGACGGCGAGACCGCGATGATCGAGATGGCCCGGACATCAGGCCTTGCGCTGCTTTCGCTTGACGAACGCGATCCCCTGCGAGCTACCACTTACGGCCTGGGAGAGATCATTCGGGAGGCTCTCGACGCCGGGTTCCGCAGCTTCATCGTCGGAATCGGAGGCAGCGCGACGAACGACGGGGGCGCGGGGATGGCGCAGGCCCTGGGAGTCCGACTGCTGGACGAGTCGGGAAACGACCTGCCGCCCGGCGGAGCGGCGCTCGCCGGTCTCCGAAAGATCGACGCGTCGGGACTGGACGCAAGGGCAGCAGCCTCGCAGTTCTCGGTCGCCTGCGACGTCTCAAATCCCCTGACGGGGCCGGAAGGTGCATCGGCGGTCTACGGTCCGCAGAAGGGAGCAACTCCCGAACTCGTGGAGCAGCTTGACGCGGCCCTCGGGAATTTCGCCGAAGTCGTCGAACGCGACATCGGAAGGAGTATCGACGATGTCCCGGGCTCCGGCGCGGCGGGCGGACTTGGGGGCGGCATGATGGCTTTCCTGGACGGCTCTCTACGGGCGGGAGTAGACATTGTGCTCGACCAGGTCGGCCTGAACGAACAGCTGGAGGGGGCCGACCTGGTAATCACCGGTGAAGGACAGCTCGATTTTCAGACCGTCTACCACAAGGCCCCGATCGGCGTGACGTGGCGAGCGAAGGAACGAGGCATCCCGGTAATCGCCATTTCAGGTTCACTGGGTCAGGGTTTCGAGGACGTCCACCCGGAGGGCATCGACGCCGTGGCGTCCATCGTTTGCGCGCCCATGTCACTGGATGAGGCGTCGACTCGCAGTGGCGAACTCATTTCCGACGCCGTTGCCGAGGCGATGCGGTTCATGAAGGTCGGAAGCAAGGTCTTCGGACCGAACGATTAGTCGACGATGACCATGTGGACCTCTCGCGGTCCGTGCATACCCTTTATCAGCGTCTGCTCGATGTCCGCCGACCTGCTGGGGCCGGAGATGATGTTGGCGTAGTCGAGAGACCCTCGCTCAAGGAACTCATCGCGGCGGAAGGAAAATAGCTCGTCCAGACTGGGCACTACCTGGTCGGGACTTACCACGGCTATGTGCACAGGTGGGAGCAGCGATATGAGCCGGCTCACTCCCTTGCCTGCGGCTATGGACACGCTTCCCGTCTCGGCGACCGCGTGTGACACGCCGGTCACCCCGATATCCGCGACAATCATGTCCTGTCTGAACTTCGCCCGCTGTGCGTCACGGCTCTTGCCGGACTCCTCGTAGGCGATTCTCTGTAGCTCAATAGGAGATCCTCGAAACGCCTTCTCAAGACCTATGTCACCCAGGATGGCGTGGTCTGAGCGGAGCACGCTCGTCGATTCGAGGGTCTCGGCAACCCGGCGGACGTAAGCTGCGGCGTCGGCGGCACCGGCCCGGTGAACGACCCATCCGGCCGCCTCAGCCGAGACGACCAATTCTTCCACAAGCTGCTCGGTTCGAGAGGTCATGCCGTCTTTGATGGTGTCCAGCCGTTTTCGGACCTTGCCATAGTCGTCGGACAGCGCTGTCGCGTCGGGCACGTCGATTTCAGGGGGAGGACCTGCGCGGCCCAGTGACTTACGCACATTATCCAGGAATTCGGTACGGTTCTGGGATTGGTCCATTTACCATTCTCTATTCTCTGATGCTGATAATTATCAGGACGCCGTCGATTTCGCGATACATGACGATGACGGGAACGCCCTGCACCATATGCTGTCGGAGGTGGGACGGGGTGTAGTCGTGGCCTGCGCCTGTCACGCCGTCCCTACCCGGTCGGAATTCCCACTCGGTATTTTGCTCGTCGGTCACTCGCAACAGTTCCAGTTCGAGAAGGGACCCGGCCTCGACATCGGTCACGAGACCTCTGACTTCGAGAGGAGGGTCGCCGCCGCTTTCTTCAACGTCGCTCCCGCAGTTCGCCGTGACCAGCAAGACTGCAAGAAACCCCAGCACCACTGCGACGGGCTTCGCCATTCTCCCTCCGCTCCAGGCCGACCCCGGCTTTGTGATGGTACCACAGAGGAGAAATTGGGCTTGTCCTAAAGGGGAAGTGAGTTGACAGGGATAGCACTCGCATTTATGCTCCGTGCATCCAAGAATCATTACTCAGCGAAGGTGACCGAAGCGATGAGAGAGCTTCCGGGAGGACTGTGGAAATGCCTATGAGACCTTGGGTAATCCCTGCAACCGTGACGTTACTATTGGCCGTCGTCGTTGCCTGTGGCGGTTCATCAGACGAAACAGGGGATCAAGGTTCTGCGAGCGAACCACGAAGTGAACAGCCTGCCGATACGCCGACACCTACGCCTACCGCGATTCCTACTCCCGTTCCCACTTCCACTCCTGAACCTACCGCCACTCCCGTTCCCAGCCCCACACCCGAGCCGGAGGAGGCTGAACCGACCGCCACTCCGGAGAGTGAGACCGAGGAAGAAGAGACTTCCACCTCCTCAGAATCCGATTCCACCGAGGAGGCGCCTGAGGCGGACGATCTCAGGAATCTGGGCGCCGCTTACTGGAAGGCGCTAAACGATTACGAAATTGACAAGGCACTCGGATACCTTGAGACCGATTACCGCCTGGCGCAGGAAGAATCGCTCCGCGAAAATGTAGAATTGATGAAGACATTTGCGGTGAAGTTGACGGTTTCCGAGGAAAGTGGCCCGCAGGTAGTCGACGAAAATTCGAGAGAAATGTACTGGCTGGTGAAGAACCCCCTTGCCGTAGACATCGTCCATATGATCTTCCTGCAGGTTGGCGGAAAGTGGAAAATCGCATCTGCCGAGAGGCAAGAGTAAGTGCGATGGCGCAGCGGTGTTTCTGTGGGCATTACCACTTCAGGGGGATTGGCCCCTGTGTCGAGCATGGGGAATGGACGGGGGTTTAGTGTCTTGCTCGGAAGCGCATCTCCTCGGCCGGCGGCGAGTGGCCTCCCTCGTACTTCGATTCAGCGTTCATCCATGCAGCTGATGCGATACGTTCCTGGACTCTTCGGGGCGTTCATACGGGATCTGCGACCACCAGGAACGAGGTGGATTTCCCGGCTTATCCGATGCAATGGCGCAGTCGGTGTCGGCGAGAGTGGGCCGGCGAAATCGCTAATTTTGTTGACCAAGGGCTAGGCGCATGGAACGGATACTCTATGACCTCGACCTTTTCATGGAGCTGAACGAGCAGTACTCGCGGAACGACGCCGCACTTAAACAAGCGAGTGCAATCAAGGACAAAGACACCAACCCTCTTGAAAACACCATCAAGCGGATCTCGTATGTGGACAGGTTTCTCCAGTTCAAGAAGGGGATGCGTGTATTGGAGATAGGCTGCGGGAGGGGGCACCTAAGCTCTCTGCTAAAGCTGAAATACGGGTGCGACGTTGTGGGAGTAGACATCCGCACATACCCCGAATGGGAAGAGTTTCAAAGTGAGGGATTGGACCTGCGGATACATGACGTTAGCACGATGAATAACGACGACCTGGGCAATTTCGACCGAATCATAGCGTTGGTCGTATGGGAACACATGGAGCACCCGTATGCAGGGCTAACGGCCGTGAAGGACCTGCTGAAGCCGGCAGGGAAAGGTCTGGCATATATAAGCGCGAACCTGTACCGAGGACCTAAGGCTTCGCATCGATACAGAGAAGTTTTTTTCCCATGGCCACATTTGCTGTTCGAAGACGAGGTGTTCATACAGTTTTATCGGAGACAGGGCCGAAACAACGTACGGGCGGCCTGGGTGAACAAGCTTACCGTCGCTCACTACGAGATGTACCTGAGACAACTCGATTTTGAAATCGTAAGGCAATGGACCACGGGGACGCCTATCGACGAAGAGTTCTACCAGCGGTTTGTCGATAGGCTTGGACGGTATCCCCGATTCGATCTGGAGAACGACTTCTTCCACGTGGTACTTGGACTCAAGCCGATACCCAAAGTTCGTCTAGGGGGCCGTCTTTCAACCGGTTACCTGAGATGGAGACTGAAGAACCTTGACGGTATCTTCAAAAGGTCCGGAAGCTGAGGCCCGAACTCGGTTGAACCTGTTCAGGCCATCATGCCCGCACGTCTTGGCAGACGGCTGCCGCCGGCAGTAGAAGCGCTTTGACCTTGTCTGCCCGGCTGCAAGGGGGCGTCGACTCCATCGGCAGACGATGATATCGGCCTTCTCGCTGTTCCTCCGCCGCCAGCGGTACGGGCATTACCATTTCCGCACACGTAGTGCGAGTCATCAGAACCGGCCGCTCACGTGCGGTGCCCGGCTGAGGCAAGATCGTGTTGCCGCTCATGGCGAATAACGCGGGAGACCTCTTCTCTCCGACAGGCTGCGGTCGCCAGAATCTTCAATATCATCGTCGTTCAGCATCTTGAACTTTTTTTGAACATATTCTTATACTCTGTTTAGTAGGAGGTATTCAAGATGCGACGTGCACGGTTCTTTTCTATTGGAAGTTCGGTAATCGCCGTGCTGCTGGTGTGGCTGGCGATATCCTCGCCGGCGGCATTTGCGCAGGCTGACGCACGGCCGGAAATGGCCGTGGTCGTCGCGGACTCGTCGTCGGTCCGGGAGGCGGAAGAGGTCATCCCCTTAGCGATGTCTCTGATCGGACTCCTGGCTACCCAGCAAGAGGGTGACGTTGTATTCCTCGACACCAATAGGCCCGGGGAGGCGGTCGGACCGTTCAGCGCGTCGGACTATGACTACCAGAGCAGCCGGAGCGATATCGCCGCCCGTCTCGGGGCGGGGAGTACCCTCACTTCCCAGGCAATTGTGGAGGCGCTGGAAGAAGCCCGATCGGCTCTTTCGACCTACGGAGCTCCCGCAGGTTCGACGATCTACATGGCGCTGGGAGGCTCGGGCGACATTGACTACGAAGCACTGGGCAGTACCGCTTCGCCCCTGGTGGATCGCATCGCCGAGCAGGGTTGGTCGATCCAAGGGCTGATCCTGGACGCAGACGACCAGGGGGCGGCGCAATTCCTCGACACGATTGCCAAGACCACCGGGGGAACGGTGTTTGGCTTTGAGTCAGGGGCGGACATGAGGCCGCTTGCGAACCATGTGTTTGGATCGTCCGGTGAGGGTTCCGTTCAGGAATTTGCCGCCGAGGCTGTGGTGGACACAAAATGGTTCAGCACCGCCATCCCCATCATGCCGGGTACCGAAGAGACGATGCTGTACCTCTTCAAAGAGGGAAGCTCCGGGTCGTTCCAGCTGGTGACCCCTTCAGACGAGGTGCTGTCAGGCGAAAGCCTGTCGTCCTCCAAGATCTTCGAGACCCAGCATCTCGAAGTCTGGCGGCTCAAGGAGCCGGCCCCCGGCATTTGGAGAGCTGAGACCACGGCTGTCGAGGGAGCAGTCTCCATCTGGGGCAGCATGACCGATCGATACGAGTTGGTCTTGCGCACGAATTCCCCTGTGGCGACAGGCGAGTCGAGCATCATCATGGGATACGCGGCCCAAGATGGCCGTACGGCGGTCCTGGAAGGCGTGAGAATGTTCGCGACGGTCAGCGGGCCTGACGTTTCGGCCATAGAGTACGAGTTGTACGATGACGGGACTCGGGGTGATTCCCAGGCCGGTGACGGTTACTTCACTGTGAGAATACCGTCGATTGAGTTGGCCGGTACGTATGACGTGACCCTGGAGATGCTGTGGCCCTCGTTCAACCATAGGATTTCGGCGGACTATTCGCTTGACGCGCAGCCGTTCCCGTCGTTCTTCGTCGAGACCCGATCGGCGCGTGACCTGCAGCCGGGAGAATCGCGGAATATCGGCACGGTATCCATCCACGTGGATGGCGGCCCTTACGCCGTAGACCCCGAGGCAATCATGGTCAGCATGGCAACGACCGGCGCCGGTCAGGGAACTCTTGACCTTGTGCCTCATCGTCTCTTCGGGGATGGACCCGCGTGGCAGTACGACATCGTGTTCACGCCGAGCGAGTATGGAAGCCACACGCTTCAATTCAACCTCAGTCTCGACCACGCCGGCCGAACGTTTGTCGAGTCTTCGGACTCCATAGTGGTCTCAACCGTTGCCGGACCCGCGGTCGTCCCACCGGTCATCGTCGAGCCGGTCGAGACGACGGCAGTGACACCTGCCGTCAAGCCTGTCGCTCCTGAGTCAGCAGTGGTGGGCGTGGCAAGTGTGCCAGCCGTGCCAGCCGTGGCAGGTGTAGCAGCCGTGCCGGTGCCTCAGTCGCAATTCCCGTGGATGATCGTAGTGACCCTCATGGTGGTTGCGGCGCCGATCGCGGTGGGAGTGCTGTACTTCCTGACGAGGCCGAAGCCGTATGGCTACATCTACACGGAGGACGAGGACGAACTCGTAGACTTCTCAGCTGTCGAGCGACAGCCCGTGCTCCGGTTCTTCTACCGGGGTCTCATTCGCGGCAGCGAGTTGAACATTCCCGGCTTCGAGGGCCTGATCTTCCACTTCATGGAGGACAGGCTGGAAGTGAGGAGCTTCGGTGAGCATTCGACCGTAAGGGTCAACAACCAACCGCTGATCTACTCGGCAACCATAGAAGACAAGACGTGGATCGGCACGGGAGGCAAGCTGTACACGTTCCTCAGTTCTCCCATTATTCCTCCAGACGAACCGGAAGCTGAGCCCGCAACGAAACCGGAGGTCGAACCGGCAACCGAACCGGCATTCAATCCGACAGTCAATCCGGCGATAAATCCGGCGGGAGCGGACTAGGGGCATTAGGCTGATTGGCCGATAAGCAAGAGGGGGCAGGTCGCGCGACCTGCCCCCTCTCCTTTTGTCGATAGATTCCCGGGCGCTACTCTTCGCTTATGACGATGCTCTTGATTACGTCGCCCTTGAATGTGGCGCTCTGGGGGTCGCGCTCCCGAATGCCGTCGACTACGTCCATTCCGCTAATGACCTCGCCGAAGACGGCGTGACATGAGACGCCGGCCTGGCTGCAGAGCTTAGCCGTGCCGTCGAGATTAAGGCCATCGAGGCGGTGCTGCTCGGAGTAGGTGATGTAGAACTGGCCTCCATTGGTGCCCCGACCGTTCTGCTCTCCGGCGTTTGCCATTGCCAGCATGCCCGGCCCGAAGTGACGCAGATCGGGATGGAACTCGTTGTCGAACTGGTAGCCGGGCCCGCCTGTCCCCGTTCCCGTCGGGTCGCCACCCTGGGCCATGAATCCCGGAATCACGCGATGGAACG
This sequence comes from Dehalococcoidia bacterium, assembly GCA_034421575.1. GTDB lineage: Bacteria > Chloroflexota > Dehalococcoidia > Lucifugimonadales > VXLM01 > VXLM01. Next base: position 27,455 of record DAOUKG010000010.1, read on the forward strand.
TCGAACCGTCGTAGTAGCCTTCACGAGCAAGGAAGACGAAGTTGTTGACGGTCTTGGGAGCCTTGTCCGCGAACAACTGGACCTCGAACGTGCCACGCTCCATGTTGAACGTCGCCGTGTAGGACTTTTCGGGGTCGATTCGCAAGGGCGGAGCGACATCCCATTGCATGCGTTTCTCAGTAGTCTCAGGCGCGCTGGTAGGCGCGGGCTGAGCGGCGGCAGGGGGCGGCGGTGAAGTTTCCGACGCCGTATCCGTCTCTTCGTCATCGCCGCCACAGGCAAAGGCGAACAGGAGCAACAATGCCGCAGCGGCAGCCAATAGAGCAGTAACGCGGAGCTTGAACATTCTCAATTCATACCCGCCTTTCGTGAGAGTACGTTGTCGTTCTCAACCGATTACGTTCACGAACGCCGCCGGCCGAGTCGGCGACTCTATTCTAGCGCAGGACTTGAGGAAGTGCCAGAAGCGTCAGTCAACTGCCGCAAAGCAGGCGGCCACAATGGAGTCAACGTCAATCTGGTACTCCCTGTAGAGGTCGAGGTAGTCTCCGGATTGGCCGTAGTCGTCCACGCCGAGAGGGAATGTCTCGGTCTTCATGGCGGCGCCAAGCCACGCGAGCGTATGAGGATGACCGTCGACGATGGTGACGATGGGGGCGCTTCGCTCGCCGACATCGAAGATGTCCGACATAAACGGTTCCGAGGCGCGTCCCTCGGATATCTCCCGGCGCACCTGCTCCTGGAACCGCTTGTAGAGCGGCCCCGGCCCGGTCACGTTGATGACGTTCGCATAAACGCCCTCTTCCAGAAGCTGCTCGCTGGCGTTCACAGCCTCAGGCACCATGGCCCCGGAAGCCATGATATGGACGACATTGTAATGCTGGCCGTATCCCTCTTCGGAGCGACGGTCGACGAGGCGATAGGCGCCTTCGAGGACCTGCGTTCTCAGCTTCTCCAACTCGTCCGGATCGGACGGAAGAGTCGCCAGGGACTGGTCGACACGCTTACTCGTCAAGCGCAGATACGCGGAGCCTTCACGGTTGCGCATCCGTTCGAGGGAGTGCATGACTATCCATTCCAGTTCCTGCCCAAAGCATGGCTCGTAGAATGAAAGGTCGGGCAACTCCGTTCCGATCGACTGTGTGACGAGGGACTGGTGCGCTCCGCCCTCCGGACCGAGACTCACGCCCGATGGCGTGCCGACGACCATGAAGCTCGCGCCGGCGTAGGTGCTGTAGTAGAAGGCGTCGAGACCGCGCCGGATAAACGGGTCGTACAGGGTGCCAATCGGAAAGAGGATTTCGCCCTGCATTTCATGCGACAGGCCAAGCTGTCCCAGGGCCATGAACAGGTTGTTCTCCGATATTCCGAGCTCGATGTGCTGGCCCGTGTCTGACTCCGTCCACTGGAGCGCCCTGGGCTGTTCTTCCTGGGGCAGCGACTCGACCTCACCTCTGTGCCAGACCCCTACCCTGTTGATCCATCCTCCGAGGTTCGTCGAACTGGCGACGTCGGGACTGGTCGTCACGAGCCGCTTGGAGAGCTCAGGCGCGTTTCTTGATATCTCCGTAAGCACAAGGCCGAAAATCTGCTGTGTGGACATCATCCCGCGATAACCGCGGCCGAAGCCCGTGGGTACCGGTATGGACGGGACCGAATTCGACTGTTCCTCGCCGACTCGCAAGCGTTCTCGAGCCTCCGCTATCAGCTTGGATTCCGGGGATTCGGACGGGAAGAGGAACGTAGTATCGTTCGGGTCGATGCCCATATTCCGGCGAAGCACTTCCATCTGCTCGCCGTTCAGGTTGGCCGAGTGGTTTTGCGGGTCACCTATGATTGGAAGCCGCCACCCTTTCAGGGTGTAGGCGAACATCACGTGCGGGCCGGTGTCGAGGTCCATGGCGTCGAATGCCTGCCGCAGAGCGCCTATGTCGTGTCCACCAAGATCGGAGAAGAGGGAGGCGAGTTCGTCATCGTCCCATTGACTGATGAGACGTTCCATGTCCTGAGGGTACCGACTCGTGCGGGGCAACCATTCCCGAAGCTTGGACGGTGAGACTCGCAGCAGTCGCTGGTAGACCATGTTGGACATCTCGTCGATGGCGTCGCGGAGGAGTTCTCCGTTGGGAAGCCGGAAGGCCGCCTCAAGCTTGCGGCCGTACTTGGCGTCTACGATGCTCCAGCCGTTCGCCGCGAACATCTCTCGCCAGCAGGTTACGCGTATTCCGGGAATTATGCGGTCGAGGCTCTGCCGGTTGAGGTCGACTATCCACAGGACATTGGACGCCTCTTCCATTGTCGGGTCGGCGACAGCCTCCCAGACGGCCCCTTCGTCCAGCTCCGCGTCTCCAACGATGCTGATGTATTTTCTCCTGGGTCCGTTTCCCGAATCGATGTGGCTCCGAAGGTACTCCTCGGTAAGCCACGCGAAATTGGGGGCCACCGCGCCGAGCCCAACTGAGCCGGTGGAGAAGTCCACGTTGTCAGGGTCCTTCGTGCGGCTTGGGTATGCCTGCAGCCCGTGGTAGGCTCGCAGGGTCTTGAGATATTCGACATCGAGGTTGCCGAGCAGGTATTGCACGGCGTGGTACACGGGCGAGGCATGCGGCTTTACCGAGAGCTTGTCACCGGCATTCATGTACTCCATGAACAGGTAGGTCATGATGCTGGCGACCGACGCGCTGGAGGCCTGGTGCCCTCCTACCTTCAGCCCGCTCGGGTTGGGGCGCAGACGATTGGCGTAGTCGACCATGTAGATCGAGAGCCAGAGAACGCGGTTCTGTATCTCGTCGAGAATCTGATTCCGACGATTGATAATGTCGGGGTCGTCGAGGGTAGCTGCTTCCAAGACCATGTTTCCTCCCGGCCGACTACCGCAGGTACGGATCGGCCCAATGCAGGCCCTCGGCTGTTGTCGTTAGTGGCTTGTATTCGCATCCGATCCACCCTTCGTAGCCCATCTTCTCGATGGCTTCGAAGAGGAACGGATAGTTGATTTCGCCGGTGCCCGGTTCGTTTCGTCCGGGATTATCGGCAAGCTGCATGTGCCGGATCATGGGGAGGTTGGCCTCGATGGTCGGGGTCAGGTCACCCTCCATGATCTGCATGTGGTAGATGTCGTACTGGAGCATGAGGTTCTCAGAACCGACCTCGTTTACGACAGCGAGGGCCTGAGAGGTGGTCTGAAGAAAGAAGCCGGGGATGTCCCTCGTGTTTATTGCCTCGATGAGCAGGGTTATCCCCGCGTCCTGGAGCTCGCTCGCGGCGAACTTGAGGTTCGAGATGAAGGTCTCGTTGAGAGTCTCGCCTGGAGCATCTGACGGCGCTATACCGGCGAGGCAGTTCACCTGCTCGCAGCCGAGGGCGGTGGCATATTCGATTGCCCTGCCGACCCCATCTCGAAATTCGTCGACGCGGTCGGGATGACAGGCGATGCCGCGCTCACCGGCGTCCCAGTCACCGGCAGGAAGGTTGTGGAGGACCTGGACGAGTCCGTGGGTGTCGAGAGCCTCCCTCAGGTCGTTCTTGTCGTAGTCGTATGGGAAGAGGTACTCGACGCCCTTGAACCCCCCTTCGGCTGCCGCGCCGAAGCGGTCCATGAAGTCGACTTCGTTGAACATCATCGATAAATTGGCTGCGAGTCTTGGCATGTTCGCTCCGAATGTGGGAATGGTGGGTTGAACGAACGGACGTCAGGATGACGGATCAGTCCGTTCGAGAAACTCAAGATAGTTGCCCTCGGGGTCGAGCGCGTAGCAGATGCCTATGCGCGCGCCGTCGGGCGTCGTCCGGTACTTCGGCTCGGTGACGAAACGAACGCCCTTGGCTGAAAGCCCAGAGTGAATGCCGTCAAGATCGGAAACGTTGAAACAGACGTGAGAGGAGCCGAATTGATGGTGGTGTAGATGGCCGTCGGGGGAAATGGGGTCGAGGTAGTGGACAAGCTCGATCTGGTGCGCGTCATCCGGCAGGCCGACGAAGACGAGCTTGCGCTTCGCTCCCGGGATCCCCGTGTGGTCTCCGCCCTCCGGAGCGACGCTGTCAACTTCCCTGAGCACCTGGAGTCCCAACTCGTCGCAGTAGAACCCGATCATTGCCGAGAGGTCTCTTACGACGATGCCCGAATGGTTGAAGCCCGTGACCAAGTCCCTTGTCTCCGCCGACAGGTCTGGTAAATGAGTGTAGCCGAACGTCTGTCAGGCCGCAAGAAAATGACCAGCCGCGAGACCCTCGACCTAATTCGCGTACGGGTCGGCTGCGTCGCGCATGCCGTCACCCACGAAGTTGAAGGCAAGCACCGCCAGCGTGACCGGAATGGCAGGGATGGTGAGCCACGGATAGATGGCAATCGACTGCACGTTCTGCGTCTGCTGCAGGAGGACTCCCCAACTCACCGCCGGAGCGCGGAGACCGATGCCCAGGAAGCTGAGGGCGGTCTCGCTGATGATCATGAATGGGAGAATGAGCGTTATGACGGTAATAACGTGACTGATGAAGTTGGGCAGCATGTGCCGGAAGATAATCCTTATGTCCGTGGCCCCTGCCAGGCGAGCCGCAGTCACGAAGTCCTCTTCGCGGAGGGCAAGGAAACGACCGCGGACGACGCGGCCCATCTCCGTCCACGCGAACATGGCAATGATCAATGTCACGATAAAGTAGATGCGATAGACGCTCCAGTCCTTCGGGACGGAGGCTGACAGGGCGATAAATAGGGGCAGGGTTGGGACCGACCTCGTAATCTCGATAATGCGCTGGATGACGGTATCGACCCAGCCGCCGTAGTAGCCGGACAATCCCCCGAGTGTGACGCCGAGTACGAAGGTTAGCAGGACGCCCACAAGCCCAATGGAGAGGGAAACGCGTGATCCGAACACAATCCGGGACCACATGTCTCTTCCAAGCACGTCCGTACCCAGAAAGAACGGAGCGACCCTTTCGTCCTCTCCTTCCGGCGCAACCGTCCCTATCAGGTGACGGTCGAAGGGGATAATGCCAAAGAGCTTGTATTCATACCCCTGAACGAAGAATTTGATGGGAATGTTCACTTCCGGGTCGGTGACATATACCTTCTTGAAAGTCTCTGGATCGCGGTCGCCGATCACCTTCTTGACGTGGGGGCTGAACCCTCCGTCGAACCAGTGGATGGTCTGGGGTTGAAGGTAGGCGACATTAACATCGGAAAGACGCGGGTCGGATATTGCCAGGAAGTCCGCGAACGCCGCCACCGAGTAGAAGAGTATGACGACAACTGCCCCGACCATGGCCATCTTGTGTTTGCGGAAGCGCCACCACATGAGCCGCCATTGACCTGCAACGAAGACCTCTTCGTCTTCTAGGTGGTCCTGTGGCTGGTCTAATAGCTCTTCGGCAGATTGGCTCAGCTGGTCTTTGTCCCGCGTTTCGTCCGCCATTACCTATTCTCCATCCTGATGCGGGGATCGACGAACACCAGCAGTATGTCGGACATGAACGTACCTATAATCGTCAGCGCGCCGAGCACCAATATTATTCCGGATGCCATGAAGAGGTCCTCGGCCAACAGGGCGCGAAGCAGGAGAGGACCAATAAGCGGCAGAGCGAGAATGACTGAGACGATGATGCTGCCCGAAATGAGGGCGGGCAGAAGATATCCAACGATGCTGACTATGGGGTTCAATGCAACGCGAACGGGATACTTGATTATCACCCGCCATTCCTTGAGACCTTTAGCGCGGGCGGTGACCACGTATGGCTTGCGAAGCTCATCCAAAAGATTGGCGCGCATGATGCGAAGGAGGGACGCCGTCCCCGCTGTTCCCAGCACGATGACCGGGATCCAGAGATGGGCCAGCATGTCGACGACCTTGCCACCGCTCCAAGGCGCGGTTATGTACTCGCGTGTAAAAAGTCCACCAATCGATAGGTCGAAGTAGAACCAGCCGATCCACAGGAAGGCCAGTGCCAGCAGGAAGTCGGGAATCGCAAGGCCGATGAAGCCGATGAAGGTGAGGGAATAGTCCTCAATGGTGCGATGCCGAACGGCTGCGTATATCCCGAGAGGGATGGCCATGGTCCAAGTAAACAGTATAGTCGTGCCGGCAACGATCATAGTCAGGGGCAGTTTGTCCCATATGACCTCTCGAACGGGCCGGTTGAACTCAACCGAGAAGCTGAGGTCGCCACGCACGACCTTCGACAACCACTTGACATATTGGAACCATACTGGCCGGTCGAGGCCATACTCGGCCCGGAGCTGCTCTTCGAGTGCGTCCGCTGCAGGCGTACCCTGACCGGCTTCGCCCACGAGGTTCGCTACGTAGTCATCGACGAAGTCCCCGGGCGGGAGTGTGACGACAAAGAACGAGATAATCGAGATTACCCAAAGCGCAAACACTCCCAGAAGGAAGCGGCGTATGATGAAAGCAATCACTGGGGTTCTCCGCTCCCGTAGGCTGAATCAGTGCACAGAACCAAGCTCGACGATCGGCCGAACGTGCACTTAGTCGTTGGAATGCCATTATACATAGATGCTCGTTAATGTAAATAGCACCCGGTCCAATGGGCCGGGTGCTATTTCTTCAGTCTACTTCAGTAGGCTGTTCAGACACTCCTATTCGGAGTCGTTCTTGCCGCCTTCCATGAAGAACTGGACCGTCCGGGCGATGCCCGGGTTCTGCAGCGGGGACTCGTTCGGAGCCTGCGGCGGAACGTTCATGAAGTACTTCTTCTTGACGATCACGCCGTTGAAGGCCGGGGTGTTGCCCACTGCGCCGATGCCGTAGAGGTTATCGATGAAGATCTGCTGACCTTCAACATAGATATCCTTGCGGTCGGCGTACCGGAGCTTCACAGCCTCGTCGGCCAACTCACCCAGCCGGAGGATGTTCGGGTCAGTAGGCTCTGCCGCTACGGAGTCCTCGGAGTAGACGTCCCTGCCGCCCGTGTACCACGTGCGGTAGGCGCTGCCGTGCTCGTACCAGCGGTCAAGCAGGTTCGGCCAACGGGCGGACATGAGACCACCGGCCATCAGGATGCCCGTGTTGCCGTCACGCCGCTCCTTGAAGAGGCTGACGTCCATGGGCTTGAGGGCGACCTTGATTCCGATCTTGGCGAGGTCTTCCTCGATCAGCTCTGCGAGCACGTCGTAGGCCACGAAGTACTCGGCGGCGTAGTCCATGATGAAGACCAGGTTGCCCTTGCCGTCCGTGCGATTGCGGATGCCGTCGCCGTCGGTGTCCGTGAGACCGATGCTGTCGAGGATCTCCATGGACTGATCAGGGTCGAGTTCCGTGTACTTCTGTGCATAGTCGTCGCCGGGGTAGAACGGGTGGCCCTTCGAGAAGATGGGCTGGGAAATGTCGCCCTGGCCGAGGAACATGACCTCATTGATCTTGTTCCGGTCGACCGCCAGCGAGAGTGCCTTGCGGAACTCTAAGTTGTTGATCCACTTCTTGACTTCCTCGTCCACCTCGTAGTCGACATCTCCCTCACCGTAGGACATGTTGATGGCGATGCCGACGGCTCCGTGCGAACCCCAGAACTGCACGTCGATGTTGCTGCGCTCTTCGTTCTCCTTGAAGACCGGCACCTTGGCCATCTCGATGTGGCGGTGCTGGAAGTCGATCTCACCCGCCGAGGCCTTGAGGTTAAGGATCTCCTTGTCGCCCGTGAGGGTCATGGAAATCCTGTCGATGTACGGAAGCTGGTTGCCCGCAGGGTCGACTGCCCAGTAATACGGGTTGCGCTCCCACTCGTAGATCTCAGCCGTGATCGGGCTGGTCATCTTCCAAGGCGAAACGACCGGGGTGTCCGTGCTCTTGAGCGGGCTGGCGTTGTCCTTGAAGAAGGTAATCCAGTTCTCATAGCCGGCGTCGGCCACCCGCTTGTCGAACGCGTCCTTGTCATCTGCGAACTTGCGGTGGATAGTCTTCAGGTAGTGCGTCGGGCCGTACATGCCGTCCGCGATGCGACCGTGAAGCGTCCAGCCACCGGTGGTGTAGTTGGCGAGAGAGTCGAGGAATCCGTCCTTGCGTTCCCGCAGTTGTACAGCTACGGTTGTCTCGTCGATAGCCGTCATGCTGTCAACCTGCACGCCGGACCAACCGATCTGGCCGTCACGCGTGGGGTTGAGCTCGTCGTCGATGATTACGTTCTCGAAGTGCCAGACGAAGTCCTCAGAGGTGAACGGCACGCCGTCCGACCACTTCATGCCCTCGCGCAGATAGAGAGTGTAGGTGAGACCGTCGTCGCTGATGTCCCAGTCCTTGGCTACGTTCGGGATGACGTCCGTGCCATTGAGGTCGTAGTACAGCACCATGTCCATCATCAGGCGGTCGGCGTTCTGGCCGTCGTTCGGGCCGGTGAATGCCCTGCGCCAGGTTCCGCCGTAGTCGCCGATGCGATCGACGACCGGGACTACCATTACGTCCTCAGCGTTGGGAAGACGCTCTTCAACCGGAGGTAGGCTTCCTGCCGCGACCATGGCCGCGAGGGTTGGAGCCTCGCCAAACTTCGTGGGCATCGGGCCGTCCCAGACGAACGTGCCCTTGAAGGTGCCCGCGAAGTCGTCCATCATCATCGCGTCGTCGTCCTCTTCCTGCGCGGGCGCAGGAGCGGGAGCAGGCGCCGGTGCAGGGGCGGGAGCCGCTGCTGGCGCCGGAGCCGGCGCGGGCGCCGGGGCGGGCGCTGATGTGTCCGTATCGCCTTCGTCACTACTACTGCACGCGAGAACCGTGAATAGCATCACAGCCAACGCGGCAAATCCTATAAGCCTAAGGTTCTTGGTGATCATGCACCTCTCCTCCTAACATTGATTCCTAAGTTATGTAAAATCCTCGACCGGCATCATAAGGGCTCAGCGGATGCTGCCCCTTAGAGGTCAAGTCTTCGATTTGGAGTGTTCGTGGGTCAACCATTAAAGTTAACATACGGTTAAGCGGAGAGCATTATGGAGAGCTAGCCGCTTGATGTCAATCCCTTCTCTTTCGCCATGGTCAACACGCCGGCTCCCTGGCTCTCCATGAACTCCTTCACAATACTTCTACGACCGGCGGGGCGTTTCGGTTTCATTTTTGGAAGCGCCCCTAGTACTCTTGCAGATTCGCGACCTTCCTTGCAACAATTAATCGGTGATCTTCACAATTCGAACGAGGGAAGAATGCGTTTAGAGTCTCTGAAAGCGCCAATCTTGGGGATTTTGGCCGCGGGAATCGCAGCCCTAACCATGTCAGCGTGCGGCGAAGACGACTCCGCTCCGCCTGAGATCGTCAGCCACTCGACCAAGATCTTAAGCCATACGGCGGAGATCGTGCCGGGGAATGCGTTGATGGCGGAGGTCGCTATCTCGCTGGATGACTACGGACCGGTCTACGTCGAGTACGAGAACGCTGAGGCGGGAAAGTTCCGCACGGCAATAACGAAGGAAGTTGCGGTTGAGCACCGGGTGCCCGTGCTTCGCCTGCGACCAAATACAACGTACTCCTACACCGTTGTGGCCTTCAATGATGAAGGCGACGAGATCCGCAGCGACACGGGGACTTTCACTACCGGTCAGCTGCCAGTACCACTGTCTACCCTTAACATAGACGCGACCGGGACCCCATCGTCCGATCTCCTCTTGCTGGATCACAGAGAGATCGAGGGCAGCGTGCTCTTCATGCTGGATGGCGACGCGCAGATCGTCTGGTACTACATCAGCCCGAATCCCGTTGAGGATGTACCCTACCCGACCGGGGCTGTCGCCCAGAAGCCGAACTACAACCTGGTCTACCATCTCAATAACCCGTTCGCCATCTGCTGCATCAGGGAGATAACGCCGACGGGCAAGATCGTCGACAACCTGGCGGCAGGCCCGGTAAACGGTTTCCCACACCGCGCGCTGCTGGTCATGCCGGACGGAAAGGTCCTGTACTCCGCGTGGACCTACCGGGTGATCGACGATACCGCGAACGAGGGCGACGCCGAGACGCTGGTCGAGGGGCTTGCGCTCCGAGTATGGGACCAGGAGACGGGACTTTCACACGAGATATGGAACGCATTCGACGCCCTCGGCACGGACCATCGCGGCGGGTGGGGCACGGGCAACATTGCCACGTACCCCAACGAGGTCACGCTCCAGGAGCACACACCTCCTATCCGCTGGTCGGGTGCCAATTCTCTGCAGATCGGGCCGCGCGGCAACATCATCGTTTCCATACCCAACTTCAGCCAAGTTATATCAATCTCACCCGACTACCAGCGGGTCGAGTGGAAGCTGGGCGGCCCGGAGAGCACCTTCACGTTCGAAGACCCCAACGACCGTTTCTACCGGCAGCATACCGCCCAGCAGCTGTCGAACGGGAACATCCTCATGTTCGACAACGGGCGCAACCGGCCCGAGGAAGAGGGAGGGAACTACTCCCGCGCTCTTGAACTGGCACTCAACGACTACGACCTCGTCGCCCGCAAGGTCTGGGAGTACCGGCACGACCCTGATCTCTACGCGGTGAATCGGAGCAGCGCGTACAGGCTCGACAACGGCAACACGCTTCTGAACTTCGTCACCGATCCTCGCGTCGTCGTCGAGGTCGGACCGGACGGGACCGAGTTGTTCAAGGCTGAGATCAGCGGAGAGCGGATGCAGGGCAGCTTCCGCGCCTACGCCATCGACTCGGTCATGGGCGAGTCGCGCGTCGCCGAGTAGACTGAGTCCACAAGGTGTCTACCAAGTCCGCAGGGAGGTACGGTCTCTCCCCCGCCGGGGGAGAGATACAGAGAGGGGGCGCAGCCGACCATAAGCGACCTTTCGACAAGCTCAGAGCTTGCCCCGTACCCGATACGGGGTCGAACGGACGAACAGCATCCTTTGCTCTCATTCTTACGGTTATTCTCTCGGCGTGCTCGGACAACCCGCCCGCTGCAACGCCCACGCCCCAGCCGCCGCCCGCCCCGACCGTTCTCACGGCGGAGGCCGCTTTCAAGCCCGACAACTCCCTGATTGCATGGATCACCGGCATTGTCGAATCGCCGGGATACGTGTATGTCGAGTATGAAAACGACTCGCACGGGAGATTTCGCTCCAAGCCGGTCCCCTCGAACGGGACGGAGTACACGGTACACGCAACGCGCCTGAGGGCCGATTCGACGTACCGGTACCAGGTATTCGGCACGGACCTTTCAGGTGATATCAAGGAAGGACCAACGGGGTCATTTACGTCCAGCCCCCTGCCGGACGTTCTCGCAGCGGGACGATTCAGCGTTCTCGGCGGCCAACCGACACGTCCCCTTACGTTCATGGACTACCGGCAGGAGGGATTCTTCGGCCTGGCGGCGTTCGACGCCGAGGGCCATATCGTGTGGTACTTCAAGGCATCCGAAGGAGAGGGACAACAGCCCGACGGCATGGTGCAGAAGCCCAACGGCAACATTGTCTACGTCGCCGGATATCAGGGGGGGACCACCAGCAGCGGCCTCGTCGAAATAGATCCGATGGGCAGGCAGGTGGACGAGCTCGTTGGTGAGTGCTCGCCGTTCAGCCCCATCCATCACGAGGTTCAGGTGCTGCCGGATGGCCGGATCATGTACCTCTCGCGAGATATCCTCTGGGAAGGCTATGGCGACCCATCGCATCCGCAGGAAGGCGACACCGTCGGCATCTGGGACCAGGAGACGGGCGAGAACGAGATCGTCTGGAACATCTTCGACCACATCTCCCCGTCGGACAGGACGGAACCGGACTCCGACCGCAGGCTGCCCGGATTCCCTCTCTGGGGAGGATGCGACCGCGACCGCTCGGTGCAAGACTGGAGCCACGCAAACTCCGTGGTGCAGGCTCCGGACAGGAGCTATATCCTCAGCCTGCGACACCTCGACCAGGTGGTCTCGATTTCGTCCGACTTCAAGAAAGTGCAGTGGCGGCTCGGCGGGCCGGGCGGCGACTTCACTTTCCCGAATCCGGACGACCGGTTCTACGAGCAGCACACGGCGCAACAGCTTCCCAACGGCAACATCCTCCTCTTTGACAACGGCAACGACCGGCCAAACCAGGAGGGCGGGCAGTACTCGCGGCCATTGGAACTGGAGCTCGACCACAGGAACAAGACCGCGCGAGCCGTGTGGGACTTCAAGCACAATCCGCAGATATTCGCCGTCTGCTGTTCCAGCGTCGAGCGAATGCCGAACGGCAACACCCTCGTCCTCTATGGCAGCAACTTCCTCCCCGACCCTCGACCGTTCAAGATCATCGAGATCACGCCGGAAGGCCGGCTCGCGTGGGAGGTCGTCCACGTATCGCCCGGCAAGCAGACGCAGTACCGCGTCTATTCCGCCGACTCGATCATGGGAGAAGTGCGGATTGATCCCCAATCACGGTAGTGACACCCCGCTTTCGTTGACTTGGGTTCCCTGACGTTGTAGCTTTAACCCATACCCCCCGCTAGGGGGTTTTAAGAGTGGAGGACACCTCATGACAACGAACGCAGTTAGCCCACATCACGAGCACACCGACGCACACACTCAGTCTCCGGGCGACCTCCCCGACGCGAAGCAGAACGCGCTGAAGCGTCTGAAGTACATCGAAGGACACCTGGGAGGCGTCCGGCGAATGATAGAGCAGGACACCTACTGCGTCGACGTGCTGAAGCAGACATTCGCGGTCCGCAGGGCGATTCAAAAGCTGGAGTCCGTGCTGCTTGAGGGCCATCTGCATAGCTGCGTGATCGAGAGGGTCAAGGAAGGCCGAGAAGAGGACATGCTCAGCGAGCTGTTGGAGCTCTACTCACTGGCGGACAAGAGGTAACGGGTACGTCGATGGCAATCCAAGCGGAAACACGCGACGACCTGACGGTCGATACCAAGAATATCTCGCTGAATATCGGCGGGATGACCTGTGCGGCCTGCGTGAGCCACGTGGAAAATGCCCTGCGCGAGGTTGACGGCGTCGAGTCGTCAGCAGTGAACCTCGCGACCGAGCGGGCAACGGTCCAGTACACGGCGGACGTTGCCGATGTCGATGACCTTCGATCCGCCATAGAGGACGCGGGATACTCCGTGCTGGGAGTCGGGACCGACGAGGAGATTTCGGGCAACCCCAGACAGATTGCCGATCTTCGCGGGAAGGCGGCGTTCAGCATCGGGGTATGGCTCTCCATCATGGCTCTCATGGCAATCCCCGCCGTGCGCGACGTTCTCCCGTTCAGGCTCGACATCCTTCTGTTCGTCCTCGCGACGCCCGTGCAGTTCTGGGCGGGAAAGAGGTTCTACGACGGGGCCTGGGGCGCCCTGAAGCGGGGGACGAGCAACATGAACACGCTGATCGCCGTGGGCACTTCGGTGGCGTACGGCTACAGCGTCGCCGCAACGGTGTTCGACGGCAGGTGGATATTCGCCCACTATGAGGCTGCGACCTTCTTCGAGACCTCGGCCGCAATTATCGCACTCGTGCTGCTCGGCAGATATCTCGAAGCGCGAGCCAAGGGCAAAGCCTCGGAAGCCATCAAGGGACTCATGAGCCTGCGACCTGAAACCGCGACGGTCATTCGCGACGGCGATGAAGTCGATGTCCCAATTGAGGAAGTCGTCGTGGGCGATCTGGTCAGGGTCCTGCCGGGGGAGAGGATACCCGTCGACGGTGAGGTGATCGAGGGATCGACCTGGGTCGATGAGTCGGTGCTGACGGGCGAGAGCATGCCCGTGGAGAAGACCGAGAACGACGACGTGTACGGCGCGACCGTCAATACAACCGGCAGCGTGACGATTCGTGCAACAGGTGTCGGCAAGGATACCGTGCTGGCGCGGATCATCCGGCTGGTCGAAGAGGCGCAGGGATCGAAAGCGCCGATCCAGCGGCTGGCCGACGTGGTGTCGAGCTACTTCGTTCCGGCGGTCATAGGCATTGCGGCGGCGGTATTCCTGCTCTGGCTGGTAATTGGCCCGTCCCCATCATACGTCTACGCGATGATCGCGTCGGTCGCCGTGTTGATAATCGCCTGTCCCTGCGCTATGGGACTCGCTACCCCCACAGCCATCATGGTGGGTACAGGGAAGGCCGCGGAACAGGGCGTGCTGATTCGAAGCGCCGAGACCCTAGAACGGGCGCATAAGGTCCAAGTCGTCGTGTTCGACAAGACGGGCACGTTGACCAAGGGTGTCCCTGAGGTGACCGGCATAGTTTCCAAGGGCATCTCCGACGATGAACTCCTGGCGCTTGCAGGCAGGCTTGAGCGTTCCTCCGAGCACCCGGTCGGCAGGGCCATTGTGGCCTCCGCCCAGAATCGAGACCTTCCCATAGACGCTTCCGTCACCGACGCCGCTGCACTGCCGGGAATGGGCATCGTCGGACGAATGGAAGGACGAGAAGTGGCTGTTGGAAATCTCAGGCTCGTTGAGAACCGTGGGTCTGCCATGAATGGCCTCGATGAGGAAGGCGAAGAGATGGCGCGTACCGGCAAGACGGTGTCGTATGTGGCAGTGGATGGTCAGGTGGTCGGCGTGCTGGCCGTCTCCGATACAGTTAAGGAAGGCGCGGCTGACGCCGTTTCCGCGCTGAAACGGCAGGGCGTGGAAGTTGCCATGCTCACCGGTGACGGCGAATCGACGGCGGTGGCCGTTGCGCGGTCGCTAGGCATCGACAGCGTGATTGCGAACGTCTTGCCCGCCGACAAGGCCGAACACGTCGCCAAGTTACAGGCCGATGGAACGGTGGTAGCCATGGTCGGCGACGGCATCAACGACGCGCCCGCCCTCGCGCAGGCGGACGTGGGAATAGCAGTTGCCACGGGCACCGACATCGCGATGGAGACGGCCGACATCACCCTCATCCGTGGCGATCTCCTGGGAGTTGCGAAGGCAATCGACATCAGCAGGAAGACCATGAGGACGGTAAGGCAAAACCTGTTCTGGGCCTTCGCTTACAACGTCGCGCTCATTCCGGTCGCGGCGGGAATCTTGTATCCGGTCTTCTCGACCAATGGCGTGCCGGCGGCGCTGACTCCGGCCCTGGGTGAGCTTGGTTTCCTGAACCCGATCCTCGCGGCGGGAGCGATGGCCATTAGTTCCGTCAGCGTGATCGCGAACTCCCTGCGACTCAAACGAACGAACATGGAGGCGTCATGAGAATTCCGCTATTCAGCAGGCCTTCCCCTACAGCCATCGACCCCGTTTGCTTCATGAAGGTGAACATGGAAAACCCGAATGGTGGCACTTACACGCACGATGACGTCACGTACTACTTCTGCGCGCCCGGATGCAATCGCGCCTTTCAAAAGGAGCCGGAAGAGTACCTGTCCGGCCGGAAGAAGATTGATATGTGAGCCTAACCGCGTTAATCGGGTTGGGGTAACGTCTTTGGGTAGGTATCCTCTAACAGGCGGAGGGCAACAAGCGCTGGCTGTTCGGAATGGTTGTACTCGTTGAGTTCGTCGAGGGAGGTCATGGAGACCGGCACAGTTCGGGGAAGTAGGAGGAAAAGAACCCTCTATCCCGCGTCAGGAATACGTCTGCGACCGCCATGGCATGGGCGCCGATAAGAAAGTCGGCGATTATCCGATTCCGAGGCCCGCCGGCTGCACGGTATCGCTTCCACCGCAACCCCGCCTCGAAGGCGATCGAGGAGTCGATTGGCGAGAGGGTGGCGCCCAATTCCAGCAGCGCGCTATCCAGCGCGGCCCGGTCCCGGAACGCAGGAACGAGTTCCGCGTACACGACATCGCTGACGATAATCGCTCCGGCGTCGTAGGCGGCGACCAAGCGCTTCTTCGATTGGGGGCCATGCTGGTCGCTGGCAGTGAATATATCCAAAAGCACGTTAGCATCGACGGCGGTTATCATCTTCCCCGGATCTCTTCGATATAGTCATCGACGCTAACACCCTCGCCGAGCGCGTCCTTGCCGAGGATCCCGTACACACGGTCCACAGGGTGCTCTGCCGCCGTTCGCTTGCGGATGAGCAGTCCCTGCTCCGTTGGGCTGATCTCCACCTCGACGTTGCGGTTCATCCCAAACCGCTCCCTCAGATGCTTAGGAATGGTTATCTGGCCCCGCTCGGAGATTTTCATGGTTTCCTCAGTATGAATAGCAGATACATAAAATCATACTACCTGTGACATACACACGCAACCGCTATCCAGCAAGCCTTCCCTTACAGCCATCGACCCCGTTTACGCGATGAAGGTGAACATCGAAAACCTGAATGGCGGCACCTACACACACGATGACGTCACGTACTACTTCTGCGCGCCCGGATGCAATCGCGCCTTTCAAAAGGAGCCGGAAGAGTACCTGTGCGGCCGGAAGAAGATAGACATATAAGCCGGTCCCCTCTTGTCGATCAAAGAGGGTGTTTCCGAAGTGTCTTTTGGGACATCAAAGGATGAATATCACCCGTTCGCCCTGAGCCTGTCGAAGGGCAGTTCATGGTTCGACAAGCTCACCACGAACGGGGTTCACAAACTTCGGTAACACCCACCAAGATTGGGATTCCCTCCGATTCGGACAAGACTCAGAGCCTTCGTTTAGGCCCCAAAAGCTTGCTGGGGATGGCAGCAGCGGGGGGTCTCGAATATCATAGGCTCCCATGAAGATCACAAACGTCACCGTCCACCTCGTTCAGGCCCCCGGTGTGAAACGACTCTTCGACCTCGTGCTGCTTCCGGGAATGAGGCGAGATCGTTGGAAGCATGAACTCGTCTCAGTCGAGTCCGGCGTCATGCCGGTGATGCGTGTAGAGACCGACGAGGGCATCGTGGGTGTGTGTACCGCCGAGGCGGGGTCCTCGGTCGACCTGACTTCGGCCTCGCTGGAGCAGCTCCGACATCTCGTGGTGGGTAAGGACCCGCTTGACCGAGAGCGTCTCTACCAGATGCTGCACACTGGCTCTCGCTGGGTGTACCAGCCGCCGGGATGGCTGGGCGCGTTCGACAACTGCCTCTGGGACATCCTCGGCAAGGCCGCAGGACTGCCTGTGTATTCGCTTATTGGCCGCGTTCGTGAAAAGGCGCCGGTCTACATGAACATCCGGGGCGATACGAAGGATGAGGCAGCCGACGATGCCCGTAGTGCAGTCGCCGAAGGCTTCACGGCGGTCAAGGACCACTTCTACCATTCGGTGCGGGAGAACCTCCAGTGGTTCGAGGCCGTCCGTAACGCCGTCGGCCCCGACATAGAAATCATGCACGACGCCGTCGGAATCTATACGTTCGAGGAGGCGCTGCGCGTTGGACGGGCGCTGGAGGCATTGGACTACCGCTGGTTCGAGGAGCCGCTGCCCGACCGCCAGCACAACAAGCTGAAAGCCCTCTGCGATGCTCTCGACATCCCTATTCTCGGTCCCGAGATGATGATGAACGATGTCGACCTGCAGGCCCAGTGGCTAGTCTCCGGGGCCGTGGACATGGTCCGGGCCAACGCGCGACACGGTACCACCGCGATCCTCAAGCTCGCCCACCTCGCCGAGCTGCACGGCGCAAGCATCGAGTTGAACGGCTACGGCGGCCTGTACGGGCTCGTCCATGCCCATCTGCTCGCGTCGATTTCAAATACCGGCTACTACGAGACCTTCGGCGAATTCCGGGGGCACAGCGAGCGATCTTCGACCGAGATCGGTATGCTAAACCCTCTCGAAGTCGTCGACGGCCACGTCGCCCCACCTTCTGGCCCCGGCTGGGGCGCGGAGTGGGACTGGGACTACTTCCACAAGAGGGTCGTCGGGGAACTGTAGTGGCCGCTCCCAACCACGCCGGTATATGCCCATCAACCTCATCCTATGACTGAAAAACATGCGCGCATAAGACACTCGCTCTTGGTCCCCTTGATTCTACTCCTTGCATGTGGAGGAGGCGGGGATGAGTTGGGCGAATGGAATATCTCCGTTCAGAGCGTGGGCACCAGCATACTGACCTACCACGCCGGCCAGGATGTCCTGCTCTCGATTACCTGCAACGAAAAAGGCTTTCGCGCTGCCATCCACACCAACATCCATTCGGACTTCAGAAGTGTGTTGCACCCGGTGACGATCAAGTTCGACGACGATGAACCGATCGAACATCTCTGGAACTACTACCACTTCGCCGAATCCGGCTTCTACAAGACCAGCATAGTCGCCAACGAACCCAACGCGTTCATCTCACAGCTATTGGACGCCAATCGATTGACGGTCAATATCGCGGTAACGGAGACTGACTCAGTTCCGGCAACGTGGGACTACGTGGGAGGCTTCTCAATTGCATACGAGGCCGTCAAGCGGCAATGCTGAATGGTGATCTCAGAGACCATTACCCCAACAGCCAGCTCTTGAAGTAGCGAGGGGCCCAGCGCCGGGACAGGTGCATTATCTTGCTGGAGTAGGACGACTGGGGCGGGACCATTTCCGCCGTCATCCACGCCTCCGCCGCCTCGATGGTGGGCACCTCGATCACGTATGCGCGATGCCAATCGGCCTGTGGCGCGATCAGTTGGAACGCCTCGATACGGATCAGCCCGTGCTCACGGGCTACGGACTTCATAAGCTCCCGGTGCTCGGTGTCGCCGCGCTCTCTGTCCGGCGTGAGAATGGCCTCCGGAAGCATTCGCGCGAACTCCAGGACGACATAGCTGTCTCGGTCAACGTCAAGGGGCGGCACTTTGGCAGGATCGTATGGAGACACCGCCTCTTCTTCGGTACGCGGCTGAGTCACCCAATCGTTGAAGTACTCTATCGCGAACCTGCGCGCCAGGTGGTACTCATAGAACCCGTAGGTGCCGTAAGGAGGAGCCATCTCCGCCTCGATCCACGCCTCAGCGCCTTCGAGGTCTGGAAATTCGAGCACCCAGAAGCGCTCCCAGGACTGCTTCGCCCCCATGAGCCTGAATCCCTCCAGGGTCTTCATGCCGTGGGTGTGGGCGACATCGAGCATAAGCTCGACGTGCTGCCTACTATAGTCGTCCTGCTGGGCCTTGGTGAGGGTGTGCCAGGACGGGAGCCTGCCTCCCTTGAAGAGGACGACTACGCTCTCCATGCTCGATTGATTGTCACCCGTTCCGAATGGCATAACTGCCTCCGTGTGAATACTCGTGTCTGACAGAGTGTACCGCAGCATGGCCGGGAATGAATACTTCCTTTGGTGCGAAATCGAGTCCGGCCATACGCCGAGTATCGCGCTCTGATACGATTGCGCCATGCCCGATATCGTGTCCATTGGCGAGTGCTTCATCGAGTTCTTTACCTACGAGACGCTTCACGCGGAGGCAGAATGGGAGCTCGTATACTCCGGCGACACCTTTAACGTCGTGGCGATGGCGAACGGACTCGGCACGTCCTGCGGCTATGTCACGCGAGTCAGCGACGACCCCTGGGGCGACTACCTGCTGGAGGAGTGGCGAAAGAGGGGCATCGACACGACCCACGCCAGGCAGGTGCGGGCCTTCAATGCCGTGGAGTTCTCGTCGTCCGAGCCGGTCGGTGAGGGATCGAAGGTCGTCTACCGCAAGGGCGCTGCCGCGAGCACCATGACGCCCGGCGATATCGACCCCACCTACATCTCCAATGCGAAGATCCTGCACGTGAGCGGCATATCGCAGGGCATCTCGCGTTCCTGCCGCGAGACGGTCTCGAAGGCGGTCAAGATCGCCCACGAGGCCGGGGGCCTCGTCTCCTACGACACCAATCTGCGCGTCAACCTCTGGGATTCCATGGCCGAGGCGCGAGAGGCCATGGACGAGCTTCTGCCATACATCGACATCGTCACACCGAGCTTTCCCCATGAGCCGGCCGCGTTGATCGGCCTTGACACGGAGCTTGAGGTCATCGACTGGTTCCTCGAACGCGGTGTCGGTACAGTCGGCCTGAAGTGCGGCGCGGAGGGCGCATGGGTTGGAACTCCGAACGAGACCGTCCGCATACCGAGCGTCGCGCCCCGCGGCCTGCTGCACACGAGCGGCGCGGGTGACACGTTTGTCGGAGGCCTGCTGCACTGCATCGCCAGCGGGATGGACGCCGTCGAGGGAGCGCGATGGGGCGTCGGCTGTGCCGGACTCAAAGTGGGAGGACCCAGCATCGAAGCCCAGCCGGCCCGCGAGGAAGTCCTCGATGTCCTGGACTCGGTGCGGGTCGAGAGGGTCTCCCGATAAGTTACAATGCCGGACGAAGACGACTGAGGTCACGCGCATGATTATTGACTCACACCTCCATGTTTACGCCGACGACGAGAGCCTCTTTCCCTACGTCGCCGGGGGCAAGCCTGCCCGGCCCGCATCGGTGGAATACCTGCTTCCCCTGATGGACGAGGCGGGCGTGGACAAGGCAGTCATCGTGCAGCCGCGTGTCTACTCGTGGGACAACCGGTATCTCGCGCACTGCGTCGAGCGTTTCCCGGAACGTTTCACCGCCCTCGGACTGGTCGATCCGACATCTTCCGACGGTCCCGACCGGCTGGAGGAACTGGTCCGCGAGCACCGGTTCTCCGGCCTCCGGCTCGAACTTGGCTGGGAGGACGACCTCGACGCCTTCCACGGCAGGGACCGGTGGCCCCTGTGGGAGCGCGCGCAGGAACTGGGAGCCGCGTTCGGCATCCTGGGATCGGCCAAGGACCACTCCTGCGTCGAGCCTATGGCGGCGATGTTTCCCGGAGTAAACATCCTGCTCGACCACCTGGGAGGCCTGCCCCTCGACCCTGAGCAGCAGAAATCGCTGATAGAGGCGACGTTGCGGCTGGCTCGATACCCAAACGTGTACGTCAAAGTATCGAACCTGCAGGGCAAGTCGAGTGAGCCTTACCCCTTCCGCGACACCTACGAACTAGCCAGCCGGATCTATGACGCGTACGGCCCTCAGCGGCTCATGTGGGGGACGGACTTCCCCGGCGTGATGCTCAAATGCGGCTACGCCAACGCCGTGGAACTCGTCCGCACTCACCTGCCCTTCCTGACCGAAGAAGACAAGGAGTGGGTTCTTCACAAGACGTCTGAAATGGTGTTCAGATTCTAGTGCAGGTGCATTGCAACAGCGGCGCAATCCCCTCAATTCAACAGCATAAGGTTGATCTTGGTCGTCATTCCCGCGAACGCGGGAATCCACTAGGATCGGCCAAGCGATTCCTGTCGACGTCACGAGGAATAGGTATTGGGAGTGGAGGATGAAGTACAGAGACGAAAGGGTGAAAACAAATCTTCGGAGAGAGTATCTCTTCGGAAAGGACACTTACCGTTGAACATTCCCGTTGGTACTAGCGGCAAGACAGCCCTTGAGGTTGCGCGTGAGGCGGCCAAGATGGCCGGAGCCTATGCGCGAGAGCGGTTCGACCAGGAAAAGGACATCAGGTTCAAGCGACCCGGCGACATTGTCACCGAGGTCGACACTCAGACAGAGGCGATGATCTTCGGGCTAATCCAAGAAGAATTCCCTGACCACACGCTCGTCGGAGAAGAGAGCGCGTATGACGTTCGAGCCGACGAGGGATACGCGTGGATCGTCGATCCCGTCGACGGCACCCGCAACTACGCCGGAGGGCTGCCGGTCTACTCTACGGTCGTCGGTCTTGCTCTGGACGGGGAGGTCCTCGTCGGGGTGAACTACGACCCTGAACGCGAGGACCTGTTCGAGGCCGAACGCGGCAACGGCGCTTACCTGAACGGGAAGCCCATCCACGTTTCCGAGAGGACGGAGCTCGCAGGCTGCATCATCGGTTTCGATCTGCCCTACAGCGACGTCGGCGCGCAATATGAGCTCGACATGCTTGCCCAGGCGATCTGGCCGAACATGGGAACTGTGCGGGCTCTCGGCTCGTCGGCACTGGGTATCTCATACGCGGCGGCCGGTCGCACCGACGTGTACTTCCAGCACCGCCTATCGCCGTGGGATATGGTGGCGGGCATCCTGCTCGTCGAAGAGGCGGGAGGCGTCATCACAGACAGGAACGGCAATCGCGCCACGCTCTACAGCGACGGCATCATCGCGTCGAACGCAAGCCTGCACGAGGAGTTTCTTCGACTCACCGAGGGCACCAACTGGCGACGGCCAACGGCCTAGCCTATCGTCCAGTGCCGGTTCGTGGGTTTCTCTGCCGCAGTGGCTAGCTGCCAGCGCCTAGATTCATCGTAGTCTCCGCGAGCGCGAAGACGCACGAGCTCCTATCGCCGCCGATGGATGTGCGCCAGATGTCGCGGGTGTACGGTTTGCCCTCCACTGCCCTGCCGTCGACGGCCAGCTCCGTCTCCCAGGTGAAATACAGGAGCGAGAAGATGTGCATGTTCTCCGTTCCGGAGGGAGTGGGTCCCCAGTGGATCACGGCGGGATCGGTGACGCTCCAGGTGGAGACGACCTTGCGTCCGCCGGCTTCTACGCTCCACGAGGGTTGCGTCCGCACGTCTCCCGCCCTCGTCAGGCGCGCTTCGACGGCGGGCATCTCGCGGTCGAACTGGTTCCCTCTCCCGCGGACCATGTTCTCGATAGTCCACTCCGCCAGATCGGCGTTGTCGTAGTAGACGGCATCGATTCCGGCGTCGGGAATTATTATGAACGCCACCGTTCCCTCTCCGGCGGAGCTGTACCGCGTGTGATAGAGGCTGAAGCTACCGCTATCCTCAGCTTCTCCGGGCCGCCTCAGGTAGTTGATCCAGTGCTCACCCGACCAGTGCACCGTACCGTCAATGGAATCCCCACTCATATGTTGCTCCTTACTTGACCTGCTCGCGCGCTCACTCACCCAGCGTAACTTCGACCGTTCTCAACTCCAACCCTCGGTAGAAGCTTATCTGAACAGAACCGCCCGGTCGATGTCTGAGGAAGTATCTCGACAACTGGCCGGAATTGGTAATCACGTAGCGATCGATGCCCACGATTATGTCTCCGCTTATTATTCCGGCCTGTTCCGCGGATGAGTCTTCAAGAACGTCGGCCACGAGCACTCCGGCTCGTACATCGTGGGGCAATGAAATGCCCAACTGAATGATCAACTCCGCCGAAACATTGAGCGGTGTGATGCCGAGGGAGCCGCGACGGACCTCACCGAACTCGATGAGTTGGTTTGAGACGAACTGAGCATCGTTTATGCTGGCGGCAAAGCCGATGCCGCGGGTCTCGACGATGACGGCTGTGTTGAGACCCACGACCTCGCCGCGATCGTTCACCAGGGGGCCCCCGCTGTTTCCCTCGTTTATCGGCGCTGTGTGAAGCACCATGTCGACAATCGTCAGTTGGGGGCTCGCGGGTGCCGAGACCCCGATGGCGCTTACAATGCCGTTGGTGATGATGGGGTCGCCGGGCAGCGCGAGGGCGTATCCGATTGCCAATACGTTCTGGCCAACCACGAGCTCGGTCGCGTCTCCCAGCGTCGCCGGCTGCAGTTCGAGTCCTTCCGAGGCGACCTTGATGATCGCGGCGTCGGTCTGTACGTCGCCTCCAATCAACTCACCGAAGAAGCTCTGCCCGCTGTGCAGAGTGACGATGATGGTCTCGGCGTTCTCCACCAGGTGATTGCTCGTCAGTATGTGCCCACGCAGATCGAGCACGATGCCGGTTCCGACCAGGTCGGCGCCGGGCGGGTTCATCCCAGGACCGATTTCCAGGCTCTCGGTTATCGCAATGTGAACGACCGAGGGGCGTACCAGCGAGAATATCTCAGATGCCGTGAGTCCGTTCGGAGTGGGAGTCGCCGTCGGCTCAGGCGTTGGCGTCGGGGTGGACGTAGGTGTAGGCGTCGGGGTGCGCGTAGGTGTCGGCGTCGGGGTTGATTCCGGCACGGCGGTCGGGACAGGCGTCTCAACTTGCTGGGGAGTCGGGGTGGGCGTCGATGTAGGTGTTGGGGTCGAGGTCACGGTCTCCGGTGTGGCGGTCGGCGTACCTGGCGTTGAGTCTTCCGGTACCGCGGTTGCAGGCGTCTCAACGGCTGTCGGCGTGGTCGACTCCGGCTCCGCAGTCGGACTGGCACTTGCCGGGGTGCCTTCCGGAGTAGGCGTACCCACAGGAGTGGCATCGGGGTTGACAGTGGAGAGCGGCGACGGCGTTGGACTGGCGACCGTGATTATCGTGATGCGACGCGCATCAGGGTCCGGAGTCGGCGTGGGTGTCACCGTCGCGGTTGGTCGAGGGGTGGTTCTTGGAGTTGGCTGGGGCGTCGGTGTGGCCAGCACAATAACCGTCTGAATCGAAGGCGGAAGGACGATCACGATTGGTGTCGCGGTGGGTGGCAGATTGGCCGGTGGCGGAGTCGGCGTAGGGGTTGGAGTCGCGGCTGGTTGGGTTGCGGGTGCGGTCGCATCTGCAGCGGTTGGAGTTGTTGGCGCTGGGACGATTGAGGAGCGCGTGTTCCAGCAGGCCACGGCCAAGACGATGACCGCGACCAGGACGGCAAACGGCAATAACCGGTGGCTGACCACCGGCTGTCCCCCTTTTCCCAAGATCGTTTCTACGCTCGCAACCCTTCAGATAGGGCGGGCAAGCGGTATCGGTCTTGGGGTTAGAATATCGAGCTTGTCGGCAGCATCCCAGCCCGTCACGGACGTATGCGAAGTAGTACTTCGGTCGATTCTTCCGCTTGGTTCGAACGCTAGGTGATTTCACATGCCGGGAATACTCGGCATCGTACCAGCAATAACGTCCAGGCGCACGTGAGGGTTAGGGTGACGGATGTGAGCATCCCGGAAAATGTCATGCGAGGCAATGCGCGACGACCTGGGGAACAGCGCGAGCGACACGGACGCGATGTTGCGAGAAACGGTCGAGGGGTTCAATCGCCGCCGGATGAGACGCTAGCGATTGCGGCGGCGGCGGATGCGGCGGAGACTCCGGGACTTGTCGAGGCGCTTCTGTTCTCCCTTCGAACGGAAGAACCTTCTGTTTCGCAGCTCACGCAGGATTCCTGACCTCTGCATCTGGGTCTGGAACCGCTTCAGAAGCTGATCGCCGTCTTCTCCATCACGTAGTGTAACGTGTGCCAATTCTCTCTTCTCCAAAACAAATCGGGCGGGTTATTTGACTCGCCCGATTGATTATACCACTTAATGCGCTCTGATTCTCAACGATACGGATGAGTATTCTAGAGCAGCCCCGCCTCACGCAGGATTCCCGGAATCCGGTCCTTCTCCTCTTCGGTCAGTGAGCGCATGGGCGCGGACACCGTATCGTGGTCGATGATTCCCAAGATCTTCAGGCTCGACTTGAGCCCCGAAGACGTCGCGGCATTTCTTCCGCCCGCCTTGGCGAGTCCCATCACTCTCCCCGCAACGATGGCCTGGCCGAGATGTTCATTGGCCTTCTCGGTGTCGCCCGCCTCACCGGCCTCCCACGCGCGCGACAGGGCAGCGACCGCAACGTTCCCCGATCCGGGTATGATGCCGTGCGCCCCCAGTGCCCTGGTCATGGTGGAGCGGTAGACGGACCCGAGGAATCGGTACATGTCAGCCCCGCTGCGGTTGCAGAGCGACACGAGTTCTGCGAAGGGCTCGCCCGATCCCGACGAGTCCTTCAGACCGACGACCGTTCCTTCCGCGGCAAGGTTCGCCATAGTGGCCGGCTCCACGACGAGCTTGACGGTGATGGGAATGTTGTAGATCCACACCGGCTGTGAGGCGGCGTCGCTGATGGCCCGAAAGTGGTCGGCGATCTCGCCCTGATCGTACAGGTAGTAGTAGGGCGGCGTGGCGGCAATGCCGTCAAGTCCGCACTCCGCCAGGGCCTTCGCCAAGCCGATGGCGACTTTCGTGCCCGGAGCCGAGACGTTGCCAATGACCGGCACCCGTCCGTTGACCTCCTCGACGGTCTTCTCAATTGCCAGAAGGCGCTGATCGTCTTCCAGCGCGGCGAACTCTCCCGTCGTGCCGGCAGCCCAAATGCCGTGCGCGCCGGAGTCGATTAGGAAATTGACCAGTCTTCGAAGCGACGGAACGTCTATTCGCTCGTCAGGGGTGAGGGGAGTAACCGTTGGTACGACGACGCCTTTGATATTTCCGTTTAGCATTGTCCTGCTTTCATTCCTTGGGATTGTCCGAGAGGGGCCTCGAACGCCACTCTTCAAGCCGGACACAATTCTAACCCAGTTGGGCCGAACTTTCGAGAGCTTTTCGTTCTGCTGGTGGCGCCAACGGAAGGAGCTGACCGTTGACGAAGTTCTCCTACTCAGTGAGGCCGGGGTTCTCGATGGCGTAGTAAGGAACGGGTCTGCCCTTGTCATTGAGCGAGAGACCGATGGAACGCATCCCCATCTTCTCCATCACGCGGATGGACCGGTCATTCTCCGGCCTCGCGCTTGCGATGACGCGCTCGAAGCCAAGTGTCTCGAATCCGTACTGAAGAATCCTCGCGCCCGCCTCCGCCGCCAGTCCCCAACCCCACATGTCCTTCGCGAGAGCATAGCCGATCTCGATCTCTCCCTCGTACTCGCCGTACACTCGACGCAGAAATCCACAGTAGCCGATGAAGGCGCCGGTCTCCTTGAGAATCAGAGGCCACATGGTCCGACCGTATTGCTCATAATCGGCCATGCGATTGGTGACGAACTGTCGCGTCTCCTCTTCCGTCCAAGGTTGGTAGTGCCCGATGTACTGCATCACTTCCGGATCTAGAGACATCGGTCGCAAGAGCCGCCAGTCCTCCGCCTGCCAGTTGCGGATGATGATCCTGTCAGTCTCGAGAAAGGGGTTCACTCTCGTCATGCTCCTCCGTCACTGCTGCACTCTTGAATCGGCCTGACTCCCGGCCTGTCTCTCGATAATCGCGGTTCTTCTCTATTCACCTTGTCAACATTAGAGCGTGCCTAAGAAGCCTGTCAAAACCGTTCGTGGTGAGCTTGTCGAACCATACACGACGCTGACGCCCTTCGACAGGCTCAGAGCTTGCCCCGTACCTGATACGGGGGTGAACGGAATCCCATTTGGATCCCCTCTTAGAATACTCAGGTGCGCGTATGGCTCTCAATTCCGCTACAATGACCCCGCGACACGGCCTAGACCCCCGATAATCACACCCTAAAGGAACCCAACTAATGCCAGATCGAACTCCCAACCAGCCCATCATCTTCACCGACGACGCATGGATCATGAGTGAGGAGCCCCCTATCACGCCGGACATCATCAGGGAGAAGATGATCCGTCCGTTCGAAGGAATGCCCGCCTCCCTGTGGTGGGCGGTGGGCGACCACGAGGTCTACCACCACGAGACGGAGATCGGTGAGATCATTGGCGACGGGTACGACCTCTCCGAGCTATCGGAATTCGAGCGGCGGAAAGCCCTGAACTTCAGACACCTGACCGAGACTGCCGGCGGACCGCTTACGGTGATCTCTTCAGTCTGCCGGGAATTTGGCATCGAGTTCCTTCCGCGCTTCAGGATGAACAGCCATTACTCCTACTATGCGCCACCCTACACGGAGACTTACGCCCCCGGGTACGGCAGGTACCGTCAGGAGAATCCCCACCTGCTCATCGGCCGACCCGGCGAGAACATCCCGGAAGGCACGATTGACTGGGACATCCGCACTGGGAAGGACTACGCCTATCCCGAGGTCCGCGACTACGCTTACTCAATGATCACCGAGCTGTTCGAGCGGTTCGACGTCGACGGCGTGGAGATGGACTTCAATCGCCATCCGGGCGTCTTTCGGCGAGAGGAGGCCCAACAGAACTGCTATTTGATGACCGACCTTGTGAGGCGAGTCCGCAAACGACTCGACGAGGTCGGCGCGGAGCGTGGCCGCCACCTCAAGCTGGCTGTGCGAGTAGCGCCGACGCTCACCAATTCCATGAGGATGGGGCTTGACGTGCCGAAGTGGATGAGGGACGGACTCGTGGACACGGTAACCGCCGGTGTTGGCTGGATACCCTTCGAAATGCCCATCCGCGAATTCGTCGAGGAGGCGCGCGGGACCGGGTGCGCCGTGTATGGCTGCGTCGAAGGTCTCCGTCCGCTCGTCCAAGACAGCGCGCTTCAGGCCGCAGCCTACCGCTATTGGGAATCAGGCGTGGATGGCATCTACCTGTACAACTACTTCACCCTGCCTCCGTCGTGGATAAGACGGACCATTCCAAAGCTGGCAGACCCCGCCAATCTCAAGCACACGGCGAAACGCTACGAGGCGGACCATGCCGACCGGATCCAGTATGGCGGACACGGAGGCGCGTTCAGGAACGCCGTTCCCGCGGCCCAAATGCCCATTACGCTCAAGGAAACGTCAACCGGCCGGGGGGCAGTCGTCAGGATCGAGGTCGCTGACGACGTTGTGACGGCGAGCAGCGAGGGGACACTGGGACGATGCACACTCGGCATCACCATTGACAACCACGCGCCGGAAGACCGGTTGGATGTCCTCCTCAACGGTGAACTGTTCGCCTGGGGCACCGGCCGAGAGGTCACCGTGAGTGGGCGCAGCGAGTGGCCCACGCTGGAAGGCGAGATGGGACTTCAGTACGACATCGACAGCCCGCCACTCCGCAAGGGAATCAATGAGATCGAGGTCCGAAGGAAGCCTCCGGTCGTTGACGTTGGCAACCAGCCCGTCCTGACAAACGTTGAGATTACGGTTACCTATCAGGACTCGGAGTGACCGCTTGTCAGGGGCGCTACACACCCTTCATGATGTCGAAGCCCAGTTCGAGGTTTTTCGCCACCATCCTGCGCAGTCTGGGATTGTCGCTGTTGACGTAGGACTCAGAGGGCCGGAGCGAGAAGTTTGATACCTCGTAGAAGCTCCTGACTTCCTGCTCCTTAGAATCGGTAGTCGGACTCTCCATGAAGTTGATCGCGTGCTGATGGCGACCGTCGTGACCGCCGAACGCCGCGTGCAGGATGAACTCGGTGAACACCGCGATATCGCCCGGCTGAAGCTCCAGGGCCACGCTTGGGACTTCTGACTGCTGCAGCCCCAAGGGCATCGAATCCGGATTGTCGCTGCCGTGTCGGATCGGCTCAAGGAGATCGGGGTTGTTCCGTCTGTGCGAGCCGGGCACCACGCGTAAGCTGCCCGTCGCCGCTGTCAAACTCTCAGGGTAGAACGCAATCTTGACGGACTTGATCGACTCGTCCCAAAGCCCCGATCCGTGCCACAGGGTATCTCCCGCGTGCAGGTTTCCTTCGGTCCCGATGAGGAAGAAGTCCGGCCCCAGCAGGTCCTCCCCGATGCTGTAGATCCGGTCGTCTGCGGGCAGTCCAGCCATGAAGGGCCTGCGCTCGAAGAAGGGCTGCAGGGCAGCACGCCCGGAAGGCAAAGTCACGCCGAGTCCCTCGCGAAAGATCTCGTCCGATTCGCGCTTGATCGTCGCCATCTCCTCCGCAGTGAATACCCCTCTGAGAATGAGGTATCCGAACGCATCGAAGAACTGTTTCTGGTCGTCGCTCAACATGGTCGAACTCCCGATCCAAAGTTATCGATTCGCATTCTACCAGTCCGGGCAGAGAAAACTCTCTAGGGCGACCCTGGGGTATTCGCCAGTCCTCAAAAGTCGTCGTATGGATTACCCGACTCGACCTACCCGCGTGATAAAATCCAGCCCCGCATGGAACGACGTACACCTCAATTGAAGTCATAGGAACGACCAATGAGTAAGCCTAAAGTAGTCTCCCTTGGCGGCATCAACATGGGGCTGATCGGCACTGCGGAGAGGCTGCCGCTTCCGGGAGAGACTCTCCGGGGGCATACCTTCTACTCAGCGTCCGGCGGTAAGGGCGCGACGCAGGCGGTTGCCGCGGCCAGACTCGGGGCGAATGTCAAGATGGTTGGGCGCGTGGGCAAGGACATGTTCGGGCCCATTCTCCTCAACGCGCTTAAATGCGATGGCATCGATGTGAGCGGAGTCGCCGAAGACCCCGACCATGCCTCCGGCGTCGGGATGATCGTCCTGAACGCCGAGCGGCAGAACCACGTTCTAGCGATCTACGGCGCGAACCTCCGGTGCAATGAAGACCAACTCGCGTCAGTCGAGGCGGCGCTGGAGGGTGCGGATGCGCTCCTCCTGCAGATGGAGGTCCCCTTTGCCCTCTCGGTGTCGGCGGCGCGCGCGGCTAAGGCGCGAGGAGTAACGACGATGCTCGACCCGGCCCCGGCCTCCGATATCCCTCCGGAGGCGTTTCAGCACATAGACATCATCACGCCGAACCAGACCGAGGCGGAATACCACACCGGAATAGTTGTGGACGACATCCCCTCCGCGCAGGCGGCGGCCGAAGTCCTGCTGAATCGTGGCGTGAGCACTGCCGTGGTGAAGATGGCGGAGCAGGGCGTGTACTGGGCCTCACAGGACGAAAGTGGCTATGTGCCGGCCTATGAGGTGGAGGTTGTCGATACCGTCTCAGCCGGCGATGCCTTCACTGGCGCTCTCGCCGTCGCCTTGGGAGAGGGCCGAACCATGCAGGAGGCCGTCCGGTACGGCGCGGCGGCAGGGGCGCTCGCCGTCACGAAGCGCGGCGTTCAAACGGCCATGCCGTCACGCGCCGAGGTGGATGAACTTTACAGCCTCAGTGAAAGCTAAAGAGTTCCTCCACGCCCACTTTCACTTATCCGCCTTCACTCATCGAGTGTATCTGCCCGAAGCTATCAAGCGGGTTTACGTGACTGCACAGGCAACGATGAGAATTCACATGAACTCGCTTCGAATTGACTTCATTATGAGACAAGTGCGGTCGCTGAGAAAATCAGCCCCAAGGCCTCATCAGGCATCAGTAAGTATGAAATTCCTGATCTGAGTCAACGAATCTTGACAATGACAGCCGTGTTCTCTATAGTGTCGCTCCATAGCGGGGCTGGATGCCCTGCGTTTAGGCGTGATTTTGGTTATGTCGACAAGCCGAGATGACCAAAGGAAAAACACAATTCAGGAGGAGGAGAAGACTAGTGTTGAGAAAAATGAATCGTCTATTGGTATTGTTGATAGCAAGTACAACGATTGTCGCGTTGGCGGCGGTTGGCTGCGGGTCCGACGATTCGGACGCAGAACCGACCCCCGACGTAGGCAAGATCATCCAGGACGCGCTGAGCAACGCGCCACAAGGCGCGAGCGCAGCTGAGATCCAGGGGATGGTGCAGGACTCGATCACGGCGGCCATGGCTTCCCAGCCGGGCCTGACCCGCGCCGACGTTGAGGCCATCGTCCAGTCCGCCTCCGGCGATCAGCTTTCGGCGGCGGATGTCAAGCAGATTGTGGATGACTCCATCCGCGCACTGCCGGCGCCCGAAATCGATCAGGGTCAACTCACGAGCCTCATCAATTCCGCCGTTTCGCAGTCCGTCCCAGAGGGCGTGAGCGCGGCTGAGATCAACAGGATCGTGCAGTCACAGGTGGCTTCCGGCCTGTCTGGGAGCCTTACGCGCGGCGACGTTGAGGACCTGGTTGCCAGCGCAGTGACGAGCGCGGTGGGTGACCAGCTTTCCGCGGCTGACGTGCAGAGGATCGTCGATGGCGCTCTCGTGGCAACGAACGCGGCTATCGACGCGGCAGCGAAGCAGGCTGAGTCGGCGGCAATGGCGGCGGAGACCGCAGCAAAGGCGGCTGACACGGCCGCAATGCAGGCGGAAGAAGCCATCAAGGGCGTCGAGCAGATTGCCATGGAGATCCAGACTCCGGCGTCGTGCTACATTCGCGGCAATCAGGTGTCCGACTGCCCGGCTAAGGGATCATCGGCCTTCGAGCCGGCCTCGCGACACGCGCCAGGAACCCCTTGGCTCTACCATTCGGCTTACACCGGCCCGGTGCCGAGCCAGTTCTTCGAGTCCCCCTTGTCAGCGCAGTTGGTCAAGGAAGGCTCCCTGCCTACACTCAACGAACGACTTCCGGTTCCTGAGGACGTGAGCGTCGTGCTCGGTCCCGATGGCATTGGCGAGTACGGCGGCGCGTACCGCATCACCGAGATTCGCTCATACACCGGTGAGTGGATTTCCTTCGGCTTCGTCCAACGCGACTCCGACGAGATCAACTTCGGCCCCGGGGCCGGCAAGACCTGGTCGGGAAGCGAAGACGGCCGCGAGTACACCTACACTCTGCGAAACGGTCTGAAGTGGAGCGACGGAACTCCCCTGACCGTCGAGGATGTTCGATTCGCCTTCGAGGACCACAACTTCAACAAGGAAATCAACCCGAACCTACCCCCACAAATGACCGACCCTGTCACCGGGGAACTGGCCCAGTTCAGCATCGTCGACGACCTCAACTTCAAGATCGCATTCGACTCGCCAAACTGGGTCCTTATGGAACAGACTCACACGGCGAGTCTCTGCATGAGAAACCGCTTCTGCTGGTTCGGCCATCCGAACCTGAAGAAGATCCATCCCGATTACGCAGGTGCTGCGCAGGCCCAGGCTATCGCGGATGAAATGGGCCTGAAGGACTGGAGAGACGTCATGAACGCCTCCCAGAACCTCCAGTTGTTCCGCTTCGAGATTGAGCCGTTCGAGAGTATCGGTTCCACGGGCTGCGTGGCGCCCTACTGCCCTGCTCAGTACAAGCCTGGCGAACTCGCGGTCGCCGAGCGCAACCACTACTTCCCGTTCGTCGACCCCGCGGGCAACCAGTTGCCCTACACCGACCAGGTCGTCATGATCATCCTTCCGGGTGATTCGGCAACCGTGCGATTCCGGTCAATGAGCGGCGAGACCGACGGTAGGACCACCAACTACATCCTGCCGGAGCTCCCGCTCTACATCGAGAACATGGAGCGCGGTGACTACAGCATCTATGGTTGGCCTTCGCTGGGCGGCGCCGACTTGGGCCTTCACATGAATCAGACGTACAACGTGGATCCTGAAATCGGACGGCTGATTCGTACCAAGGACTTCCGCATCGCCTTCTCGCATGCTCTCGATCGACATGGAATCAACGAGACTGCACAGCTGGGTCTGGGTGTAATCCAAAACCGCGTACCTCATCCGAGCACGCCTTACTACCCTGCCGATGACGAGCTTACGCAGCTCTACATGGACCGAGACCTCGAAAAGTCGAACCAGATGCTCGACGCACTTGGCCTTAACAACCGGGACAGTGAGGGATTCCGAACTTTGCCCAATGGCCAGCGGGTAAGCTTGACTTTCCAATACTCCGGTTCACATGGCCGACCAACGATTGCGGAACTGGTCAAGTCGCACCTTGCTGAAGTCGGAATCGAGATCGTCCTCAACGAGGATGGACGGTGGTACGAGGCGCTCCGTTCTGCACAAGGGTGCTGCACGATAGACACGAACCTGTCGCGCCACACGGTCAACCCGTGGATGCGGTTTACGACAAACTTCATTCCGTTTGACGAGCGCTACTTCTACCCGGGGACGGAGATCGCAAGGTACTACAAGACTGCAGGTTCGGAAGGAATGGCCCCTGGTGCCGATCCCAACTTCCTGCCGTTGGCTCCTGGCGACGCGTTCCCAGCCGATCACTCGGGCTGGTTCGCTTCCCTCCACGATAACGTGATCGAAGGGTTTGGCAGTTCCACGTTCGATCCCCGGCGCGTCGAGATTGGCAAAGGGATGTATCGCAACCACGCGGAGAACCTGCTGGCGATGCACATTTCGGCCTTCTCAAACGCGCACATTGGTCTGTTCCTCAACAGGAACAACATGAGGGGCCAGCCGTTCACCCACGCGCAGGACCACAACGGCCATACGGCCTGGGCCTACTTCTTCGACGACGGACAGGACAACTACAACCATCCTGGCAACAGGTCTGAGTTCTGCAACAGCTGGGCCTTCAACCAGGGCGGAACGCAGTCGTGCTCGTAGTTCGATAAGTCCAGCACAAGGTAATTCAACCGGTTGATAGTTCGGGGCCTCATCCTCCTGATGAGGCCCCGATTTTCGTAGTCCCCGACTCTCCGGGTCAGAGGTGTCACATGTCCACTCCGCGCATCATGTTCTACCACGACGGGAGGCATCCCCTCATCTACATGTACGAGCCTCCCATGCAGAAGGAGGAGTACCAGCATGCCGTCGACGAAGTAGCGGGGACGCCGGTCGATGTGCTGATGTTCGGCGTCGGCGACGGGCGCACGGTCCTCTATGACACGAAAGTGGGAGAACTGTGGGGGCATCACCTCGACCGCTGGAAACACGCCATCTGGCGCCGGACGCACCAGAACGCCAGGGCACTGATCGACGCCGGGCACAACCCCCTCCAAATAGCGATTGATCGCGCCCACGAGAAGGGGATGCTCATCTATCCCGTCCTCCTCGTACAGATGCCGAGCGGCGAACGCTACGGCGAGGAAACTCTCAATACCCGTGGCTCGCTGTTCCGGTTCGAGAACAAGCAATGGGACATCGGCGCTGCCGGCGACCTTGATCCCGAATGGCCGGGCTACGAGTGCGCCGACTTCAAGCACCAGGAAATTCGCGATGAGCGGTTCGCGCTGATCGACGAAATACTCTCCTATCCCGTCAACGGACTTGAACTGAGTCTCGTCCACCACCCGTACTACTTCCATCCCAACGAGATCGACGCTGGGCGGGAGATAATGACCGACTGGATTCGACGAGTCCACACGGCCGTCAAGGCCGGCGGCGAAGAGAGGGAACTGGTCATCCAGGTCCCCTCCTCGATTGACGAGTCCCTTTCAATCGGTCTGGACGTACCGGCATGGATCGAGCAGGGAATCGTCGATGTCCTCGTGGCGACCGAGACGGCCGCGCCCTACCTGCTGAACACCATGGCGGACTTCAGTTCCGTCGTGGAAGCCGCAGAAGGTTCGGGAGTCCGTGTCTACGCCAACATAAACAGCCTCGTCGATTCCGACCGCCTCGCATCAGGCACCATAGAGATGATTCGCGCCGCTGCGACCAACTACTGGCGGCAGGGCGTCGACGGCATCTACATGGGACACTGGCACGAGCGCTGGCCCTACACTCCCGATTTCTACGAAATACTCCGCGAGCTCCCCTACCCCGACATCATGGACTACCGCGACAAGATCTACATCATGCCGACTGAGAGTCCCCGTCGCAGCGAAGGCGAGCCCGGGGCGCAGCTTCCAAGAACGCTTCACGTGGACAGACCGGAGACCTTCACCTTCACCATCTCCGACGACCTTGAACGATGGGGAGACATGCACCGCGTCCATGAGGTCAACCTGCGGGTCATGCTGTCGGCCGTCAGCGAAATAGACAAGATCACCTTCAAGCTCAATGGCAAGACTCTGCCCGACGGCCTTCTCCGAACGATCAACCAGATGTACCGGCTCAGGTCTCCGAGGCACCGCATCTTCGGCTACTGGTTCGTCTTCAAGCTCGACCGCGACCACTGGCCGCAGCAGGGAGTCAACGAGTTGGAGGTCACGCTCGACCACCGCGACACCGTGCTGACGATGGACGCAGGCGTCCGGGACGTCGAACTGGACATCAAGTACCTCATGGGCAAGAACTTCCACCGGGGATTTGTCGACCAGGACCTCGGCCCCTACGAATTCTCCAGCTAGCAGGGGCGATTCCCGAATCGTCCCTATCTCATCAACATGCGGCGACGATCGAATCGGAAAGGAAGCAACAATGGCCAAGTACAGGGCGGGCGTGATAGGACTCGGATGGATGGGGCTGCTGTATGACATGGCAGGTCGGCTGCCCTACCGGCAGGGCATCGATACGGCAGACAGCATAGACAAGCCGACCCCCGAGCTTGACGTACACCGTCAGTTCCATCTCTACGAACGGCATCTCCCGAAGGGCGTTCCCACCTCCTACTCCGAGGCGCTCTACGACCGGCCGGAGATCGACCTCGTAGCCGGTTGTGACCGCGACCCAAACCGCCTCCAGGCCTTCGGCGACCGCTACGGCGACGTCGCGCTGTATACGGACGGAGCCGAGATGCTGGAGCAGGAGAAGCTCGACATCGTGGCTATTGCCACGAACACCAAGAGCCGACCCGAACTCGTCCGCCTGGCCGTCGAAAACGGGGCCAAGGCCGTCGTCACCGACAAGCCCATGTGCCACACCCTTGCCGATGCCGACCTGATGGTGGGCGTCTGCCGGGACGCGGGCGTGCCCCTGAACTGCGGTGCAATCTCCACTACTCACCCGTCCTTCGCCAAGGCCAGAGAGCTGGTGGAATCGGGAGCGATAGGTGACGTTATTTCAATGGAAACGTCGTTCCGTCCCGGCGCGCAGCACCAGAACTGGTCGTACTTCCTCGACAGCGCCCCCGCATGGGTCGTCGGCACGGCTGATAAGCCGCCCCTCGAAACCGGCAGCAGCGAGTTCAAGGGCCAGGGCATTCTCATGTGTGAAGACGGGACTATCCTACACGTCCGTGAGGGTGCTCCCATGCTCCGCATCAGCGGCACGACAGGGGAAATGGTACACAGCAACCAACGCGAGTGGAGCCTCTCCCAGGACATGGACACGATTGGCGGAGTCAAGCGCGTCGACGTTCCGTGGCCGGGACCACAGACGGGCTCATACGGGACCACCTACTCCGTCGCCGACGTCATGGACTGCCTCGAAGGCAAGCTCGATGAGCCGAAGAATTCAGGCCGCAGGGTCGCTGTCGCCCTCGAGGTGGAGATAGCCCTCAAAGTCTCGTCCGCCAACGGAGGACAGCGGGTAGACCTGCCGCTCGAAGACCGGTCGCTGGGCCTCGAATACGAGTGGTGGAGATAGGTCGCAAGACCGCCTACTGCTTGTAGACTACATCCAACTCGACGTGATTGAGCGTCACCGTTCGTCCCGCATCGCCATTCGAGGAAACGAGACTGACAGTGATGCTATTGTCGCCCTTGCGCACCGGCGGGCCGTCCAACTCGAATGTGAGGGACTTGCCCTCGTTCTTGTTCTCCTCCGGATAGGCGGGGTACTCCATCCAGAAATAGGGCGTGATTCCCATTCGTGTCCACCCGTCAACGGCGCCTGCTCCCCACTGCTTGGGAAGTGTCGTCCCGTTGATCGTGACCTCGATCCCGTCCGTGGCCCCAATGTCCTCAAACCTCAGCGTCAGGCGGCACCCTTCGAGAGCGCCGTCCGCAATTGCCGAGTCCAGGTCATCGACAATCTCCATGGAAAACTCCGGTCCGCTTCCGTCCGAAGTGGGACGCAGCGTGACCGGCAGGGACGTTGAGGGCGAGCCATAGCGAAACGCCCCGCCATGTCCCCTTGATGGATAGAGTGGCCCGGCCTGTCCCAACTCGTAGCGCTTATTCAATCGCTCAAGGCGACTGGGGTCTGAGACCTCCTCCACCATCCTCTTATTCCATTCGGGATACATGGTGTAGAAGTTGTACAGGTACACGCCCGCCGCCCCGTGACTCAGCCACTTCGCCGCGAGCGCCCGGACGGCATCGTCGTCAATGTGCCGCGTTGCCTCGATGCATCCATAGATGAGACACCCCGTACCCTCTGCGGCCTCGACAAACTCCCTGATCGGCGTGTCGAACGGAATGAATCCGCCTCCCACAGCCACGATATCCACGAGCCCGTCTCGGATCCAGCGCTCCACGTCGAGGCCTATCCGTACGGAATCGGCCATCGTCGGGGGGACGCGAACGGCCAGTGGCAGGTCTCTGCCCCTCTCCGCGCCGACCTCCTTGAGACGATCACGCACCGTTTCGATCAAGTCCGTCATCAAGTACCTGTTCTGATAGGCCTCATCGGAGCGGAACACTCCCGGGTGCCGCATGAAGTCCAGCTCCACTCCATCCACGTCGAAGCGCTCGAACGTCTCGAATATGATGCTCTTTTGGTACTCGCGCACTTCAGGAAACGCATAGTTGAGGCCCGTCCGCTGCCCCCACGGCAGGCTTCCAACGGCAAGCTCCTCTCCCGGCTTGCCGATGAGCCACTCCGGGTGGTCCCGCCGGAACCGCCCATAGGCAGGATTTCGCGGATCGATCTCGTAGTGGCTGCTCATCCTGACACGCGGGAAGAACGGTATATCCGCCTCCCGACACAGCTTGGCCAGTGCCGTGACCGGTCCCCCACACTCGTCCATCAAGGCACGTACATTGGCCGCGATCTTCCCGATGACTCCCGGTGTGCCGGAGTGGACGAACGAGTACGTGCTCTCGTCCAGTCCCTCCATCTCCGAGCCGATGATCTCGCCAATCTCAGTCTCGTAGTGGTAAATCTCGTGATCGCCGATACTCCACCACAGCGCCCCGCCCGGCCATGCGTGGCTGTCCACGACGTCGGCCTTGAGCTTCTCGACGGTCAGCGGCGGCTCGGTCGCGCTCAGGACCCAACCGTCGTCGGTGAAGATAACTTTCGGAGCATCGGGAGAACTGGTCATACTAGGCCTCCAATCGGCAAGCAGGAATACGGAGAATATCCGTTGGTACGCGGCCCCGAGTATAGCCACTGCAAGGGTGTTTCACAAGAGAGGGAGTGGCGGTGGTTCACCTTAAGGAGTGTCAAACCAATGACGCTGGTGAAGGAAAAAGAGGATGTCCCTGAGCCTGAACCACTATATCCGATCAGACATACACCGACTCGGCAAGAATGGCGTCGCGTAGTTCAGGGATCAGAGAATTCTTCTCTACGAGATCAACATTGCCGTTCAACTCGTCGGACAGAAAGTGCTTAAGGTGGATGAAGTCGAGAAGAGACGGAGCGACAATGGGGTCAAACTCGACAAGCACATCAATATCGCTCTGCGAAGTAACTTCGCCACGAGCAGTGGAGCCGAAAATGGCTATAGACTTGACTCCGAACTTCCGTTGGAGTTCGGCTTTTTGCTTCGAAAGTACCTTGAGAGCCTCTTCCCGCTGCACGAGGGCACCTATTTTGGACTAGCAGTTCAGTTGGTGGGGTCGAATTGATTGTACCAATGTCCAGGGAACGGGTGGCTCGAAGTGCAGTTCCAGCGCCTCTCGCAGATTCACTAGCGCCTCATCGAAGGTCTCTCCCTGACTCGCCACATCGACATCGAGGGCTTGAGCAACATACCAGTCGCCTTCCTCAAATACGCTTGCGGTAACCACACGTTTCATCGGTCAGACCTCCACCATCAAGTGCTGTCCGAATAAAGCCTATCACACCTATGAAGCTAGAATCTCTGACTTGAGACTCAAGCCCCGCAACCTACCAATTCCCTCCCATCCTCCCCTCAAACTGGCCGAGGGCCGGGTCTTCGTAGCCACGGCGGAAGTGCTTGCCCATGAGGTACTTGGTCTCCAACTCGACATCCTGCACGACGACTGGAGGGGTCACGTCCGGGTCGCGCTCCAGCAGCGTCACCTGCAGGGTATTCGAGCCCTGCTTGGGCCAAGAGTCGCTATCGAGCGTGTACACGAACCAGTATCCCTGCGCGGTCCGGCGAGGGCCGCTCATCCAAAACATCTGGTTGATTATTCTCAGCGCATCGTCGGGCAACGCTTCGCAGTTCAGTTCAAACGCTAAACGGTCAAGCTCCGTCGTGTCCGTGACGCGGATGCGCAGCAGCACCTCGTACACCCGCCCGACGGCGTCCCACCGGGGGAGATCGTCGTTGATCGTGAAATCGAGCGATGCGGGCGCACCGACCTCAAGGGTCGCCGGCAGCTGCATGACGCTGCCCGGGCCGCTCTCCGGCTTCGGGCCGTCGCCAATCGTGGGCACCCTGTAGTACTTGTCCTTCGGGGCCATCACGTCCGGCTGCGGAATCTCCCTGATTTTCTCGTAGAACGAGGACTCATAAGGGTAGTTGTAGAACCACCCCCTGGAGATGTAGATCCCCTCGATCCCCTGCGCCCAGTAGTTGCCCGCAGCCGCCCGGATCATCTCGATCGTCGCGTCACCCACCCTGTCCGAGTCCACGCGATGCTGCAGAGACGCATGAACGCGACAGTCCGTCCCCTTCGCGGCCTCCACCAGCCCACTGAAATCGGCCATCTGGTTCATCGTATCCCCTACAGCCCCTTCCCCGATGATCACGTCGACAATGCCGTCTTCTATCCAGCGACGCACGTCCATTCCCACCGCCATGCACTCATCGAGGTTGGCCGGAACGCGCACCGCAAGCTCACGATTGGGACCGCTCTGATGGACGACGTCGTAGACCCGGCCAATCCATTCCGTCAGCACCGGACGCCCCACGTCCACCTCGTCGGGATGGAAGTAGTACGGCACCTGTCCCATGTGCAGCTCGAAACCGTCGACGGGGTAGTTGGTCACCACCTCTTCGACGATGGCGAACCGCTCCTCGCGCACCTCATCGTGCATGAAGTCGAGCCCGTCGAATCCGGGGAAGCTGGAGTCGACTCCGCCCTTGGCCTGTATCTCTAGGTGCTTGTTCTCAAAGCGGAAGTCCGAGCACCGCACCCAAGTCGCCCGATCACTCCAACGCTCGTCGCTGCCGACCTGCACCAACAGCGTCGGGTAGAGCAGCATCCCCTTTTCGTGGGCGCGGTCGCACACGATCCTCAACGGATCGTTCCCCTCCTCAATGAGGCCCTTGGCGTTCTGGTGCGTTCGCCGCCAGATGAGATGGGGCCACTTTTCGACGTTATGCCCCCAAAGCTCTCCAACCTGCGTGTCGTGCAGGAACGTTCGCCCCTCTCCGAGGCAGAACATGACGGCGTCTATCGTCGTTCCCGATAGCTCGTCGATGGCGGCGGCGTACTCCTCCTTCTGCATCGGCGGCTCATACATATAGATATGCGGATGGCGTCCGTCGTGAAAGAACATCATGCGCGGCTTTCCCATTTTGCGCCTCCTTATTCGTACTCTCGTGAAGTGGGGAAATTATACGCTCGGAGTTGCCGAAAGTCGTGTCAGGCGCACTCAAACAAACCGAAGCGCATTGGCTTGTCTGTATAGGAGGCTGTCCCAAGAGACCCCGTTCACCCTGAGCAGCGTTACGCCCTGGGTTTTGGGCCATGCCGGGGTGTCAGTAATTGCCGTATGGCTACGAGAAAGCACGTTCGGCCTGAGCCTGTCGAAGGCCCTCTTATCCCCTCTCCCGTCGTGGGAGAGGGCTAGGGTGAGGGTGACGCCCCGACGTAGGTGAGGGCAGTTACTTGAAAGCCTGTCGAACGGCAGCTTTCTGCCAACGACCATAATTTCGAGATGGTTCCTCAGCCCTGAACATCCACCCAGGCGGCATACATATCCACCACCGTCTGAAACCTGTCGCCCGGGTTCTCCGCGCAGGACCTGACCATGACTTCGTACTGACCGTCGGATCCCCTGAAAGGACCCCTCTCCAGCGAGTTGTCCGACATGAGCACCGCCGCAGTCCTACCCATCGTGAACACTGTCGTCCGCTCATCGATCGTGGCGCCAAGCTCAAACTCCTCCGGCGCCATGAACCGGGACGAGCCGAACATGCGCCCCATCCGATTGGTGAACTGTCCCATGTGATAGTTGTCGAGGTCTATGACATGCACTCTGCGTAGAAGAAAGTCATAGATCATCGCGCCGTCGTAGAAGTCATTTGCGATCCAGCCTAGGCGGGTGAGCTCTCGATGAAGGTCGTACACCTCCGTCAGCAGTTGCGTGACCTCTCGCGCGCTCAAGCTCCTCACTCGATCAAGACAGCTTCCGATCAACTCTCCCTCGACCCAGTCGTAGATGAGCATAGGCCCTGACGAAGATTCGACTACCTGGTGAAACTCTGGGAGCGTCCTGTGGCCCGAGGACTCTGCAAGCCTCACTGCGTTGAGCAGAAGGCTGACTCGACCGCTATGGTCCAGATAGGACCTGTCGTCGTCGGGTCGACCTGCCGTCTTCACGAAGTAGCGCCGTCCGCCGACCTCAACCCCGTATGACACGTTGCCGGAGTCCTGCGTTCGTTCATCGAAGACAGCGAATATTTTCCCCCGATGAGACAGGAAAGCCGCGGGGTCAAGCTCTACATGTTGGACACTTGGAAAAGGCTTCAACACTGG
This sequence comes from Dehalococcoidia bacterium, assembly GCA_034421575.1. Classification (GTDB taxonomy): domain Bacteria; phylum Chloroflexota; class Dehalococcoidia; order Lucifugimonadales; family VXLM01; genus VXLM01. The sequence continues at coordinate 69,135 of DAOUKG010000010.1, forward strand.
CGCACTGGCAGAGACGACTGCAATCTCGGTCTAGAGCGACATGCTGGCATCAACAGCCATCCCTTCAATCGCCGCCGTTATCCCCATCTCCTTCAGACGCCGCTCCTGGATGAGGTCAATCGCAAACTCGGATATCTCGACCCCGGCCCAACGCCGCTTTAACTTCTCCGCTGCAACGACGGTCGTGCCACAGCCGCAGAACGGGTCGAGCACCATGTCGCCGGGACTGGACGACGCCTCGATGATGCGCTCCAGCAGCGCTACGGGCTTTTGCGTCGGGTATCCAAGACGCTCCTTCGACACGTTGATGATCGGCTTGATGTCGTCCCACACGTCGCGGACGTACACGTCGGCGTACGGCTTGCCCTCCTCATCGAATTGCGCGTTGAAGAACGGCTTGTCGTACAGCACCCGTTCCTGCAGCGGACGATGCCTGTACGCGTCGGTCTTCACGTAGAACAGCAGAACGTCATGCTTGCGCGGCCAGTACCGCTTGCTCACTCCACCCGTCCGGTAGCTCCAAACGATCTCGTTGCGAAAGTTGCTTGCGCCGAAAATCCCGTCCATGACGATCTTGAGATAGTGACTCGCGGTCTGATCGCAATGGAGATAGATGCTGCCCGTGGACTTCAGGAGACGCCTCATCTCCACGAGCCGCTCGGTCATGTACGTGAGATACGCCAGCATACTGGACTCTCCAAGCTGATGGAGAAGTCCAGAGATGGTCCTGTATGCCGGATGTCCGCTGTCTTCCGTGATTTGCTCTAATCGTCCTGCCGCCGCCTCGTCCCACTTCCACGTATCGTTGAAGGCCCTTGTCTGAGAGGGACGACCTTTCCCGGCGGCAAAACCGATGTCGTAACCGGCGCTGCTGTTGAAGGGCGGGTCGAGGTAGATCAGGTCGGCGCACTCATCCGGCCATCGCCGCATCCAGTCGAGACAGTCTCCCTGATAGAGCGTCCGGTGCTGCATGGGAACCCGTCAGCTCCCAATCTCCACTTCCAGGCTGATCGGGCAGTGGTCCGATCCCATCACCTCTTGGTGGATGTCCGCCGACTTGACGCTCTCCCGAAACTCCTCGTTTACGAAGAAGTAGTCGATCCGCCACCCGACGTTCCGGGCGCGCGAGTTTGCACGCTGGTTCCACCACGAATACTGGTCCGGCTCCTGGTTGAACATCCTGAAGGTGTCCACATAGCCCCGCTCGACGAGCTTGTCGATCCACTCCCGCTCGATGGGCAGGAATCCCGAGATCTTCTCGTTCGCCTTGGGACGCGCCAGGTCGATGGGCTTGTGCGCCGTGTTCACGTCGCCGCACACGATGATATTCCTGCCCTGCGACCTGAGCGACTCAATATGGTCGAGGAACGCCTCGTAGAAGTCCATCTTATAGTCGAGCCTCTCGTCCGAGCTCTTGCCATTCGGGAAGTACACGTCGAATAGCACAAACTCGCCCATGTCCGCCTGCAGCGTGCGTCCTTCGCTGTCGAACCGCTCGATGCCGAATCCCTGCTCCACCGCGACCGGCTCAATGGCCGTGTACATTGCGACGCCGCTGTAGCCCTTCTTCTCCGCCGAGGAGTAGAACTTATGATAGCCCCCGAACTCCCGCAGGTCTGCGGGAAACTGCTCCTCATTTGCCTTCGTTTCCTGGACGCAGAGAATGTCCGGCCTCTCCTCCTCGAACCAGTCGAGAAATCCCTTCCTGTGCGCCGCCCGGATGCCGTTCACGTTCCAAGAGACGATCTTTATCGTTGCCAATGGTAAGCCTCCTCATGTATCTCGCCGTTATGCCCCGTCACGATACCATATCGCGCGACCACGGCGTGCTCGGTCAGAACAACCATACCTTAGTAAATCAATCGAAACCGTTCGTGGTGAGCTTGTCGAACCATGAATTACATTTCACCCTTCGACGGGCTCAGAGCTTGCCCCGTACTTGATACGGGGGTGAACGGAGCCCTCTTAGACACTCTCTTAGCCCACCGTCATTGACGACCAAACCCCTATCGTCATTCCCGCGAAGGCGGGAATCCATCTTTGGTCACAAACACAAATCCAATGTCGATTATGAATGCACCTCACGGTTTTACAGTCCGCATGGCAGCATGAACGATTCCGACGCAGAAACCTCACCCCGTACCACGATACGGGGCCAGAATACGGTGACATCAGCACGGCTGGTATAAGATACCGTCCCAGTCCGAATGAATACGGAGTATCTCAATGGCATTCGACATCACCATCACCGGCGGAACAGTCATCGACGGAAGCGGCAAGGCCCGCTACCAAGCCGATATCGGAATCAACGACGGCGTGATCACGGCAATCGGCGATCTCGGACAGGCTGAGACGCGACACTCCATTGACGCCTCCGGACACGTCGTCTCCCCCGGATTCATCGACATGCACTCCCACTCCGACCGCACCCTGATCGACGACCGCAACGCCGAGAGCAAGGTGTACCAGGGGGTCACGACCGAGGTCGTCGGCAACTGCAGCTACTCTCCGTTCCCGGTCGGGCCGTTGGGACCCTCGGTGATCTCACGTTCCCACATCCCGCAGGAAGAATGGACGTGGACAGACCACGACGGGTACGCGGCCTTCCTTGAGTCGGACGGCATCAGCGTCAACGTCGCGAACCAGGTCGGTCACACTTCCCTGCGTGCTGCCGCTGGCCTCCTCGAAAACCGCGCTCCAACGGAGGACGAGCTCGCGATCATGTGCCGCCTCGCCGCCGAGTCGGTCGAGCAAGGCGTCTTCAGCTTCACGACCGGACTCACGCTTCCGCCCGGAAGCTACGCCGCCACCGAGGAGCTAATCGAAATCACCCGCGCCATCGCCCCCTACGAGGGCGCCTTCTACGCCAGCCATGCCCGGCTATGGGCCGACAATCATGTCGGAGCAGTACAAGAGACTATCGACGTCGGCGCGGCCGCAGGCGTGCCTGTGCAGTACTCCCACATGGCGATCATCGACAGCCGCGTCTTCGACACGCCGGAGGTGATGATCGAACCCATCGAACGGGCTAGGGCGCATGGCCTCGACGTCACGTACGACATGTACCCCTATATCGCGGGCGGGACGCACCTGAGCCAGATGGTCCCGGAGTGGCTGCAGGACGGCGGCGTAGCGATGATGCTGGAGCGACTCCGCACGCCTGACACACGCCGTCAGGCCGTCACCGATCTGCGGAAGGGATGGTTCCGCGGCCTTCCGTGGGAGTGGGACACTATCATCATCAGCCACGTGCAGAGCGAGGCGAACCGCGATATCGTCGGCAAGTCCGTGGAGCAAATAGCCGAGGAGCGCAGCGACGACCCCGTCGAGGTCTACCTGCAGCTCATCGACGAGGAGGACAACAACGTGGGCTGCGTCGCCGTCAACCGCCGCGAGGACAACATCCGGTTCTTCATGGCACAGCCCTACGCGATGTTCGGGTCCGACGGCAACGCGATCTCGCCGACGGGTGTCTACGCCGCCGACAGGCCTCATCCACGTTTCTACGGCTGCTACCCCCGCATACTCGGCCGCTACGTCCGTGAGCAGCCCGCCGTCCTATCTCTCGAAGAGGCCGTCTACAAGGCCGCCGGCTTCCCAGCGGAGCGCATGGGCTTCAAGGACAGGGGTCTCCTCAAAGAAGGCTGCGCCGCCGACATCGTCGTGTTCGATCCCGAAACCGTCATCGACAACGCCACCTTCGACGACCCGCACCGCTATCCCGACGGCATGCCCCACGTCCTCGTCAACGGCGAAGCGGTCCTCCTGAACGGCGAACACACCGGCGCCAGACCCGGCAGAGTCCTCAGAAGAGGGGAGTAGGCGAGCGCAGTTCCCCCAAAGAAACTACCTCACAATACGCATCGACGAGTCCTAGCCGGAAGAGCGGTAGGGGAACCCCGTTCGCCCTGAGCCTGTCGAAGGGCAACTCAACATCCAGCAACAACCCACCACCCCGTCATTCCCGCGAGTAACCCCCTCTCCCGTTCGCGGGAGAGGGCTGGGGTGAGGGTATTTCCCCGCCCTACACCAGCAGCCGAAGCGGATTCTCCAGGAACTCCTTGAGCTGCACGATGAACTGCGCGCCCTCCGCGCCGTCTGAGACCCGGTGGTCGACTGATAGCGTGGCGGACATTATCTCCCGGACGACCACGCCGTCACCCTGGACGACTGCCTGCTTCTTCACCGTGCCCACTGCGAGGACCGCGGACTGCGGCGGCTGGATGATCGCGACGAAGCTCTTCACGTCGAACATGCCCATATTGCTGATGCTGAACGTCCCGCCCGTGTACTCCTCGACCTGAAGCGTGCCGGTCTGCGAGCGCTTGACGAGGTCCTTGCTCGCAGTGGAGATATCCGTCAGCGACTTGCTGCCGCAGTCGAGGATCGCCGGCATGATGAGACCGTTTTCATCCGCAATCGCGATTCCTATGTTGATCGAATCGTGCATCCTGATGCCGTCGTCAGTATAGGACGAGTTGAACTTCGGGAAGCGCTTGATGGTGTTGACGGACGCCTTGATTACCAGGTCGTTCACACTCACCCGCACATCGCCCTCGAGGGTCTCGTTGATGCGCTTGCGGAGCGCCATGGCCTCCGTCATGTCAATGTCGGCACTCACGTAAAAGTGCGGTATCGTCGTCTTGCTGCCTACCGTCGTGCGCGCTATCTGCTGCCTCATGCGCGTCAGCGGCACAAGACCGTCGTCAGTCTCTTCAACGGCCGGTTCTTCTGCCACCACCGGAGGCTCTGCCGCCTCCTCAGGTTCCTCGGATGGAACGGCCTCCTCCACCACAGGCTCTTCCTCAACGGCCTCCGGTTCCTCGATCGGAGCTTCGTCGGAGGGCATGGGCGCCTCTTCAACGACTTCCGGAGCCTCCATGGGCACTTCCTCTTCGGGCATGTCCGGCTCTTCCGCCGGAGCAGCAGCCGGCTCTGCCGATAGCACGTCCGACCTGAGTATCCGACCTCCGGGTCCGGTGCCCTGTACGGTGCTCAGATCGACCCCGCGCTCTGCCGCCAGCCTGCGCGCTACCGGGGACGCTCGGACTTCACTCGGAGACGCGGGCAGCGGTATCGCAGCCGCCTCGGCATCTTCCTCCTCAGCCGCAGGCTCATCCTGCCCTTCAGGCTCGGACGACTCATCCGCAACGGACTCGGCGTCGGTCGACTCTTCAGAACCGGCTCCTCCGGCTCCGACCGCCTCGCCTTCCGCCCCGACCGTGGCAATCGACTCACCCACGGCAACGGTGGTGCCCTCTTCCACGAGCAGTTCGAGAAGGACTCCCTCGGCGGTCGACTCGAACTCCACCACCGCCTTATCGGTCTCTATCTCAGCTACGGCGTCACCTAGTGAAACCGAGTCTCCCACCGACTTGAGCCAGCGAACGAGAGTCCCTTCCTGCATGTCGTAGCCCATTTGGGGCATGTTCAGATTGGTAGCCAAGAGGGCAGCCTCCTCACAAACTGTATAGCTTTTCGATTTCCTTGATGATGCGGTCCGCGTCCGGTATCTGCATGTCCTCAAGCGTCGCGTTGTAGGGCGCAGGCACGTCGTGACCGTTGACCCTGCCGACGGGACCGTCCAGATGGTCGAACGCAGCTTCCTGGACTGTGCTGGCTATCTCGGCGGAGAATCCGCCGGTCCGCCAGTTTTCCTCGACGATAACGACCCTGTTCGTCTTCTCGACAGAACGGACTATCGTCTCGGTATCCAGGGGCTGCAGCGTTCTCAGGTCGATCACTTCCGCCTCGATGCCGCGTTGCGCCAACCGGTCCGCGGCTTCCAGTGACATGTAGACCATCCGCCCGTATGCAGCCAGCGTGATGTCGCTCCCCTCGCGCCGCACCGCCGCCTCGCCCATCGGCACGGTGTAGTGCTCGTCCGGGACCTCGCCTCTCTTGCCGTACAGCAGACCGTGCTCGGCGAAGATCACGGGGTTGGGGTCGGCTATCGCCGTGCGTAGCAGTCCCAGTGAGTCGTATGGATCGGAGGGAACGCACACCTTCAGCCCGGGCACCGATGCGTACCAGCCCTCGAAGTTCTGCGAGTGCGTCGCCGCGAGACGGCCTCCGCCTCCGGTCACCGCGCGGATCACGAGAGGCACCTGGATCTGGCCGTTCGACATATAGCTCATCTTCGCCGCGTGGTTGACCACCTGGTCGATGGCCAGCAGCATGAAGTTGATCGTCATCATCTCAACGATCGGGCGCATTCCCGCCATCGCCGCGCCGGTCGCGGAACCGATGATAATCGATTCGGCAATCGGGCAGTCACGGATGCGTTCCGGGCCGAACTCCTCGAAGAACCCCCGCGTCACCGCGTAGCTCCCCTGGTAGGCCCCTATGTCCTCCCCCATGAGAAAGACGCGGTCGTCCGTTTCGAGGGCCTCATGCAGCCCCCGGCGGATCGCCTCTCTGATGATGATCTCAGCCACTGATTCTCGTCTCCATCCAACCTAGCACCCAGTCAATATAGGAACCTTAAAAGATGCCGATTTATCCCCTCTCCCGTCGTGGGAGAGGGTTTAGGGTAGGGTGTTCTAAGTAAGCTGTTAAAACCATATGCAACCGCTACTATCCTTGGTACACGTGCTCGAACAGCGCCTCCGGCGGCGGTTCGGGACTGTTCTCGGCGAACTCGACGGCGGTGTCCACGATAGCGCGGGCCTCCCTGTCGAGCTCGATGAAGTCCGACTCTTCCATCACTCCCTCGGCCATAGCGAGGTTTCGCAAGTTGCCGAGCGGGTCGTTGTTTTCTCTCCACGCGCCGATCTCGTCGCGAGAGCGGTACGCCTGCGCGTCCGCGACCGAATGGCCGCGGAACCTGTACGTCATCGCCTCAATAAAAACGGGCCCGTTACCCGAACGGACCCGTGCCACAGCCTCGAGGGATGCTTCCCGTACAGCGAGTACGTCCTGGCCGTCTACGTTTGCTCCGGGAATGTTGTACGCGGCTATGTCGTCATAGATCTCCTTGCCGCCTGCCCGTGCCCGTTCGACGTGCGTCCCCATGCCGTAGAGGTTATTCTCGAGGAAGAACACGACCGGCAGCTTCCACAGCGAAGCGAGGTTCAGCGACTCGTGGAACTCGCCCTCGTTCACCGAACCGTCGCCGAAGAAGCACATCACCACCCGGTCCTCGTCTCGCGCCTCGATGGCCAGCGCGAGGCCCACCGCCAAAGGCAACTGGCCCGCGACGATGGCGTGGCCGCCCCAGAACCGCTTCGAGACGTCGAAGAGGTGCATCGACCCGCCCTTGCCGCCGCTCACTCCCGTGGCCTTGCCGTAGAGCTCCGCCATCACGGCGTTGGGGTCGAGACCCTTCGCCAGCGCGTGCCCGTGGTCTCGATAGCTGGTAATCACGTCGTCATCCGGCCTGAGCGCCGAGATGGCGCCGACCGCGACCGCTTCCTGGCCGATGTACAGGTGCAGGAAGCCCTTGATCTTCTGTTCCTGGTACTTGACTTGGCTGAATTCTTCGAATATGCGGATAGTCTGCATCTGCCGATAGAAATCGGCTATCTGCGTCCTGTCCAGTGTTGTTGCCAGCGCCATGGTCTGTTCCGGCCCGTTTCGATTTCCGGCGGGGCTTGTCCTTTAGACTCTCAGCCCGCGCGGGACTCGTTCAAATGTGTATCGCCTCGCCGTCTGCGGCCAGCGCCGCTTCCTTGATCGTCTCGGAAAGCGTCGGGTGCGGGTGCACCAGCCAGCCCAGTTCCTTGCTCGTGCTCTCCAGGAGTCGAGCCATTCCAAGCTCGCCGAGAAGCTCGGTCACCTCTGCGCCGATCATGTGCCCGCCGAGAATGTCGCCGATCTCATCGTCCACCACGACCTTGACGAATCCTTCAGACTCCGCGAGTGCCAGCGCCTTGCCGCTCGCAATGAACGGGAACTTCCCGACCCGCACAGTATAGCCGCGCTCCGCCGCCTGCGCCTCGGTGAGACCGAAGCTGCCGATCTGGGGCCGGCAGTACGTCGCCCGGGGGATGAAGTCGTAATCGAGCGGCTGGGGATCGAGCCCCGCCATGTGCTCGACTGCCGTCACGCCCTGCGCCGACGCCACGTGCGCCAGCAGCATCCTGCCGGTTACGTCGCCTATGGCGTAGATGTTCTCAACGGTGGTCCGCATCATCTCGTCGATGCTGATGTAGCCACGCTCCACCTGGACGCCCGCGGCCTCCAGACCGATGCCGTCCACGTTGCCCTGCGCTCCAACCGCAACCAGCACCGTATCGCACTCGATTATGGAAGTGCCCTTCTCGTTCGTGACCGTGACCATCGCCTTGCCGGATGTCACGTTCACTTCGTCCACGGTCGAGCCGGTCATCGAGGTGATGCCCTGACGTCGGAACGAGCGCAGAAGCTGGTGGCTAATCTCTTCGTCCTCGGTTGGGACGAGTCGCGGGAGCAGCTCCACCAGCGTCACTTCGGAGCCGTACTTGTTCCACAGGTACGCGAACTCCGCGCCCGTGGCGCCTGCTCCGACGATGACCGCGCGTTTCGGAGCGTTTCGCATCTCCAACGCCTCGCGGCTCGTTATCACCACCTTGCCGTCGATGGGCAGGTTCGGGAGTTGCCGGAAACGCGCCCCGGTGGCGATGATGATGTTCTTAGCTGTGAGCGTCTCTCCCGTCCCCTGGACCTCGACCGTGTTCGCGTCCTTGAGTACTCCGTACCCCTCGTAGACGGTCACCTGGTTCTTCTTCAGGAGAAAGGAAACGCCGTCGGTGAGTCTCTTGACGACCTTGCGGCTGCGGTCGATGGCCTTGCTGAAGTCGACTCGCAGGTTGTCGAATGCAATCCCGAACTCGTCGGCGTGCTTGAGAAGGCCGACCACCTCGGCGTTGCGGAGGAGCGCCTTGCTCGGTATGCACCCCCAGTTGAGGCACGTCCCGCCGAGCTCCGCCCGCTCGACTATCGCCGTATTCATTCCCAGCTGCGCCGCCCTGATAGCGGCCACGTACCCCCCGACACCGCTTCCTACAACCACTACGTCATATTCTGCCAATCGAACACTCCTGTGGACTCCGAACGTCGCGTCCTATTCTACACCATCGGCATATACGCAAAAAGACAATTTCGGGTCACGTAACTGTTCAGAGTCAGTGAGGGTGTTCGACATGCACAACCACCGCCATTCCGGCATCCCACCCCGTCATTCCCGCGAAAGAACGTCACCCCGTACCACGATACGGGGCGGGAATCCAATCCCCTCCCCCGCCGGGAGAGATACATTCCCTATTCCAATCTCTCCCCCGCCGGGCTGACAGGGGTAGGTAAAACGGAATCGTAGCTATGATCCGGCCCCGTCTCTCTGTCATTCCTCAGAAAATACCCCCGGCCAACCCGTCGTAGGGGCAACCCTTGTGGTTGCCCGTCCCCGATACCGCGCCACCACCCGTCATTCCGGCGTAGGCCGGAATCCAG
>DAOUKG010000011.1:0-29955 GCA_034421575.1 Dehalococcoidia bacterium
ACGCACCCAACTCTCCAGCGTTGTTCGCTCGTGATCAGTCAATTCGATAACCGTTGCTACAGCCATGCGCAGAGCGTAATATATAACGCTGTACATTGCAACTAAACACTAGGTTGGTTAGTACTGACCCCAATTCCCTATTTCGCTCGGTTTGGTAAGTTACGCAAAGGTCTCCGAAAGCGGGTATCCAAAGGGATAGGGGATGTTCGCCTCAACAACTCTGAATACATGCCGCAATGGGTAACTGTTCAGACTTCATGAGAGCGCTCAACGCACACAGCCACCGTCATTCCCGCGTAGGCGGGAATCTAATCCCCTCTCCCGTTCGCGGGAGAGGGCTAGAGCCTGCCCCGTTGCAGAACGGGGGTGAGGGTGTTCCCCTCACCAACTTTGAACACTCACGCCCTTGACACAGCCGACCGTCCTCAAATAGCATGAGCTTAAGTGGAGTCGTGATTCAGGAGGGATGTTATGAAGAAAATATACGGTCTTCTGGCAAGGTTCACGACAAACAAGCTCGCGATTGGCGGCCTCGTTTTCATGGTTGCCTACATGATCAGGAACGGCGCCGTGGGCTGTCCCGTCTGCGGCAATCAGGGGCTTCATCCCTGGGAATGGGGCGGCTTCGTCGGCCTCTAGCATCGGGAATGCTGCGAGCTCCAGTCAAGCTCGTCCTGCACTTGAAACAGGCGTTTAGACCCGACACGCAAAGATTGCTGCAGAGGGTGTGCGGCATGCTCCAAATACCAGTCACGACATCGGCCGGCGCAGTGGCGCGTCGCAATCAAAAGCGTTCCGCAAGAGTGGCCATCGAGCCACCATTCGTGCCATTGACATGCCGTGGGGTGTTTGTTACCGTAGGCCTTTAGAAACCGCAAACATGAACAACTTGTGAACACTTTGGGAAGTTATCCGCCCTCAAGCCTATGAACGTCTCCCTTAACTCCCGTCCCAACCTCATGGCTGTCCTGGAAGACCAGGGATACCGAACTACGGCGCCGCGAAGGGCGATCGTAGATCTTCTCGAACGAAAGCAAGAGGGATTCACAGCCGAAGAGATCAGTGAAGAGCTTCCGACGGTCGGCCGGGCGACGGTGTACAGGACGATCAAACTGCTTCTGAAGGCCGGCGTCATCTGCAAGCTGGCAATGATGGACGGCGCCCCCATGTACAGCCTCTCCCGTATCGAGCATCACCACCACACCGTCTGCATCAAGTGCGGCAATGTCGGTGAGTTCCGAGCGGCGACGGTGGAACGGCTGCTCCGGGCCATCGGGGGCGACATCCCCGGCGAGATCGTCGGACACCGCATGGAGTTCTTCGTTACCTGCGATCGCTGCCTGCCCGGCGAAAGCGCGTAGAGGCCTTTAAACCTCTCGAACCGCATAAGAACATTGAGTCGACTTTTCGCTTGATGTTGCATCTCACTGCATGGTAGAGTGTCCACGCCTGTGACGTCTTGGTCACGGGATTGCGACAGATAACACGTTCTCTCACCAACACACCGCAGCAAGCTTTAGGAATGGAGAAAGAAATGCCATTGAGACTGAGTACTATTAAGTGCATGCCATCTATCCCGTTCGTAGGAATGTTTGTTGTAGGAATTGCCCTCATGCTGTCGATAGCGGCGTGTTCGAGCGATTCCGATCCCGAACCGGCGCCGACCACTCAGGCGCAGACTAGCCCGGCCGGTCCTCCTGCCCCTCCCGCCGCTCCTCCCGCGGCGCCGGAGGACAAGCCTCCAATCGAAGTCGTCACGACATCCAACATCGTTGCCGACTGGGTGCAGAACGTGGGTGGCGACGGCGTTGAGGTGTTTAGTCTCCTGTCCATAGGCACCGATCCGCACACCTTCCAACCCGGCGCGAGAGACGTGGCGAGAATCAGCGAAGCCGACGTCGTGCTCAGCATCGGACTGGGCATGGAGGGCGGCTGGCTTCACGATCTCCTTGAAAACGCCGCGGCGGATCCTGAGTCCATCGTCGAGACGGGCGAAATCGTCGATCCGATAGAGTTCGCGGAAGGCCACGCCGACGAGGTTGAGTTGCTGGAAGCGATCAGCCACGTGGTGCACGAGGTGGAAGACGGCGAGATCGACGCGAAGGAGGGCATCGAGGAGTTAAAGGAAGTTCTCGAAGCAGCTGAGGAAGGGGACGACCACCACCACGAGGGTGAAGAGGAGGAAGGGGACGACCACCACGAGGGTGAGGAGGAAGAAGAGGAAGAGCATCATGAGGGTGAAGAGGAGGAGGAAGAGCATGATGAGCACGACGAGGAAGAGGAAGAGCATGATGAGCACGACGAGGAGGAGGAAGAGCATGATGAGCACGATGAAGGACTGTCCGCAATGGTGATGGAAATAATCGAACAGGTCGATGCAGGCGAGCTGAAGGCCGAAGACGCGATTGAAGCCATCGAAGGTCTCACCGAAGAGGGTGAGGACGAGCATATGGATCACGGCCACGGCATGGAAGACCCCCACTACTGGTTCGACCCCGTTCGCGTGAAGCTCGTAGTCAACGACATCGCCGCCCGTCTCTCCGTGCTCGATCCGGACCGCGGTGACATGTTCTGGACCAACGCCCAAGCATACAACGCGAAGCTGGACGAGCTGCACGCCTGGACGGAAGAGCAGGTCAGTGTGCTGCATGAGGAGGATAGGCTGCTTGTAACCTCGCACGACAGTTTCGGGTACTTTGCCAACCTTTACGGCTTCGAGATCGTGGGCGTCGTCCTGTCAATCACCACGGACGTTGAGCCGTCGGCGGGCGACCTCGCGGCTTTGGTGGAGGAAGTCAAGGAGAACCAGGTCCCGGTGGTGTTCGGCGAGACGACGGTCAGTGAGCGTTTGGCCAGCGCCGTGGCGAAGGAATCGGGGGCGGAACTTGTCAGGCTGTACACGGGCTCGCTCGGTCCCGACGGGAGCGGAGCGGAAACGTACATCGGCATGGTTCGCACGAACGTCGAGCGGATAGTCGAGGGCCTGAAGTAGACGCCGTATCACCAGCAAAACCAGTGTGGTAGTATCTGGGCGCGCCGGGTGTGGAGGGTCTCTGCACCCGGACGCTTATTGATTGACTGGGGATTAGCGTGACCATCTCCGAACCCAGCATTGCCGTTGAGGGTATCAGCGTTGAGCGGGGCGGTCACGTAGCCCTGACGGGAATCACCTTCGATGTCGGCCCCGGCACATTGATGGGCATTCTGGGCCCGAACGGCGCGGGCAAGAGCACCCTGTTCGAGGCCATCGCGGGCCTGCTTCCGATAGCAACCGGCTCGCTGAACATACGGGGCATTGAGAGAAACGGGGCCCTCGCGTACGTGCCCCAGCGCGACAGCATCAACTGGCGCTTTCCCGCCACCATCCATGACGTGGTCATGATGGGGCGCGGCAACAACATCGGTTGGTTCCGACGTCCCAGCAGGCAGGACAAGGAGAGGGTCCGGGACTGCCTGGAGCGGGTAAATCTCTGGGATGAGCGCACTGCCCTCGTAGACCGGTTGTCGGGCGGTCAACGACAGCGAGTCTTCATAGCCCGCGCACTCGCCCAGGAGGCCAGCATCATCCTCATGGACGAGGCCTTCAGCGGGGTCGACCTTGCGGCCCAAGAGGACATCATCGTCGTCCTGCAGTCCCTCCGCGACGAGGGCAAGATCGTCATCATATCCACCCACGATCTGACGAACATCGCCGAGCGCTTCGACCGCATTCTCTGCATCAACCATCACATGTGCGCGTACGGCCCGCCGGAGGAGGCGTTCACCCCGGAGGTGCTGGAGGAGATGTACGGCTCTCACGGGCTCGAGTTCGCCCACCACCACGTCGACCCGCGCGACCACGACGAGCACGACGGACACGAGCGCTGATGGGCGAAGATACGGGGATACTCTTGGGACTGTACGAGTACGGCTACGGTCTGCTCCTGGAACCGTTCGTAGAGCACAGCTTCATGACAAGGGCGCTCATTGTATCCGTGCTCGTGGGTGTCATGTGCCCCGTCATAGGTGCCTACGTGGTCGCTCGCGGTCGCGCGTTCATGGGGGACGCCCTCGCCCACTCCGTCCTGCCGGGCATGGGTGTCGGTCTGCTGGCTACCGGCACCGCGCTCATCGCCGCCGTGCCGACCGGCGTCGCAATCGCCCTGCTCATGGGCTTCATCAGCCGGCGCACGGGCAGCAGCGAAGACACGTCCATCGGCATCGTCTTCGCGGGGATGTTCGCGCTCGGCCTCGTGATGCTCTCCAGCCCCTTCTATATCAACGCTTTCTTCAAGCTTCGCGACACCCAGGCGCCGAATATCGAGGACCTTCTCATAGGGCAGATCCTGGGCGTCAGTACGGACGAGGTCTACCTGTCCCTGGGGCTGGCGGTGCTGGTAATTGCCGGGCTCTACGTCTTCCACCGTCACCTCGTGTACACGACATTCGACCCGGTGGGCGCGGAGGTGGTCGGAATCAAGGTCCGCTTCATCGAATACGTCCTGCTCGCCCTCCTCGCGCTGGTCATCGTCATCAGCATCCAGGCAGCCGGAATCGTCCTCGTCATGGCCATGCTCATCACGCCGGCGGCGACCGGGTTCCTCCTCGCGAGGCGGTTCGTCGGGGTCATGTTCGTTGGAGCGGTCATCGGCGTCCTCTCTGCGGTGGTCGGCATGTACTTGTCTTTCTATGCCAATATGCCCACGGGCCCTATAATGGCGCTCGTCGCGACGGCGATATTCGGCATCGCCGCAGCCAAGGGCGAATGGACGAAGAGAAGCGCCGACTAATACCAATTCGTTTTGAATACGCCGTGAATTGGCTGTGACACAACCAACTCACCCGTCATTCCGGCGAAGGCCGGAATCCAGAAAGTCCAGTCAGTCAAGAATACGGCCTCATCACACCCAATTGGTATAACTCCTCAGATCTACCCGACGCCCCACGCGCCCTCCGACAATCTCAGAGCCTGTCCCGTACTGGATACGGGGCCGAGCGGAGACCGTGCAGGATACCTCCCAGTCCCTCCCTTACTCCTCACTCTGTGATCTCTGTGCCCTCTGCGGTGAATCCCCTTCGCCCCGAGCCTGTCGAAGGCCCTCTTATCCCCTCTCCCATCGTGGGAGAGGGCTGGAGCCTGCCACGTACTCGATACGGGGGTGAGGGTGAATCCCCGTGCGCCCTGAGCAGTTAGCTGAAACCCTGCCGGAGGGCGTACCTCACAGTCACACAGGCATCAGTCCATCGAGGTACGTTTCCAAGTCGTCGGGCAACGCTGCCGTGAAACTCATCGGCTCCGCGTTAACAGGGTGCGTGAAGGCCAGTTGATGGGCGTGAAGAAACTGACGCGAAAGTCCATCGATCGGACGCCCGTAGGTCGAGTCGCCGACCACCGGATGCCCAACGGACGCCAGGTGAACGCGGATCTGATGGGTGCGGCCTGTGCGTGGGCGCGCTTCGACTAGAGACGCTCTCTTATACTTGCTCACGACTTTGTATCGCGTGATAGAGGGTCTTCCCGTGGAGACTATGGCCATTCGCTGGCGGTCGCGCGGGTGCCGGCCGATAGGAGCGTCTATGTCCGCTTCCAGGGGGCTCGGGTGTCCGGTGACGAGAGCCAGGTAGACCTTGCCTACTTCCCTGCCCTTGAACTGATCGGACAAGTGCGCGTGCGTCCGCTCGTTCTTGGCAACGACGATCAGGCCCGATGTGTCCTTATCGAGACGGTGCACGATCCCGGGTCGGCGCTCGCCGCCGACACCCTCGATATCGGGCGCATGCGCGAGGACGGCGTTCGCGAGGGTGCGGTCTTCATTCCCCGGCGCGGGATGTACGGTCATACCTGCGGGCTTGTCGATGACGATCAGGGCCTCGTCCTCGAACACGATGGAGAGTGGTACGTCCCACGGCCTTAGCTCAGTCGGAGCGGGAGGAGGAATTCCTATCGAGACGTTCTGGCCTGCTACAAGCCGCGTGGACGCCTTGCCACCACGCCCGTCGACCAAGACGTTCCCGTCATCGATCAGCTTCCGAATGCGAGAACGCGAGAGGTCGGGATGCCGGCCCGCGAGGTAGACATCGAGCCGCTCGCCGCCGGTCTCGACGAGATGCTCGACTTGCTCATTCATCCTGCGCTGAGGCCGGAGACGACACCTGTGATTCCGGCGGGTCGCTCCCAACAGGCGCGGTCTGAGCGTCGGAACGATTCCCCGTCGGCTCCTTGGTCAGGAGGAAGACCGCCATGAGGATGAAAATCCCGACGACGATGGAGGAGTCCGCGAGATTGAAGATTGGCCAGGGTCCGACGTCGATGAAGTCAACGACCTTGCCGTTGAGCACCCGGTCGATGAGGTTGCCGAATGCTCCGCCAAGCTGTAGGCCAATCGCGAACCTCAGCAGCAGGCTCGGCATCGCGTGGGCACGGTAGAAATAGACCAGGAACCCTATGGCGACCAGCGACACGAAAATCAGCAGCGTCGTGTGATTGGGAAAGAGGCCGAAGGCGGTGCCGGAGTTCGTCCCGTAGGTGATGCGGAAGAACCCCTCGCTCGGCCACGACTCCCCCAGGTCCAACCAGGAGGTTATGATCCTCTTCGACACCTGGTCGAGCACGAAGGCCCCGATCACGGTGCCGAGAAGAATCTTGTCCCGAAACAGCGAGGTCGGTCCGCCGCTGCCGGAATCTCTGTCGTTCTCCTGGCTTACTTGGGTTGTAGGGGGTTCCTGGCTGTCGGTCAGCATGGGGGTAGTCGCGTGTGGGATGTTGTTGATAGATATCTGTCGACTAGCCGTCATTCCCGCGAAAGGAGACCTTTGTATAACCACCGTCATTCCCGCGAAAGGAGAACCTTGCATAACCTCCGTCATTCCCGCGAAGGCGGGAATCCAGAAACGTTGGCAAAGCTGGGAGACGCTCTCTCTCGCACAATCCTTCAGCGGCAGTGCGGTTACCCAAAGACCTCCGAAAGCGGGAATCCAGTTGCGTTCAGTCAAATTCACGGTACCACGCGAACGAAGGAGGCCGCAATATTCTCTTGATGCCATCGTTGCCCGCGCCTCGAATCCATGTTGGCGCGCGCATCACCCTGGCCACCTTCTTCTCCTCCTACTTGGCCAGATGCTGCACGATTTCGAACCGGAGTTGGGCTTCGCTCGCAACATCCTCCTCGCTTGGCAGGGTGGTCACAGGGTGGTCCCCGTCCGTCGCCATTCCGGTCATCATCCACACCACCCCGTGCGCGAATTCGCCGTCTGCAGACTCGCGGATATCGGCGGGCAGCCCTTTGAACAGCCCCTGTTCCTCAGCGGAGAGAAACTCTTCCATTGGGGGTATCTCCAAGCCCGGCTCCGACTTCAGCAGCAAGACCTCCTTGCCCACGATTTCGGCAGTCATCGCGGTTATGCTAAAGGTGGTATTGGGTTGGGGTATGGCAATGGCGTCCCGCAGCCGCGGACCGAGTGTATCGAGCGCAGCCATCGCCGAGGGAACTATCAGGCCGTCAAGCAGAGGCGCAGGAACATCGGGCTCTTTTCCATGTTCAAACCTATCGGCAATGGCGTCTAGGAGGATGGCGAATGCCTGCCTCCGACCTTCTACCGTGTCTTCGTTCTTCAGGACGTAAGGGTAATACCCCAGGAAGAAGAAGGCGTGTCTGTGCAGTCTCGCACTATCACCGACATTCGGGTTCGGATGTATCGCCGTGAGCTCCTCGAACTTTGCGTACCGCTCGGCATCGAGCAGTTCCTGGATCGGTTCCGGGCTGTCCCCCCACTGCGCCATCTTCTCGGCCACGACGGTCGGGATGAGGTCGTCCGAGACCCCGAACCTCGGGTAAGCTTCCAGCGCCACCCTGTACTCATCCGGGAGCGCCCGGTACCGCGCCAGCGTCTCGCCGGACAGCAATGACTCCACCTTCCCGGGCGGCTCTGTGTCGGCATCGGGATCCTGAGTCGTCGCCGGGTCTGTGGCGGTTGCAGGTTCCGGCACAGCGGATGCGGTGGCGCCGGTGTCCTGTCCGGTCGTTGCGGAGTCGGTTGTCTCCGATTCCGTAGACCCGCAAGCCGTAGTCACTCCGAAGAGGATGCCCATTACCGCAAGGACGAGTACAACGTCCTTGAATGACCTTCTCATCACGACACCTCACTGGTTGATGTATCTTCAGTCTATTGGGTCGTCACGGTGAATGTAATCACACGATCATGTGATTTCCGCATCCCGAAGCAACTGTTCAGACTTCGTGAGAGCGCTCAACGCGCACACAGCCACCGTCATACCGTCACCCCGTACCACGATACGGGGCGGGTATCTAATCCCCTCTCCCGTTCGCGGGAGAGGGCTAGAGCCTGCCCCGTTGCAGAACGGGGGTGAGGGTATTCCCCTCACCAAGACTAAACACTCACATTAAGAAGATTCTCATTGACCCTGCCGCGCCAAAACTGCTAGGATATCTTCGAGATTCATGAACACACGCCCCGGGTAGCCTCTCCAACTATGCACATACCTCGACTCGTGCTGCCCATCGTCGCTGTCGTGATGATGGTTGCGGCCTGTACGTCATCCGAACCACCGGAATTTCAACCGATAGGCCATTCGCCCTCCATCCCTATGGTGGCGAGCGTAGAACTCCAGGACAAGACAGCCGAGGCCATTGGGGCACCACCGCCGTTAGAGGTAGGCGGAGAGATCGATTTCTCCAACCCGGTCGAGGCGGGCAAGACGGTCGCAGAGCGCAATGCCTGCGGCGCCTGTCACTCCATCGACGGCACCCCGCTCGTTGGGCCCACATGGAAGGGACTTTTTGGAAGCCCCGAGTCGATGACCGACGGCAGTTCCGTAGTAGTCGATGAAGAGTACATCGCCGAGTCCATTCGCAATCCGTCGCTGAGAATCGTATCGGGCTATGACAACGCGATGACGCCCTACGATTTTCTCTCGGACGATGAGGTCAACGCCCTGATCGAGTACATCAAATCGCTCCAGTGACGCTGACAGGGGCCTTGGACCGGCTCTTGGGACTGGCGATTTTGCCCCTCTACTCTGTCATCTTCTCTAACCCGTCAAGTCAACCCGCCTACCAGAATCCCCCACCTCCGTCATTCCGGCGGAGGCCGGAATCCATCCCCGGCGAGGTGCATCGTCATGACATTGGAGGCAGTCCGTCATGCTGCCCGTCCAAATTAGGTGAGGGATTCAGGCCTATAGATACGCGATATAGTGCTGCTCTACGTTTCGCCTGAGTACCGCCATGGCCACCGAGTTCATTAAGGCAGCGATGCAAGACGCCGTGTATGAGTGGATTCTGGGCGACGGGCAATACTACGGTGAAATACCGGGACTCCAGGGGGTTTGGGCAGCCTCAGAAAGTCTGGAGCAGTGCCGCAGAGAATCGCAGGAAGTGCTGGAAGACTGGCTGGTCCTCGCCATCCAACTGGGCCATGACATTCCCTCGACACATGGCATATCATTGGCGACATCCAGAGGCTCCCAATGTCCTTCCTGATGCCATGTCCAAACTGCGGTGAGCGCGACGTGCACGAGTTCCGGCACGGCGGTGAGATATCATCGCTGTCGCAGCGCAAGTCGATGGACGACTCCGACGGCGACCTCACCCGGTACTTCTACTTCACCAGGAACCCGGCGGGTGAGAGCGCCGAGTGGTGGTACCACTCCTTCGGCTGCCGGAATTGGTTCGTAGTGCGACGCGATACCGTCACCAACGACATACTCAGCATGGAGTGGCCTGAGAAACGGCCAAGACAGCAATGACTACCGGCAGCCATCCTTCGCGTCTCGAACCAATGCCACTGGAGCTGATCGACCGCTCCAAGGCCATCGAGTTCGAGTTCAACGGCAGGCCGGTACAGGCGTACGAAGGCGACACCGTCGGCTCGGCCCTCTATGCGGATGGGGTCCGCATCTTCTCCCGCAGCTTCAAGTTCCATCGTGTTCGCGGGATGTTGTGTGCCTCCGGCAGCTGTCCGAACTGCCTGATGACGGTCGACGGCGTGCCGAATGTACGAATATGTATCGAGCGCGTTCGACCGGGGATGCAGGTCAAGGGGCAGAACGCATGGCCCGGCCTGGACAGGGACCTGCTCTCCATATTCGACCGCTTCCGCTGGGCGCTGCCGGTCGGGTTCTACTACAAGGGGCTCTATCGGCCAAGAATCCTCTGGAAGCTCTCGGCGTCCATCATTCGGCGATTCGCCGGGCTTGGGAGCGTCAACCTCGATGCCGATGAACAACCCTCCGGGCATCACTCCTACGCCCACGCCGACGTTGCCGTCATCGGTGGCGGCATTGCCGGATTGTCCGCAGCCCTCGAGGCCGCGCGGGCCGGGGCGCGCGTCACCATCGTCGACGACCAGCCTTCGCTTGGGGGTAAGCTCCGCTTCGGGTCTCAATACCAGTCCGTGACGATTGCCGACGGTGGAGAAATGCCAGGGCCGGAAGCCGCCGTCTCGCTTTCCGGTCGCGTTGCCGCTCACCGGAATATCGACGTTCTCTCCGACTCCACCGTCTTCGGTCTCTACGAGGGAAACCTGCTCGGCGTACGCGCTCCGACGGGAGTCGTCCACCTCCGCGCCCGGCAGGTGATTGTCGCGACCGGCGCGCAGGAGCTTCCGCTGACATTTGAGCGCAACGATCTCGCCGGTGTGATGCTCAGCGCCGCCGTCCGCCGTCTCGTGAATCTCTACCGCGTCAGGCCGGGAAACTCCGCCCTCGTGGTGACGACCAATGACGAAGCGTACTACTCGGCGCTCGACATGCTCGACGTCGGGATGCGAATCGTAGCAATTGCAGATACCCGCCCGGAGTACCGCCATGCCCTCGACGCCGCAAACACGCTCCGTTCCAGGGGCGTGCTGATCCTCCCGAATCACACCATGGTCAGAGCGGAGGGAACGAGGACCGTCATCGGCGGTATCGTCGCCGAAATGGGTCCCCAAGGCGTGACGGGCAACGAGCGGCAGTTCGACTGCGACACCATCGCCATGAGCGGGGGCTTCCAACCCTCTTCGGCCCTGCTTCACCAGGCGGGAGCCACATTCGCTCGCGACTTCGATCTCGACGCCGACATACCCGATCAGCTGCCGGAGTCGGTACACGCTGCCGGAGACGTATCCGCCGTCCACGACTCAACCATATCCGCAATGCAGGGAAGACTGGCAGGTCTCGAGGCCTCAAGGGCCGCCGGTCACTCAGAGAGCACTACCGATCTGACGGCCCTCAAACATTCGCTCAGGGAGACGATCTCGGCATACCGCCGCCGCTCGCTCATCACTCCGGCTCCCGTGCACCTCGCCGCGGGCCCGCGACAATTCGTCTGCTACTGCGAAGACGTGCTCGCCAAAGACGTCGTGCAGGGCGTGGACGAGGGGTTCCGGGACGTCCAGATGCTCAAGCGCTACAGCACGGTCACGATGGGGCCGTGCCAGGGGAAGATGTGCCACAAGCGCTTCACCGAGATACTGGCAAGTGAGACCGACGCCTCGCTCACGGAGGTCGGGTCGACGACATCACGCCCGCCCGTCCAGCCCCTCACTCTCGGCGAACTGGCCGGGGCCATGCACATGCCCTTCAAGCGAACGCCGATTCATCAGCGACACGTGCAGGCTAACGCCGCGATCGCCGAGACCGGAGGCTGGCAGCGTCCCCATAGCTATGGCGACCCTCAGGCCGAGGCGATGGCAGTCCGGCAGAGCGTCGGCATCATCGACGTGGGCACGCTCGGCAAGCTCGATGTGCAGGGGAAAGACGCCGCCGAGCTTCTCGATTTCGTATACACGCACCGGTTCTCCGACCTGCGTCCCGGGCGCGTCCGGTATGGACTCCTCACGGGCGACAACGGAACGATCATGGACGACGGCACGGTCGCTCGACTCGCAGAGGACCATTACTACGTCACGACATCCACGGCCAACGTCGAGACTGTTGAGCAGTGGTTCCAGTGGTGGATGGCCGACCGAGAGATGTTCGCGTACGTCACCAACGTCACGTCCGGCTACTCCGTCATCAACATCGCCGGTCCGAATGCCCGCGCGACACTCTCAAAACTGACCGACATCGATCTGTCACCATCCAGGTTCCGGTACATGCGGGTCAAGCAGGGGGATGTAGCCGGTGTGCCGTCCATCCTGCTGAAGATCGGCTTCGTGGGAGAATCGGGCTGGGAGGTCCACTGCCCTGCGGAATACGGCGAGCACATGTGGGACTCGCTGATGACCGCCGGAGCGGAGTTCGACATCCGGCCGTTTGGAGTGGAGGCGCAGCGAATCCTCCGCCTGGAGAAGATGCACATCATCCCAAGCCAGGACACCGATCTCCTCACGACTCCCTTCGACGTGGGCGCAGACTGGGTCGTCAAGTTCGACAAGGGCGACTTCGTGGGCGCGGGAGGACTCCGCCTCGCCAAAGAGCGTGGCGACCGCGACAAGCTCGTGGGGTTTGTCATGAGCGACAGCGCGGTGCCCCACGACGGCGACTCCGTCGTGGACGCCGCCAACAGTCCCATCGGCCGCATAACCAGCTCGCGGCTCAGTCCCACGATGGGCAGGGGAATCGGCTACGCTCGCGTCCCGGCCCAGCAGGCAAACGAGGGCAACACCATCCGCATCTGGACGGAGGGTCGTCCCCACGACGCAACGGTGACGCTCCGACCCTTCTATGACCCCGAAGGCAAGAGGCTGCGGGAGTGACCACGCAAATGCAACAACCGACCGCCAGAAGCGCCCTGCACTACCGGCACCTCGACCGGGGAGCCGAGATGGTCGAGCACGAGGGCTGGACACTCCCCGTGCGCTATACGGACCCCGACGACGAGGCCGCCGTTGTAAGGCAGTCGGTCGGAATCACCGATTTCAGTCTGGTGGGCAAGATACGCCTTCAGGGGCAGTCGATTGACAAGGCTCTCCTGGCCGCCATCCCAGACTATCGAGCCACAGGTGTCGGCTCAGCTGCTGTGTCCAAGGCCGGGCACATCGTCGCTCGACTAACCAACGACGACTACCTCATCATCACCGAGCCAGAACGGATCAATGCTACCCTCACGAGCCTGAAGCAGGACGGCTGCGCGCATCCGGTTAACGTGACCTCCGTCCTCGCGAGTATCCGCCTCGTCGGGCCCAACGCCCCCGCAGTTCTCGCAGGCGTGTCCGAACTCGATCTCTCACCGGCCTGCTTCCCGGATCTTTCCTGCGTCCAGACCATGGTGGCAGAGATACACGGCACCATCATCCGTCGTGATATCGGCAACCTCCTGTCATACGACCTGCACTTCAGCCGCGACTACGGAGACCACATGTGGGAGTCGCTCATGGACGCAGGCGAGCGCCACGGCTTGACGCCGTTTGGGTTGGAGGCGTTGGCGCTGCTGGACCGATAATTCCCCACAGAGATAGAAAGAAATGACCAGAGAAAATGTAGGGCCAAATTCCCTACAAGTCGAACCACGACGAAACATCAATAAGATTACTCAGGAGGTCATCGCAGCCGCGATTGAAGTACATCGGAATCTGGGTCCAGGGTTATTAGAATCCGCATACGAAGCGTGTTTGGCATACGAGCTACGAGACCGCGGACTCGCTGTCGAGCAGCAAAAACCGCTTCCGATTATCTACCGTGATGTAGCGGTCGAGGTTGGGTATCGACTCGATCTACTCGTAGAGGGCTCAGTAGTCGTCGAGCTAAAGTCGGTTGAAAAACTCGAACCCATCCACCAAGCGCAATTGTTATCGTATCTGAAACTGTCAGGATACAAGGTAGGCCTACTCATCAATTTCAACGTCAAGTTACTGAAGAATGGAATCACACGCCTTGTCAATAAACTCTAATCTTGATCTCTGCGAACTCTGCGCTCTCTGCGGTGAAATCTAATGGTGCTCCAAGTTCTCAAGAAGGAAAAATTCTGGCGGCAGCCCCAACTCCGCCCGCACTATGACGTGGTCGTCATCGGCGGTGGCGTGCATGGCCTCTCGACCGCTTACCACCTCGCCAAGCTTGGCGTGAAGAATGTCGCGGTCCTCGACAAGAGCTATCTCGGCGCGGGCGCAAGCGGTCGAAACACGGCCATCATTCGCTCCAACTACCTGACCCCCGAGGGCATTGCCTTCATGAATGCGAGCCTGAAACTCTACGAGCAGCTTGCGGGTGAGCTCAATCTCAACGTCCTGTTCAGCCAGATCGGACGGCTGGACATCGCGCACACAGAGTCCACCCTGTTCTGGCTGCGGCAGCGTGTCGAGTACAACCGGCTGTTGGGAGTCGACAGCCGCCTAGTCGAGCCGCCTGATGTCAAACGACTCGTCCCCCAGATCGACCTGCGGGAGGGCAAGCCCTTCCCCATCGTCGGCGCGCTGCACCATCCACCCGCGGGAGTGGCGCGGCACGACGGCGTGGTGTGGGGATACGCGCGAGGAGCCGACCGGCTCGGCGTAGAGCTTCACCCGTTCACCGAGGTCACGGGGATCACACGTGAGAACGGCAGGGTGACCGGCGTCGAGACCGCAAAGGGCCGCGTCGGGGCCGATCTCGTGGTCAGCGCGACGGCAGGATGGACGTCGACCATCGCCCACATGCTGGACATCGACGTGCCGATCCTGACCTATCCACTACAGGCATTCGTCACCGAGCCGCTCAAGCCATTCATGCACACCACAATCTCCTCCGGCGAGCTTCACACGTACGTCTACCAGACCGAGCGAGGCGAGCTGGTCATAGGGGGCGGCGTCGACCACTACCCCACCTACTCGCATAAGTCGACGCTGCAGATGCTGGAGGAACTGGCCGCCAATGCCATCCGCCTCCTACCCAAGATTCGCGACGTGAAGGTGCTTCGCCAGTGGACTGGCATATGCGACATGACGCCCGACTACGCACCCATCATAGGCCCCGTGGACGGCGTCGATGGGTTCATCCTCAACTGCGGCTGGGGGACATGGGGATTCAAGGCCGCGCCAATCTCCGGCAAGATGACCGCCGAGCTCATCACCACCGGCCGGACTCCCGACCTCATACGGTCATTCGACCTCAACCGCTTCCACGAAGGCCGTCTCATCAACGAGCGCGCCGCAGCCATCGCCGCGGCGATTCACTAGGTGCCGGCAGTCCGGTTGTCGTGCGGATTAGCCTACACCTTCCGCCTGAAGTATCCCCATAGGGGGTAACAGGGCAAGATGAGACGAAACAACGTAAGATGATGATAGTGGGTAGCCCTCAAAAAGGAGAAACCAATGGCAGAAGGGATGACACCACATCATTACGATAGGCAAGTGCAGGAAGCCGAAGCCCACAACCTCAGAATGCAACACTTGGAAAAGCAGGGAGACAACCAACACCACTTCAAACCGGAAAAAATCAGCAAGTTTCGCTCCGTCCTACTCGCAATACTCGCGGTCGTCATGGTCGCGGGCCTCATGCTTGCAACCGCCGCCATCTGCATGTACCCGATATCCTAAGCCCCTCCCCGTACACATCCCCCTTGTTTGCGAATATGTGCAGCCCCTCATCGCGCGTGCGTTGTGAAGGTGCATACGATATGGTGCAATGGAACCGGCAGTCCTCTCGCTTGAAAGTGGGGACAGCCGTCATACAGGCGAAGAGTATGCCCCGTACACCGATACGCGGGGCCGGTATCCAGTGGGTTCCACCTATTCGGCTGCCTGTCGTTTCCCCGGAGGCTCGACACGAAGCGTGATGACATCCGTGCCGGAGTACTGTTGGTGGTTCACGGACGAGGCGTAGTTCTGGAGAAGCCGCAGCGAGATTTCGTGCTCCGCGGGGGTCTCGATTTCAAGCTCCTGGAGTTGGCGGACCTGGTCTTCGACGTTCTCCTGGTCGCCCCCGCCAATGAACTCCAGGTCGGCCACCGGACCATCGCTGGAGGCCAGGACTATTAGTTGCTTCTCCTCCTCTTCGTCTGCGTCTAAGTCGAAAGACTCGTCCTCCGCGTCCAAATCGAACGAAGTCAAGTCCAGTGGGGCGAGTGTCAGCAGCGTCTCTTCCGCGACCGCGCTGAGCTTGTCCTTCATCTCGTCACCCCAGCCTCTGCTGTCGGCGAACTTCGCGATGAACTCGTTAAGCTCAGGCAATGAGTCGCTGTGGAGCTTCGATTGGAACCGCATGCGACGCGGGTTGGTCAGCTCCAGGTAGAGGATCATCAATACGACCGCGATTCCCCCCGTCGTTATTCCGCTCTTGAACAGCGCCCCCCACACGGGGCCAAGATCGGGCAGGTGGAACAGGCCGAACTGAAAGGATGCGCCAATCCAGAAGCAGACTCCCGCAACCACCACCTTTTGCCTGTTCGGTTCGCTCTGGATTACCGTCCGCGCCCCGTCGACGAACAGTGTTCCCGTCACCATGATGAGGTATCCGGTCATCACCGGGCCGGGTATGGTACTGATCAGGCCGGACACTTTGGGGAGAAACGCCATCACCAGCAGAATGCCTCCAATGAAGTACCCCATTCTGCGTGAGGCGACACTGGTGATTTGGATGAACGATGCGCCTGCTGGATTGACGACGTTGGGGACGGTGCCGCCGAACCCGGCGAGGAGATTGCTCACGCCTCCACCCGCCATGGCCCTCTGTACCTCTCGAAAATCAATGGCCCGTTCCTCCCTCCATGCGACCCTTTGATTGGTGATTGAGGCCGCATTGACCTGAATCGAGTTGATCAGACCCAAGAACAGGAATGACGGGAGCAGGGTCCAGAAGTTGATGCCCAAATCAAGTCCCAAATCAGGAATCTCACGGGGAAGCCCTATCCAAGGGGCGTCGAGCACTCTGTCGAACTCGTAGATTCCCAGTACCGCTGCAACGATGCACCCGCCGAGTATCCCGATCAACGGCCCCCATAGGCGCAGCGTGGCCGAGCCTCGGAGCATGAGTGCCGCAACGATAATCGTCGTGGCCAGGGCGGTCAGGGTAGCCCCCTCCGGGTTTTCCTGAGACGCTGTGTCCAGCAGGTCAAAGACCACTGAGGCCAGGGTAATGGAGAGGATCATCAAAATCGTGCCGCCCACTATGGGCGTCACGATTCGCCTCAGAAGGAACAACCACCTTGAGATCACGATCTGGATTATCGAAGTGACGATTACGAGGGTCATCAGGGTCTTGGGGCCGCCATCCACCACCGCCGTAATGCAAAACGGGATGGCGAAGGCCGCGGTGAACATCGGAAGAACGGCGCCCGCGCCAACGGGCCCGATTCGGCGCACCTGGATCAGTGTGGACAAGCCCACCACTACCAGGGAGGCGAAGACCATCCACGTCACATAGGACTCGCCAATGTCCGATGCGCTGGCCACGATCACCGGCGTCACAAGCAGGGTGGCCGAAGCGATCAGGCTGAACTGCACCCCGTAGCCAAGCGAGGATAGGTAAGACGGACTCTCGTGCGCCTCGTAACGGGGACTTCCAGAGGATGTCGTCGCCAAATTCGTCTCCCGAACCCGTAATGGCCGTCAGGCTAAGGACGACTCACACAATATCACATTTGGCCTAACGGTTGGCCCATAGACAAAGGGAATCTCTTGAGGGGAAAAACACTGCGCGAGCCATGAGCCAACACAGCAGTCTTTAGTCGTGCGAGATCTCGTTTAGCCGTCCGGTCTCACAGCTGAAGACAAATCCCCGGATGTGCTCCTTGCGAGGAATGAAAGGGCTGGCTTGAATGCGGGCCATGGACTGAAGTACGTCCTGTTCCAGGTCACGAAATGACTCCAGGGAGAACGCCGGACGAAGCCCCGTATCTGCCTCGATTTCATCTTTCGCTGCGTCGTCACGGAAGGTCATCATCCCACAGTCCGTGTGATGGATGAGCATGATCTCACGGGTGCCCAGGAATCGCTGGGATATAACCAGGGAGCGGATGGCGTCGTCACTGACTATGCCGCCTGCATTGCGTATCACGTGTGCGTCCCCTTCCTCGAGGCCAAGCACCCGGTACACGTCGAGGCGAGCGTCCATACAGGCGACAATCGCAAGGCCTCGCGCTGGGGCTCCGTGAAGGGAACCGCCCTCGCCGAAGCTCTCTACGTACTGAACATTGTTCTTCAAGACATCATCTATAGACGACACTGTAGTCTCCTCGTGCGGACGGCGACTGCCGCCGTCAATTCAAACGGAGAGATAGTAACTGTTCAGACTTCGTGAGAGTGCTCAACGCACACAGCCACCGTCATACCGTCACCCCGTACCACGATACGGGGCGGGCATCCATAGGGGTGAGGATGTTCACCCCATGAACTCTGAACACTCACGAGAGATAGTATCCGCGATCTCCTATAAAGTAAACCGCTGCTTCGGCTGAGCAAGATGCTGAGGGCGGCACTCGACGAACGCTCGTCTGGGCAAATGACAAAGAATGGCGACTGATCCGGAGTTATCGACGTAGGGGCGGGTTTGAAACCAACTGTTCCAACTAATTGCCATTTTAGCTACGGAAAAGCGTCCTAGGGCCAGGTTGAGTCCTGCCATTGTAGTCCTGATTCGAGTCGCTCAAATACAATCATGCTGGCAAATGGCCCGGTCTATTGGGGCATTGGTGCCATTCGAGAGCGGCCACAGTGGTTGAACATGGGCAAATCAGCTACGAAACACCCCATTTCGTCGAATTAGTTGGAGCAAATGGTTTGAAACCCGCCCCTACCTGTTCACAGCATGCGTAAGAGGGTGTGTGAGAAGGTGCTTACAGAACTATATGATCCCCTCGCCCTGAGCAACGTTATGCCCCGTGCGGGGCCATGCAGGGGTGTCAGTAACTGCCGTGCAACAACGAGAAAGTACGTTCGGCCTGAGCCTGTCGAAGGCCCTCGTATCCCCTCTCCCGTCGTGGGAGAGGGCTAGGGTGAGGATGATGCCCCGACGTAGGGCAGTTACTTGAAAGCCTGGCTCCCCTGAGCTTGTCGAAGGGTCGAAGGGCAAATCATGGTTCGACAAGCTCACCATGAACGATTCGCAGACCTCTCACACACCCTCTAAACTTCATCCCTAAGTACCAGTTCCATTTGGATATGACAGCTAAATCGAGAAGCGGGTATCCCCTCTCCCGTCGTGGGAGAGGGCTAGGGTGAGGGTGTGCTTCGAAAGATCAGTCAAAATCATATGGAACCGGTACTAGCCGCAAACCCCTCCGTCTGCCGGACATCGCCGGCTTCACCGACGGCACAGGGTCTTCTAGCGGGCTCCGTCTACGCTTACCGTAACGATATCCACCCCGTGGTATTTCTGGTGGCGTACCGATGATGCGTAATGTCGGAGCAGCCGGAACG
The DNA here is from genome assembly GCA_034421575.1 of Dehalococcoidia bacterium. GTDB lineage: Bacteria > Chloroflexota > Dehalococcoidia > Lucifugimonadales > VXLM01 > VXLM01. The sequence continues at coordinate 19,255 of DAOUKG010000011.1, forward strand.
AGACTTCCCGCTCGTCGGTAATATCCGGGGCTTCACCCAGGTATGCCAGCTTATCCTCGAGATTCTCCCCCTCCGTTGCCGACACGAACTCCAGCTCCGCCCCGCCACCACCGGCCTGGGCGGTAACGACCAGCTGTCTGGGCGTGTCCTTCTCCAGGACGCCGTCATCATCCGCCAGGAGGCTGGTCAGCGTCTCCTCTCCCACCAGGAGCAGCCGGTCCGAGGAAGCGGGGTCCCACCTGTGTCTTGAAGCAAAACCACGGAGAAACTCGCTCAACTTCGGCAGGGCGTCCTCATCCAACGCGGCTTTCAGCCGTCTGCGCCTGGGGCTCGTCAGTTCCATGAACACCATCATGATGACCGCAACCAACGCCCCCGAAGTCATCCCGTTCCCGAGCAGCACCCCCAGGAAGCCTTCACCCAACTGGTCACTGAATATCCATTGGTTCTGAAATCCCACGCCGATCCAGAATGCCAGTCCCGCGACTGCGGCCTTCCGGTGGTCGACTCCGTCCTGGATGACTATCTTCATTCCCTGCACGAACAGGAGACCCAGGAGAACCGCGATGTAGGCAGCCGCCACCGGCGGAGGAATGGCGATCAGCAACGCCGCAACCTTGGGGAAGAACGCCAGCACGACGAAGATGACTCCGATGATGACGCCCACACTGCGCGCGCCGATTCCCGTGACTTCGGCAAGCGCAATGCTGGAGGAGTACGTCGTATTGGGCAGCGTTCCCAGCAGGCCGGAGAGAAAGTTCCCCACGCCGTCCGCGTTCAACGCGCCCTGCACCACCCGGAAGTCGGTCGCGCGCGGACGGCGCTGCGAGACGCGCTGGATCGCCACGCCGTCCCCAATCGTCTCGATGGCGCCAACTATTGTGACCACCACGAACGCCGGCAGCAGCGCCCAGAACTCGATGCCCGGAGTCACGTCGAAGCCGGGCCACGAGCCGAAGGACACCCCAAACCACTGGGCGTCGAGTATGCCCTGCACGTCGAACATGCCGAACGGGGCCGCGACGATGCACCCGACGAATATCCCGATGACCGGCGACCATAGCCTCCACTTCGGCGGCGCACGCAACACCAGCACGGCAACGACGACCAGCGTAGCCAATGCCGTCGCCGGCGCTCCCGCAGCCGATGTGCCCTCCGGCACGTCGATCAGCGAATCGAAGATGATCGGCATGACCGTTGCCGCTATCAGCATGATCACCGTACCGGTAACGACAGGCGTGAAGATCCGCCGGAGCAGCGACAGCCGGGCCGCCAGCGCGAACTGGAACAGCGACGACACCACGATGAGGCTCGCCATCGTCGCCGGGCCGCCCTTCACCAGCGCCGCGACGCACACGGCGATGAACGCCCCCGACGTGCCCATGATCAGCACGTGCCCCGATCCGACCCTTCCCACCCGGATCGCCTGGATTGCCGTCGTAAAGCCGCTGACTATCAGCGCCGCAAAGACGCCCCATGAAATGTACGAGTCCGGCTGGTCCGCTATCCGGGCAACGATCACCACCGTCAGCACAACCGGCGCCACGATTATCATCGCGGCCTGCAGCCCCGCTCCGACCGCCAGCATATGAGGCGGTCTCTCGTCCGGCTCGTACCGGACACTCTCGTTCATGTGACCCGTTGCCATGAGCTACGCCTTGCCTGCTGCCGTGTCGGGGAAGTACTGCACAATAATCATGTGGGGAGCGTAGCAATGATATGCCATATCATTACGCGCTGCCAGAAGAGCGGGCCGTACAAGAACCGGAGTTTTAGCCTTTGGCGAATTGCAAGACCAGACCTATCAACGCCGTTGCCAGTCCTCCACCCGCAATTCCCATAAGCACCATCAGCAAGCGGTGCATGTCATCCATACGCTTGCCAAGCCCTCTAACCTCACCCTTGAGTTCGCCAACATCACCCTTGAGATCAGCGAATTGGCCGCGCAGTTCACCTATCTGAGTTTCAACCGTAGCAGTAGCCATAGCGGTTCCTTTTGACCTTGTTAGGCCTATGCTAACAGGCTCACCCCCATCAGGCAATTTGCCCTCTTATCCCCTCTCCCGTCCTGGGCTGACAGGGGTAGGTAAAATCGAATTGCAAGTACAACTGAGTAGCTGTCATGCCCCCCCAGTGCCTGTCATTCCGACCGTAGGGAGGAATCTAAAATGCTACGCCATCGCCATGGATGTTTCAGAGTGCAGGGGTTGGTTTGAAGGATGAGCACTTTAGATTCCTCTCTCCGCTTCGCTACGATCGGAATGACAGTGATGGGGCTATGACTCGCAAGTATGGAATACCTAATACCTACCCCTGTCAGCCCGTCCTGGGAGAGGGCTAGAGCCTGCCCCTGCGTAGGCAAGGGGGTGAGGGTGATACCCCAACGGAGCCCACCACACACCCCCTCGCCCCGACCTCTTATCCCCTCTCCCGTCGTGGGAGAGGGCTAGGGTGAGGGCGTCCGACCCCTACGGACAGATGCTCAGACCCGCCGCGCTGTAGTCGTTGCTGCCCACATTCGCCAGCGCCCTCGGCACGCACGCATTCGTGGCGAAGCTGTTGCCCGCCAGCTTGATGTTGGTCAGCGTGTCGCCCAGATCGCCCAGCGCCGACGGGATCGCCCCCGTCAGCCCGTTGTTGTGGAGCCACAGCACCCTCAGCTTGCCCAGGTTCCCCAGCTCGGGCGGGATCGCCCCCGTCAGGCTGTTGTTTGAAGCCGCCAGGGTGAGCAGTTCGCCCAGATCGCCCAACTCGGACGGAATCGCCCCGGTCAACCCGCCGCTCACGACGGTCCCGCCGTCGTCGACCCTGCGGTTGTCCTGGAGCCTGAGGACCTGGAGTCTGCTCAGGTCTCCAAGCTCCGGCGGAATGTTGCCGCTCAGCATGTTCCCGCGCAGATTCAGCGTGCGGAGACTCGACATGTTGCCAAGCTCGGACGGGATGCTCCCGCTCAAGTCGTTCCTGTCAAGCCACAGCCGCACAATCCCGGTATTCCGTCCCAAATTGGCCGGGATGGTCCCAGTCAGGTCGTTGGCATGCAGGTACAGACCGCTCAGGCCGCTCATATCGCCAAACCACGACGGGATAGTTCCCGTCAGGCTGTTGTTCTGCAGCTTCAGGAGCTTCAGGTTGGACAGCCCGCTCAGGTTCGGAATAGCCCCGCCGATCTCGTTGCCCCAGAGGTTCAGTTCCTGCAAATTGGTCAGGCCGTTCAGCCATGCCGGGATCCCGTCGCCCATGCCCACTCTCTGGTTCGTCCCCGACAGCCACAGCCGCTCCAGGTTGCGCAGCCTGCTCAGGTTCGGGAAATCGCCTGACAGACTGTTGTTGTGCAGGAACAGCCTCTGAAGATTCGTCAGGTTGCCGATCTCATCGGGTATGTTGCCCCTCAGGTTGTTCGAGTGCAGGTTCAGCTGCGTCAGCATCGTGAGATCGCCCAGGTCCGCCGGGACCGACCCGTTCAGCCCCCGGCGACGGAGGACGATCGCCGTCACCCGCTGGGGCGATCCGCCCAGGAAGACGCCTTCCCAGTCCGCGATTGGATCACGCAAGTCCCAGTCCAGTTGATCGTCGCGCCCCACGCTGCCTTCCAGAATACTCCTCGCCCGCAGCAGCGCCTCGCAGTCCGACGCCAGGCCCGTGTTCGATTCGTCGGACACCGCCACGCTTGTCGCGCAGCCGTACGTCCTCCGCACGGTCACGTTGATCGTCACCGTGATCCTCGCGCTGTCCCGCCCGTCGTTGGCGACCACCGTCACCGTGTACGCCTGATTGGCTGTCAGCGTAACCCCGGACCGCGTGAGAAGCTGGCCGCTCGTAGCATCGATGGCGAACGACGCCGCGTCCGTTCCTTCGAGGCTGTACGTCAGCGTGTCGTTGTCGGCGTCCGTGGCCGTGACCGGAGCGCCGATGGACGAACCCGCCGACGCGTCTTCACGCACGCTCCGAGTCGCGCTCGAACCCTCGTTGAATACCGGGGCGGCGTTCGGAGGCGCGTTGACGTTGATCGTCACCGTAATCCTTGCCTCGCCGCCCTCCTTCCCGTCTCTGGCGACCACGATGATGGAGTACGAGGCCTTCGTGGCCACGGTAAGCTCGATCATCGTGATGAGTTGGCCGGTGGAGTTGATGAGGAACGAGTCCCTGTCCGTCCCTTCGAGGCTGTATGTCAGCGTGTCGCCGTCGGCGTCCGTGGCCGCGACAGGGCTGCCGATATTCGTGAACCGGGCCACCGGCTCGACCACACTCCGAGTCGTGCTCGCGCCCTCGCTGAAGACGGGCGGAGTATTGAGGTTGACGTTGATCGTCACCGTGATCGTCGCGCTGCCGCCCTTGCTGTCCGTCGCGCGCACCGTCACCGTGTACGTGGTCTGGGTCAGCGTGATGCCCGACCTCGTCTGTATCTGGCCGCTCGCGGCAACGATGCTGAACGAAGCCGCGTCCGTTCCTTCCAGGCTGTAGGTGATCGTGTCGCCCGTATCGGCGTCCGTCGCACTCACGGGAGTGCCGACATTCGTGCCCGCAGCGGCGCTCGCGTTCACGCTCCGAGTCGCCCTCGCGCCCTCGGTGAACACCGGCACGATGTTCGGAGGCGCGGCCGTGGCCTCGATGGAGACCTCAATCCTCGTCGTGTCCTTCGTGTCGTCCGCAACCACCGTCACCGTGTACGTCGTCCCGACGATCAGCGTGATGCCGGACTTCGTGCGAAGCTGGCCGGTTGTCTCATTGATGTCGAACGACGGCGCGTCCCGCCCTTCAAGGCTGTAGGTCACCGTGTCGTCCGAGTCGGCGTCCGTCGCCGCGACCGGATCGCCGATGTTCGTGCCAGAAGGCGAGGTCGCGCTCACGGCTCGCGTGGCGCTCGCGCCCTCGGTGAACACGGGCGGGTTGTTCGCACCGGGATCGTTCGTCGCTCCGTTGCCCGGATTCGACCAGTCGCTCGTGCCCTCCGCGTTCTTCGCCCGCACCTCAACGTCGTAGGACGTGCTCGCCGCAAGTCCGTCGATCGTCGCCGTCGTCGCCGTGATCGTCGTGTTCGTGACCTCCGTCCAATCGGAGTCCGCCCTTGCCCGGTACCGGTAATCATAGTCGGTGATGGGCGGGCCGGTATTCTCCGGCGCGTCCCAGCTCACCTGGATGCTCGTGCTCGATAGCGCCGTCACCGTCGGCGCGAACGGCGTGTCCGGGGCCTCGTTGTCGACGTCCGTCACGTTGATCGTCACGTTCACCGCGTCGGTTCCGCCCCTGCCGTCCCTCGCCCTCACCGCCACCGAGTATCTCGACTTCTCCTCGAAGTTCAGCGCCGCCTTCGTCTGTATCTGCCCTGCGCTGCTGGTGGCGATGATGTCGAACGAGTCCGCGTCCACCCCTTCCAGGGAGTAGGTCAGCGTGTCTCCGTCTGGATCGAGGGCCGCGACAAGGCTGCCGACGTCTGTGCCCGGCGGCGTGTTCTCGGCTACGCTGAACGTGTGGGAGCGGGGGGTAAAAGTGGGTTTCGTATTGGCCACGTCCGGGTTCGGCGAACCTGTGCCCGAGGGCGACCAGTCGCTGTGGCGGTTATCGTCGTTCCACGCCCGCACCTGCACCGCGTAGCGCGTGCCCGCCGCCAGCCCGGTTATGACCGCGCTCCTGTCCGCGTTGCCGTCGGGAGGATCCACCAAAGTAAAAGCGTCACGGCTCCCGCTAACGGCATATCTTAAGTTGTAGTGAGTGATGGGAGGCCCCATGTTCGCGGGCTCGTCCCACGTGACGCGCACGCTGTCCGTCGAGCCGGGTATCCCCGCCACCCTCGGCGCCCTAGGCGTGGACGGCGGCTCCGGAAGGTCCAATACAGTGATGGTCACCGGCTTGGCGGCGACGCTGTTGTTCCTCCTCTGTCCGTCGTTCACCTTCACCGTCAACGAGTAGAACTCCCTCTCCTCGTGGTTGAGGGCGGCCCTCGTCCGTATCTGCCCCGTGCTCGTGATGGTGAAGGAGTCCTTGCCTGGCCCTTCGAGCGTGTAGGTCAGCCTGTTCTTGTCGGGGTCCGTGGCCTCGATGGCGCTACCGACGCTCTGCCCCGCCCGCGTGTTTTCCTCCACTTCCAGCATGACGACTGCCGGCAGCGCGTCGTCGAAGACCGGCCTCTCGTTGCTCGCGCCGGTCGTGCCGCGACCCGATGTCGACCAGTTTGTGGCGTCTGCGAAGGTTGAGTCTCCCTCTCCATTCAGCGCCCGCACCTGCACCTCGTACTGGGTGCGAGGCTCCAGGTGCACAGCGGAAGTATCATCAGCCGGGTCGGATAATATAGTCGTTATCTTGGCGCTTCTGCCTGTTCCGGTGTGGTCCCATTCCTGCCAGGGAGCAGTGCTGTCCCCGGTCTTGCGGTACCGAATTTCGTAGCCGGTGATGGCGGGGCCGGTGTTGCGCGGGGCGTTCCAGGTCACTTCGAGGCTCCAGCCCGACCCCGACGTGGCCGTCACCCTTGGCGCGGACGGTTTGGCGGGCGGCTCTACCTGGTCCCTGACTCTGATCGTCAAGGCGTGAAGGATGCTGCCGCCATTGGGGTCGGAGAGCTTCACCCTCACGCTGTAGATGCATGTGGTCGTGGCAACCGAATCATCGTAGCACTCGGGGTCCTCGTGATTCAGCTTGGACTTCGTTCTTATCTCCCCTGTCGAGGCGACGATGTCGAACCGGCCCGCGTCAGGGCCTTGAAGGCGGAGGGTAAGCGGCGAGTCGCCATCAGTGGCGTCTTCCCTCTGTATACTGGCTACAGTGAAGCCAGCTTCGTCACTGGTGAGCGGTTGTCGGGCCGAAGAGGCGTTTTCTACCACATACAGCACAGTAGGTGCCACATACGCACCATCAGTTGGGGAAGTGAAAGTGGGCAGAGTATTGCCCGCTTTGCTGGTTGACTGGGTGACCCAACTCGACCACGCGCCCTGGCCTTCGGCATTATCCGCTCGTACCCTCACTCGGTAGGAATTGGTCCGAGTGAGGTCTTTCGGAGTCAAGGTCATCGTGTAAGCCTGCGTAGCAAGAGTCAGGTCCGAAATATCGGTTGAAGTCGGCTGAGGGCACGGGGTGTCGGTCGTAATTCCGTCACCGGTGCATTCCACCACGTAGCCGGTGATGGCCGGCCCCGTGTTCTTAGGCATATCCCAGGTCACCGTTAGGGTTGCGGACTCTGCGTCATCCGCAACAAAGGGCGATGTGACCGTCACCGTCGGCGCGGCCGGCTTCTCGACCACATCGCTCACCGTGATAGTGACCGTGATCGCGTCGTCGATGACGGTGGCGTCGTTGGCGGGGTCGTCGTCGCCGAGGATGGCTGCTGTGTCCTGCTCGTTCCTGTCCTCGTCGAGGCCGTCCCAGACCTGCACCATCACCGTGTAGGTGCAGTTATCTACGTGGGCGGGTGCGTCGTCGGCACTACACTCCGCCTCGTGATTCAGGGGATCCTTCGTCAGGATCTGCCCGGTGGAAGGGTTGATGTCAAACTTGGCCACAGCCGCTTCGCTTGCCGTATCACCCACCGTCTCAGCGATCAGCCTGTAGGTGCGCGTGTCGCCGTTTCCGTCCACTGCCCTGACCGCTCTTCCGACGGACTGCCCCGCCCGGGTGTTCTCAGCCACGGTACGGTCGGTGGTGGGAGCAGTCTCACTCAGGCTCATCCTGTCATCGAATCTCGGCTCGCTGTTGCCGGCACTCGTCCTCCCAGTGCCCGCCGCCGACCACTCGCTGGGGCTTTCGCCGTTCTGGGCCCGCACGTACACCTCGTAGGATTTGCCGGGCGTGAGCCGCTCATCGACATCCGGAGTGGCAGGGAGATTCTCAGGCATAAGAGTGTAAGTGGTTCCCGTCCCCGTGGGTGAAATGAGTCTAAAGCGGCCACTGTTGCCTTCCCGGTACCGCAAGTTGTAGCCGGTGATGGCGGGCCCTGTGTTGTCGGGCGCGGTCCAGCTAACGTTGAGGCTCCTGCTCGATCCCTGCGTCGGGAGAACCTTCGGTCGGGCCGGTTTCGACGGCGCCTCGGGCACGTTCGTGACATTGATCGTCACCGCCGTCGCGTCTGTTCCTCCCTGCCTGTCGGAGACGGTCACCGTCACGTTTAGCCTGGGCTTCGTCTCGAAGTCGTAGACCACGCCTCTCTTCGTCCGTATCTGCCCGGTCGACGCCTGCAGGTCGAACGAGTTGGCGTCCGGGCCATGGAGCCCGTAGGCCAACGGGAGCACGTGATCGTCGTCCGTCGCGCTCACCCTGAAGCCGACGTCCAGCCCCGGATCAGAGTTCTCCAACACATTCCGGGTCACGGTGGCAAGTCCGAACACGGGCAGGGCGTTGTCCTTCTTGTTGGTCGACCCTACGCTCGAGAGCGACCAGGGGCCATCGCCCACACTGTTCGTGGCCCGCACCCGCACCTGGTAGGACGTGTCGACGTCCAGCCCCGTAATCGTGGCGGTCGTGGCCGGGAAGGTGCCGATCGCCACGCCCTCAGTGCCGAAGGAAGTTTCGGTGGTCTTCTTATACTGCACGCTGTAGCTTGCGATATCCTCCACCGTGGCGTCGGGCGGATACCAGATTACCTTCAACTCGTATGTCGTAGCATCGGTATCCGAATCCGTCGACACCACCGTCGGCGGGGCGACCGCACCCGGACGCTCTTCCACGTCCGTGACGGTGATCGTTACGTCCCGCGCGACGCTGCCGCCCATACTGTCCTTGGCCGTCACCGTCACCAAGTAAGTGTTGCTGTCACCAGCGGTTCCGCCACGCGGATTCTCGAAGTCCAGCGGCGCCTTCGTGATGAGCTGTCCGGTCGATGCGTCGATATCGAACTTGTCTGCGTCCGCGCCGCTGAGGCTGTAGGTCAGGGTGTCGCCGAACTCGATGGCGGCAACGCCGGCATCGGTATCGCCGGTCTCGTCATCGTCGGTGGCCGAGATGGGGGCGCCGATGTTGACGCCCGGCGGCGTGTTTTCGGGCACCTCTCGTGTGATGGGATCGGCGGCGTCGACGAACTCAGGATCGGCCGCGTGTACCGCGTTGTCCGAGGGGAGCAGGACTCCCACGAGCAGGGCAAGCGCCAGCGCGAGGGCTGCGGCCAGGTTGGCGAGGGTGGGCATACTGTGTCTCATCAAGTCCTCCGTATGGCTCCAAAAAATGAGGAGGTTCCGGGCCTCCGGGCGTCCATGCGCCGAGTCGCTGTCCCCGGAAAAAGCCATATACCACTAGCCTACCCCTTCCCCCCTACAACATGTCAATCAAAATAAAGGTATGTAATTGTTCAGAGTTGATGAGAGGAACTTAAAAGCCCTAGCGGATTGTGGAGTGGTTGTGGCATAAGGGAGAGGTGAGAACTGAATCTGATCTGAATAGTGCAAGTCGCAATACCCTGCTGGCGATCATCGCCGAGCAGCAGGAAGTCATTATCGAGTTGCAACGACGGATAGAAGATTTGGAGAGGCGGCTTCCACCTCGGGGCCGAACTGTGGGGATGCCCGGCAACAAGCATACTCCCAAGCGGCCTCGACCGGAGAAGACGAAGCCTCGTAAGAAGCGGACTCAAGGATTCGCCCGGCGGCGGATGAACCCCACTCGGCAAGTAGTACACGCTCTCGACTCGTGCCCCGAATGCGGGACGGGCATGACGGGCGGATGGGTACATCGGACACGCGAGGTCATCGAGATTCCGTTGGCTCCGGCAGAGGTGATCGAGCAGGTCTTCGTGGCCCGCATGTGCGCACTATGCCGCAAGCGTCGCCTGCCGCAGGACTCGTTGAAGGGGATGGCTGTAGGGCATCAGCGCTTGGGAATCAACCTGGTGAGCCTGATCGTGACGCTAAGGGAGGAAGCGCGGCTGCCCATACGGAGTATCCAGCGCTACCTGCGCACGGTGCATCATCTGAAGCTGAGTGTGGGCGCCATAGTTGATGCGATTCACCGTGTAGCGCGGAAGGCATGGCGGACAGTGGACGAGACGCTCGAACGCATTCGTGGCTCTCCGGTGGTGCACGCCGATGAGACGGGCTGGCGGGAGGATGGAGTCAACGGTTATGTCTGGACGTTCAGCACACCCTCCGAGCGGTACTTCGTGCGTCGCGGTCGTGGCAAGAAGGTGGTCGATGAGGTGTTGGGGGAGTCGTTCGACGGTGTGCTGGTGAGCGACTTCTACGCCGCATACAACCATTACCCCGGTCTCAAGCAGCGGTGTTGGGTACATCTGCTGCGTGACATCCATGAACTCAAGGCGTTGTACCCAGAGGACACGGGCTTAGCCCGGTGGGCTGAAGCGGTGCGACGGCTCTATGACAGGGCGAAAGCGTGCGCTGAAGCAGGCGTTCAACCGGCGTCCGGGTACCAACGGGTCGTATCTCCCAACCAGTTGATGCTGGAGAACCAACTACTATCACTGTGTCGCCCGTTCTCAGACGACGAGACGGCGCCTCAAGCCAAGCTCTGCAGACGCATAGAGCGGTTCATCAAAGAGCTGTTCGTGTTCGTATCGCACCCGGACGTGCCGTCTGAGAACAACGCGGCTGAACGGAGCTTGAGACACATGGTCGTCAGTCGAAAGATCAGCGGCGGCACTCGCTCCGAAGAGGGAACCAACAGCAAGATGGCCTTGGCGTCCCTCTTTGGCACTTGGAGAGCAAAGGACCTCAATCCCCTCTCCCAATCCCGCAATCTACTCGTCTCTCATCAACTCTGAACAGTTAC
>DAOUKG010000012.1:0-5382 GCA_034421575.1 Dehalococcoidia bacterium
GGGATTCACCGCAGAGGTCGCGGAGAGCGCAGAGGGACTCACCACAGAGAGCGCAGAGATCACAGAGTGGGGAGAAAGGGGTGGGAATGGAGGCAGTTGCTTCCACTTGTACGATTCCGACGCGGGGGTAACGCTGCTTTCAAGTGACTGCGGGAACCCCCTCTCTGTATCTCTGCACCGGTGGGGGAGAGATTATTGTTGTCTGTATCTCTGCCCCGGCGGGGAGAGATTGTGGTTGTCTGTATCTCTGCACCGGTGGGACATCACCCTCACCCCAACCCTCTCCCGCGAACGGGAGAGGGGGTAAGAGGGCCTTCGACAGGCTCAGGGTGAACGTGCTTTCTTGTGGTTGCACGGCAGTTACTGACGGCACGGCACGGGCACGAGGGCGGGGCGGGGCGCTGCTGGATTCACCGCAGAGGTCGCGGAGAGCGCAGAGGGGGGAGAGGTTGTGGTTGTCTGTATCTCTGCACCGGTGGGGCATCACCCTCACCCTAGCCCTCTCCCGCGAACGGGAGAGGGGATAAGAGGGCCTTCGACAGGCTCAGGCCGAACGTGCTTTCTTGTGGTTGCACGGCAGTTGCTGACGGCACGGCACGAGGGGCGGGGCGCTGCTGGATTCACCGCAGAGGTCGCGGAGAGCGCGGAGGGGGGAGAAGGGGGTGGTTGTCTGTGTCTCTGCCCCGGTGGGACATCACCCTCACCCCCGTTCTGCAACGGGGCAGGCTCTAGCCCTCTCCCGCGAACGGGAGAGGGGATAAGCAAGGGCCTTCGACAGGCTCAGGCCGAACGTGGTTTCTTGTGGTTGCACGGCAGATACTGGCGCCCTTGCACGGGCCCGAGCGCGGGGTGGGGCGCTGCTCAGGAACAGGAGGATTCACCGCAGAGGTCGCGGAGAGCGCAGAGGGGGGAGAAGGGGTGGGAATGGAGGCAGTTGCTGCCACTTGTGCGGTTCCGACGCGGGGGGGGGCACTGCTTGCGAGTGACTGGGGGAACCCCCTCTCTGTATCTCCCCCCCAGCGGGGGAGAGATTGTGGTTGTCTGTATCTCTGCACCGGTGGGACATCACCCTCACCCCAACCCTCTCCCGCGAACGGGAGAGGGGATAAGAGGGCCTTCGACAGGCTCAGGCCGAACGTGTTTCCTTGTGGTTGCACGGCCCCTGCACGGGCACGAGGGCGGGGCGCTGCTCTGCCCAGGACGAGGGAGATTCACCGCAGAGGTCGCGGAGAGCGCAGAGGGGGGAGAAAGGTGGGAATGGATTCGCGCTTTCGGGGGCTTTTGCGCAGCCATGCTTTCCTGCGAATGCCGGAAGTGAGGCACCTTGCAGAAGGGAGCCTTTCACCCTCACCCCAACCCTCTCCCGCGAACGGGAGAGGGGGGTAAGAGAGCCTTCGACAGGCTCAGGCCGAACGTGGTTTCTCGTGGTTGCACGGCAGTTACTGACGGCACGGGCACGAGGGGCGGGGTGGGGCGCTGCTTTCAAGTGACTGCGGGAACCCCCTCTCTGTATCTCTCCCCCAGCGGGGGAGAGATTATGGTTGTCTGTATCTCTGCACCGGTGGGGGAGAGATTGTAGTTGTCTGCATCTCTGCCCCGGTGGGGGAGAGATTGTGGATGTCTGCATCTCTGCACCGGTGGGACATCACCCTCACCCTAGCCCTCTCCCGCGAACGGGAGAGGGGATAAGCAAGGGCCTTCGACAGGCTCAGGATGAACGGGGTTGTTCTTTCGCTGCCATTTTGGGCAGTGGGCGATTCGCGAATCGCCCCTACGGGAGTTTGTTCTTGAAGAAATGATATGTTCTGGGGGAGATGCGACCGCTTGAGGATAAACGGAAAGGTGCGATGGCTGGGGGGCCATCGCACCTTGGTTTTCAGTCGCGCTCCTTGTGGGAGCCTATGTCGTGTGTCACTCGATGCGGATTTCCTGGAGCTTGGGGACGACCATGGGGGTGAGGCGGTAGCCCTTGAGGTAGGGCTTGACGAGGGCGTACTGCTCGCCGGTGAACCAGGTGGGAACCCACGCCGCGTCGTCGACGATCATCTGCTCGGCCTGGTTGTAGAGGGCGACCCTTTCACCGACGTCCTGGATGGTGCGGGCCTTTTCGAGGATCTTGTCGACCTCGGTGTTGGAGTAGCTGCCGTGGTTCATCCCGCTCTCGGTGTGGAAGAGGATGTCGAGGAAGTCCTGCGGGTCGGGATAGTCGGCAGACCAGCCGAGTCCGGCGTATGCCTGGAACTTCTTGTCATCCAGGTCTTCGAGGTAGGTGGCCCACTCAACCTGCTGGATCTCCACTTCGACGCCCAGTTCCTGCTTCCACATCTCGATGATGACCTCAAGGTCAAGGCCGATGGTGCCGCCCGTGCCGGGCACGGTCACGACGATGCGGGGGCGGGTGTCAGGGTCGGCGTACTTGGACTTAGCAAGGTACTCCCTGGCGAGGTCCGGATCGAAATGCAGGCCCTTGATGTCCGTGGTGTAGCCTGGGAATCCCGGTGGCAGGATGGAGTAGGCAGGCTTCACGAGTTCGGCGAGGACTTCGTCGGCAATCAGCTCCTTGTCGACGGCGTGGTTGAGCGCCCTGCGGAAGTTCGCATCGTCGAAGGGAGGCTCAGAGGCGTTCATGCCGATGTAGGAGACCGAGAAGCCCGGCGGGGCGACTACGAGCTCCTTGTTCAGCGGCTCATCGGGGTTGAGAACGCGCTCAAGATCGAAGAGGCCGACGCCGGTGACGTCAATCTCATCGTTTTCGTACATGGCCATCGCCTGACCGCCGGCGAGATTCATATTGATGGCGTCGACGTCCGGGCGCGGGGAGCGATAGTAGTTGTCAAACCGCTTCAGGACAATCCGCTCGCCGATCCTGTACTCATCGAGCCTGAACGGGCCGGTGCCGACGGCGTTGTCGACCCACCAGTTGCGGCCGCCGCTCTCGACGGTCTCCTGATGAAGGACGAAAGCGGTCGGGTAACTGAGCTTGGCAAGGAAGTAGGCCTTGGGGGCGTCGATGGTGATCTGGAGCGTCTGCTCGTCGATAACCTGGACGCCCTCAATGGAGTCGGCGTTGCCTTCAATGTAGTCCTCGGCGCCGATGATGTCGTTGAGATACGTGTCCGCCAGGTGCGATGCGAGCTCCGGCGAGGCCGCCCTTTCGATGGACCACTTGAAGTCCTCGGCGGTCACCCTTTCGCCGTTGTGGAAGGTGACGTTGTCACGGAGCGTGAAGGTGTACACGGTGCCGGTATCATCGACCTGCCATTCCTGCGCGATGTCAGGCACGAGTTGCAGGTCGGTATTGATGGTCACGAGACCGCTGAATATCTCGACCACGACACCGGCGGAGGTGGTGTCACCGGTCAGGTGGGGGTCGAGGGTGGGCGGGTCGGCCCAGAGTCTGCGGAATACGCCGCCGCCGGGCTCCGGCAGCTCCTCGGTATCAATCACCACATTTGCCGAGTCATCGTCACCGGGGCTCCCGGTGGAAGGTTCAGCCTCGGTGTCCTTGGCGGTGGTTTCGGGAGTGGCCTCGCTCTCAGTCGCTGAGGGAGCCTGACCCGTCGTATCAGGTTCGTCGTTGGAACCGCCTCCGCATGCGACAAAGGCCATGGTCGCAATCAGAAGGAATATTACTGGAAGTAGCTTCTTCATCGGACGCACCTCGTTGGTGTTTTTGTGTTGGCACAAACTTTATAACGCAATGGCGGCGAAAACGGTTGGGATTTTCTTTCGTGCAGAGTATTGCACAGTGAGTATAGCGTAACTGATACTCAAAGCTCACTAACCATTCGCAAGAGGAGAATGTTCAGCACCAAAGGGCGGGTTTGAAACCCGCCCCTACGACGGGTTGCTGGGGTCTATTTTCGTAGGAATCGTTCATGCAGCCTTGTGGCCTGCACACCGAGGGATGAAAATGGGGTTGGCGCAGAAGAAGGGCAACCACAAGGGCATCTGCTCCAACTAATTCACTTTTCCGACGTTTGGGTGCGTGTGTGACATTTGCGATTAGCATATCGAGGGGTGCGAGTGAGCACCAGTTCGGGCGGAGCCGGCAGTATTGCCTCGTCGGGTATGTTTGGGGCGTGGATTCGCGTTCTACGGGAGGGTCGAATGAAGCCCAACTCGCGTCCTCGCTCCACGAATATCTTCACCGGGTCCCTGCCTTCATAGGCATACTGGGGCGCGTACTCGACCAGTAGGCCAATAGACACCTCGAACGGGTCCACCCCTGCTTTGTGAGCTATCTCAAGCCTCAGCGACTGTAGGATTTGCGAGATAATCAACGTCGCCCATATCTGCTGGTGAATCACCACGTGCTTGGAAGACCACAGAAGGCGCAGCTTCAGATGTTGCTTGATCAGTTTGAAGGCCATCTCGATGTCCCACCTGCGAGCGTAGACCTCGGCCATCGATGTGATCGGGAACTTACTTGGCTCCAGAACGTTGGTGATGTAGCGTCGAATCGTCCCGCCCTGTCTGAACGTCACCAGCCGAACGGCGTATTTGGCCTGGTCAGCGCGGTAGGCTCCCAGCCACACGATGCCGTCAAAGACCTCGCCCCTCTGATAGAAGGTGTGTGCGACCTTGTAGCTGGTCTTTGCTCTCAATCTGCTCAGCCAATAGACATCCCTGTCTGTGAGCCAGTCAAACCAGGCGAAGCCGAAGTATCCCAGGTCTGCCAACACCAGTGTTCCGGCTGGCAGGTCTTGTGCCAACTCCCGCGCCGACACCTTCTCGTTCTGTTGGGGATTCGGATGAAGCTTGACGGTTCGCCACTGCTGTCGTCTCACGTCGAACACGCCGGCCAGCTTGCCAGGGAGCAGACGGCTGTCGCCTTTAGGGATCCCTTTCAGAGTCGGAAGCCTTCTGGCTATGGCATCCAGCGTACTCTCGTCTATACACACCACATCCCTGGCGAACGGCGCCAGACTATCCGAGACCATCCCCTCCAATCGTTCTGTCAACACGGTGCTGATCTGCTCGAAGAACCTCTCCAGCGGCTTGGTTCCCGCAGCATGGAGACGCTTGTAGACCGCCTGGTCTGTCACCGAAAATCGGGGGAAGAACCAGAGACCGCGTTCCGAGACCAGACGCCAGACGGCGAGTTGGCTGCCGAAGCCTCTCAGCACGCAGACCAGCAGCGCCCCCCACAGCGCCATTGCAGGCAGAATACGTGGCCTGCCAGGACCCTTGTCGTTATGGTCCGGCTCCATGTCCTCCAAACACTGCCGGATGAACTCCTCTATGCTCCCAATGTCGTCTATGTGATCGCCGACCTTGGTGGACATTACAAGTTCCTCCTACCGAGTAGTCATGTCTTTTTACTACTCACAGGAGTACTACCCAAAGGCAAAAACGGTAATTAGTTGGAGCAGATGGTTT
>DAOUKG010000013.1:0-3251 GCA_034421575.1 Dehalococcoidia bacterium
GCCGGAATGACGGATGGTGGGGCGGTATCGGGGACGGGCAACCACAAGGGTTGCCCCTACGACAGGCTGATGGGGGCTATTTTCGTAGCAGTGACAGGCTGGCACGTAATCCCCATTTGGGTGTGATGAGTCCGTGTTCTCGCTACTGTGTCCGATGGATTCCCGCTTTCGCGGGAATGACGGATTCACGGTGTCTTCAAAACGAATTGGTATAATATAGGTCCATGCCCACTACGAACCTAACCGTCAAAGAGGCTCAGGCCAATCTCTCCAAGCATATCGCCGACTTGAAGCCGGGTGATCGCATCATCCTCTGTCACCAAGACCAGCCTGTTGCCGAGATTCTACCCATAGAAAGCCGCTCGGACGAACCCCGTCCGGTAGGTCTGGGAAAAGGCTTGGCAGAAGTGCCCGACTCCTTCTTCGACCCACTCCCTACCGGCATCCTCAATGACTTCGACGGGGCATGTGATCGAGTTCGCTCGCGCTGAAATCACCCGCCATCCAGCGCGTCCAGCGCCAGGACGCTGTTGCTCTTGACGATCAGGTAGACCTGTGATCCCTCGCGCAACCCCAGATCGGCCACCGCCCTCGGCGTGAGCTCGACGACAAGAGTGACCCCAACGTCCACGTGCGCGATGACGCGGGGCCCCTGCGCGTGGATCGCCTCGATCTTCCCGGGCAGGATGTTCTGCGCGCTGATCCTCGTCGGCACGTCCAGCGTGAGGATGATGTCGCCCGCGCGGATCGACACCGTCAGCAGGTCTCCGGGCCCGGCGTCGATTTCGGGCGCAGATAGCTCGACGCCGCCAACGTCGATCACCGAAAGGCCCTGCTCGGCGCGCCGCTCCACGACCGTCGCGTCAAGGAGGTTTTCCAAGGCACCGTAGTCCGCCATCGTGCCCACGTCGGGCCGCACGAGTACCTCCGACGGCGGTCCCTGGGCGACGGGCTTGCCGTCAGACAGCACGAGCATCTCCTCGGCGAGCGCCACCACTTCGGACACCGAGTGCGACACGTAGATCATCGGCGTCTGCAACTCATGACGCACCCGCTTCAGGTAGCGGATGATTGCCCCCTTGAACGACACGTCCAGCGACGCCAGCGGCTCATCCAGCAGGAGCAGCCGAGGGGAGATCGCCAGCGCCCTCGCGAGGGCCACGCGCTGGCGCTCTCCACCGGATAGGGTATCGACGCTTCGGTCGAGCAACCGCGTAAGGTCGAACAGGTCGAAGAGCTGCTCAGGGTCCGTGGTCCGCTGCTCAACCGGGGTCAGGCCGTAGCCATAGAGGACGTTCTTCCGCACGTTCATGTTTGGGAAGAGCGCCGACGACTGGAAGACGTACCCGAAGCGTCGCTTCTCCGGTGGTACGGCCTTGCGCTCCGAAGAGGAGAATAGCGTCGTGCCCATGACGGCGATCTGTCCGCTGTCGGGCCGCGTAAGACCGGCGATGCAGTTCAGCAGCGTGGTCTTGCCGCTCCCCGACGGGCCGAACACCGCGGTCGCACCCGCCTCGAACGTCACGTCGCAGTCCAGCGTGAATTGCGGGAATCGCTTGGTAACGGCGATATGTGCTACCGGCGCGGTCATGACAGTCACGCGACCTCCGGTCGAGGGGTCTTGGCCAGCAGCCAGTTGTGCACCAAAAGCGTTGCGACCGCGATGGCGATGGCGATGCCTGTCAGCAGCAGGGCCGTCGAGTCGTCACGAAGGATGACTGCGGAGTACAGCGCGAGCGGCAGGGTCTGCGTCTTGCCGGCGATGTTGCCCGCGACTGTGATCGTCGCTCCGAACTCGCTGATGGCCCGCACGAATCCCAGCAGCACACCGGCGAGTATGCCCTTCATGGCGAGCGGCACGGTTATCGTGAAGAACACTCTCCATGGGCCTGCGCCGAGGCTCCGGGCGGACATTTCGAGGCGTTGGTCCACACCCGCCATGGCGACCATCGTCGCCCGCGCCATGAGGGGGAACGACACCACGGCAGAAGCCGCCACCGCCGCGATCCACGTGAACACGATGTCCGCTCCAAGCAGCGCCCTCACCAACCCGCCAATGGGGCCCTCACGCCCAAGCAGAAGCAGCAGGAAGAACCCTATCGCAATCGGCGGAACCGCAAGCGGCAGGGAGACCAGCACATCAATGACGATGCGGCCAGGCGTGCGAGTCTTGACCAGCAGCCAGCTCACGCCCAGCGCAAGGGGAATGTTAATCAAGGTGGCGACTATCGCCACCCGAAACGTGAGTTCAAGGAGTGACCAAGTCAAATCGGCCTACCTGATCGGCTCGAAGCCATGGGCGCGAAATATCTCGCCGGCCGCAGGGCTGAGAAGGAATTGCACGAAGTCGTCCGCCACCTCGTTCCGCTCATCCGACGCCACCGTGACGACAGGATAGACGATTGGCCCGTACGAGTCGTGCGGGAAGATGTCCATAGTGTCAAGACCTTTGGCTATCACTGCGTCCGTTGCGTATACGATGCCGACGCTCGCGTTGCCCGCCTCGACGAAGGCCATGGCCGCCCGCACGTCCGGGGCCGTCACGATCTTTGGCTGCAGCGACTCCCACAAGCCCGCCGACTTCAGCGCCTCGCGTCCATACGCCCCAGCCGGAGCGATATCGGGTGCGGCTATAGTGATTCGCTCGATGGTTGGCGATGTGAGAGCGTTTGGTGAAAGCTCTTCGAGTGTTCGGTTGGTCACCACGACCAGTTTATTCGTCAGCAAGTCGACCTCCGCCGCGACAAACCCTCGCTCCCGCAGGAACTCGACCGGAGGAGCGCCCGCCGAAACGAACACACTCGCAGGAGCGCCGCTGGCTATCTGCTGCGCCAGCGCCTGCGATGCCGCATAGCTTATCCGCACGTCCACCTCGTTCTCCCGCTCGTACTGCTCCGCAGCCTCATCAATCGCGTCCGTGAGGCTCGTCGCGGCGAACACCAGCAGTTCATGCCGGTCGCCGCCGTCCGAACATCCCCCAAGGAGCAAGGCGGCAAGCAATACTGCCGCCAACAAGACCCTGTTCATTTGTAGAGTTCGCCTCAGGCCCACCATTCCAAGCGTATACCGTAACGCCCGACCTCTCGTTCGGCAAGGCACACTTCCCCAGGTGAGTGTTCAGTCTCCGTGAGTTGGATACCGAAGACCCCCTCTCTGTATCTCTCCCCCGGCGGGCTGACAGGGGTAGGTATTAGGTATTCCATACTTGCGAGTCATAGCCCCATCACTGTCATTCCGATCGTAGCGAAGCG
>DAOUKG010000014.1:0-52905 GCA_034421575.1 Dehalococcoidia bacterium
CTTTATCCGGTCGGCACGCCCGATTCAGCATACCAGGACGGCACGGCGTCCCAGTTACTGACACCCCGGCACGGCCCCGCGCGCGGGGCATAACCCTGCTCAGGGTGAACGGAACCATCTATCGGTAATGCTCAAAGGAGGAAGTTGTGAGTGATTACGAGTTTCCGCATATTGGAACGACGAAGCAGGTGTTTATTGACTACTCGCTGATCGAGCCGGGGTACGGCGTTTCGTGGGGTGACGGAATTGAGGCGAGCTGGGAGATGCCCCATGGGGTCGCCATCAAGGCGCACAAGCCTCGCATCGATTACGAGCCGATGGTGGGTCTCGAGAAGCCATGGGAGACCGCCTTTACGCTGCACACCACCCTCTTCGAGGACGAGGGCGTCTTCAGGCTGTACTACACGGTGTACGGCGGTCAGCGCGAGGTGTCGTACGAGGAGCCGACGACCTACATGCTGCTGTACGCCGAGTCGACGGACGGCGAGACGTGGACGAAGCCGAGGATCGGCACGGTCGATCTCGAGGGGTCGAAGGACAACAACCTCGTGTACGCATTGAACGTGTCGCTGAACCGGCCCGTACCGACGGCGACAGTGTTCAAGGACCCGAATGGGACGCCGGAAGAGCGGTACAAGATGATCCACCGCGGCCGCCAGACGGACGGGAACTACTGTGTCTACGGCGCGACGTCGCCGGACGGGCTTCACTGGACGCCGATTGTGGAGCCGGTGATACCGAACTATTTTTCCGATACACAGATAGTAGCGCGGTACAGCGAGGAGAAGGGCAAGTACGTCGGGTACTTCCGGGGATGGACGGCCCATATTCGCGGGAAGGTTCACGGGCGGCGGTTCATCGCCTACGCGGAGACGGAGGACTTCAAGCGGTGGCCGAAACCGCGACACATCTTTTCGCCGGACATGCACGACAACCCCGGCGCGGACATCTACACCAACGCCTACTCTCCGTGGCCCGACGCGAACGCGCACCTGATGTTCCCCGCGTTCTTCGAGCGACAGAAGGACATCACGGAGGTGAGGATGCTGGCGAGTCGCAACGGGACGGACTGGGTCATTCCGACGCGGGAGCCGGTTGTGCCGGTCGGCGATCCGGGCACTTCGGGGGCGATGGCGCGGGACTGGCAGTCGGGAGCGTATGCGGGGCCGGGGGTAACGTCGCTGAAGCCTGACGAGTTCTCGATACCGGTCACGCCGTCGAGCCGGACGCACAACAACAAGAACAACCAGCAGGAGAACCTCTACCAGCAGGCGTACCCCAGCGTTACGGGCGGTTATGTCGGGTACATTTGCCGGGCGACGTGGCGAAAGGACGGGTTCACGTCGCTGGAGGCCATGACGGAGGGCGGATTCACGACGGCGCCCTTCACGTTTACGGGCGGCAGGCTGAAGATAAACGCATGGACGCGGTTCCGAGGGGAGATCAGCATCGAGGTGCTGGACGCGACGAACCAGACGAACACGTTCGCGGGCGATGTCGCTGCGGGTCGCTCATTTGGCGATTGCGACCTGATCACGGGCCATGAGCTGCTGAGTCATACGGTGACTTGGAAGGGCGAGTCCGACCTGTCGGGGCTGGCTGGGCGACCGGTCCGGCTGCGGTTCCGGATGAAGCGCGCGCGGCTGTATGCGGTGTGGTTCGAGTAAAGGGCCGGGCAGCAAGTACCCCTAATTTGAGCCGCCAAGCCTTGACATGCGACTTGTAGGCAAAATAAGGTTACGCTTGAGTGCTGGAACCAGCAGGGTTCCGGCAGTGTCTTCGTGTAGGTGAGACGAACGTCACATCAGGTGAGAAGTAGAGGAGGATACGTTGAAACACTATAGGTTTACATTCATATTATCGGTGGTCGCAGCACTTGCTTTATCGCTTGCGATTGCCTGCGGCGCGGATGAGGAAGAAACGGATGAGCCGGCGGCGGCACCAGCGCCCGCACCGGCACCAGCTCCGGCACCACCGCCGGCGCCCGCTGCTACGGCCATACCCACAGCGGTTCCCAACATACCGGAGCCTGAGCCTGAGACAGGGATCGTGGAGGTCGCGGCCGCAGTGCCTCCGCCAGCATTCACAGGGGCAACGGTCTCAGACCAGACGCTTGTCTTCCCGATTCAGAGCAAGCGCAGCGCCATCGCTCCCAACGTGGAAGGGAGCTATATTGTTCGGACCGTGGACAAGTGGGTATTCATGCCCCTGTTCCAGTTCGACTCCGAAGGCAACCTCAGGCAAGGAGTTGCCGACAGCTACAAGGTCAGCGACGACGGCCTGACATACACGGTCTACCTGAAGGACGAGGCGATCTTCCATGACGGTTCGACGGTAACGGCGGCCGACGTCAAGGCGGCCTGGGAGTTCGGCGCATTCCCGGAGAACCAGGTCAGCTGGGGCGGTTCGCTGCTTCACCTGAACAAGGTGGTAGGGATTGACGCGGTGTCAGAGGGTGAGGCCACGGAGGCCCCCGGTCTCGTCGCCGTGGACGACAAGACGCTTGAGATAACCCTCAATGACCCGTCCCCGACGTGGCCGCTGGAGATGGGCCTATGGCTCCTCGGCATTTTCGATGCCGAACATGCCAAGGCAAACCCCGAAAAGAAATGGCAGGAGAACCCGATCGGTGTTGGACCGTATGAACTTACGTGGGACCCTGAGAGCGGTCTCATCGAGGTTACACCTGCGGCAAACTGGTGGGGCGATCCGCCCGTGATCCAGAAGATCACCATGCCGTTCGTGGGTGACCTACAGACCCAGATGATCATGTACGAGAACGGCGAGGCCGACATCATCTTCGGCGACCTCGTTCGGCAGCCGGCGGTGCATGACAGCGCCCACAAGTTCAACGGCGACCTCCAGAGGGTCAAGGGTTCGGGAATCTGGTATTTCGCGTTCGATACGACGAAGCCGCCGTTCGACGACATCAACGTACGCAAGGCGCTGTCGCACTCCGTACAGATGGAGGCCGCAGTTCACGCCGTGTTCGCTCCTACGGCCACCTGGGGAACCGGCATCATCCACCCTGCTCTCGCATCACACACTCCGAGAGACGGATATGGGTTCGACGTAGACAAGGCGAAGGAGTTTGCGGCGCAGTCCAAGTACGGCGCAGATCCAGCGGGCTGGCCGACCATGCACGTCGCCGTCCAGCGCCCGCAGTACATCCGCCTCGCGGAGATCCTGCAGGAACAGTGGAAGGAAAATCTGGGCGCCAACGTGACCATCACCAAGCTCGAGAGGGGACAAGAGAGGCCCGAGGACGTGAACCTTCTCCGCCAAAGCATAGGAGGGCGCGTTGCGGACGCCGGCGGCGTTTTGACCGACCTCGGCCACTCCGAGTCGTCGGTCGTCGCTCGCGGGTCCCAGCACTCCGATCCGGCGCTTGACGCCCTGGTGGAAGAGGCCTCACAGCTGCCGATTGGCGACCCTGACAAGATAGCCAAGTACCAAGAAGCTGAGCAGGTTATCATCGACAACTACTGGATTCTGCCGATCATCTTCTCGACCGACAGGGCGTACCTGGTGCAGCCCTGGGTCAAGAACTTCGTGACGACGTTCGGCGACGACTGGAACAACCTGCCGTGGATGGCCATCGCTGAGCGCAGGCGCTAGGCTGCGGGCCAAAGTAGTAACCGATTAGACAGCGGGGACTTCAGGTGATAACACTTAGGAGTCCCCGCTGGTTTCTTATCTTTAGTTGTTTGTTGTAGAGAGTGGGCGGGTGCATTGCCCTCACCCCGGTATTGAGTACCGGGCGGGCCAAAACCCTCTCCCCCGTATCGAGTACGGGGCAGGCTCCAGCCCTCTCCCACGACGGGAGAGGGGGATTAACCTACAACGGAGAGGGGATTCCCTTGGGCACGCAGTTGGGGTGGATATCAGGGAAGGTCGCCTCGCTTCGTTCGAGTGGCTAAATGTTTGTCTATACGCTAAGACGTCTCATTCTCGCCATACCGGTGCTTTTCGCCGTTCTGTTCATCACGTTCACGCTGGGGTTCTACGGTCCCGGCGATCCACTGGAGATTTTCTACAACGAGGAGCTGGTCTCCGACCCGGAGATCACCGAGCGTCTACGCAAGCTGCACGGCCTCGACCGTCCCTTCTGGGAGCAGTTCCTGGATTATTTCGCAGGGCTGATGCAAGGGGACTGGGGGAAGTCAATCAAGAGCGGACGAGACGTCTGGCCAGCCTTCGCGGCCTCGATGCCGATTTCCGCCCAGCTTGGTTTGGCGTCCGCAGTAGTCCTTGTGGTTGTAGGAATTCCCCTGGGAGCCTTGGCGGCCGTCAAACAGAACACGTGGGTAGACTATCTCGTAGTGTTCGCGTCCATTGTGGTGCGATCGATCCCCGTCTTCGTGCTGGGGCCGATGCTGTTGATCGTGCTCGTCCTGTGGCTGAGCATCATGAATGTTCCCATAGGCTGGAAGGGCCTATTCAGCACAAACGCGGTTCTGCCGGTGCTGCTCATGGCGGCAGGTCCTCTCCTCGTGGTTGTGCGTCAGACGCGAGCGGGCGTGATCGAAGTATTGAGCGAGAACTACATACGCACGGCACGCGCCAAGGGGATGCGGGAGCGTTTCGTGGTCTGGAGGCACGTTCTCAAGAACGCGCTTACCCCGGTGTTTACGACGATGGGCCTCATCATGAGCGGGCTGGTCACGGGCGCGTTCTTCGTCGAGCTCATATTCGGGATTCCGGGATTCGCCGGACTCGGCATCGAGGCGTTTCAGGCGCGGGACTACCCGGTCATCTTGGGCGTTACGATCATAGGCGCGGCTATCATCATCATCTCGAATCTGCTGGTAGACCTCGGGTACGGTCTGCTGGATCCGAGGATCCGGTATGAGTAGCCGGCACCACCTAGACGAATCTGCTCAAGGCAGGATCAAGATTCACCGCAGAGAACGCGGAGAGTGCAGAGTGGGGAGAGAGGGGATTACTTCCACCCTGCACTACACGGTTCAGCCTTCGACAGGCTCAGGCCGAACAGGGGGCAAGCCTGTTCAGCCTTGGACATGCTCAGGGCGAGTGGGACGCAAGACTGTTTAGGACTAAGTAGATGGCCGAATCAACGGGAATAGCCGGGTTGGAGGACGACTTCCAAGGCGGCAAGCAGCGCAGCCTGTGGGTGGACGCCATGGAGCGTCTCATCCGAAACAGGGCGGCCATGATCGGCCTGTTCATATCGGCGGTGCTGGTGATAATTGCGCTGATTGGCCCGTACGTCGCGCCACATGATTACATCAAGACGAATATCTCGAACATTGCCGCGACTCCGAATGCCACGAACTGGTTCGGGACCGACCTGATTGGACGGGACATCTTCAGCCGCATTTTGCATTCGGTACGGACGGCCATCTTCGTCGTCGTCGTGGTCGTCACGATCAGCACGATTCTGGGCATTATTCTGGGGGCAGCGGCGGCGTATCTCGGCAAGTGGGTCGACGACGGGATCATGCGGCTCACCGACATCATCCTCGCCTTCCCCGACCTGCTGCTCGTGGCGTTCATCAGCCTGACGATCCGACAGCCGTTCGTGAGCTGGCTGGGCTCCGTGTACCAGCAGACGCAGTGGGAGTTCCTGCGTAATACGCTATTCCTCGACTATCTTATTGTCTTCGGAGCACTGGCACTCGTATCGTGGCCGGGGTATGCGAGGCTGATACGGGGGCAGATACTGTCTTTGCGGGAGCAGGACTTCATCCGGGCGCAGGTCGCCTTAGGGGTACCCGACCGGACGATTATGTTCCGCCACCTGGTGCCGAACTCCATCGCCCCGGTCATTGTGTCGATGTCGATCGGCATCGGCGGGATCATCCTGTTGGAGTCTTCACTCAGCTTCCTGGGATTCGGGATTCAGCCTCCGGGCGCAAGCTGGGGGAGCATGGTCACGGAGAATCTCTTCGAGTGGCGTACTTACCCACACCTGGTGCTCATGCCGGGTCTGACCCTTGCCCTTGCGGTCATCGGGTTCAACTTTCTGGGCGATGGGCTGAACGACGCCCTCAACCCGCGTCAGATTCGACGATAGTAGCGGCGAAGAAGAAAGCAATTCCATGCCAGAACCGGTACTCAGCGTAAGAGAACTCGAAACGCACCTGTACTCCCGCGAGGGCACGATCAGGCCGGTGAACAACGTGAGCTTCGACATCGCGCAGGGAGAGACCCTGGGGATCGTCGGTGAGAGCGGCTCAGGCAAGACGATGACGGCGCTTTCGATCATGGGGCTGATACCGAAGAACCTCGGCGGGGTCGTGGGCGGAAGCGTGCTGCTGGACGGGGAAGACCTGACGAGGATGTCCGATGCGGAGGTCCGGCGCAGGCGCAGCACGAAGATGGGGATGATCTTCCAGGATCCGGCCACGTCGCTCAACCCGACCATGAAGGTGGGCCCACAGATAGCGGAGACGATGAAGACTCACCTGGGACTCAACGACACTACGGCGAGGAGCAGGGCGATAGAGCTGCTCGACCGTGTCGGGATTCCGTCGCCGGAGAGCAGGTACGGCAACTACCCGTTCCAGTTCAGCGGCGGGATGAGACAGCGGGTGATGATTGCGATCGCGCTGTCGTGCGACCCGCTGCTCCTCATCGCCGACGAGCCGACGACGGCGCTCGACGTGACGATTCAGGCGCAGCTGCTGGACTTCGTTCGGGAGATCAAAGACGAACGGGGTATGTCGGTGATGTGGATCACTCACGACCTGGGCGTTGTGGCGGAGCTGTGCGACCAAGTCGCGGTGATGTACGCAGGGTCGATTGTGGAGAAGGCGTCGGTGGACGACGTGTTCGCGCGGCCCAAGCACCGGTATACGTCGATGCTGCTGAACTCGATGCCTTCAGTCGAAGGGAGGACGGCAGGGCGACTTACCTCCATCAAGGGCCTGCCGCCCAACCTCGCCAATCTCCGGGCGGGCTGCCCGTTCGCGGTAAGGTGCAACTCGCCTGTCGACAAGTGCACGACGGAACGCCCTACCCTCCTGCCGATGGGGACGGATCACTCGGCGGCGTGCTGGAATCCGGTGGAAGACCCGGATGGACATGGGAGCTAAAGGGTGGGTGTAGAGATTGTGCGGCTTGGTATTACAGTGCAGGGAGATATTGATGCTTTCACGGAGGTAGGAATCGAGGGGGCGATTGGCGCGCGTGATTGGCAGGGGCAGTGGAATCCCGCTTTCGCGGGAATAACGGGTAGTTTTCGGCGGGAGTGACGGGAATTCAGATGACGCAGGACTCCAACATAGACGGCAAAGTGCTCTTGGACATCAAGGGCCTCAGGACGTACTTCGAGGTCGGGTCGAAGGGGATCGTCTTCGGGCTGGGGGCAAACCGGAACATCGTCCGCGCGGTCGACGGGGTGGACCTCACCATACGTGAGGGTGAAACTCTTGGGCTGGTGGGAGAGAGCGGTTGCGGGAAGTCGACGCTCGGCTACACGATCCTGCAGTTGGAGAAGCCGACGGAAGGAGAGGTCTCCTTCGAGGGCACCGATCTTGCGAAGCTGAAGAAGCATGAGATGCGTCCGTTCCGCAAGAAGATGCAGATCATCTTCCAGGACCCGGCGGCGGCGCTCGACCCTCGGCAGACCATTGGGGAGGCTATAGCCGAGCCGATGAGGATTCACCGGATCGTGGAGGACAACGAGGTAGAGGACCGAGTAGAGGAGCTCCTGAAGACGGTGGGGCTGAACCCGTATTTCAAGAACAGGTACCCGCACGAGTTCAGCGGGGGGCAGCAGCAACGCATTGTCATCGCGAGGGCGCTCTCGGTCAATCCCACGTTCATCGTGGCCGACGAGCCGATATCGGCGTTGGACGTATCCATCCAGGCACAGATCATAAACCTGCTCGAGGAGCTGCAGGACCAGTTTCAACTGACCTATCTGTTCATCTCGCACGACCTCCGAGTGGTGCGCCACATCAGCGACCGCGTGGCGGTAATGTACTTGGGGAAGGTAGTTGAGCGCGCGTCGACCGTCGACCTTTATGGCGATCCCCTGCACCCGTATACCAGGGCGCTGCTGTCAGGCGTGCCGGCGCCCGACCCTGAACTGGCGCGGAAGCGGGAGAGGATCATTCTCGTTGGCGACGTTCCCAGCCCGATCAATCCGCCAAGCGGGTGTCGTTTCCGCACGCGGTGTCCCATAGCGGTGGATATGTGCGCGCAGGACGAGCCTTCGTTGGAAGAGAAGCGCGGCAATCACTGGGTCGCCTGCCATCTGGTGGAAGCGGGCTAGGAGCGCCCCCTCTCTTGATCTCTCCACCGGCGGGGGAGAGATTGAAGTTTGTGCGTATCTCTCCGCCTGCGGGCTGACAGGGGTAGACAAATGCGAGTTGCATGTACAACTGTGTAGCTGTCGAGCCCCCGAGTGCCTGTCATTCCGAGCGCAGAGAGGAATCCAAGGTGTCCTGCGGACCTCATTCGGGCTGTTTCAGCTACGGAACTTCACTTGAAGGGCAACGACTTTATATTCCTCATTCCGCAGACATAACGTACTCCAGACAGATCCCGGGAAGACTCAATTGGTCCAGTATTCGTAGCTGCGTTGGCCTCTCTGAAGGCTTGGGCGATCCCATCGCATCCCGTATAGTCGCATGTGTGATATGGGCATAAGTGTGGAAATACATGGGATCATTTGGGACAAGAGGGAGGCTTTGGCGAAGCTCACAGCGACGAAGGTCAAGACGATACGCAAGAAAGGTCGTGATGGTGACGGTGACGGCCTTTTTCTCAATGTCACGGCATCCGGAACTAAATCATGGGTTCAACGCGTTGTGGTCCACGGTCGCCGACAGGGGCAAGTGCAGGCTTCGTCCTCACTCATGCCCCGGCGCCTCCCCTTTCGCCATCCGGTAGCCGACGCGAGGCTCAGTGAAGATGTAGATGGGGTTGCCCGCGTCGTCGTCCAGTTTTTGCCTCAGCTTGCGCACGATAGTGCGCATGGGCCGCAGGTCGCCGCTGCCCCTCTCCCCCCACACCCGGTCCAGGAGGTGCTCGTAGGTCAGCACCCGTCCGGCACTGGCTGAAAGCTCTATCAGCATCCGGTACTCCATCGGCAGCAGGTACACCGACCGGCCGGCCAGGGTCACCCTGCGGCCCGCGTAATCGATGGTCAGGTCGCCCAGCACGTACGGCTCCAAAGTCTCGGGGACCTCCCGCCGGCGCAGGGCAGCCGCGACCCTCGCCGTCAGCTCCGTAGGCGAGAACGGCTTGACTACGTAATCGACTGCGCCCGTGCCCAGGGCCGTGGCGATAAGCTCGTCCCGGCCGTAGGCGGAGAGGAAGATGACCGGCAAGTCCGCCACATCCAGAATCTCCTTCATCAACTCGATGCCGTCCGCTCCCGGAAGCATCAGGTCCAGCAGCACGAGAGCCGGCCGCTCCTCTTCCACGAGGCGGAGGGTCTCCTCCGGGTCTCCTGTCACCACCGGCGCGTAGCCCGCAGCGATGAGGGTGTCCTGGACGTAGCGAAGGTCCCTGGGGTCATCGTCCACCGCCAGCACCCGTACCTGTTCTCCCATGCCGCCCCGCGAGGAGCGCGTCGCGGAAGGCGCGCTGGAACCCGCCGTCCCGCTCGCGGTCTCTCCGACCGTGGGCAGCGTGAAGGTGAAGAGTGCCCCGAGGCCGGGCCCATCGCTCTCGACCCAGATGCGTCCCCCGTGGGCCTCCACTATCCCCTTGCAGATGGCAAGGCCAAGTCCCGTGTCTCCACCCTGCTCCTCGGAATGCACCCGCGAGAACTTGCGGAACAGGAGGGGCAGACTCTCCGCCGGAATGCCCCGTCCCTCGTCGGCTACGGAGAACGCAACGTGAAGCCCCTTCCGTGCGGCGCTCATTCTGATGACGGAGGACTCGGAGGACTGGCGGGCGGCGTTGCTGAGCAGGTTTCCCAACACCTGGACGATGCGCCGCCGGTCCGCCATCACGAGGGGGAGGTCAGGCTCGACATCAATGACCAGGTTGTTCCTGCCCCCTCTCGCTGTGAAGGCGCTCCTCGCTCGCTCCACCAGTGCGACCGTCTCCACCAATTCGGGGCTGATCGCCAGCGTGCCCGTCTCGATGCGGGCCACGTCGAGCAGGTCGGTCACCAGGCCGTGCATGTGGTCGGCCTGCTCTCCGATGAGGCGGAAGAACTGGCGGATCACGGCGGGGTCGTGGTCCGTGGGCGACTCCAGCGCCATGGCGGCGGACCCCTTGATGGACATCAGGGGGGAGCGAAGCTCGTGGCTCACCATGGCCAGGAATTCGGCCCTCAGCCGCTCCTGCTCCTCCAGGGGAGTCATGTCCTGCAGGGTGATGACGAAGGACGCCACCCTGCCGTCCTCGGCGTGGATGGGCGTGGCGTTGAGCAGGACTCTCACGCTCCGCCCATCGGGCGCCCGCAGCGAGATCTCCTCCGCCCGCATCGCCTCCCCCGAGTCCAGCAGCTCCGCCAGGGGGAACTCCCGCAGCGAGACCTCCCGCCCGTCGCTGCGCACGCAGGTCACCGTGTCCAGGAGGTCCTCCGGCTTCTGGCCCTCGTCCCGCAGATCGTCCACGATGCGCATGGCCTCCCGGTTGACCGACACCGGTATCCCCGTCCGGGCGTCCAGGAGGGCGACGCCCACCGGCGAGGTGTTTACCAGCGTCGCCAGGTCCGCCCGGGTCTGACGCTCCTCCCGGTGGGTGCGGGCGTTGGCAATGACCAGCGCCGCCTGGGAGGCGAACATCACCAGCGTCTCCTCGTCTTCCTTCGTGAACTCCTCCCCGTCCTCCCTGTCGCCCACGAAGACGTGGCCCACCCGGACGTCCCGGTGGAGCATGGGCGCCGCCATGAAGCGGAAGACCTCCACCGGCAGGGGGATGGTGAAGTCAGTGAACCCAAAGGCGTGGACGTGCGCCGCGAGATCGGGGACCCTCATGGGTTCGGAGATTCCGGTAAGGGCCTGGAAGATGCGCAGTCCCTCCGGCATGAGCCAGAGCTGCTCGGCTTCCTGGGCGCTCAGCCCGGAGGAGAGGAAGTCCTGCACCTGCCCTCCGTCGTCCAGCAGGGTCATCACGCCGTAGCGGGCTGAGGTCAGGGAGCGGGCGGAGTCGAGGACGCCCTGGAGCACGGTGTCGAAGTCCAGGCTCTCGTTGATGCGCCGGCTGGCCGCGCTCAGGCGCGACAGGCGTTCCCGCAGGGCGGCCTCGTTCTCCGATATCGGCTCGTGGGACCGGTCCAACTCGTCACCTCGATGCGACCACGCGGGATTCGACATCTACCGGGGCAATTATGGCAGTGTCGGCGCAGAATCACAATAGGTCACAAGAATCCACGTGGCAAGTCACGGTAATGTCACGCCCTCATGGTACTCTGCCCGTAGCTTTGCCCCAAGCGGGAGATGCTTGCATGTCCTTTGGCCAGCGGGGTCGCCGGTCAGCGCTGGACCCTGGGCGGTGAAGGGGTCCGTCTGACGAAGTAGAGGTCCATACGCAGTGTTCATCAACAGGTTGTTTCGTGAACAGGCTCTGGCAAGACGCCGAAGGCAAGAGCCACTCGACGACCGTCTGCAGGTAACAGCCCCACATGAGTGGCTCTTGGTGGCCGGGTTGGTCGTCATGTTCCTGGCGCTGCTGGCGTACGGCGCCGTTGGCAGCGTCGAGCGCAGCCTCTCCTACGACGCGGTGGTAGTCCTCCCCGGCGAGCGTCACTCCGTGACCGCTCCCGTGACCGGCACGGTGGTGGAGGTAATGGTGGAGGTGGGGGACACTGTCGAGCCGGGGCAAGCCATCGCCCGCGTGCGGACGCACGCGGACCAGCAATGGGAATCCGCAACGCTTCGGCTCACCGAGTTGCTCAGGGAAGACGAGGGGCAGGAGGACGGCGCATCGGCTGAGCTTCTGCGGATCCTGTTGGCTGCGACAAGCGCCGAAGCGGGCGGTGGATTTGCCGTTGGCGGTGACATCGTCAGCCTGATCGGTGGCGAGGTTGTGAGCATCAGCCTGGTGACCGGACATCCGGTGGCCGCCGGCGATTTGGTTGCCCTGGTGCGGACCGACACCCCCGGCCCGTCGGAGGCTGTGGCATTGATTCCCACGGGCGACGCGGCGGGTCTCGACGCGGGGATGAAGGCGCGGGTGCGTGTGACCGGTGGCAACGGTGATGCTGAGGTAATCCAGGCGCAGGTCGCTTCCATATCGGAGCGAACGGTGACGCCTCCGGGGTGGCTGTCGGAGCTTGGTCTTGGCGCGGAGAGGGGTCATCTGATGCGGGTGACGCTGGCGGATGGGCCTCCCGCTTCAGCGGTGGCCGACGGCCAGATCGGGGCGCTCCAAGTGGTGTTGGGACGAAGCTCATTCCTGTCCCTCCTGGCGCCGGGAGGCGGCTCCTGATGCGGATTTCGTTCCCGATGGGGGTAGTACGCCGCCGGACCCGGCGAGCGCGGACGCCCCTGATGCTGCAGATGGAGGACACCGAGTGCGGGGCCGTCTGTCTGGGCATCGTTCTGGCGTACTTCGGACGCTGGGTCTCCGTTGAAGAGCTGCGCGAGGCATGCGCCGTCAACAGGGACGGCTGTGACGCCGCCGACATTACGCGCGCCGCACGCGGCTACGGACTGGAATCCCAAGGCTGGCGCCGGGAACCGGAACAGCTTCACGATATGACCATGCCGCTCATCATATTCTGGGAGTTCAATCACTTCCTGGTGCTGGAGGGGTACCGGAGCGGCAACTACCTGGTGAACGATCCGGCCAACGGTCACCGGACGCTGAGCGCGGAGGAGTTCGATCAGGGGTTTACCGGCGTCGCGCTCAGCTTCGAGGCCGGACCGGACTTTCGTCCCGGCGGATCCCGGCCCGGCGTCGTGCGCAGGCTGTGGCCCTGGCTCTCGGACGTGACCGGGCCGCTGGCGTTCGCGCTCCTCTGTGGACTGCTGCTGTCTCTCCCGGTCGCCACCCTGCCGTTCCTGCTAAGCGTGTTCGTCGACCATGTCCTGAGCGGACGGGAGCCCCAGTGGGGGGTTGCGCTGGCGGGCGGGGTGGCCCTTGCGGGCGGCCTGGTGTACCTGCTGACCTGGTTGCGACAGCGCTGTCTCAGACTCGTGGCGGTGCGGCTTTCGGTGGACCACGCAGACCGCTTCATCAGACGGCTGTTCCGCCTGCGTATGCGATTCTTCACCAACCGCTACGGCGGCGACCTCACCTCCCGGATCCAGCTGATCGATCAGATCGCCACCGTGGCAACCGAGCAGTTCG
Source organism: Dehalococcoidia bacterium (assembly GCA_034421575.1). Classification (GTDB taxonomy): domain Bacteria; phylum Chloroflexota; class Dehalococcoidia; order Lucifugimonadales; family VXLM01; genus VXLM01. Next base: position 13,225 of record DAOUKG010000014.1, read on the forward strand.
TCGGAGTGATCATCGAGCTGGTGACCAGCGCGGTGTTCCTGCTGTTCCTGTTCCTGTACGACCCGGTACTGGCGGGGGCAGTGGCGGCGCTGGGCGCCGTCAACCTGTACGTCATGCGGCTGCTCACCGAGGGGCGGGTGGGCGAGAACCGCCGTCTACAGCGCGAGCAGGGCAAGCTGCAAGGCGTGGGGATGTACGGGCTGAGCAACATCGACTCCCTGCAGGCGACCTCGGGGGAGGTCGGGTTCTTCTCCCACTGGAGCGGCTACCAGGCCCGGGAGCTGCTGGCCCGCCAGCGCTTCGCGGAGATAGGGCATCTCATGGGGGCGCTACCGGGTGTGTTCATGATCTTGGGCAACGCCGTCGTGCTGGGAGTGGCGGGCTGGCGCGTGCTGGAGGGCGACATGTCCCTGGGGATGATGATGGGATGTTACGTCCTAGCGACGTACTTCCTGTTGCCCATCGGCCGCTTCGCCCAGTTTGCCGACCTGTTCCAGGTACTGGAGGCCAACCTGCAACGGCTCGAAGACGTGATGGACGCCCCTGAAGACGCATACTTTCAGCAGGGCGGCGAACAGCCCACAGCGACGGGCGCCGCTCTGAGCCGGACCGTGCGGCTGAGCGGGCAGATTGAGCTGCGCAACGTGGAGTTTGGTCACAAGGCGAACCGGGAGCCGATGCTCAAGGACTTCAATCTGACCATCGAGCCGGGGCAGCGGGTGGCCGTGGTCGGTCCCACCGGGTCGGGCAAGTCTACGCTGGCGCTGCTGGCGGCAGGGATCCACCAGCCCTGGTCAGGGGGGGTCTTTCTGGATGGCCACCCGCTCGCCGAGATCCCCCGCGGCCTGCTCGGCAGCTCGGTGGCCATGGTCGACCAGCGCATATTCCTGTTCGCCGGGACGGTGCGGGAGAACTTGACCCTGTGGAACCCTGAGATCCCCGAGCAGGACATGGTCTCCGCGGCCACCGCCGCCGCCATTCACGATGAGATCATGGCGCGTTCGCAGGGCTACGATGCGCCCGTGGTCGAGGGAGGGCGAAACTTCAGCGGCGGCCAGCGCCAGCGCCTGGAGATCGCCCGCGCCCTGGTGGGGAACCCGTCACTGCTGATACTGGACGAGGCCACCAGCGCGCTGGACCCGATTACGGAGGTGCGAATCGACGACGCCTTGCGCACACGCGGATGCAGCTGCCTGATCGTAGCACACCGCCTCAGCACCATCCGCGACTGCGACCTGATCGTGGTTCTGGACGGCGGGCGGGAGGTGCAGCGGGGCACGCACACCGAGCTGATGGCGGAGCAGGACGGCCTCTACCGCCACCTTATGGAGACGGAATGAGCGACGAATCTGAACAGGTGGGTGGAGCGCCGGGTGGGGACCACCTGGCCGAACTCGCGGCCGCGCGCGGCGAACGGGTGGCCGGCGGCGGCAACCGCCCCTTCGACCTCTCCGACCCCGGCATCCTGTGGTTCGTGGCCGAGGGATCGGTGGACGTGTTCGCGGCCCGCCGCAGGGCCGACGGAGTGCCGACCGACTTCAGACACCTCCTGCGCGCAGGCGCCGGGCGGCTGCTGTTTCCCGCCGCTGAAGGGCTGACCGGGACTGTGCTGGTGGCCAAGGGCCTTCCCGGCTCCGCGCTGCGCCTGATGCCGCTGGACGCGCTCGACGACGCCGGGTGCGATGAACAGGTCGTCGAGCAGGTGGAGGCCTGGGTCTCCGAGGTCTCCGAAGCGGTGACACGGGAGTTCACCTTCCGCCCACGCATCGACCGGCTCCTATCGGCGGAGGCGGGGGAACAGGCTGTGGAGGACGGGGAGACGCTGTCGACGCGCCGGGGGGTGGTGTGGATGTCCGGCAGTGACGCGAGCCTTGCGTACCTGGGCACGGAGGAGGAAGACCCGGACGGCCCCGGGGTGGTCCCGGTCACCCCCGCAAGCTGGGTGACCTCTTCGAAGGGGGGCAGGGTGCGCTGCGTCGCCACGGAGGAGCTGCACGGAGAGGAACGCCTGTTGTTCTCCGCCCTGACGGCCTTCAACGATCTGGCCCTGAGCGCCGATGACCTCAACAGGCGTCTGCTTCTGGCCGACGTCGCCAACCTGCAAACGAGCACCGCCGAGTACCGCCAGCGGGGTGAGCAGAACGCGCGCCGCCGCCTCTTCGGGGTGCTGGAACCGGGCGCACAGCGAGAGGGAGACGACCTGCCTCTCCCGGAGGCGCTGCAACGGGTCGGTCGTCACGAGGGCATCGCCTTCCGCATGCCCCACGGCCGGGCGCAGCGCCCGGTGTCCGCCGCCGAGGAGCCATCCCTGGCCGACATCCTGGTCGCCTCGGGGGTGCGCATGAGGCGCGTCGCCCTGCGCCCGGAGCACCGGTGGTGGCTGGGTGACAGCGGCGCGATGCTCGCCATCCGCAGAGACGACGGCGCGCCTATCGCCCTGCTCCCCGGCCCTCTGGGACGCTACCGGATGGTTGAGCCGGAGTCCGGTCGGCCCCTGCGGGTCAACGCCCGTCGGGCCGAGTCGCTGGAGGCGGAGGCCTACTTCTTCTACTGTCCTCTGCCCGACAACGGCCCGGTAGATGCCCGGCAGCTTTCGAGATTGGCCTTCCACCGCGTGGGGGCCGAACTGGTCCGGCTGGTCGGAGCCGGGCTGCTTGCGGGCGTAGCCATGCTGGTTCCCCCGGTGCTGCTGGGGGTCTTCGTGGGGCAGGCGCTGCCCTCCGGTTCTCTGGCAATGCTGGGGGCATTGACCCTGGGCGCCGTGCTGATCGCGCTGCTCCTGGGAGTGTTGCAGATGATCCAGGGCACGGCGCTGATGCGGCTGGAGGGACGGATGGCGGCGCGCGCCGGGGCGGCCCTGTGGCACCGGATGCTGGACCTGCCGTCAAGTTTCTTCCGCCGCTTCACCGCCGGCGACCTCGCCACGCGGGCCATGGCGCTCCATGAGCTGAGGGACCAGGTCTCGGGCATCGTTGTTGGCGCGATGTTGTCGGTCCTCTTCCTGCTCCCCACCTTCGCCCTGCTCTTCCTCTACAACGCCGCCCTGGGCTGGCTGTGCCTGGGACTGGGGGTGGTCTCCCTGAGCGTCACCCTTGCGCTGGGCCTGATGCAGACGCCCCACCATCGCCGGCGGCTGGCCGTCACGCGGGAACTGGCGGGGACGCTGCTCCAGCTGATAGGCGGGGTGGCCAAGCTGCGGACCGCAGGCGCAGAGGGGATGGCCTTCATCCTGTGGGCCCAGGGGTACCGGGAGCAGAAGCAGACGGAGATGAAGCTGGGGGCGTTCCAGGAGCACCTGATGGCCTTCACCGCAGCCGTGCCCCTGCTTGCAAGCGCGGCGCTGTTCGCCCTGGCCCTGACGGTCGGCGGGAATGACCTGGCGGTGAGCGGCTTTCTGGTGGTGTACGCCGCCTTCATGGTGTTCAACGGAGCGGTTGTCCAGCTCGGCGGGGCCTTCTCCGCCATCGCCGCCATACTCCCCGCGGTGCAGCAGGTGAAGCCCATCCTCAGCGAAAGCCCCCGGAACCTCGCCTCGGACCTGCCCGCTCCCGAACTGAAGGGAGAGGTTCTTCTGGACCGCGTCAGCTTCCGTTACTCCGACGACGGGCCGCTGATCCTGAATGACGTCACCATTCATGCCCTGCCGGGAGAGTTCGTCGCCCTGGTCGGGGAGTCGGGAGCGGGAAAGAGCACCATATTCCGGCTGGCCCTGGGGTTGGAGAAGCCGCAGCTTGGCGTCGTCTACTTCGACGGTCACGACCTGAGCCGGCTCAACTGGAGTTCGGTGCGCAGCAGGATTGGCACCGTTCCCCAGGACGCCCACCTACGCCCCCAGACGGTGCTGGACAACATCGCCGGGATCGACGGCGAACTGAACGAGGACGACGCTTGGCGGGCGGCCCGGCTGGCCCGGGTGGACACCGACATCGCGGCGATGCCCATGCGCATGTATACCGTCAGCAGCGAGAGCGCCGCGGCTTTCTCCGGCGGGCAGGTGCAGCGCTTCATGCTGGCCGCCGCCCTGGCCCGCAACCCAAAGGTTCTGCTGCTGGACGAGGCGACCAACTGGCTCGACAACCGGACCCAGGCCGACATCATGGAACAGATCGAGCAGCTCTCCGTGACCCGCATCATCAGCGCCCACCGGCTCTCCACCATCCGGCGGGCCGATCGCATCTACGTGCTGCAGGACGGCAGGGTCGTCCAAGAGGGGACCTTCGCAGGGCTGATGGCACGGGAAGGCGTATTCCGGGACCTGGTCAGGCGGCAGCTGGCGTGAATCACCCATCCCATCCGATAGGCGACAGACCTATGGCAGGAGATCGATGAGAGCCGGCGAGCAGGCCATGACGGATAGCGAGACAGGACCGGGCAGCGGGCCGGCGCACAGCTCCTTTGGGGAGTTTCTGGCGGATCTGAGGAGCCTGTTTCCCCCCGCGCTGGTCGACGGATCCGGCTGGGAGCGGTTGTTGGCACTGACGCATCAGCTTCCCGTTCACGTCATCGAAAACCGTTTCGGCTTTGAGTTTGCCCTCTCCGACCCCGACCCGGCGGCGGACTTCTGCGTGGTGCCTCCCCCCGGCTCCGGTCTCGCCGAGTTCTACGTCCGCCAGGGCGAGCTTTCCCCGTCGGAGTCGGCGGAGGCCGCGCTGGGGGCGTTTCTCGCCGAACAGGCGAAAGACCCGCAGGCGCTGCTCGCGGATGGCGGCGGCGGGGTAATCCTGGAATACGATCTGGCCGGGATTTCGACGGACCAGCCGGCCTCGCCCGGAATCTTCATAGTGCCCCGGGACATGGAGGACGAGTCCGGCAGGGAGAAGCTGTTCGGCGAACCTGAGCGTCTCGCAGCCGCTCTATGGTCCGTCGCCGGATGGACGCCCGATGAGGCCATTCTGCGGCAGATGCAACGCATTTACCGGCTAATGCCGCCGATTGCTCCGGTCTCCCAGGCCGGCATTCTGCCGGGGCGAACGCAACGGGCGGTCCGCCTCATCATAGGCGCGAAATCCAGCGAAGACGCAGCCGATATGCTGGCGCGGTTGGGATGGTCCGGCTCCCTGGCGGATGTCGCCGCCGTATGCGAGAGCATGGCAGAACTGGCGAGGCAGGGCGTCAGTCTGAGCGTCGACGTAACGGCGCAGGGGATTTCTCCCCGTCTTGGACTGGAGTTTCACCGGCCCGCAGCATGGCACGAACTGGACCACTCCGGGTGGAACCGGCTGATCGACCGGCTGGAGGAGAGGGGCTGGTGCCTACCGGAAAAGGCTCACGGGCTGAAGGCGTGGCCGCGGGTGGAGCAGGTCTTCGACGCGACCGGGGTATACCGGGTCCAGCAGAGCATCAACCACGTGAAGGTGGTCGTGGACCGCGGAACCACCGCCGCCAAGGCCTACGCAGGCACGATCGTGCTGCAGGCAGCCTAGACGTAGCCCCAGATAAACACCCCGCCGGAGACCTTCTCCATTTCGGCCTCCGTCAACCTGGGCGAGGGCGGCAGCACCAGGTGCGCTGTGGTAGCGCTGTCCTCGTGAACCACGACGTTGAACCCGTCCGGTATGGGCGTTCCGGTTTCGGAGGAGATGGCTGCTCTCGGATCGGCGATGAGGGAAGCGCGGAAATCACCGTCCTCCTCCGCCTTGCTCAGGTCTGGGCCTTCATTCCGGTTGCTGTGGTCATGTCGCTTCCAGCCCTGAATTTCGATGTCTGCGTTACCAAATAATCATCGCAATGCCGCCGGTCGCCTTCTCCAACTCGGCGTCCGTGAGTTGCGGCGAGGGCGGCAGCACCAGGTGCGCTGTGGTGGCGCTGTCCTCGTGAACCACGACGTCGAAGCCGTCCGGTATGGTCGCCCCGGTTTCGGAGGAGATGACCGCCTTCGGGTCCGCGATGAGGCGTGCGCGGAAATCGCCATCCTCGTCTGCCCTGCTGAGAATCCGCTCCTTCATTTCGGTTGCCGTCGTCATGGCTCTACTCCTTCCTGGTACGGACTTTGTCTTGGATTTCCGTGTCCGATAAGTGACTGCGTTACCAATAATATCCCTTATGCGAACCACCGCCGGCGACGGCTTCCATTTCGGCCTCCGTCAACTCCGGCGAAGGCGGCAGCACCAAGTGCGCAGTGGTGGCGCTGTCCTCGTGAACCACGACGTCGAAGCCGTCCGGTATGGTCGTTCCGACCTCGGACGAGATTGCCGCCTTCGGGTCCGCGATGAGGCGGGCGCGGAAATCGCTATCCTCGGCGGCCCGGCTCAGAATCCGCTCCTTCATTTCGGTTGCAGCCGTCATAATATTCCTCCTACTTCGGCTCAAACAGAAGCTGCAACAAGCCAGAGCGCCCAAAACAGCCGGGCTGAACGCCGCTGACAGGGCTTATGGAAATTACTTATCCTGGAACATAGAACGGACCCCAGTTGGCGGCTTCGGCTACCGTCTCCAACTCGCCCTCGCTGAGCCGCGGCGAGAGCGGCAGAACCAGATGAGCGGTGGTGGCGCTGTCCTCGTGCACTGCCACGTCGAAGCCATCCGGTATGGTGGCTCCGATTTCGGAGGAGATGGCGACCTTGGGATCGGCGATGAGGTGGGCGCGGAAATCGCCGTCCCCCGCGGCCCGGTCCAGAATCCGATCCCGCATCTCAGTTGCCGTCGTCATGGTTCTGCCTCTTTCGCTGCTGCTGCGAACTGACTGGCGCCTGTAAAGCCGCTGCCAGGCTTACCGTCCTAACCCCACAACCCCGTATGGTGACCGCCGGCTACGGCTTCCAACTCGGCGTCCGTCAGCGCCGGCGAGGGCGGCAGCACCAGGTGGGCCGTGGTGGCGCTGTCTTCGTGCACCGCCACGTCGAAGCCGTCCGGTATGGCGGCCCCGATTTCGGCCGAGATGGCCGTCTTCGGGTCGGCGATGAGGCGGGCGCGGAAATCGCCGTCCTCTTCGGCCTTGCTCAGAATCCGATCTTTCATTTCGGTAGCCGTTGTCATGAGTTTCCTCCCTCTATCACTCAAAATTTCGATATGAGACAAGGTACAATCCTTATACACTCTACCACGCATGTATGATTTTACTGTGACTTTTCGGCGCTTTTGTCGTGACCTGTTGTGATTCTCCATCGAAGCTGGCATAATTGCCCCGGCTAGCGCCGAACCCTAAGACCTTTGAGGACAGTCTCCGTGGTCGCACCGAGGTGATGAATTGGACCTACCGATGCCTGAGAATGATGCCGCCCCTGGTGACGAGATCTACGGCGAGCGCTATGTTCGGCCGTATGCGGCCCTCTACACCGATCACCCGCTGTGGGAGCCGAAACTGCGATGCAACGTAGTGCTGCTGAGCAGGCTGTTGAAGCCACTGGGCAATTGGCTTGACACCTGTTGCGGGCAGGGGTGGCACCTGGCCCAATTCCCCGGCCACCAGCGGATGGGCATCGACAGGAGCGCGGCCCAACTGGAGCAGGCCCGCCTCCACAACCCCGGCGTCCCCTTCATCCAGGCGGACATCACCGAGTACGAAGTACCCGAGGGGCAACGCTTCGACCTGGTCAGCAATTTCTGGAGCGCCTATTCCTACCTGAACGACGAGGACGCCATTCGCAAGCTTGTGGAGAAGCTGGTCCGCTGGACGGCGCCGGGTGGCGCCCTCTACCTGGAGCTGACCGTGCCGGAACTGTTGGAGGACTTCAACGACAGCGAGTTCGCGGCGGAAACGGGTGCCAAGGTCTCCCTGCGGTCACCCGACGGAGTCCGCTGGGACTACCATGACGCCGGTGGGCTTCACCGGATGATGAGCCCGCCGCTGGAGTTCTTTACCGACATCATCGCGCCGCATTTCGCCGGAACAGACCATTCGACAGTAGTTCGCGCAGTACGCCAGTTCGTTGCCTGGGGTAAGCGGCCCGATTGACCGAGCGTCCCTCGACGGGCGGCAAAGTGGTGAACTCGTGGCTACAGGTGCCCCCGGACGGTCCGGCCTGACGCTTGTGAGAGCGGCCAGGGCCGAGGGTTTCCACCATGACGTACCGATTTGCGAACTCCGCCGTTCAAGGCGACCTCAGCGAAGTTCGCTCCGTATTCTGATGTGGAATGAAATGTGGTATACACCCTGACTTCATCCTCTCTTTGTAGCTAGATGCGAATCCCCGCTTCGGACTGCGCTGCGTTCTGCATGACAGGATGATGTGAGGGTGCTGGGGAAGGTGAAGGCCCTTCTATCCGAGGATTTTTTTGAAAATTTGTTGCATGGTGTTGCATTCTGTTGCATTTTTCTCGTTATGGTAAAGTTCACGACTTCGCCGGGGCACTTGGCACAGGGTGAGATGAAGAAGGGGAAGAACCTACCTCTCCGAGATTTTCCTTTGTTGAGTATGTGCCATTCCTTCATTTCGTTAGAGTAGCCGATGAAGTGCAGTATCGTACATGCGTTCTTGTTTGTCAAATTTGGGAAGCGCGCGGATGGAAGGGGGAAGTGAAGCTACACAGTTGAGTCAACGGGGATGGATAACCGCGAGGAGGCTGTCTCAGATGTAGTCAGCTTCTCTTTCAGAGAGTTGTGGATTCCCGCTTTCGGAGACCTTTGCATAACTCACCGTGCGGGAAGATCACTGTGCGGGAAGATCACTGTGCGGGAAGACCTTGGCATGAAACACCAATGCTACCCCTCTGGACTCCGGCCCCGTATCGGGGTACGGGGCAAGCTCTTCGCCGGAGTGACGATTGCTGGTGTTCCTATCAACTCTACATGCGATTGCCCTGCCCCGTATCGTGGTGCAGGGTGACGTTCCTTCGCCGGTATGACGGTCAGTCCAGGGTTTCCGTGGAAAGAGACTGTAGCGCGGCAGGTATGGCACAATGGCGGGAACGCAACGATAGAGGTGCACTCTGCGTACATTCGCCCTTCTCGGATATCGCATTCTCCTGGTGGTCGTGCTGGTATCGTTATTCAGCTATGCGGCCCTCGACCAGTCGGTCCTCCGCGCCCTCTATGATTTCGTAACGCGGCTTCAGACGACCCTTTCGAGCTACTTCGACTTCCTCACCAGCTTCTGGGAGGACGGCGAGGAGTTGGCGTTAGTCGCCAACGCCTACTGGCAGTCGCTGTTGCTGCTATTGAGCGCCGTGGTCCTGGGATCGTGCGTCGGTCTCGCGCTCGGCATGGTGGCGGGTCTCTGGCCGGGGTCGAGGGTGAGCGGGATCGCATCGGCGCTCAGCTTCGTGGGAGTGCTGACGCCAAGCTTTCTCCTGGCGCTGCTCATACTGCTGCTGTTCGTGAGGTACATCAACCCGGCGTTCGGGATCAAGTTCGTCCTGGTCAGCCCACTGGTGGACGTGTTCGACCCGAGGAGGCTGATACCCCCCGCACTGGTGCTGTCGGTCCGCCCGATGGCGTTCGTGGCGCAAGTGACGATCTCGTCGCTGCAGGACGTGATTCGGACGGACTATGTCCGAACTGCGCACGCGAAGGGCCTGCTGTCATGGACGGTGCTGTTTCGCCACATCATGCGGAACATCTCGACGCCCGTCCTGACGGCGGTGAACTCATCGTTCTTCTTCTCGCTCAGCAGCATCCTGGTCGTGGAGTGGTACTTCTCCTGGGGTGGGATAGGCTTTCGTCTGCTCGAAGCGGTGGGCAGCAGGGACGCGGCCCTGGCCAGCTACCTGCTGATGACCATCGGCGTCACGCTCCTGCTCATCAACACGTTCATCAAGATAGTCATTCAGCGGTTTGACCGTCGGCTGGAACGCGTTGAATCGACGGTCTCGTGAGGTCTTCTGATGAGGTCTGACAGGTTGTGAACAATTCAAGCTTTGGAAATAGCGCTTCGTCATGCCGCCTGACGTCGTAGAAACGGGCGCTGCGATCTGGTGGCTGCGTTACGGCTGGATCATGGCGGGCGGACTCGTGCTGCTGTTGTTGGCGAGCATGACAGTGCGCCGCTGGGGCGTGCGAGCGCTCGGCGTGTCGTTGCAGCCGGTCGAGGCGCAGGAGCAGCTGTCGCCGGGACGCCGCGCGTGGGACAGATTCGCGAGGAATTCGCTGCGCTACCTTTCCAATACGTCGCTGGTCGTGGGAACCATCGCGGTGGCGGTGCTCTTCGTCGCGACCTTCTGGCCGGGAGCGCTGTCACCCTACGAACCGGATGAGCGAGGCCGTCGTCTCCAGTACATCAACGGAGAGGTGAGAGCGGCGCCTTTTCCTCCCAGCACGCCCTACCCTCTCGGCACCGACCTCGACGGGCGGGACATGCTGAGCCGGATCATGCACGGCACGAAGTCGACGATGACGCTCATCCTGTCGGTCGCCCTGATGCGGCTCGGAATCGGGGCAACGCTTGGACTGATTGCAGGTTGGAGAGGCGGAGCGACGGGCCAGCAGATCCTTTCGTTTGCGGCAGTATCGTCGTCGATTCCGAGTCTGCTGTTCGCGTTCATATTCATACTTGCCATTGGTCCTCAGATCGGATTCGGCGTGTTTCTCCTGGGGCTTGGGCTGACGGGTTGGGCGGAGCTCACGAATGTGGTAAACGGAGCGGTGAGGGCGGCACGGACACAGCCGTATATCGAGGGCGCCATGGCGCTGGGGTCTTCGACACCCCAGCTATTCCGGCGACACCTGTTTCCCGCCATCATGCCGCAGCTTCTACCGGCGATTGCGCTCGAAATCAGCGCGGTAATACTCATGCTGGGAGAACTGGGGTTCCTGGGGGTGCTCCTCGGCGAGCGATACATTGAAATCTCGATACAGATGGAGAGGGCCTCCGTCAGGATGCCGGCGACGCCGGAATGGGCGGCGATGCTGTCGGGAGCGCGGCTAGCGATATTCCAGTGGCCGTGGCTGTCGCTGGGACCCGCCCTCGCATTTCTTTTTGCTATACTTGGCTTCAATTTGCTGGCGAGCGGTCTCCGGACCTGGTTCGATCCGTACCGGTCGCGTCTATTCGGCGTAAAGTGATTGGAGGAAGGCATGGTCAATACTGAGAATCCAGTCGAAATAGGCGAGGACAGGCAGCTCTTTGTCGACGACTACTGGATAGCAGACTCGGCGGGGGTGGAGCGCGTGCTCCATTCCCCGACACGGCAGAGTGTCGCGTTGGAACCGGAACACCCGTGGGAAGTTGGCGGTCTGTCCTACCTGATCGCATTTCCCGACCAGGGCAAGTATCGCGGGTGGTACCGCGCCGACCCGATGCTGCAGGACTCGGACTACAACTCCATCACCTGCTATGCCGAGAGCGAGGACGGGATCAACTGGACGAAGCCGAACGTCGGCCTCATCGAGTTCAACGGCTCGAAGGACAACAACATCGTGTGGACGGAGCCGGGCATCAACCTCGCGCCGTTCAAGGACGCCAACCCCGACGCCAAGCCGGAGGAACAGTACAAGGCATTTATCCGCGTTCGGCGGGTGATGCACGCCCTCTCATCGCCTGACGGGCTACAGTGGAAGATGATGCGCGAGGAGCCGATCCTCACGGACTATCCTTTCGACACGCTGAACCTTGCATTCTGGGATACGTGGCGTAAGGAGTACGTGGGATACTGCCGCGGAGTGGCGGGACAGGGCTCGAGCGACTTCTTCACGGGGGTGCGGTGGATACGGCGCGCGACGTCTAAGGACTTCCTGAACTGGGGGCCGCTGGAGAACATCGACTGCGGCGACACGCCGTGGGAACATTTCTACACGAATTCGTGCATCCAGTACGAACGAGCGCCGGGGACGTACCTGATGTTCCCGTCGCGGTTCATCCACGATCGAGTACCCAATCCTGAGTGGACGTATGACACGGGCGTCAGCGACATCGTCTTCATGTCGAGCCGTGACGGGTCCAATTTCGACCGGAGCTTCCTGGAGGCGTTCATCCGGCCGGGGACGGATTTCAACAACTGGCACGACAGGGGCATCTATTTCGAGGTCGGCATCCTGCACACGTCGGACACCGAGATGACGATGTACGGCATGGAGAACGCTCACCTGCCGACGCAGCGCATCCGACGGTATACATTGCGCACGGACGGTTTCGTGTCGGTCAACGGGGGATTCAAAGGGGGCGAGTTTACGACAAGACCACTCATCTTCAGTGGAAGCTCCCTTGAACTGAACTACGCGACCTCCGCGGTCGGCTCCCTCAAGGTAGAGATCCAGGACGCCGACGGCCATGCCATCCCCGGTTTCAGCCTCGACGACTTCCCGGAGAAGTTCGGCGACGAGATCGACGGCAAGGTGTCGTGGAACGGGGGCGGAGACGTGAGCAGTCTTGCCGGGAAGCCTGTGCGTCTAAGGTTCATGCTAAAGGACGCGGACGTGTACGCGTTCAAGTTCGGGTGAGGGTGTGTTCGGGAGAAGAGTTTACCGCAGAGGGCGCGGAGAGCGCAGAAGGGATTGTGGATTCCCGCCCCGTATCGGGGTACGGGGTGACGTTCTTTCGCGGGAATGATAGAGATGGGTGAGGGCTTAAGCGACATTGGTTCTGTCCTTTGTTCTAGCTGGATACCTGACTGCAAGAACGCTTGCAAAACGCTGGCAATGCTGCCATAATGCTTTCACAGGAGAAATGACATGGCAGTACAGATCACCATAAGGGGCGTCCCCGAGTCCGTCCGTGACGAGCTTGCGTCACGCGCCGCGCTCCAACGCCAATCCATGCAAGAGTTTCTGCGCGGAGAGTTGGAGCGCATAGCGTCGCGCCCGTCGGTTGACGAATGGGTGAGAGAAATACGCGAGCGCAAGGCAACCTATGGGACTCACGTCCCAACCTCCGCCATTCTGGCCGCCCGCGACGCTGACAGGACTTGACCAAGGTCGTCGATGCGTCCGTCGTGGTCGCGGCCCTCGTAGATTTGGGCCCGGAAGGGGCGTGGTCGGAAGAGACGGTAGCCGAGGGATCATTAATCGCTCCCGAACTGGTCTTGGTCGAGGCCAGCAATGTCCTCCGTCGCTTGGAACGATCTCGTGAGATCTCCGAAATCGAGGCCGCCCTGGCCCACAATAGTCTATTGCGTCTCGAACTTGAACTGTTCCCCTTCGCTCCGTTCGCTGAGCGGGTATGGGAATTGCGGAAAAATCTCACCAGTTACGACGCCTGGTACGTAGCCATGGCCGAGTCGTTCGATTGTCCGCTGGCAACACTTGATCGGAAACTCAGCCGCGCGAGCGGCCCGAAGTGTGAGATCGTTACATTGTCGAGAGCAAAAGGGGCTTAGGGGTGGAACTCAGGAGAAAGCTCCCTCCTGAATGAGGAGAATAATCCAGAAGATGCAGCCCAAAACAGCGCCAATGTTGACCGCCAGTGCCACCTTTGGAATGTTATTAGCGCCGGTGTCGAGCATTCGCGTATCCCGGTAAGCCACCCATGAGAGCGTCAGACCTACGCCTGCACAGACAGGAGCTGCAAGAATCAAAAACGGAAAGACGATTAGCAATATGGTACAGCACAGCATGCTAATCATCCCAAGAACAAGCCCGGCGCAACCCATTGTTTAGGCCCCTTGTGCAATAGGATTCAATGCCGCCGAAATAGTTACGTAGCCAAGGTAGACTTATGGGCCGTGGGTCGATAGGCTATAGTCCGCTTTCAATCTTGTCAAACGGAGGCTATCGGGTGGTGTATTACCCTCCCCTCCACTGTCTGAAGTTACCCCCAAGCTAAAGTCGCGCGTTCGAGACGAAGCATAATGACGGGCAGAAACTCGCACTTCACCCAAGGTTTGAACACATGCACAACCCCATAGATATCGGAACCAATCGACAGCTCTTTCTCGATGACCAGATTATTGCCGCCATAAGCGGCGCGAGGCGGGTCATGCACTCCCCCACTCGCAGAGAGGCTGTGCTCGTGGGTGACAAGCCGTGGGATGAGGCGAGCGTGGCGTATATGTCGGTCATAAAGGACGGGGACCTGTATCGCGGCTACTACCGGTGCTATCGGCGAGGGGAGGCCCAGGAGAACGTCCCGCGCCACATCGCCTACGCGGAAAGCAAGGATGGCGTCCACTGGGAAAAGCCCAGCCTTGGACTGTTGGAGTTCGACGGATCGAAGGACAACAACCTTGTCTGGAAGGGACCAGGAACGAACTTCTGCGCATTCATCGACGATAGCCCGGAGGAGCCACCCGAACGTCGCTACAAGGCCGTCGTGCGGACAGGACGTGTTGACGGAGCGGTGCTGGGCGCGCAGGGGCCCTGTGTGATCGCATTATCGTCGCCCGACGGCATCAGATGGAGCATGATGCAGGACACTCCAATCCTGACGGAGGGGCCGTTCGACTCGTTCAACATCGCGTTTCGGGATGAGCGGATCGGTCAATACGTGATCTTCACGAGGGGCGTCGGCGGTTCGGACGGCCCGTTCAAGGGAGGAGTCCGCTGGATCAGGCGCGCGGTTTCGGACGATTTTCTCAACTGGAGCGATCTCGAATTAATCGACACCGGCGAGGATCCAACTGAGCACCTGTACACGAATTCCTGCGTCCCGTACGAGCGCTCGCCCGGAACCTACCTGATGTTCCCTTCCCGCCTTGTACTCGAGCACACGCCCGATCCGGACTGGCCGAATGGCCCCGGGGTGAACGACATCGCGTTGATGAGCAGTCGCGACGGGATCACGTGGGACCGATCGTTCATGGAAGCATTCATTCGTCCCGGCCTTGACATGGAGAACTGGCACGAGCGGGGGATATATTTCGAGCGGGGAATATTCCAGACATCTCCCGACACCCTGAGCATGTACTGCTCCGATCACTGGCGCTACCCTACCACTCGCATATCGCGGTACACTCTACGAACGGACGGATTCGTATCGGTCAACGCCGGATTTGAAGGAGGAGAATTCACCACGCATCCTCTCGTTTTCAGTGGGCGCGGGCTCGAATTGAACTACTCAACATCGGCGGTGGGTTCGGTGCGGGTTGAGATTCAGGACGCTGACGGACACGCTCTTCCGGGTTTCGGCCTGGAGGATTTTCCAGAAAAATTTGGAGACGAGATCGATGGGAAGGTGTCGTGGAGCAACGGAGCGGACGTAGGCGAGCTTGACGGCAGGCCTGTACGGCTGAGGTTCGTTCTGAAGGACGCAGACCTGTATGCCTTCAAGTTCGGATGAGGGTGCTTTGCCGTGTGCATGACCCGGCAAAGGTCAGATACTCACATTTCATCACGGTAGGAACGAACACATGAAGAACCCTATCGACATAGGCACCAATCGCCAGCTCTTTCTCGACGACCTCCTCATCGACAAGATCAGCGGCGCGAAGCGGGTGATGCACTCGCCCACTCGCCGAGAGGTCGTGCTGGTGGGAGACAAGCCGTGGGACGAGTCGAGTGTGGCCTTCATGTCGGTCATACAGGACGGAGACAGGTATCGCGGATACTACAGGTGCGACCACGTCGGCACAGACAAGGAGCCGAACCCTCGCCACACGGCCTATGCCGAGAGCAAGGACGGCATACACTGGGAGAAGCCGAGTCTAGGACTAATCGACTTTCAAGGATCGAAGGACAACAGCCTGATATGGATGGGGCCCGGGGCGAACTTGTGTGTCTTCATCGACAACAATCCCGCCGAGCCTCCCGAACGGCGTTACAAGGCTGTTGTACGCACAGGGCGCGCAGAGGCAGAGGCCCTGGGAGCGCCCGGTCCCTGCGTGCTTGCCCTCTCTTCACCGGATGGGGTCAGGTGGAGCCTGATGCAGGACGGGCCGATTCTGACCGATGACCCGTTCGACTCGTACAACGTGGCCTTCTGGGACGATTGGACGAACCAGTACGTGATCTATACGAGAGGGGTCGGCGGCACAGGCGGTCCGTTCAAGGGCGGAGTCCGGTGGATAAGGCGTGCCACTTCGGATGACTTCCTGAACTGGAGTCGCCTGGAACTGATCGATACGGGCGAGATACCGTCCGAGCACCTGTACACCAATGCCTGCGTTCCCTATGAGCGGTCGCCGGGCACGTATCTGATGTTCCCGTCCCGACTCGTATTGGAGCACACTCCCGACCCCCACTGGCCCAACGGCCCAGGGGTCAACGACATTGCCTTGATGAGCAGCAGGGACGGGATCACATGGGACCGATCGTTCATGGAGGCGTTCATACGACCTGGACTGGACATGGAGAACTGGCATGAACGGGGGATATACTTCGAGCGAGGGATCTTCCAGACGTCTGAAGATACCCTGAGCATGTACTGCTCCGACCACTGGCGATATCCCAGCACGCGGATATCACGTTACACACTGCGAACGGATGGATTCGTTTCCGTAAATGCGGGCTATCGTGGAGGAGAGTTCACGACCAAGCCGGTGGTGTTGGGGGGCAGCGAGCTGGAAATCAACTACTCGACATCGGCGGTGGGATCGGTGCAGGTGGAAATCCAGGACGAACAGGGGCGGGCACAGCAGGGGTTTGCGCTGTCGGACAGTCCGGAGAAGTACGGTGACAAGATTTCGCAGCGTGTCACGTGGACGGGCGGCCCCGACGTGAGCGCGTTCGCGGGTAGGCCGGCACGGCTGCGGTTCGTCCTCAAGGATGCTGACTTGTACTCTTTCAAGTTCAACTAATGGACAGAAGTCTTTGAAATGACGGGTAGTAGCAGAGGGTTGGATTCGTATTCTACAACCACAGGGCGGGTTTGAAACCCGCCCCACCAAGTAAAAGTGCCGCCACCCTCCAATACTATGATGTTGAACCACTAGGTTAGCAGAGGTAATCGAATTGGGCGCAGAACGAGTTGCAGAGGACAAGACCCTGGTGTGGTCGGGCGAACACTGGATCGCCTACCTCAAGAACCATGACAATCAGGCGGATGTCGGGCGGGTGAGTCTCTATCGAGTCTCCTACAGCACCGCGGGGGAGGGCACCGTCGCCTTCATCGACATACCTGAAGAGTCCTTCACAGGGATATTCACGGACGACTTGAAGCTTGGGGACTTCATGTCGAAGACCCTGGCAAGAGGAACGAGCAACAACAACTACTATAAGCACGACATACCCATGTTGGAGGCGGAGATCACCCGTGGCGGTGACGTGCGGACGATGCCGTCATGGACCATCGCGAGTGAGAATGGAGAGGTGGAAGTGGTCTGGGGCAGCATTCACCCGCCAACCATCCTCGAAGGTCCGGGGCCGATGCACGATGGTGCGGCGGTGACCCATTCCCTCCTGTTCTTCGCCAATGAAGCCACGATAACTCTCAACGGCAAGTCCGTCGGCGGCGTTGTGTACGTGCGAGACGAATGGATTCGCGCCATCGGAAGGCAGGGCACGTCCGCAGTGTTCGCGATTGCCGAGACCACTACAAAGATCGGATCGAACGACTAATCGGAGGGTAGGAATGGACGTTTCGGACAGAATCGCAATTGTGACCGGCGGAGGCAGGGGGATAGGGCGCGCGATCTCTCATGTTCTGGCGCGAAATGGCGCAAGCGTGGTCGTGGCTGACATCAATGAGGGTGATGCGCAAACGGTGAGCCAAGAACTAGAAGCTCTTGGAGGCCGTTCGCTGGCGGTCGCGGTGGACGTGACGGACCAGTGCTCGGTCGACGGACTAGCCACCCAGACGCTCGACACATTTGGGCGCATCGACATCACGGTCAATAATGCGGGGACCATCGGATCATCGGGATGGGAGACACGCGATCGCCCGAACGACGACGATTGGGACCACATACATAACGTGAACGTTCACGGCATTGCAAGGGTGACGGAGGCTGTGGGAGAGCACATGAAATCGCGGCGGTACGGCAAGATCGTCAATATCGCGTCGGTGGCGGGACGCACCGGTACGCGCACGAACTTCGCGTATGGCGCGTCGAAGGCGGCGGTGATAAATCTGACCCGGTGCTATGCGCTGGACTACGCGCCGCACAGCGTGAACGTCAACTGCGTCTGCCCGGGACTTGTGTGGACGAAGATGTGGGAGCGCATTGCGAGTCGCAGGATCGGACTGAACATCGACGACGAGATGTCCACGCGGGAGTCGTTCGACAGGTTCGTTGAGTCCAATACTCCGCTTGGGAGGGAGCAGACCCCCGAGGAGATCGCGAACACGGTCGTATTCCTCGCGTCCGATGCCGCGAGCGGGATTACGGGGCAGTCCGTGAACGTGGACGGCGGGTTCGCGATGAATTGAGTGTGATCGCGCACGGCTTCCCCTTTCGTTTGGGCGAAAGTCAAACGCAGGCGGTACGTACCTTCACTCTCACCCTCACCCCAGCCCCCGTATCGAGTACGGGGCAGACTCCCTCCCACGACGGGAGAGGGGCAGGAAATATCCACTTAGGCACAAACTCCACTACTAGAGGAATCCATATCAATGAAAGCAATACGGATGACGCAAACCGGGGGGCCGGAGGTGCTGGAATACGTGGATGTCCCCGATCCTGTTCCGGGGTCCGGCGAGGTGCTGATTGACGTTGAGCACATAGGCATCAACTTCATCGACACGTACGTCCGGCGAGGGGCATATCCTCGCCCGCTGCCGCTGATCCCGGGGTATGAAGTTGCCGGAATCGTGTCGGGCGTCGGGCCGGACGTGGTCGAGTTCACAGAAGGAGATCGAGTCGCGATGGCCGGCCTGTCGATGGGGTCATACGCGGAGAAGATCGTTCTTCCTGAGTGGCAGATCGTACACGTTCCGGACGGGGTGACCCTGGAGGCCGCTGCGGCGGTGCTCGAACAGGGGATGACGGCACATTACCTCTGCTATTCGACGTATCCACTTGGCCCCGACGATACCGCGCTGATCCACGCCGGAGCCGGTGGGGTTGGCCGTCTACTAATCCAGATGGCCAAGCAGCTGGGCGCAACCGTCATTACGACCGTCTCGACGGAAGAGAAGGCGGAGATGGCCCGGTCGGTCGGCGCCAATCACGTTGTGCTGTACACCGAGCAGGACTTCCAGCAAGAAGTCATGAGGATTACGGACGGAGGTGGCGTGGACGTCGTGTACGATTCCGTTGGGCAGGCAACGGCAGACGCGAGCATGGCCAGTCTCAGGCAGCGAGGGATGATGGCGCTGTACGGAGCCGCGAGCGGGGCCGTGCAGTCGGTGCCGGTGTCGGTCATCAACGCAAAGTCGTTATTCTTCACGAGGCCTGGGCTGAACGACCACGTTGCAACGCGCGAGGAGCTCTTGTGGCGCGCGGGCGACGTGCTGGGGCGTGTGGAATCGGGGGCGTTGTCGCTTCACATCCACGGTACTTATCCACTTTCCGACGCGGGCCGCGCGCAGGATGATCTCGAGAACCGCAGGACGATGGGGAAGGTGCTGCTGGCGCCTTAGACTGTGTCCGGCGGAACGGGCGAGGTTGTCGTAGTGAGGTTGTAGGTCGGAGAACGGCCCTTCGACAGGCTCAGGGTGAACGGGCCGGCTTTGGGAGCCCTTGGAAGGGTGGAGGCGACGGGCGGATTCGAACCGCCGAATAGAGGTTTTGCAGACCTCCGCCTTAGACCACTTGGCTACGCCGCCTCATCAGTAGACATGGTGCCGAGGGAGGGACTCGAACCCTCACAGCCTTGCGGCCACAGCGCCCTCAACGCTGCGCGTCTACCAGTTCCGCCACCTCGGCTGGGTCCTCAGCCGCATGTGTTCAGCCGAGGTTGGTGTGTTCGTATTATAGCCAAGCGGTGTTCACGTGTCCATAATGCTGGAGGCGTTCATAGTTGACGAGGGGAATAACCCTCACCCTCGTTCTGCAACGGGGCAGGCTCTAGCCCTCTCCCGCGAACGGGAGAGGGGATTGGATTCCCGCCTACGGAGACCTTTCCGTAAGCGCTCCCCCGTTGGGAGATTGTCAGAGAAAGGGCGCCTCCCAACTTTGCTGACGACTCTGGATTCCCGCTTTCGCGGGAATGACGGAGGTTATGCAAAGGTCTCCCTACGCGGGAATGACGGTGGTGGGTATCGGGTGTTCTCACGAAGTCTGAACAGGTACTGCTGGAGGCATTCGTAGTTGACGAGGTGAATAACCCTCACCCCCGTTCTGCAACGGGGCAGGCTCTAGCCCTCTCCCGCGAACGGGAGAGGGGATAAGAGGGCCTTCGACAGGCTCAGGCCGAACGGGGTGTTTTTCAGGTCCAGGGTGAACGGAGTGCTTTTCAGGCCCAAGGTGAATGGAGTGCTTTTCAGGCCCAGGGTGAACGGGGTGCTCCAGGCTCTGGATGAAGAGGGTATTCTAGGCTGAGGGTGAAAGGGTGCTCGGTCTGGCGGTTGGTTTCCGCCCCGCACCTCTGGATTCCGGTCAGCGCCGGAATGACGGGGTGGTTGTGTTCTATTGCGCGGATGGTCTGCAGGGAATGCAGGCTATTCGTCGCTTGGGGTGGATGAGCGACGAAGCTTTCGGACAAGCAAGGCCAAGAGGCCACCTGAGATGAGGACGCCAATCCCCCATGCTCCTACGAGGAGCCAGAGCTGCAAGCCGGTGTCTTCGGAGGGCTGGACTTCGAGGGGGACGTTTGTCGTGACTTTGCCGAGCGGGCCTGAGACATCGAGGGTGAAGCTCCACTGCCCTTCCCGTCCGACGGGGACTCTGACGTCGAAGTGACTGAAGCCCGGCAGGACGGTCTGGGGCTGGAATGGGCCGACCGTGGTGTTCGCAGGCCCCTGGCCTCGGAGGGTCAGGTCAGTTGAGATGGGGGCGAGGTGGTCCTCACCACCGCCGTTGGTTGACGCGACGGCTTGGATGAGGACTGTGAAGACCAAGAGGCCTGTCTTGGGTTCCGGGGGCCATACGGTCACGGCGATGTCGTAGCCGCCTTGCTGCTCACGTTGAATGAGCATTCCGCCGTTGGCCGTTAGGCTCGTTACGGTCAGGGCGAAGAGGAAGATTCCCAGAGCAAGGCCTGATAGATGTCGCACACCTTCATGGTACCGCATGACGATTGGGAGTGACAAAAGGGATGGCAAGCCGCGACCTGCGGGAAAACATAGCTGCACCGTTCGGTTGAGAGTAGACTGATTGGAACCCTCATTCTTGGCAGCCGGACACACATGGGCAATTGGAGAATGGAAAATCATGCCTGAAGAGCAGCCGGAAATTCAGACTGATCGTCTCATCCTTCGAAGGTTTCAATTGAATGACGCCAACGACGTCCACGCGTATGCAAATGACGAGGAGTGGCAGAGATATCTCCTGCCTTTGCCGTATCCGTACGAGCTTGTTCACGCTGAGCAGTTCGTGGCAGAGTCGTTTCTCAAGGACTGGAAGTCCAAGCCAACCTTCGCCATCGTCCTAGACGGCACGGTGATAGGCGCGATCAATCTTGGCATCGACAAGCAACGTCAGGCAGCGGAGATGGGCTATGCGATTGCGCGAAGGCACTGGGGGAATGGCTACGGGAGCGAGGCGGCTCTCGCCGTAGTCAACTGGGCATTCGAGACGTTGTGCCTAGCGAAGGTCTTTGCTTTTGCGAATGTCGACAACAGGCGGTCGTGGCGGGTGATGGAACGCATCGGGATGACCAGAGAGGGGGTGTTGAGGGGCGAGGCCCCTTCCGGTGACGACACCGAAGCTCGGCAGGACGTGGCGTACTACGGGATTCTCCGCGAGGAGTGGGAGGGGTAGGAAGTGCTCCCTACTCGGTCTCTCTCCCGTTCAACGGGGAAGAGATTGTCACATCTTGTACGCCTTCCCGAAGGCGGCTTGGCATGAAAGAGTCCCCGGATCAGGTAAAGGATCCGGGGACTCTGATTTGTTCGACTTGGGAGAGGTTTTCGCCCTCTCCCGCGACGGGAGAGGGAGTAAGGATGCCGGTCAGCTGCTAACCGTGACTCCCTTCGGGGTCGCGGGAGCGGGTTCCCTGTCGGCCCCTCGGCGTCGCAGGACATCGACGATGATCTCGGCTGCGTCGGCGATCGTCATCCGGTCGAGATTGACGGTGATGTCAAACTTGCTGGGATCGTCGATTTCGCAGTCGAAGATGCGGCCGAATATCTCCCGTCGCTCTCTGTCGGCGCGTTCCAAGCGCTTCCGGGAGACTTCGGGGGTATCGCCGTATTGAGCGATCCGCATGGATCGGGACTCATCGGACGCCGATACGAAGACGGTTAGGCCGTCCACCTGCTCAGGAAGGAAGAGATGGGCGCCGTTACCATGCATGACGGCGTCGCCCTCGGCCGCGCGTCGTCGAACGATGCGGCGCAGCTTCTTTACGTACTGTCGCTTGGAGAGCGGCTCATGAAGCAGCTCGTCGTACTCGTAGGGCCTGCTGGGGACGTAGGCGTGGTACCCGCTTTCGTAGGCCGTAGTGACCTCTGTGGGAACCACGACGGAGGCGAGCAGGCGCATCCAGAACGACTTGTGGCTGGTCTCGAAAGACTCGAGCTCAGCCCTGGTGCACTGTAGCCGCTCGCTGAGTGTGTCCTTGATCTCATCGCCGATGAACTCGCTGTCGAGGAGACGGGCGATCTCCCGGCCCAAGGCCTCACTCTCGCTTCCGGGCAGTCCCGTGATGGCGACAACCGGCGTGAGCTCTCGCTCCTTGTGGGCGCGCGAGTCCTTTGCGGAATAGCGAGCCGAAGACACGGCCATGTGGGCGACGTCGATGTCGCCGTGCTTGACCTGGGAGCCGCTGTCAATCACAAAGCCGAGCTTTTCGAAAAGGCCAATCGCGGGCCGATTTTCGACGGGAACCGTCACCCACGCGGACTCAAGACTCATCGTGTTGAACACCTTGTCGAGCAATTCCAGCATCGTCGCGGTGCCGTATCCGTGGTGCCACAGGTCCTTGCGTCCGATGATGACGGTCAGTTCCGCGCCGCCCTCCCCATCGAGCTGCACCTGGCACTCGCCTACATGCTCATCGGCCTGATTATAGATAGAAAAAATCGACCTGCGAGGGTCGCCGAATGTCCTGCGCCACTCCCAGTCACTCGCCTCCAACATATGGTGGGGGTCATATCCGGGATGCACAGGGTCGTCGGCGCCATAGTGGCCGAACCACCGGCTCGACAGATCATCGTCCTGCAACCACCACGCTATCCTGTCAACATCATCTCTCGATACATTCTTCAGCGTTACTTCCGGCAGCATGTCGTCCTCCTTTCTCTGTAGATAACAATCATCAAATATCCACTACACTCAAAGTCCACTCCACCCAACTGGGTACACGCTACATGATACTTTGATGTCGTGTCAACTTTCCGTCTCAAATGCCTGATTTCGTAAGCTTTCGTCCAAGAATACACATAATGCAATTCACGCATGGTGAATACGGAAAAGTTTTTCGTATATTCCGATGCATGTAACGCGAGGTGATTTGGGGCAGCCTGAAGGCCCGCAACACTACGTGTTGAAGCGTCGTTGACACCCTATAGGGCGTGGGATACCATCGGTTCGGCTCGCTGCCTTTGCGGCACGAGTCCTCGGGGTCTGAAGACCTTGCTGGACGGGAAAGGAACGAATAATCCGTGATCACCTTGAACATGCGGCTGACGGCCAATCCGGGTCGGGAGGATGAGCTGGTCTCCGCGATTCGCGACAAGTGGATGCCGGCGATGGCGCGACAGCCCGGTTTCATCCGCGGCGTGATGCTGAGGCCGTATGAAGGAGAGATGGCGTCCTCACTGGGTCTGCCGGAGCAGCAGTTCACCTTTGAGGTGGTCTCCTTCTGGGAGAGCGAAGAGCAGCGCGCGGCCTGGGCGGCGAGCGATATTCACGCAGAGGTGATTTCGTACGTGAATGACTCGGTGCTGCCGGAAACCGGCAAGCAGGCCGTTCTGTTTACGATTGAAGAGGGTTGGGAGGCGGCGAGCTAGGTCGTGGATGAAACTTCCTGTGATTTCGGCCAAGAGTGCAAATTGCATGACCTGTCGCGAGGTAAGTGCTTGGGAGCGACGCCACCTGTACTGTGGGTCTTGAACCCTCACCCCAACCCTCTCCCGCGAACGGGAGAGGGAGTATGAAGGGGAAAGTCGCAATAAACAGCGGTCCTAGGCGAAGCAGAGAAACACACTATTGAAAGAGGAGTAAGGGAATATGTCGGAAGGACGATTGGTCTACATGAGCGGCGATTTCGTGCCGGAGTCTGAGGCGCGGGTGTCGATATTCGACACGGCGCTGATGTTCGGCGACATGGTGTTCGAGATGACGCGGAGCTACAACATGGAACCGTTCCGGCTCCGTCACCACCTCGAACGGTTGTATGCGGGGATCAAGATCCTCGAAATCGATTGCGGTCTGGACATTGACGAGATGGAGGCCGCCACCATGGAGACCATCGAGGTCAACAAGGACCGGATGCCGGAAGGCGTCGACTTTCAGATCATGCACAACGTCTCCAACGGGCCGCTGGGGCTGTACTCGTCCGTGTTTCCCGACGGGATCAAGCCGACGATTTCGATCAATGTGTGGCCGTTGACGTGGCATCTCGCGGGGATCGCCGACTACTACGACACGGGCGTCCATTCCATTTTGACGCAGCAGCAGTCGGTACCCGCGCGATACATCGACCCGAAGATCAAGAACCGGAGCCGGGTCTTCTATCAGGTGGCGAACCTCCAGGCGCACAAGATCGACCCGAAGGCGTACGCCCTGCTGAGTGACGAGGACGGGTTCATCACCGAGGGAACGGGGAACAATTTCTTCGTCGTCAAGGATGGAGTCATCTACACGCCGGAGGGACGGAATATACTCCGGGGAGTCACACGGGGGACGGTGATTGATCTGGCCGCCGAACTGGGCATACCGCTCCAGGAAACGAACCTCGAGGCCTATGACGTTCATGGGGCTGATGAAGCGTTCGTGTCCAGCACGTCCATGTTCATCCTGCCAGTGACGAGATTCAACACGCTTCCGGTTGGGGACGGCGAGATAGGCCCCACGGTGCAGCGGCTGACCGACGCCTTCAGCGGGATGGTCGGCCTTGACATCGTCGCGCAGGCGAAGCAGTACAAGGCTGAAGCTGAGTCGATGGCGTAGGGTTGGGGAATCGCAACGCTTCCCGCTCTGATTCCATCTCTCGGCGTAGCTGACGCAGAGGTGGTGTACAGCAGTAAAAGGAACCCTCACCCCAGCCCTCTCCCGCGAACGGGAGAGGGGGAAATCCGCCCGAATTGGTGATTTGTCTTAGCTTCGCCTGTGCCAGTTTCCCTATTGTGGCGGGTCTTGCTGCAGCGCGGCTTGAATGCGTGAGCGGAGGCGTTTGGTCCATGACGTGAAGAGGGCATTGGACCAGGCGCATGGGATGGAGCGAATCATCATTCCGTAGACCCAGGGGCGCGACACTCGAATTCGGTTCTCCGGATCGAGCCAGTTGGGGCTGCGCATGAGCAGTTCCAGGGTGGCGAGGCCGATGAGTACCGGCCAGATCATGGCGAGCCGGAGCCGCGCGCTTCGCCGGGGCGTAGCCAGCATGTACTCCTCGGCGGAGACGTAGAAATCTAGGGCGCGACTCACCAGGGCGGCGAGCACCGGTCTTGCCTGTTGCGATGTGGAGGGACTCAGCAGGTCTTCCGGCGACAGGTGGGCCGGCTCCAGCATTTCGCGTGGGACGTAGCAACGCCCTACCCTCAAGTCTTTGGGAACGTCCCGGATGATGTTGGTCATCTGGAGGGCCTTCCCGAATCGAACACCGAGCTCGGCCATGCCCTCCCGGTCCCACTCTCGTGCCGCCGGATCGTGGGCGATCACAACGTCGGTCCAGAACTCGCCGACGCATCCCGCGACGAGATAGGTGTAGTCTTCGAGATCGTCCATGGAGTTGAGTACGCTGATACTTCCCGATTCGGGGGTTGGGAACGTTGTCAGATCGAACTCCATGCCTCGAATCAGGGTGTCTACGGTCTTTTCGACGTTTCGCCGATCGGTCTCGGTCATGCCTTCAAGCAGGGTGAATAGGTGGGGAACGGCCTGGAGGAGACGAGCCTCGGGGCCATCACCGACGGGTCGTTCAAAGGCTAGGTCAACGTCGACGGGAGCGGTGTTGCTCGATTCGCAGTCCAGCCGTGTGCGCAGCCGTTTGAGGTGTTCGAGGCGGGTCTCGGGTGGGAGTGCGGGTGTGTCGGCAATGGTATCCGCCGCGCGGGCAAGCAGGTAGGCAAGCTGAATGGGTGCCCGAAGCGGCCCTGGGAGGACGCGGATTGTGAGATAGAACGACCGCGACACTCCCTTCAGGAGGTCGGCGGGGATGTCGCTGAGATTGTCCAGAGTACTCATGGCGGTTCGGCGACGGACGCGGCTATGGTATGCTCCGGGCCTATCAGCGTCAACGACCGGTCTCTGTCCGGTCGACGTGTAAGGAGAAGAAACTTGTCCACGACTATCACCAAGGAAGACCTCTCTCGACTGGCCGCATTTCTCAAGCCGACGAAGATCGCCGTGGTGGCGACCGTCGGGCGAGACGGAATGCCGCAACTCACTCCGAACTGGTACGTGTACGACGACGGCAGGATCGCGATATCGACGACCAAGCAGCGGGTGAAGTATCAGAACCTCGTACGAGACTCGCGCCTGGCCGTGTGCGTTTTGACAGAACCCCTGGCGGAGGAGTACGTAGCGGTGCGGGGGATGGCGGAGATCATCGACGACGATACGATCTGACCCGTCACGGAGGCGATAGTGCGGCGGTACGTCCGACCGGAGAGGGTTCAGGCGCGCTTGGATCAACTTAGGAGAGAGGAAAGGATCATCATCAGCCTCAGGCCGGAGCGGGTGCATTTTAGGTAGGGTGCGGGCGGGGGAGTGTCTTGGGGATCACTGCTAGCCGTTACCCTCACCCCCGTTCTGCAACGGGGCAGGCTCTAGCCCTCTCCCACGACGGAGGCTGTCTCATAAGTAGACTACCTCTCTAATCAGGATGTTGTGGATTCCCGCTTTCGCGGGAATGACGGTAAGGCTGGTTATGTTTCGTTGCGAATGATACCTACAACGACGATAAGCGTGGCACCCTTTGCTAGAGAAATGTGTGCTGCCAGATTATGAGACGGCCTCCGACGGGAGAGGGGATTCAATTGAATCCTCAGCATAGTCTTCTCGTAGGACGGGAAAACGGGGTTGGAAAAGTAACGGGGCCGGTCGAGATTCGACCGGCCCCGCGTTTCTCGTCTAGACAGTCAGACTGTCCGGAGCTATTCCTTCTTCGACAACCCTAGTTCCAGTAGTTGGGATCCAGGAAGTTGACGCTGTTATAGCGCTTCGACCTGTTGCCCGGGTTGTTGAGGTTGTCGAGACCGTCCTCGAAGTAGAACCACTCGACCGGGTGACCGCCTGCGGGCGACCAGTTCTTGGGCACGTTGCGCATGTTGTTGCGCTTGACCTTGAGCGCCCTGAACAGGCCTGCGTAGGCGAGACCGCCGATCTTGTACTTCTCTTCGGAGTTGATGCGGAACAGTTCCTGTCCGGCTTCAATGCGCTTCGGCGAGAGCAGGGAGACCGTCCACCCGTCGGTGATCAGCTCCTGAAGCCTTAGCATGTTGCCACTGATGTCGGCGGGATACGTGCCGTCAGGGGCCATGTTGCCGAGCGCGTCGGTGTACTTGGCATCCGGTCCCGTCGGGGGCATGCCCTCTTCACCACGGGTCGCATAGTACTGGCCGATGGCGGGACCCTGCGGGTCCTTGGTCGTCGGGGCCACGCGGTTCCACGCGTTGGACCACGGGTTCGTTCCACCCTCAGTGGAGGAGAAGAACTCGAAGTACTCGGTCGGAGGAATAGTCGTGTTGCCGCCGCGAGAGGAGCTCTCTGCGATGCTCAGTTTGATGCCGAGGTTCTTGAAGTCGCTCTGCAGCCACTCGACGAACGGGTAGTGGGAGCTCGACTGGAAGAACATGGACAGAGGTCCGGAGCCGTCCTTCTTGTCGAGGTAGCCGTCACCGTCGCCGTCCGAGTAGCCAAGATCTGCCAGAATGCTCTTGGCTCGATCGAGGTCGTAGTCGGTATCAAGCGTCCGATACTCTTCACCCGGGAAGTACGGGGTCGAGGGATGCGGCATCATGTTCTGAGGGGTACCGAGACCGGCGGCCAAGGACTGGTTGGTGCCGTTCCTGTCCCAAGCAACGGACAGGGCGATGCGGAAGTCCCTGGTGCGAAGCAACTGCCCGAGCTCTGGATCTTCAACGTACTCCTGGTTGTTGATGAACGTGGCGTCCGAACCGTCGGGCGAGTCGTGCTTGAGCACGCTGTAGTCGCCCTTCTCGGAGTTGGCG
This sequence comes from Dehalococcoidia bacterium, assembly GCA_034421575.1. Lineage (GTDB taxonomy): Bacteria > Chloroflexota > Dehalococcoidia > Lucifugimonadales > VXLM01 > VXLM01. The sequence goes on from DAOUKG010000014.1 coordinate 41,349, forward strand.
AGATAGAGAGGCATCTCGGCAGTGATGAGGTCCCGGCGCAGCCAATCGCTCTCACCGTTCATCGTGCGGAAGATTCCAACCTCTCGGCTCTCCGTGCGGAAGCCTGTCCACCCATCCATGTAGGGAAGCTGGTTGCCTTCAGGGTCGATGGACGGATGATAGTGGTTTCGCACGAACTCGGCGCTCTCCGCTCCGGCCTTCTGGTTGAAAGCCCAGTAGCCGCCGAGGATCGGGTTGTAGTGATTGTCGCCCCTGTAGATGTAGTTGATGTCGTACACGGTCGGAATAGGCTCCGACGGAGGACCATCGAATCCGCGAACGTTGCGGATGAACGAGAAGTTCTTCACCCAGTTGGGTTGGTTGTTCGCCTCGAGAATCGCAGGGATCTCAGCATTGTTGTACTTGATGTGGTAGCGCTTCTGGATGTGCGAAGGCGAGATGAAGCACCTCGGGCATCCCTTGATGCCGGAGAAGATGTTCATCGCCGTCGACTCCATGAAGCTGAAGTTCGGGTCGTCGAAGAAGACCTTGAAGGTCGACTCGTCGATGAACTGCACCCTCATGTCGTTACCGGTAATGGGAGACCTCAGCACGGCCGGAAGGCCAGGCATGAGTTCCTTGTTGAGCATCAGGTCTTCAAGAGCGAACCGAATGTCCTCGATCGTGTGCGGGTGTCCATCCGACCATCGGGCGCCGACACGCATCTTGAAAGTGAACTCGTCACCGGTTTCGTTCGACTCGAATACCCGGAACACGCTGGGGACAAGCAGCAGGCCGTCCGGGGACATCTCAAGGCCGTAGCCCATCCCCACGTCGGTCTGAGTGACAGGGCGGGACATGGTCGTCCTCATGATACCGCCGTATGTACCGATCTCGTCACCCGGCGGAAGGATGAAGACGTTCTCCCAGTCGGGAAGACGCTGATCAACCGGCAGGATCGTGCCGGCCTTCACAGCGGCAGCCGACATCGGAGACTCTTTGTATGGTACCTGCGGGAAGTTCTCGTTTGACGAACCGGAGATGATGTGGAACGGCCTTCCGAAGGAACCGGGATCGATCTTCTCGGGCATGTACATGGCGCCATCCATCATTCCGCCTCCGGAGTCATCGCCCTCACGAGCCATGACCGAAGCGGTGGTGCCACCTACTGCCTGGGGCGCCATAGCGGCCTGAGGCTGCTCCGGAGCCCTTGCGGGCGCTGCCGGGGCAGGCTGCTGCTGCTGCTGAGAAGGAGCCTCGACAGCTGCCTGACCGGACGGGAACGACGCCTCGGCGGCCGGGGCGGCAGCTCTCGCAGCGGCAGGCTGCTGAGGGTCATCAGGTTCCTCAGCGGCGCATGCGACGCCTACGACGGCCAGGACCAGCGCGGCGAACACGCCTGCCAGGCCATACTTCCAAATACTATGCTTCATCTGTTTCTCCCTTCTGTTCTTTTGCAATTTTGTCTATTTTAGACACACCTTCGCCGAATCGGATGGACTATATCTTCCTTTTCGAGAAATGTCAATATTACCTAGCTATTCTATGGCCACTTCAACCGTAGTGATGAGAGCACTCGCGGGACACGTGGGAAGCTGATTCTCGGTTGAAGTGGCTGATGGGGACCTGAACTACAGCAAGGACTGCCCTTGGAGCCACGGCACGACTGCATCGAGGGCTGAGTCAGGGATCCTCGTTCCGTCGTGGCCGGGGATGTCCATCATGTCGTGGGTAAACCTGTAAGAGACGCCCGCGCGAGCGTAGGCGTCATTCAGGGATTCGGAAAACGAGGCAATCCACTCCTGGCCTACCCGTTCGTCAGAGTATCCGGTCTGAATGAAGAGCGGGCGCGGAGTGAACTGCTCTACGTCAAGAAAGAGACTGTTTCGCCTGACGACCTCGTTGTCATCCATTCCGTTGAATTCCGACATCCGGGGCCAGTGGACAACAGGTTGGTGGGCAACCGCCGCCGAAACTTTGGGGTTCTTCGCCATCGAATGCAGGATTGCGAATCCGTGCCTTGAGCTTCCCATGACCACTACCCTACCCCTCCCGGCGTAATCCTTTGCGAGGGCATCATCGACCGCGGCAGCGATTCTGGCTTCCATGAGGGCAAAGCCGTCCTCCCCTTCCCTGGCGCGCTCGGCCAAGAGCTTAAGGTCGTCGTAGTGTTCTCCGTGCATGAGGAGGATGCTCGCGCCGGCGGCGGTGAGCCTGTCCAGCCATTGTGACATCACGTTCGGTTTTTCCTTCAATGAGGCCGGATCTGCCACAACGTGCCTGGCCTGGGTGGGAATCAGGCACAGGGCCGCGTCTCCGCCGGAACCGGGTGCGGGGTTCAGGTTGCAAAGGATTTCTTCACTGCCATGCTTGAGGGTGTACGGGCGCCAAGCCTCAGGAACGTACTGCCTTGATTCACGTATGGACACAGGTCCAGCGCCTCCAATTTCGTTTCGTCGCCAATTGTTTCAGCCAAGATGTTTGAATACAATAGCGCCCCGCAAGGACTAATTGGGAGGTGGTTGGTGACTCAGGACGCATACATTACGAATGAACAACTGGAAGTGTTGAGGGGCATCCCCACTCAAACGATAATCGACGCCCTGTGGTCGAAGGGGTACCCACCGACGATGATCGAAGGCGCACGCCCACTCAGGACCGGCCAAAGCATGGCGGGACGCGCGGTCACTCTTCGTTATGTGCCTCACCGTCCCGACTTGGCCGAGGACAAGCCGAAAGGTGAGGACTCCGCCGAGTACGTGGCGTTCGAGCTTTGCGGGCCGAACGAAGTGTTGGTCATCGACGCGCTGGGCTGGAAATACAGTTCCGTCGGCGGGGATATCAAGTTCTTCCGACTCTTCCAGAGAAAGGTGGGCGGGCTCGTCACTGACGGATCGGTTCGGGACAGTGTTGCGCTCAAGGAGTACAGGTTCCCCGTGTATTCCTACTCCACGACGGCTAAACAGGGGCCGTCAGACTTTTGGCCGTGGCAGGTGAACGACGCCATACAATGCGGGGGCGTACTGGTCAGGCCGGGAGACGGTGTGGTCGGAGACGATGACGGGGCGGTTGTCGTGCCGCGAGCAATGGTGGACGAGGTCATCAGAATCGCCGAGGAAAGACACGCCGTGGAGGAGGTCGTCAAGGCGCAGCTGGCAATTGAAGACGTATCTCCCGGGAAGTACTATCCATTCAATGACCGCACGTGGGAGTTGTACGAACAGAAGACGGGCAAGAAGAGAGACAGCTAGGAGGCTCACTCATCCGGTCTTGATAGAGGGTCGAAGCGGTTGGTGGTGAAGTTACTGGAGCGTGAAGAGAAAGGGACCCTTCGACAGGCTTTCAAGCAATTGCTCAGGACGAAGTGGACTCACCACAGAGGGCACAGAGATCACAGAGCGAGGAGCAAGGGCGGACTGGGAGGCAGTTACTGCCACATGCTCGGTCCCGCGGCGGGGCGTAACGCTGCTCAGGGTGAACGGAGGGATATTGGCCCAGGGTAAGTGGGGCCCATTTTGAACACGCTCTAGGGCAGGGGCGATTCGCGAATCGCCCCTACGGGAGGTTGGCCGGGGCATGGATTCCCGCCTACGCGGGAATGACGGGTGGTGGGGTGGTATTGTGGACGGGCAACCACAAGGGTTGCCCCTGCGATGGGTTGGCCGGGGGTTATTTTCAGAGGAATTAAGGAAATAAAGGAACTACAAGGAGACTCATATGGAATTCATTGGTTCGAATCCAGACAGGCCGTTCAGCTCTGCGGTGATCCACAGCGGCAGGGTGTTGGAGACGGTCCTGACGGGAATGAAACCCGGCACGACCACTCCGGTCGAGGGCGGCGCGGCCATGGAGCTGCGCGAGATTTTTCGACAGCTTGACGAGATTCTGGCGCAGGCGGGAGTTGACAAGACCAGCATCTGCTCGGCTCGCATCTATCTCCAGCACGTGAATCGCGACGTCGGTGAGATCAACGTTGTCTGGAAGGAGTATTTCGGGACTCATCCGGCGAATCGCCGCTGCTACGGCGTCGATCTTCAGTCGGGAATGCTCGTTGAAGCGGGATTTGTAGCGGAGATACCGGACTGACATAGTCCGCATGTCATCACGTCCCACGGCGGGGAGGGCATCAATCGTCGTGAGTGTTTAGAGTAGGTGAGGTGAACGTCCCCACCCCTCTGGACTCCGGCCCCGTATCGTGCTACGGGGCGGGCTCTAGCCCTCTCCCGCGAACGGGAGAGGGGATAAGAGGGCCTTCGACAAGCTCAGGCCGAACGGGGTAGGGACTCACCGCAGAGGGCGCGGAGAGGGCCGGGGAAAGGTCGAAATTTGTGGCATAGTGTGGCATTTTGTGGCATTCCCGTCGTTATTGTTAAGTTCAGAGGGCCTTTCTCTCCTCCGTGAATCGCCCTCACCCCAGCCCTCTCCCACGACGGGAGAGGGGGTAAGAGGGCCTTTGACAGGCTCAGGCCGAACGGGGTAGGGACTCACCGCAGAGGGCGCGGAGAGCGCCGGGGAAAAGTCGAAATTTGTGGCATGGTGTGGCATTTTGTGGCATTTCCGTCGTTATTGTCAAGTTCAGAGGGCCTTTCTCTCCTCCGTGAATCACCCTCACCCTAGCCCTCTCCCGCGAACGGGAGAGGGGATAAGAGGGCCTTCGACAGGCTCAGGCCGAACGGAATAGACGACCTGATTACCCTCCTCGGTGAATCACCTTCACCCCCGCATCAGGAGCGGGTGCGTCCATTGTAGTACGCATGTTCTCGCGAGTCAAGAGCGGGCAGTTCCTCGCAGGTGTTCAGTCTTGGAGAGGTGAACCTCCCCTCCCCTCTTGTATGTTTATGGGTGATGGCGGGGCAAGCTCTTCGCCGGAGTGACGGTAGCTCTGTATGTCGAACGCCCTCACCGACTCTGAACAGTCACCTCTCGTCTCCAACGGTTGTCGGATTACCTCGGCTGGGAGTATCCTTGAGTCCTCAACTTGTGGTGGAGGAGGACGCCCTTGGTTCGAGCATTCATCTTGATAGAGATCGCAGCCGGCTATTCAACAGCCGTCGTGGACAGCCTTTCCGGCCAGAGCGGAATAGCTGATGTCGTACGAGTTACAGGACCTGTCGACGTGATCGCCGTCGTGACCGCTCCCACGATTCGGGACGTGAGCGACCTCGTAGGCGAGAAGATACACACACTCCAGGGAGTAATTCGAACGACGACCTGCGTGGCACTGCAGGGACCGTAGACTCCCCCCAGCAATCTTCTACCCCAATACTTGGGACAGAGGTTGCAATGTTGAGAGGGCGCGGCTAGGACTGCTCGGTCGCGCCAGAGGAGTCGGCTACTTCGTCCCATTCGTCATCGGTCTGCCAGTCGTCCCCTGCCCGTCTTCGACGCCTGTGTCCCAGGAGAGCATGGGCGAGCACGAGTCCGCATAGACCACCCATACCGAAGACGAGAGCCGTGTCGGCGGGATTGTAGTAGACCGTAAGCCCAGCCAAGACCGCATAGCCGAAGACCACGTTCACCAGTGAAGAGTACGGCAACTTCTGTCCGCCGAGCGCCACAATTGACGCCACCGCCACGCTGATAAAGCCATGAAGCGGGAAGAGAGCGAAGATTGCGCCTCCGAGGGTGACGAGTCCATCTCCCCCGCGAAAGCCGGTGAACATCGATTTCCAATGTCCGAGTACCGCCGCTCCGGCGGGAAGCAAGAGCCAGGGGCTCTCGACTCCCATGACGTTTGCGAGAAGGACCGCCAGAGCACCCTTGACCATATCGCCGAGGAATACCATGACGGCGGGAAGCTTGCCCACGTTGCGCATGACGTTCGAAGCCCCGGGCAAGCCGGTGCCGACCTCGAAGATGTCGACGCCGCTGTGGCGCTTGCTGATGAGGTATGCCAGAGGGATGGAGCCGAGCAAGTAGCCACCGGCGGTGGCTATCAGGATAGTCGGCAGGCCGCCAAGGAATTCACCCAAGACCGATCACTCCTGTCGGGGTTCTTATCGTGATTATATAACCGGTGTCGCCAAACACGCTATAGGTTACAGGTGTTGAATTCTCCGCTTCTTTTTCGCTCCGTAGACATCAGGGCCTCACATTTCGATTAGGGAACACGACCCTTTTTGAGGCGCAGCGCACACACAGCCCGTTACGGGCTATAATGAGGGACTACCTGTAACTGCTCATGAGGCGGAGTGGAGACGAATGGCGAAGGTGCGCGTAATGTACTGGAAGGAGATTCCCGTGCAGGTGCAGGCTGCGGATGGGATCGAGCAGGTGTCCAAACCCCTCGACGAGCGTTTCCAGCAGGCGGCGGACGCGATATCGATGTTCGACGGGAGCGCTGGGACGGACGATTACCTCATGGCCTGGAACTGGGGCGAGTATTTTGAGGTCGAAGGCTCCGCTGAAGAGGCTGCGGCTCAGACGGCAGAACGGTACAACTGCGGTTTCCCGGGAGATTTCGTCGCTCGGGTGCGAGACCTTCACAATGCGGATACTCGTGATGCCACACCCGGGGCGATAGACGACTGGATGAACGGGGGCTGAAGAAGATAGATGGAACAAACGACAATACTGGAACGCCTTGGCAAGGGAGACGTCCTGATCTCCGACGGAGCGACAGGGACCTATCTCCAGGCCTGCGGGCTGGAGCCGGGCGGCTGTCCCGAGGCATTCAACGTAGAGCAGCCTGAGGTCATACGCCGCATGGCTGCGGACTACTTCAACGCCGGCTCGGACATGGTGCTGACCGCCACGTTCGGCGGGTCGCGCTTCATGCTCAGCAAGTATGAATATGATGGCAGGGTCCGCGAACTGAACCGCCAGGCTGCGACGCTCGCCAAGTCGGTGGCTTCACCGTGGCATTTCGTGGTCGGATCCGTTGGCCCTACGGGCGAGATTCTGCAAAGTAACGGCGGCGCCACCTCTGATGACGAGATTTACGAAGCCTTCGCCGACCAGGTATCGGGTCTTGAAGAGGGAGGGGCGGATGCAGTCGCCATCGAGACGATGATCTCGGTTGAGGAAGCTATCCTCGCGATCGAGGCCACCAAGGAGCGCACGAACCTGACAGTTTTGGCCACGATGATGTATGACAAGGGACCGCGTGGCTGGTTCACGATGATGGGCGACTCGCCCGCGGCCGCTTCGAAGAGGCTGCAGGCGGCAGGCGCCGACGTGATTGGCGCGAACTGCGGGAACGGCAGCGACAAGATGATAGAACTTGCCAAGATAATCAGAGAGGCGTACGACGGCCACATGCTCATTCACACGAATGCGGGCATACCCGAAATCCGCCAGGGGCAGATCGTCTATCCTGAGTCGCCGGAGTACATGACCGAACGCATTCTGAAGTTGGTCGAAGTCGGCGTCAATATCGTCGGCGGCTGCTGTGGCACGACACCGAAGCACATTGAGAGTTTTGCCGACGCAGTGCATGATCGCTCCACAGTCGGCTATGCGGTAGTCACGTCGTAAACACGATATTCGAATCGAGGAGAAGTTGAAATGACCAGTCTCAAGAACGCTCCGAGGGGCAGAGTACTCGAGGTGATTGCCAAGTACGGCAAGTGCATGGAGCTCATATCCATGGATCCCAACTTCCACGAGATCACTATCGGGCTGTACGTCAAGGACGGGGTCGGCACCGTGTGGACGTTCAGCGGGAAACCCGGCGTCGAAAAGCGCGTCGAGGAGATTCGCGAGCAATTGGTGGAAATGGGAGGGATGGTCCCCGTAGAGGGCACTCATAACCAGGCCACGTTTCCCGACGGCGAGATGTACGACCGACCGCTGCGGTTTCTGCTTCGGCAGGCGGTGGAGAAGCCTTACGGCACGCGACACCCGGAAGGACGCATTGAGATCAAGGACCTCCGCTCTCCCCTGCAGGTGATCGTGACCCCGGAAGAGATCGACGGACGTTGGATATACCGTATCTCCACCGAGGGTGAGTACAAGAACCCGACTGTGCGCGTCAGGGCTGTCACCCAGGGATTCGTCCGGTATGGGGAAATGGAGAAGGTCGACGTTGACGCCGTGACCTTTCCACACGGAGGTAGAAGGGACGAGCTCATCCGGCTCGTCCTCCCCTACGCCCGCAACATCACCGGCACGGCAGACCTGCTCGAAGCCGAAGCCCTCCGCGGCCAGATGACAACGGGCACGTTGGGGTTCGCTCAGACGTAGGGAGGGGAAGATCATGAACACAGGTGCAACCTTCGCCATAGAGACCGAGAGAGAAGTCGACGGTCGTTGGATCGCCGATGTCATCGAGATACCAGGCGCAGTGGCCTACGGCCCGACCCCGGAGCAAGCCATTGCAAAGGCTCAAGCTATCGCCCTGCGTGTCCTTGCAGAGCGTCTCGAACACGGGGAAGGGTGACGAAGTGGTAGATCTGGCGAAAATCGAAAAGGTCGATCTCCGCGAAGCCTGGTCGAACGAAGCCGCCGATTTCACGCCGTGGCTTGAAAAGAACATGGACCAGCTGGGTGCGGCATTGGGGATGGATTTTGAAGTCCAAGAACGTGAGGCATCCGTCGGAACGTTCTCGCTCGATCTGCTGGCCCACGACGGCAATGGCCGTCCCGTAATTATCGAGAACCAGCTAGAGGCTACGGATCATTCTCACCTCGGCCAGCTACTCACGTACGCGGCCGGGTTTGATGCAAGCGTGATCGTCTGGATTACCAAAGAATTCCGTGACGAACATCGGGCCGCTCTAGAATTCCTCAACGGGCGTACGGGCGAAGACACCGATTTCTTCGGTGTGGCTGTCGAAGTATGGAAGATCGATGATTCCCGTCCCGCCGTCAATTTCGATCTTGTGGTGACTCCGAACGATTGGCGAAAGCAGGCTCGACGAGACTCTGTTCCATCGGAACTAGGTGAGAAATACCGTGAATTCTTCCAACCCCTTATGGATACTCTGAGAGAGGACTACCAGTTCACAAACGCCAAGAAAGCGCCAACTGACACCTTCTATGAATTCTCATCTGGGTTTACCGGTGTTCGCTACAGCGTTTCAATTACTCAAAAGGGACCGGCAAGAACGTATCTCTACATCGACAACGGCAATAGAGATTGGAATAAGCAGCTATTCGACCATTTGATGGAGCGTAGAGAGGCTATCGAAGCAGATCTCATTGAACCACTCGACTGGAGGCGTTTGGACAACCACAGGGCGTGTCGCATATTGACCGGACGACATGGTTCGATTAACGACGAAGAGGAAACGCTGGAAGAAACCCGCAAGTGGATGGTTGAACGGCTCCTCGCCTTCAAGCGGGTATTTGGGCCGATACTATCTGAGGTAGTGGGATAGGGAACAAGGGAGGCGCGCCATGCAGCAGACGAGTGAGACTGGGGCAAGAGTAGTCGTGATCAAGCCAGGGGACCCCATCCCTCCGCTTATCGAGCTCGACGAGGTGTCCAGGGAGGGCCCCGTCTTCGAGGGAACGGACGTGCCTGTGCAGTACATGTTTGCGTATCTGGACAGAGCGCATAATCTGCACGCTTTCTTGGACGACTTCCCGGAGGTAAGCATGGAACAGGCGGTGAAGGCGATCAGGGAGAGCATCACCGCAAACAGCGTCATTCACAGCGACAGGGACTACGTGAGCGGCACACCCGTCTTCAAGGGAACGCGCGTGCCGGTTGATACGCTGTTCGACTTTCTGGCAGCCGGCGACAATCTTGACGACTTCCTTGATGGCTTCCCCACTGTAAGCCGTGAACAGGCGATCGAAGCTCTCAACCTTGCGAGGCACGTCTTGGAAAGCATCGCATATGAAGCTGCTCATAGATGAATCTCTAGACGTTCGGCTTAGGCATCAGTTCCCTGAACATGACACACGGACAGTTGAATACATGGGATGGAAGAGCATTGGAAATGGTGAACTTCTAGCGTTAGCGCGGCAGGAGTTTGACGCTTTCATCACACGTGACCAAAAAATACCAGACCAACAGAACATTACACCGGAGGAAATTCCAATCATAGTGCTTCATGCTCGCTCAAATCGCATGAGCGATTTAGAACTATTGGTGCCCCAGATTCTTGAAGCGCTGCAAAGCATAAAGCGTGGGCAGGTTATCCGCATTCCGCACCTGCCCAAAAGGGACTGAAGAAAGGAGACAGATCATGCCACTCCAAGAGACGATGACCCCCAGAGAGCGGGTGCTAAACGCGCTCGCGGGCAAGCCGGTGGACCGGACGCCCGTGTCGAATCCCACGAACGTGGCGACCGTCGAGCTCATGGACATGGTCGACGCGCCGTTCCCAGACGCGAACCGCGATCCGGAGATGAACGCGCGGCTCGCCGCGACGGGCTACACCGAGCTCGGTTATGACTCGATCATGCCCTACTTCTCCATCATCCAAGAGTCGTCGGCGCTCGGCTGCGAGATGCAGTGGGAGGAGAAGGACAACTGGCCGACGGTGCGGATGGCAAATCCGATCTGGGATGGACCGGACGACGTACACATCCCAAGCGGCTTCCTGGAACACAAGGACAACGTCGCCATCACCCGCTCTCTCTCCATCCTGAAGCAGGAGTTCGGAGACGAGGTGGCCATAATCGGCAAGACGATGGGGCCATGGACGCTGGCCTACCACGTCTTTGGCGTGGAGAAGTTCCTGCTCATGTCAATCGACGACCCCGACATGACGCTGGAGACGCTCCACAAGCTCAAGGAGATATCCGTACTCTTCGGTCAGGCGCAGATCGACGCCGGGGCAGACGCTCTCACCTTCCCCGACCACGCGACCGGCGACCTTGTGAGCGGCGCCTACTACGACCGGTTCCTGCTGGAGATTCACCAGGAGATGGCCGAGCGGCTACAGGTGCCGCTTATCCTCCACATCTGTGGCAGAACCGTTGACCGCATGGAAGGCATCGCCAAGAGCAACATGGCCGCCTTCCACTTTGACTCGAAGAACGATCCGCAGGAGTCTATGGACCTCGTCAATGGCGGAATCCGGCTCGTCGGGAACATCAACAATCCCGTCACGCTGTACTCGAAGGGGCCGGAGGAGGTCCGCGCCGAGGTCTATCGCGCCCTCAACGCAGGGGTGGAACTGATCTCCCCTGAGTGTGCCATTCCCCTAGCCACCAAGCTCGAGAACCTCCTCGAGATACCCCAGGCCGTCAAGGACTGGCACGAGGAACACGACGACGAAAACGGCAACGGTGTGTCGTCGTAGCCCGCGAATAGCCGAGTTGGGCCGGAAAACCGAACATGCTTGTTTTCGTAAAGGCGAATAACCGATAATAAGCGCCGTGGCTCTTTTCGCTTCCGCTAATAAGGACCAGTGGGGCAGCAGCCTCTGACGAAAACGCCAGCCTCATGGGCGTCTTGTGTAAGATTTTGTTTTCGCAAAGACATGTAAACGATAATAAAGGCCGCGGCTCTTTTCTATACTTTGTACATTCAGGCTGCGTAGGTCAGCGATTCTATGAAGCGGTCAACTATGGGGCGAGGGAGTTTTCGGATGTTGGGTTGAGCAGGCGATATGCCGAAAACGTCTGAGGTTGACCACAGGTGATGGCGGACCAGAGCGATAGCATCGGAGAAGGTGGGCAG
>DAOUKG010000015.1:0-4899 GCA_034421575.1 Dehalococcoidia bacterium
CTATGGCGGAGGGTCTGGTTGCTTCCCGAACCGTGGCCTAAGTCATCGCCTGACTTGAAGATCATCTACCATACCGATACTTGAAACACGAAATACATACCCCTGTCAGCCCGCGAACGGGAGAGGGGGTAACAGGCCTCCTTCTGCGGCTGGGCGGCGGCCTACAGCTCGAACGCGTCGGCGGCGATTCCGGCGATGTGGCGGCTGATGGGGAGGCTGGATGTTGCGGCGGGGGACGGGGCGTTGAGGACGTGGACGGCCCTGTCGCCCCGGAGGATATTGAAGTCCTGAAGCAGGGCGCCGCTGTCGTCGATGGCCTGGGCGCGCACCCCGGCGCTGGGCCGCCATACGTCCTCCGGCTCGATTGACGGTACGAGCTTCTGCAGGGAGTCGACGAACGAGGACTTGAAGAGGGAGCGGTACTGCTCTTTCATGCCGGTCATCCAGTGGGTCATCGACATGCGCCAGAAGCCCGGATGCGTGGCGATGTCCAGCACGTCCTCCACGTCGAATGACGCCTTGCCGTACCCCTCGCGCTTGAGCGACAGGACTGCGTTGGGGCCCGCTTCGACGCTGCCGTCGACTCGCTTGGTGAAGTGGACGCCGAGGAAGGGCAGCTTGGGGTCGGGCACGGGATAGATGAGTCCGTTCACGAGGCGCTCCTTTTCGGGCCTGAGCGAAAAATACTCGCCTCGGAAGGGGACGATGCGGAGGCCGGCCCGTTCGCCCATGTCACGGGCGATCATGTCGGCCTGGAGGCCGCCGCAGTTGATGACGCCCAACGCCGCGATGCTGTCGGTGTCGGTGTCGATGTGGATGGTGTTGCCGCGCCTCGCGACGTGCTCCACGCGGGTGTTCAGGCGGAGCCTGCCGCCCATCTCGCCGAAGTCGGTCGCGTAGGCCTGGGACACTCTCCGGTAGTCGACGATGCCGGTCTCCGGCGACCAGATGGCCTCGACTCCCGCGGCGTGGGGTTCGATCTCGCGCAGGCGCTCTCGGCCGATCAATTCAAGACCCTTCACGCCGTTGGCCTTGCCGCGCGCGAAGAGATCGTGCAGGCGCGGGACCTCCGACTCGTCCGTAGCGACAATCACCTTGCCGCACATCTCGTAGTCGATGCCGCGTTCGTCGCAGTACTTGCGGAGCTCCAGGTTGCCGGTGTAGCAGAAACCGGCCTTCTGGGAGCCGGGAGCGTAGTAGATGCCCGCGTGGATGACGCCGCTGTTGTGCCCCGTCTGGTGCAGGGCGATCTCACCCTCTTTTTCCAGCACGACGATCCTGCGGCCGGGGTGTTTGCGCGCGAGCGTCATCGCAGTGGCGAGGCCGATGATGCCGCCGCCGATCACGGCAACGTCGTATTTGGTAGTTCTCGAAGCCATGCTTTGTGTGTGCCTTTCAGACGCACGTGCTGACGGAGGTCTTCACCCTCACCCCAACCCTCTCCCACGACGGGAGAGGGGGTATGTTGGCAGCCCTCTCTTGTGGACGGGAGAGGGTTCTGTTGCACTTGTAGGGTACCCCGCAAGTACAACAGAACTACAGGAGCGATGCCACTTTGCATCAGACTTGAACGGAACATCCGATCCTATTCACCTGTTCGGGTGACGACTACTTGCCCCTCCTGGCCTGATTCCCTATGATCAGCGCAGCGATGGCTGAGAACACCAGGCCCGTAAAGACGAATGGGGCCATGTCGATAGCCCACCCAACCCATTGTGGAAAAGATGGGTTCGCGTAGTCGCGTTTGTATAGCTCCGCCGTCATCACGAGCGTAACAAGTCCCGCAGGAGAACTTATCAGGGCCGTTCCGAGACCCCAACCCCATCCCAGGTAAGCCCTCCCGTAGAGGTATCCGACCACCAGACCGGTGAGCAACGTCATGGTCGGCGCTAGCCCGAAGACCAGATACACGAACAGTAATATCTGCCAGGTTGGGATGTTCAATTCCATTTCCCACATATCACCGTAATTATCACATTGTCAAGCGGTTTGCGTTAGGGGGCAGGGCAATCGCATTTAGAGTTAATAGGAACACCAGCAATCGTCACTCCGGCGAAGGCCGGAGTCCAGAGGGGTGGGTTGGGAGGCCCCTAAACGCCCGACCCTGTGTGAAATGCGATTGCCCTGCGTTAGGGGGTACCCCGCAAGTGCAACAGAACCCGGGAGAGGGGGGTAGGAATTTGTCTATCGTTCCACTCTCCATTGACCAGAAAGCAACCTGGCACTGTCATTCTGAGCGGAGCGCAGCGGAGTCGAAGAATCTAAAGTTGTCTGTCCTAACGTAAAGCTGACATAGAGAGTTCTTACGCTGTTTTCGCTCTTGCTCACGATAGAAGCACGGCACTGGCTGTCCGGTCTTGCGGTGATGGATTTTAGATTCCTCGCTACGCTCGGAATGACAGAGAGACGAGGCCGGGTCATAGCCACAAGTCCGTTTTGCCTACCTCTGTCAGTTGCCCCTCACGGAAGGGCGCGGGTGTATGATGGGACTATGATAACGCACCGACGGGTCGACGTTGATCGGGACGCCGGAAGAGCGTCTCGGCGTCCCGATCCGCTGTAGCGAGGGTGCTGGGGATTTTTCCCGAAATTTGTTGCATTGTGTTGCATTCTGTTGCATTTTCTTCGTTATTGTAAAGTTGTATGGCGGGTGGAGTCGGTCCAGTGGGGAGGACTGGAGCGGGTGTCCAGCCGGGGACCTTTTGTATATGTAACATTTCGTAACATTTGGTAACTTTTCGGGCTGTCGCATCGGTTGGCGACAGGTCGCCCATGTGTAGTGTGGTACATGCGTTCTTGTTTGTCAAACTGGGGGAGGAGAGGGGGTTCTGGGTGCTAGGTTCTGGGTGCTGGGGGATTGTCCGAAGGCGTCCGTACGCACGTCCCATGCCGTGAACAATCGTGGTATGCTCGACACGCCTTCCAACTACCGCAATACCCACACCCTAACCTCAAGGAGACCAACGTGACGACCCTACTTTGCAATGAGGACGCGTACCTGAAAGAGTTCGACGCTACCGTGACGGGGGTGACGGAGAAGGGGGTCGTGCTCGACCGGACGGCGTTCTATCCCGGAGGGGGAGGTCAGCCGCCCGATGCCGGGACTCTGAGGGCGGGCGTCGATGAGTACACGGTCAAGAAGCTGTCGCGGGCGAACGGGCTGATCGTTCACGAGATCGATGGGGAAGAGTTCCCGCAGGAGGGAGCCGCCGTACACGGCGTGGTCGACTGGGACCGGCGTTACAAACTGATGCGTACGCACACGGCGTTGCACATCCTGTGCGGGGTGGTGTGGCGTGACTATGGCGCGCTAGTGACGGGTGGGAACATGGAGCCGCTGACGGCGCGGATGGACTTCGAGCTGGAGAGCATGTCAGCCGACTTCGCGCGTGAGGTGGAGCGGGCGATCAACGAAGAGGTCGCGGCGGAGAGGGACGTCCATGTCGCCGTCCATCCTCGCGAGGAGGCCCTGACCATACCCGACCTGATCCGCACGAAGGTGAACCTCATACCTGAGTCGGTGCAGCAAATACGCACGATAGACATCGAGGGTCTCGACCTGCAGGCCGATGGGGGCCTGCACGTGCATAACACGCGGGAGGTCGGCACGATCCGCGTGGTGAAGCACGAGAGCAAGGGGCGCATCAACAAGCGGCTGCGGATCAGGGTGGAGTAAGGGCGGCTCGACAGAGCAATCGCCTGGATGCCGGGGCATGGCGCAGCCGACCAAAGGAGACGCCCTATGACTAGCAGTTCCGGTTCACGAGGATTCTTATCGGGTCGTGTGGGACCCATAATCGTCGCAGTTGTGGTGACCGCGGTGGTGGTTTTCGCGGCCTGTTTCATGGTTTGGCACAACCTCGGTGGAGGTGTCTGGCGCAGCGAGGTGAGTGTGAGGGCAGCGGCGTTGCATTCTCCGGACAGGCTCAGTCTCGCTGTCGCCTCCTGTAGCGGGGATCCCAAAGTGTGGTATTTGCGGGAGACGGATGTCGACGTGCAGGTTAAGGTGGTTGCCTCTTCCACTCCCTTTTATGGTGGTTGCGACGGTATAGATGGCGTTGATATCCGACTCGGAAAGCCACTGGGAGACCGGGTCGTCGTTGACAAGCACACCGGGCAAACAGTGAGTGTCAGCGCAGGCTACCCATACCACCGTGATGCATACCCTAATACGCGACCGCAGCCGAACTGGAGGGTGGTGGAGGCGCGGGGATGGACGAGCCAGACGGGATTCTCTTTGCGTCTACCTCGCGGGTGGGAGCTACATGAGTTCAATGGTACCGATTCCTACGTCGGAGAGGTGGTGGGCGATGGGGCACGGCTAACCTTCGATTACGGCGGACGCTCTTGGAGTTTTAATCCGGCCGACGATCCGGCGCACACCTATGCTGTGGGTCACGAGGCCATCGAAGGCGTGAGAGCGACGCTGTTCATTTCCTTGGACGCCGGCACCGGGTACACCGGTGTCTACTTCGATAACGCGGGCGGCCCCAACCTACACCTTGTGGGCGAAGACCTGACGCCGGAGGGACAGCGGACTGCTCTCGCAGTGTTCAGGAGTATTCGATTTCTTGGGCAGACAAGCGACGATACCTGAAGGACGTAGAACTATGAACGGCGTGGCCACCCTTCGACAGGCTTTCAAGTAACTGCCCTGACCTACGTCGGGGCATCACCCTCACCCCCTGCCTACGCAGGGGCAGGCTCTAGCCCTCTCCCACGACGGGCTGACAGGGGTAGGTAAAATCGGATTGCAAGTACAACTGAGTAGCTGTCATGCCCCCCCAGTGCCTGTCATTCCGACCGTAGGGAGGAATCTAAAATGCTACGCCATCGCCATGGATGTTTCAGAGTGCAGGGCTTGGTTTGAAGGATGAACACTTTAGATTCCTCTCTCCG
>DAOUKG010000016.1:0-14585 GCA_034421575.1 Dehalococcoidia bacterium
ACTGAAGGGTCTCAAAGGCATCGCAACTACCTCACTACAAGATATCCCAACACTTCAACTTGCTCCTCTACACGGCAGTATACATCCGAAAAAGGTATTTTGAGACAGCCTCCGAACGGGAGAGGGGATTGGATTCCCGCCCCTACGGGAGGTTGGCCGGGATTCTCTTCAGAGGAATGACAGGCTGCTGCGTATGTTGAGCAGAGGTCTCCCTTCGCGGGTGTGACGGGGGCTGTGTATGCGTCGAGGGATCTCACGAAGTCTGAACAGTTACTTTGGGAACCGTAGGTCTGGGCCCCTATCGTGCCAGGGAGAGCACCCAGATGGTTACGGCTCCCGCATTCCGCAACTGTGCAGAGCATTCTGCCACGGTGGCCCCGCTGGTCACCACGTCGTCGACGAGCAGGACGCGCTTGCCCTGCGCGTCACCAACGCACTTGAACGCTCCGACGACATTTTGACGGCGTTCTTCCGGTGACGTCATCGTCACCTGCGGGGGAGTGTTTCGCAAGCGGGCAAGCAACTCCGCGTCCATGGGAATCTGGGTCGAACTCGAAACCTGACGGGCGAGTAGCTCCGACTGGTTGTAGCCACGCTCCCGCTCCCGGCTGGGGTGCAGGGGGACTGGAGCAATAATGTCGGCGTCTATCGATTTTTCCATGAGGTGGGCAGACATCAGCTCGGCCAGACGGGGCGCGGAGGCGCGCACATTCCGGTACTTGAGCGAGTACACCAGCTCCTGCACGACGCCCGTCCAGCGGTACGGGGCCGTGATACCATTGAAAGGCTGATTGGCAGACCGGCACCACGCGCAGAGGGCGGCACGGCTCGGCGCTGAACAGACATTGCATTGAGGCGGCTCAAGCCGGGGAATCGCGTCCTCGCACTCGTCGCAAAGGTACCCTCCCTCACGTCCGCATCCCGCACAGGTACGAGGGAATACCAAGTCGAGGAGTGGTCCCGCAGCGCGTGTCAGCAAGTCCATAGGCCGGGATTGTACCTCAAATCGCGTCGTCGACAGGAAGACCGACCGTGAAGAAGATCGGACTCATCGTAAACCCCATTGCCGGCCTCGGCGGCGCGGTTGGGCTGAAGGGGACTGACGGCGCAGCCACAGCCCAAAAAGCGTTGGAGATGGGGGCGGTTCCTCGCGCAGCGCCGAGAGCCGTCGAGGCCCTGCGAGAGCTTGGACGGCTCGACGACTTAGAAGTAGCCACCTATCCGGGGCCGATGGGCGAGGACGAGGCGAAGCATGCAGGTCTGTCACCGACCGTCATTGGATCGGTCGATACCGTGGATACCTCAGCCGATGATACCCGTCGCGCGGCGAAGGAATTGGTCGAGTGTTCAATAGACCTGATTCTCTTCGCCGGAGGAGACGGCACGGCAAGAGATGTGTTCAGCGCGGTCGGAGACGACATTCCGGCGCTCGGCATTCCGGCGGGCGTGAAGATGTACTCCGGCGTGTACGCTACGACGCCCCGCGCGGCAGGACGCGCGGCGGCGCAGTTTCTAGGTGGTGAAGTGCCTCACACGAGGCTGGGCGAGGTCATGGACATCGACGAGGAGGCGTTCCGTCGCGGCGATGTCCAGGCGCAACTCTATGGATATCTGCGGGTGCCGGACGACACGTCGCACGTGCAGGTCACGAAGTCGCCGAGCCATGCCGACGAGGGGGAGGATATTTTGTCCATCGCCGGGGAGGTCGTCGACTCGATGCGGGAAGACACTCTCTACATACTCGGTCCCGGCACGACCACGAAGGGCATCGCGGACGTGCTGGGAGTCTCGAATACGCTGCTCGGCGCGGACGTAGTGCTGAATGGCGATCTCGTTGCGTCCGACGTGACGGAGTCGCGGCTCATCGAACTGCTGGACTGTGAGTGTCCGGCCAAGATCGTGGTTACGGCCATTGGCGGACAGGGGCACATCTTCGGGCGCGGCAACCAGCAGATAAGCGCCGAGGTCATACGGCGTGTTGGCGTTGACGATGTCATCGTCGTCGCGACCCGCCGGAAGCTCGCTTCGCTGGAACGAAGACCCCTGATGGTCGACACGGGCGACCGGGAGATCGACCGCGAACTCAGCGGCTACATCATGGTCACTACCGGACGCTCCGAATCGGCGATGGTCAGGGTCTCCGACTGACGGGCCCGGTGAATAGGTCTTCCGGGACCATGCTCCGCGTCTCGGTGGCGTGCCTGAACTCAGGCAGCCCCTCGGTCGTCACCACGCCGAGGGCGGTGAAATACTTGCTCTCGCCGCTGGAACCGCTCTTGTTTCCCCCGCTGTGGGGCCTGAGCCAGTCGGGGTCGATGATCTGCTCGCCCTTCCAGAGTCCTCGCGTGGCGTTGAGGTGTCCGAACCGGGCCATGTCGGACGCGCTCCACACGACCCATCCGGGACCGCTGCGCACCACGTTACCCGCAATGTCATAGGGCGGATCGAGGTAGGTGTAGGAGTCGGGGAGTGTGGGGTAGAAGTATTTCCGGTCCTTCACCCATCCACCGGAGAACCAGTCCCAATTCTCTGCCCTGATGCCTATATGGTCGAAGAGCCTTTCCTGCACGACATCCTTGATGTCGCGGCCCCACACGTGCGTAAGCGCCTGTCCCAGTCGCCAGAACCCCGCGCTGCTGTAGAGTCCCTTCGTGCCGGGCTCGACGTGCGAGTAGCAGTCGTAGTAGGCGTCGCCCGTCCAGTTTGCCCACTCAGCTACTCCCGGGACGGCGTCGCGCTCTTCGAGTCCAGTGCGCTTCTCGGCCCAGCGGTTTCCGATCTCCATGGGGAATCCGCCCCAGTGGAGGCTCTCCGTCCGCTTGCCGATGAGATGCCGCCACGTCAGCGTCTTGTGGTGTCCCTCGGTCAGGTACTTGTGGGGATGGGAGAGCTCTCCCTCTCCCGTCCAGTACTTGTTTATCGGCTCGTCGGGGTCGATCAGCCCGTCCATCACGGCGAATCCGAGGACCGCCCACGTCAGGGCCTTGCCGACAGACGCCGTGTGGTGCGAGTAGTACCGGTCTCCCCACGAGTGGACGAGGTATCCTCCACGAGTGAGGACGGTCCCGTACTTGTCGCCCGAATGGTCCTCGCCGCCGAAGCTCGCGCCCTTCACGTCTAGGCCATCGAGCCAGTGCCGGAATCCTTCGGGGTCTAGGCCGGCCTCCTCCGGCGTGATCTGCTCCCAGTCGTTATCCGGGTAGGTCACCCAGTCGGGTACTGTTATGGTCAATGTCTGCTCCTTAATCGAATCCGAAATATCATGCCGCGCTGCCGTCTTCGTCGTGCGGTCGTTCACCAGTGAGAGGCTTTTCCATGCGCCGCACTTCTTCCGACTTTGCCGCGAGCCGCACGAGGAAACCCCGCCATGTTCGAGTGGTCCTGTAGCCCAGTCGTTCGTATAGCCTGATAGCGCCCTCGTTCTCCGCTATGACTCCGAGGGACATCATGCGCTTACCCTCTGATACGGCCTTCTCCTCTGCCTCTTGCATCAAGGCAGTACCGATCCCCATGCCGCGCGAAGACGGCACGACGGCGAGCACATCGATGTGAAATTCATCCTCCCTGATGGCATCCTCAATATCAAGCAGTATGAGATTGAATAGCATGAGGCCGGCCCTGAAGGGAGAAAACTTCTCAAAGGGCGTCTTCAAGTTCAGTCGGTAGAACTCGCGGCCGGTCGTCTTGAAGGCCAAGACACCAAAAAGCTCGCAGTCGACTGTGGCGAAGAGACAGTTTTTCGGGTCGACTGAGTCTCGAAAGAGGCGGACGAAGTCGTCAGCGTTTCTGAAACCGATGCGAAACTTCTTGGCGAAGGCGTCGAAGGTCAGGCGGAGGGCGTCATCTGCATACTCTCGGTCAATGCCTTCGACGATCTGTACGTCGGTAGTTGTCATAAGGTGGCTATCTTAGCGTTTCACGCTAAGGGTAGGGGAATCTTTGGCAAACAGACAAGCAGGTTTCGTAATTGTTCAGTCTTGGTGAGGGGAACAACCCTCACCCCCGTTCTGCAACGGGGCAGGCTCTAGCCCTCTCCCGCGAACGGGAGAGGGGATTGGATTCCCGCCCCCGTCTTCACGGGGGCAGGCTCTACGCGGGAATGACGGTGGTGGGTATCGGGCATTCTCACGGAATCTGAACAGCACCAGGCTTCGACAGACTCGAAGCAGTTTGACAGGCGTTCTGCGCCTACCTAGACTACGCGCAAATTCGCCGGATGGGGGTTTCCGATGAAATCGTTTCCCGCCGAAGAGATGGACGCCGTCGCACGACCCTTTCCAGGGCGCATCGGGGTGTGCATCAAGGACCTCAACACGGGCCTGTTCTACGAGTACAACGCCGACGAGCCGCTGCCGACGGCATCGGTCGTGAAGGTGTCGATCATGATCGAGCTGTTTCGGCAGGCGCACGACGGAGAGATATCCCTTGACGACCGGTACCGGATGCGCGAGGACATCTCCAGTCACGGCACGGGGACGCTGAGCATCATGCAGGACTACCCGGAGTTGACCCTGCGCGACTACTGCCGCCTGATGATGGGAGTGAGCGACAACATGGCGACGGACATGATTGTCCATTTGCTCACGCCGGAGTCGATCAACGCGACCATGGATAGGATGGGCTACCACAACACCCGCACGAACATGACTCTCGGCGAGTGGCACTACCTGATGAAAGGTATCGTCCTGACACCATCGAGGGAGCGCGACGCGGCCATTCGCTCGGGCGAGCTTGACGACGGTCCCGGCGATAAGGACCTGCCTTTTGCGAGCGACCTGCGTAACAACGTAGCCTCGGCCCGCGACCTCGTGGACATCATGGAGAAGATACACGCGGGCGAGATGATTAGTGCGGACGCCTCGGCGCAGATGGTCGAGATGATGAAGGTCGTGAAGGGCGCCAACCGTATGCGCCAGTACCTCAAGCCGGAGATCGAGACCGCGCGCAAGACGGGGGGAAGCGGTCGCATCAAGGCCGATACTGGCATCGTCTACCTTCCCACGGGTCCCATGTTCGTGGCGGGCCTCTCGACCTCCGACCGGCCTGAAGACCAGGTCCAGGGGATGGAGGCGGTGGGTCTCATCACCCGAATGGCCTACGAGATGGTCTCGCCGGAGAGCGTGCTGGACGTGGGGTAGGGGGGGCGTTCGCTGGCAGCATGGTAAACTGAATATCATCCTTGAAGAGGTCCGCAAGAAGGGGAGTCGTCCATGATTGAGAGGCGGTTCAAAGACCTTTGGGAGGATTTACAGGGTAAAAAGCCCCACTTGCAGCACTTCCTATCGGAAGTTCGCCTAAAGGGAATTAGGGGTATGGACGACCTCCGTGTGGTGTTTGACTATCCCGTTAGCGTTATCGCGGGGGGCAATGCTACCGGCAAGTCAACGGTGCTTTTCGCCGCAGCTTGTGCCTACAAAGTACCCGGAGCGGGAGTCAAGGACTATGTGCCTTCTACGCTCTTCCCAGATTATCGCCCCAAGGTGGGGGGATGGGGAGATGGGAGGCCTGAAGTAGTGATTGAGTTTGATTACTCAACTCCGAACGGCCGGCTTCCCATGCGGTGGCGACGCACGAAGGGCGGCTGGAACCGCAGTTTCCTCGGTCGCAAAGGAGCCAGCCAGCCTGAGAGACAGCTATATCTTCGGACATTGAGCAATCTCAGCAATCCGTCAGAGGTTCGGGGCGTTCTGAGTATGTCTCGTTTGACTTCCGCGCCCGAAGAAACGCGCTTGACCGCTTCACAACTTGAATTCGCGCAGCAAATGCTGCCATTCAGATATGCAGAGGTATTGAATCTGTCCAGCGGCAACAAAAGCCTGCTTTTTGCGGCTCAGGAAAGTGGAACGGCATACTCCGAACTGCACATGGCTGCGGGCGAAAGGGCCATCCTAAGACTGTCGCAAGAGATCGCCCAGCTTAAAGGCGCTTTGGTTCTTATTGACGAGGTGGAAGCGGGACTGCACCCCTGGGTACAACAACTCCTGATGCTACAGTTGCAGCAACTTGCGTTGCGCAACGACCTTCAGGTCATCGTCACTTCGCACAGCCCGGTGGTACTTGATTCGGTGCCCTCACACGGTCGTATTTTTCTTGACCGTAACGACGATGGAAGGGTTACAGTGCGTCCACCATACCGCGACATCGTCCAAGACGCACTCTACGGGCGCTCCAACGATGCACTTAATCTCCTCTGCGAGGACGAGACCGCTGAAGCCATCATCAACGGTGTTTTTGATGCGCTGTTGCCTCAGCAGGAATTTAGCCGAGAATCGGTCCGCATCGGACGTGATACGGGCGCCGATGAATTTCCCACTCACGCAACGGCCTTCAGGAAATTCGGCCAGATTCAGAATTTTGTTTTTGTTCTGGATGGCGACAAGCGAGACCACGAGATGGAGGAAAAAATACGTAGCCAGGCAAAAAGCAATGTTCCGGTGGTCTTTCTGCCTGGGCGTGCCGCGCCAGAAAACTGGGTATGGGACCTTTTGCAGAGGAACTCGGAAGATGCAGCCGAGGGGCTGGGTATCAACCCCAACCAGCTTTCCTTGCTAGTAGACCGGGTGAACGCTGTATATGACTTGGCTTCGGACTCACCCTCGCAGATCGCCAAGACCAAACTCCGCGCTTTAGCAGAAAGTCTCGATTGGGAATCCCCAGACATCTGCCGCATGGTTGCTCGTTTAGAGACCAACCGTAAAGAGAGTGATATTCAACCTCTGGTTGAGGGACTGGAGGACGCCTTGCTGGAATGGAGAGGAGAGTAAATACGCTGTCCATGTCCGTTTGCTTCATGCTCCTGTGGCCTGATTCTTATAGCGGCGTGTTCCTTTATCGTGTACTTCATACCCTGCACTCTTTATGTAGGGAGGCCTGATCCGGGATGGACAAGATCGTCGTCTTCACCGGCAGCGCGCATCCCGATCTTGCTGAGAGCATCTGCTCATATCTGGGAGTGCCGCTGAGTCCGGCAACGATCAACCGGTTCAGCAACGGCTGTATGCAGGTCCAGCTCAACGAGAACTGCCGCGAACGGGACGTGTTCATCATCCAACCTCTCGTTCCGCCGGTGCACGACCATCTCATGGAGCTTCTCCAGATGCTGGACGCTGCACGGGGCGCGTCGGCGTCGCGGGTTACCGCGGTCATCCCGTACTATGGGTACGCCCGGTCGGACAAGAAGGCCGCTCCGAGAATCTCGATAGCTGGACGCCTCACGGCCGACCTGCTGGTTACGGCGGGCGCCAACCGTGTGCTCACGATGACGCTCCACGCTCCGCAGGTGCACGGGTTCTTCAGCGTGCCGGTCGATCACCTCGAAGCGCTCGACATCCTGGCCGGTCACTTCCGGGACCGAGACCTTTCCAACACCGTGGTGGTCTCTCCCGACTTCGGCAGGGCCAAGGACGCGGCGTACTTCGCGCGGCTCCTCGGCGTGCCGGTCGCGGCGGGCAACAAGCAGCGCATCAGCGATACCGAGGTCATCATCGATACGATAGTCGGGGACGTTGACGGCAAGGACGCCATAGTGCTCGATGAGGAGATCGCCACCGGAGGAAGCGTCCTGACGCTGTTGGACAAGCTGGGCGAGCGGGGAGTGGAACGGAACTCTGTTGTGACCACGCACGGCCTGTTCACCGGCTCCGCGACGGAGAAGTTCAGCGCACGCAGCGACGTGACGGAGATCGTGACCACCGACACCGTCTCCGCCTACAGGGACAACGGCATTCCCAATCTGAGGGTGCTGTCGGTGGCTCCCCTTCTGGGGGAGGCCATGCGTCGCATCCACGTCGGCGAGTCGGTCAGCAGCCTCTTCGCCGGGCCGGAATGGGCGACGGAGGCATGACAGGTAAGAGTGTGACGAGTCTGATGGACCTGTTCGACTGAAGCTGGGGCGAAGCCTGATTCAGACCACACTTGGCTCAGAGTCAGCGTCTACCGCACGAAGAAGCTGGCGTCTGATGGTCTTGCTGTCCTCTGCCAAGTTCACGGTGACGAAGCGTATCTTGTGGCTCTGAATCACGGCGTACTCGTCAAAATCCTTATCAACGGATGGGTGGAGCAGGATTCCGGTTGAGTCGAGAGAGGCGGGGTCTGCCTCGCGCTCTTGTGACCTGAGATAGGCGTACATTTGGTAGATGTGACGACTATCAAGTGTCTGGTTTCTATGGTGTCCTGGGTCGAGTATCGACATGAACTTGGTGTCGATGACTAAGCGTTGCGAGACATAGGGGTTGTTACGCAACGATCGCTCTAAGACAATGTCCGTTTGCATCTTGGGCAGGACGGCATCAATTCCTTCCGATCTTGCTTGCACCTGCCAGTCATACCAGAGTCCCGGACTTACCTTCCATACTTGGTCAGACAGCACGGCACGATAGAAGCCTCCTACGGCGCGCTCATATAACCGCCAAATTTCATGCTCCCTATCTGGTGTGGGAAGGTGGGAAGCGCCAAATTCCTCAGTCGGTAGCGCGAGGTCGAAGGCGAGGCGGGCCGCTGCCAGCATCTGCCTATCATCCGCGCCGAGTCTTCCCAGGCGTGAGAGAGGTGTCCGCGGGCGGCGACGGTCGTTGGCCGCCGGGTCACCTGTCACTCCGGCGCGCTCCATGCTGGCCGCCGCGTTTCGGCAGCGGTGGGCGAGGTCATCTTTGCTGACAATCCTGTTCAGTAAGTTCAAGGCCGCCTTGACGAAGCGGTTGCGCGGTGTATCGACCGTCAGTTCCTCGAACAAGCACGCGACTCGTCCACGTTGGAGCAGTTGGCGGCGTTCTGTCCTGAGAAGGTCAATTCGCCCTCTGACGCGGTCCAAATCGGCTCGCCTGCGACGGTATCCATAGCTCAGGTTTCGCCGCATCCGACGCTCGACAGCGTTCGTGAGCACCTCGGCAACGAGATTGGGAAGCTCACTCGGGTCGTCCTCCACGCCTACGCTCCGAGCACTAGGTAACTCGCGGTACAGGTCGGAGGCGTACAACATCAGAAGCCAGATGTTTCTGACAGGTATGCGTCCGATAGTGGGGACGGAAACCGTATCGCCCGTAGCGATCATAGCCCGCTCAGCAACTCTGACTTCGCCGATTGCGCCGCATCAGCATTGTCGAACCAATACTCATCCAGCAGCGGGCCGATCTCGGTATCGACGACATCCCTGAACCACTCAACCGGATCGTCGATATGAGTCCCAGGCGCGGGGGTGACGTAGCTGTGGCCGACGCAGAATTGCGAACCTAAGCTACGGTCGCTCTCAATCCGTTGGTTCAGTGTGGTCATGCGCTGTTCCACGCTTGCCAGAAAGTCGTTCGGAATGCCGCACTGCTCGTGAACCCAGTTTTGCCAGACTTCGCCGAACACCGGCTCAAGATCGACAAACGCAAACCGCCGTCTGAGCGCCAGATCGACCAGAGCGATGGAGCGGTCTGCCACGTTCATGGTGCCAATCACGTACACGTTTGGAGGGATGTAGACTTTTTCGGCGTCCGAGGTCGAGTGCGCCAGCTTAAGCGCCTCGTCCGAATTGCGCTTGTCGGACTCCAGCAAAGTCAACATCTCCCCAAAGATCTGGGCGGGGTTGCCTCGGTTAATCTCTTCGATGACCATGACATAGTCGCTGGAGTGGTCGAATCTAGCATTATTCACTACTTCAAGGAATGGGCCGTTAACAAGAGCCAATTTGCCCTCACCATCTGGGCGATAGCCTCGTATGAAGTCCTCGTAAGACAGGTTCGGGTGGAATTGAAAGCGGCGAACGCGGCTATCGTCCTTCTGTCCAATCAGCGCGAACGCGAGCTTCTTGGCCAGCCACGTCTTTCCAGTGCCCGGAGGCCCTTGCAGGATGAGATTCTTTTTCACTTTGAGCCGGTTCAAGATCGTTTCCAATCTTGACAGTTCGAGGAAGCAGCCTTCGGTGATGATGTCCTGGAAAGTGTACGGAGGCACTTCGGGAGAATCCAGCGGGGGTTGTATCGGTTCCTCTATCTCCGCCACGGTCGTGTCAATGTTGGGGTCTCGACTTCCATCCAACATCGCCGCTATTCGCCGCTCGGCGTCGTTGCGCTGTATCCGATTGACTGTCCCGCGTAGATTGAGTGAGTCTTGCAGATCTTGCCCGAAGTCGGACCGGGGAACGTCATCGCGAATCCAATTAATTGGACGAGTATGGCGCTGGACGTCCCCAACATATTGATAGGCGTAGGGCCCCGTGATGCGCCCGAGTGCCACTTGCCCCGGTCTTGACTTGAGCGGCAGAACTACTATGTCGCCCTCTTGAATGTCCTGCACGAACGAGAAAATTTTGGCTGTTGCACTCCCGATCTCCTGATTTGAAGCGCTTGGATATCCTTGCTGAACTCGCTTCTTTACTGCATCCTTGTCAACCGCCCCCGTCAAATCTGGAACTTCTTCCCATCCAAGAGTCTTAATGCCGTTATTCAAGTCGGTGTCCTCGTCTTGCCCTTCGTCGCCTGCGCGTACCAACCACACGGCGGAGATCGGATTGCTGGTTGTCGGTTCGTAGGCTGCGAGAGAAAGTTCTTGAAACGAATGAACAGCAGAGTCCGATTCGTCGAAGCGCTCTTTCAGTTTATCTGCAAGTTCCAGGTACTCACGTCCCCGGGGCGGTATTTGAGGAATTGAAATGCCCAAGCGATTAGTTATGTATGTTTCAGATTTTCCGTCCACCGTTGGATACCTGTGAGGACGGATCCAGAAGAGGCCGATTGTCAGGTTTCTCCGAACTCCCTTTACCGACAGGGCTTGATTGTACGAATCCACGAAAAGTTGCCGAGCACGCTCGTCGTCGGAATTCGCGAGTTTTATCGCGTCTTGGAAAACCTCCCACAGTGATTCAATGTCTTCATCGTCACGTTCCCTTGCGTATCCAAAAAACCATGACCTCTGGTTGTTCAAGATCGGTATGCCATCGAAAGAGGAGGGCGCAGGTTCATTCACGCCGAGGAACTGCCCGAGTTCCGCAGCGATTGTGCGCCTGTTGACGTCTGTGGTTCCCCGATTGAAGGTTCCTATTGTTGTGAACGGGCAGATGTCTTGTAATGGGCCTTCGGAGCCATCTTGGAACTGATCTGTGAGAGGGAACCTGAGATCAGGATGGTCGAAGGTCTGATGTACTGCCTCGACAAGGGGCATCCGATCTCCCCGATGAGCAAGCAGCTTGTCCGCAAACTCCATGTAGAAATCGGTCCAGCCGAACTTGGCGTCTGTCATCATTCTGTTTACCTTTCTACTGGCTGTCCGACTCCAACTCCGGCTCGAAGAGGGACGGGCGGCCGAAGGAGTGTGGGGCTGAGGGGCGGCTGAAGAGCAGTTTTTGGCGTTCGGTCAGCTTGACGGTGGTTGGAGGGACGGCCTGGTGCCAGGAGTACGCCTGGTGGGATGGGCCCATGCTGAAGAAGAGGGTGCGTCGCTGGTGACTGCCGCGCCACGGGGCCGTACCGTGCAGGAGCGCCTCGGTGAAGATGGAGACGGAACCCGCCTTCACCTTGGGCACGTCGATTCCGTAGCCCTCCGTGGCCTCCTTGATTTCGTCGGGCACCTGGAAATTCGACTTATGGCTGCCGGGCAGGGCCATGAAGCCACCGAGGTCGCCGCCTGAGTCGGTGAGATTCCACGCCATGTTGGTCAGGCCGCTGCGTATTTTGCCGTCGCGCACGTAGTAGTAGTCGGTCTGCACGAACGGTACGACGCCGCCGTGCATGTGGAGCGCCTTCGCTCCGGCGTTGGCCCACGCGCCCCAGAAGTGGTCGATGCGGAACCCGTCTCCCATTATCATCCTGAGCACGGGCATGACCTTTGGGTGGTCGAGCACCTTCGTGAACGCCTGTCCCCATTCGAGGAATCCCGCTCCCTCCTCTCCCGCGCCTCCGCCGGGCAGCGTGCCGGAGACTTCCTCCGTGGAGGTGTGGCCACTGTCGTCGATGAGACGATTCAACTCCGCCACCTCGTCGGTGGTCAAAACGTCCTCGATGACGAGATATCCGTGCAAATCGAACAGGTATTTCTGGATGTCTGGGCTGGTCACTGCCGTGCCTCCTTAAGGCCTGTGGTCCGGGTGCGCTCCGATAGAATACTCCCGCGAGTGCGAGTCCTCAATAGGATGACGTTCGTGGTGAGTGTCCGGTCTTGGTGGGGAAACAACCCTCACCCCCGTTCTGCAACGGGGCAGGCTCTAGCCCTCTCCCACGAACGGGAGAGGGGACTGGATTCCCACTTTCGCGGGAATGACGGTGTGGGGGGATTGTGGCCTATTTTCGTACCAATCGTTCATGTCGGCTGCCGTCGACACCACCAACAATGAAAATGCCCGTAGGGGCGATTCGCGAATCGCCCCTACCAGAGGTTGGCCGGGGGTTATTTTCAGACGAATGGCAGAGAGACGGAGCCGGTAGCTACAAATCCGTTTTGCCCACTCCTGCAAGCCGCCGGACTGGGCGCTTTTCGACCAAGCGAGAATTGACCTCAACCTTTTGGCCGTCTCATTTGTACTATAGGTGACGGTGTCCGAAGGAGCGGGGCTCGCGGCATGAGTGACCAACGACAGATGGAGCGGTTGAGACGGGGTGATATCGGCGCCCTGGGCACGCTGGTCAAGCGTTACCAGACCAAGGCGCTGCGGGCTGCGTACCTCGTAACCCACGATGTCGCGCTGGCTGAGGATGTCGTGAGCGGCGCATTTCTTCGCATCTTCGAGCGGGCCGATCAGTACGATCCTCACCGACCCTTCGGGCCCTGGTTCTACAGGATCGTTGTCAACGACGCCATCAATTCCGTCCAGCGCCGCGACCGGACGACCACTTTAGAGAACCCGGAAACGACTCGAAGGTCTGTGGCCTCGACCGACCCGGAGTCCGCGGCAGTCCTGAACGAGAAACGAATGGCCGTACGCGATGCCCTGGCGCGGCTCTCTCCGTCCCAGCGAGGCGCCATCGTCATGAGGTACTTCCTTGATCTGTCCGAGGCTGAGATGGTCGAACGGACCGGACGTTCTCGGGGAACAGTCAAGCGACATCTCCACGACGCGCGAGCACGGCTGAAGCAGTTGCTCGGTGCGACCATGCGTGGGAAGTGAAGAGGCAGTTGGAGAAGAGTGACATGAATGCCCAACCAATCAACCAGCACCTCACTAGGGAACGGCTGACCGACTTGGCCCAGTTCGCCGTTCCTGACGGACACGACCTGTGGCCCGAGATAGAACGCGCCGCACGCCGCTCCGCAGCCGCAAGGACCACGGCGAGGCCGGGCATTCTGTCGCTGGGCTTCTCACGTGCCTGGACGGCGGTGGGGATCCTCCTCATCGCCGTAACCTTTGCAGTCCTCGGATTCGCTCTGGTGATGCTCACCCTGTCGAATGGCCAAATTGCGGTTCCCGCATCCCAACCGGATGCCACCGCGACGCCGGTGGCATCCGTCCCAACAGTTTCGGCGACCACGGTCCCGACTGTTTTGCCAACCACGGTCCCGACAGTGGCCGCGACTCTGCCGTCGACCATCCGCGACAGGGAGCGAACGGCACTGACCACCCTCTACGATGCCACCGGCGGGGAAGATTGGAAAACGAGCGACGGCTGGCTTAGCAACGGTCCTCTCAACCAATGGCAGCGCGTAGCTACCGATGAGAGCGGCAAGGTCACAGATTTGGACCTCGCTGCCAACCAGTTGAATGGGGAGATACCGGCGGAACTGGGTGGCCTCTCTCACCTGGAACTCCTGTACATCAGTGACAACGACCTGACCGGAGCGCTTCCGCAGAGTCTAACGGGAATATCCGGGCTGGAGTCGTTCCACTTCCACAATAACCCGGGTCTATGCGCCCCCATAGATGAGGCGTTTCAGACATGGCTGCAGGGAATCGAAGAAGTCCGCGGCAGCAGTTGCGCGCCGGAAGACTCGCCGGAGGATCGTAAGGTGTTGGTGGGGCTGTACGATGCCCTGGACGGGGAGAACTGGGCGAACAACACCAACTGGCTGACCGAACGGCCAGTCAGGGAGTGGCACGGCGTTACCAGTGATGCGAGCGGACGGGTCGTTGAGCTAATACTCGGATTGAACGAATTGACAGGAGCGATACCCAAGGAGTTGGGCGGCCTCTCCAATCTGCAGAGGCTGGAACTTGTTAACAACAAGCTCACCGGCGAGATGCCGCCTGAACTGGGCAGCCTCGGAAACTTGGAAATCCTGCTACTCGGTTTCAACCAGTTGACAGGAGAGATACCGATGGAGTTGGGCAGCCTCTCCCGCCTAAGAAGGCTGGCTCTTGACAACAACCAGCTGACCGGAGAGATACCGAAGGAGTTGGGCGACCTCTCCAGCTTGGAGATTATGACCCTCAGTTTCAACCAGTTGACAGGGGAGATACCGTCCGAACTGAGCGAGCTTTCCAACTTGGAAACTCTGTTCCTCCGTGGCAACCGGTTGACCGGAGAGGTACCGACGGGACTGGGCAGCCTCTCCAACCTGAGGAGGCTGGAACTTGACGGGAATCAGCTAACCGGGGAGATACCGACGGAGTTGGGCAACCTCTCCAACCTGAAATACTTGCGGCTGAACCATAACAGTTGGAGTGGGTGCATTCC